>NZ_CP180546.1:3219991-3863990 GCF_047778055.1 Neptuniibacter sp. QD34_54 | reverse complement strand
TTGCGCAGGAACAGATTCCTGCATCGCTGGCTGAAATACCTCTTCACGAACAGGTTCAGTCATCGGCGCTGCCGCAACCGCAGGCTCAGGCGCCGAAATAGGCGCAGCTGCAGGAGCAGGCTCAGGTACAAATGCAGGTTCTGCAGCAAATGCAGGCTGAGGAGCCGGAGCTGCAGGCATTGGACGACGGGTAAAGTTAGCAGCAGGACGTGGTCTTGGTGGTGCGCCACGGTTATTCGCTACTTCGAGAAGAACTTCTACAGAGATATCGCCAGTTACATCGCTAACGACCTGACGAATACGCGATAGGAACTTATCGTTTACCCAATCACGGACAAAACGGTTTGGCGCTACCAATACCAGCTGTTCAGCACTCTCAGGCGCAACCTGCAGTGGTCGAATCCAAGTGTTGTATTGCTGAGCCGGAAACTCTTCCTGAAGGCTGTGTAAACAACGCGCCCAAAGTTCCGTCGACATAGAGGGGAGACCCTTCTTCTATCCTGTAGTTATGATTATTAGTTCCGAATATAGGGACAAAGTAAAAATAGCACCTATATGAAGCACTAATTCTAACGATTAATTACCAACTTATCCACACAGCAAAGTGCTTTTTTTGGAACAATTTCAAAAAAAATCTAATCAAGGAAAGCTAGTAAATACGAGGGATACAAAAGAGTTACCCAACACATCCTCTCAGGTAAGCCACAACTAGCCAACTTATTATCCCCATAGTTACACACTGCCGGAAGGCCTATAAACAGGGTTAATAACTTAGTTATCCACAGAAAAGTGCTTTTTCTGACAAATTCCTTCATGAAAGCATTTAGCAAGCTACCTATACAAGCTGTTAACAGTTATAGAAGGCTTACCTACAAATGTGGCCTTTATTAAAGGTTTCCAATTTGGAAATACACTACCTATATAAGTCGATATTAAATGGAACCACCTGCTAGATAGGGTCCATTCACCGAAAAAAAGCAGAAATTAATGAAATAATTCCAATAAAGTTGAATAAATCCTAAAAAGAGATTGATCCAACCCCACAAATTCAATAGAATTCGCCCTCTATTTTTTGGCGTGGCACATTTCTGCCATGTTTTCATTCATCAAACGCGTTGGCAGGATTGACCGATGAAAAGAACATTTCAACCAAGCGTACTAAAGCGTAAGCGTACTCACGGCTTCCGTGCACGCATGGCTACTAAAGCTGGACGTCAGGTTATTAACCGTCGTCGCGCTAAAGGCCGTAAGCGCCTGTCTGCTTAATGACTGGCAAAACGGTCTGGTTTATTTGAATGACCGAATTCAGATTCCCCCGTCGGTTACGTTTGCTAACCGGCAGGGACTTTCAAAGTGTGTTTGACGACGTACAACTGAAAGTACCAGACCAGCCTATCCTTATACTTTCCCGCCCTAATGACCTCGGCCATCCTCGGCTAGGTTTTGTTATTTCCAAAAAAAATATCCGTCAGGCGGTGAAACGTAACCGTGTTCGTCGTATCATTCGCGAATCCTTTCGTTTGAACCAACATAATTTACCTGCAGTGGACATGATTATCCTTGCTCGTCAGGGCTTAGGAGAACTCGAAAACGAGGAAGTTCACAAGCTGATGAAGAAGTGCTGGTCCAGACTGAAAAATAAATCAAAAAAGTTAAAGTAAACTCGATTGGTCCTTAACCCATGGATTTTAAGCGTATAAGTATCATTGGCGCACTTTGCATGATCAGCTACTTAGTTGTCCTGCAATGGAACCAAGACTACGGTCAGCCAGCTGAAGCACAGCAGGCTACAACTTCTGTTTCTGCATACGATTCTCAGCCAGCCAACACAGATCTTCCTGCTGCTGAAGCTTCTAGCGATGTTCCTGGTGCAGCAACTCAAGCTGCAGGTACAGCGAAGCTAGTGACTGTAGCAACAGATGTTCTGAACGTAACTCTAGACACTAAAGGCGGCGACATTATTCAGGTCTCTCTACCTGAACATAAAGCAAGCCTAGGTTCTGAACTGCCATTCGTTCTACTAGAGCAGACAACTAGCCGCGTCTATGTATCTCAAAGTGGTTTGATCGGCAGAAACGGTCCTGATGCTTCTGGCAACCGCCCGACTTACACAGTTTCTCAGAATGAATTTACTCTAGGTGATCAAGAGAAGATCAATGTTGATTTGAGCTTCACTGATGCGAGCGGCGTACAGATCACTAAGCGTTATACCTTCACTAAAGGTTCTTATGAGATTGAGCTTAGCTTTATCGTAAATAACCAGTCATCTGATATTTGGTCTTCTCAGCTATTTGGCCAGATCAAACGTGACGGTAGCTCAGATCCGACAGAATCTACTGATATGGGTATGCAGTCTTACCTAGGTACAGTTTTCTCTACTGAAGAGAACACTTACGAAAAGTATGACTTCGATGATATTGACGAAGAAAGCGCGACTCGTAAGAGTAAAGATGGCTGGATCGCAATGTCTCAGCACTACTTCCTAAGTGCTTGGATCCCTGCTAAAGGTGCTGAATACACTTACCAAGCGCGTAAGTCTAACGGCAACTACATTGTTGGTTTCCTATCTCCAGACTTCACAGTTTCTCCGAGCGAGAACAAAACAGTAACTGCGACGTTCTACGCAGGTCCTAAAGATCAAGAGATCATGGAAATTGCTGATGAGAACCTACCACTGACTGTAGACTACGGTGTTCTATGGTGGGTAGCGTCTCCGCTATACATGTTGCTGAAATGGGTTTACGACCTAGTAGGTAACTGGGGTCTAGCGATCATCGGTGTAACTGTTATCGTAAAAGCACTACTGTTCCATCTGAACGCTAAAGCATTTAAGTCTATGGCTAAAATGCGTAAGTTCGGTCCAGAGATGGCACGCCTGAAAGATCTTTACGGTGATGACCGCCAGAAGATGTCTCAGGAGATGATGAAGCTTTACCAGAAGGAAAAAATTAATCCTCTGGGTGGCTGTCTGCCAATCTTGGCTCAGATGCCGATCTTCATCGCACTTTACTGGGTACTAATGGAATCTGTAGACCTACGACACGCTGAGTTCCTATACCTAGCTGACCTTTCGGTTAAAGATCCTTACTTTATCCTGCCGATCATCATGGGCGCGAGTATGTTCATTCAGCAGATGCTGAACCCAACACCTCCAGACCCAATGCAGGCTAAGATCATGAAGATGCTACCGATCCTGTTCACATTCTTCTTCCTGTGGTTCCCTGCAGGTCTGACCCTATACTGGGTTGTGAACAACATCCTATCGATTGCACAGCAGTACGTGATCAATAAGCAGATCGAAAACGGTACGGATAAGTAACTCCGGACCTAACAAAAAAAAGCCGCTACTGAGTTAGCGGCTTTTTTGTATCTAGGCTTTATGCTCCCATCCCAGCAAAGTGGTAAACTTGCACTAAATTTATATTCGCTCGAGATTCATTATGACCCTGGCTAACAACGACACCATTACTGCTCAAGCAACTCCACCCGGTCGAGGTGGTGTAGGTATAGTGCGTATTTCAGGTCCATTGGCTAAAACGATTTCTGAAACTGTTTTAAAAACCGAGCTTAAACCTCGTTACGCCTACTACGGCCCGTTTTTTGATCAAAACAATCAAGAGATTGATCAAGGCATCGCGTTGTATTTCCCAGGCCCAAATTCATTTACCGGTGAAGATGTCCTTGAACTACAAGGTCACGGCGGCCCAGTTATTGTCGATCTGCTACTAAAACGCGCAATTGAGCTAGGTGCAAGGCTAGCAAAACCGGGCGAATTCTCTGAGCGAGCATTCCTGAACGATAAACTCGATCTGGCTCAAGCCGAAGCAATTGCCGATCTGATTGATAGTTCCTCCGAACAAGCAGCACGCTGTGCGATTCGATCCCTACAAGGTGAATTCTCCAGCCGTATCCATGAGCTAGTTGAAGCACTCGTACAGCTACGAATCTACGTGGAAGCAGCAATCGACTTTCCAGAAGAAGAGATCGACTTCCTTGCCGATGGCAAAGTACTTGGTGACTTAAAAGAGGTATTAGGCAAAGTCGTCGCAGTACAGGCAGAAGCAAAGCAGGGCAGTCTTTTACGTGAAGGCATGAACGTAGTGATCGCAGGCCGCCCTAATGCAGGTAAATCGAGTCTACTCAACGCGTTAGCTGGTCGTGAAACTGCGATTGTTACCGATATTGCTGGGACTACGCGAGACGTTCTGCGCGAACATATCCATATTGATGGTATGCCACTGCATATTATTGATACAGCAGGCCTACGTGATGCCCCTGATGAAGTGGAACGTATAGGTATCAACCGTGCTTGGGAAGAGATCAACAAAGCCGATCGTGTTCTGCTGATGGTTGATAGTCAAAGTACAGAGACCGATGATCCAGAACAGATCTGGCCAGAGTTCGTCCACCAGCTACCAGAATCGAGCCGTATCACAGTTATCCGCAACAAAGCAGACCTCAGTGGCGAAACTATCAGCATCCGAGAAGCGCACGATCACACCACAATTACCTTGTCGGCAAAATCACAAACTGGTGTCGACCTGCTGCGAGATCATCTAAAAGAATCTATGGGCTTTAGCTCAACTACTGAAGGTGGCTTTATGGCACGCCGCCGCCATCTGGATGCGTTGGAACGTGCCCATGAGTTACTGGAAACCGGTTTAGATCAGCTAGAGATGAATGGAGCAGGTGAACTGCTCGCGGAAGATCTACGCCAAGCGCAACAAGCACTCAATGAGATCACAGGTGAGTTCACACCTGATGATCTGCTTGGCCGCATCTTTAGCTCATTCTGTATTGGTAAGTAAGACACCAATACATTTTTGAACAGGGACGTTCAGCCATGCTTATTTCACCACCTCTTTATCGTTCCTCTTTTCCTATCAGCTGTAGCGAGCGCTACAAACGGCAGCTACTTGAAACAGGTCTCAAGCTTCCACCTTCAATCAGTGATTCGAGCTTAACACGCCAGTGTGAATACCTTGCCGGCCGGTTCTGCGCCATCGAAAGTTTAACCAGTGCAGGCTTCTCGGCTCCTATAGAAATAACCATTGGCACCCATGGTAGCCCCATCTGGCCGCAAGGTTTTATCGGCTCAATTTCGCACTGCGAAGATCTAGCTGCAGCTGTAGTCATGCCTAAAACATCTAATAATTCAGCTATTGGGCTGGATATAGAAAAGGTAATGGCAGCAGAATTGGCGCAAGGGGTAGAGGGCAGAATCTTATTTGGCAAAGACAGAAACTACCAAAGCGCTTTTGATAGCTTTGAACAGTTTTTAACAATCCTATTTTCGGCCAAAGAAGCGCTGTATAAAGCTATTTATCCACAGGCAAAAAAAGTGCTGGGGTTCGAGAGTGCCCAACTAGAAGCCGTTTACCCTGAAGAAAACAGAATCACCTTAAGCCTGACTACCAGCATTAATAAACACTTGCCCCAAGATCACCTCTTTTCAGTCGAATATCGCTATATAAACCACGACACAGTGGAAACGCTGGTGATAGTGGAATAAGCATTAACTTTGTAAGCGTGTTTTTCGTAACTCGGTCGGAGTGATATCAAACAACTGCTTAAATTTATCAGTAAAGCGTGACTGGGACTGATAGCCACAACGCTCTGCTATTAAACCAATCGGATCCATCGTGGTTTGCACAAGATGAAGGCCATAACCCAATTTAGTCCGATCCTTTAGATCTTGCAGACAGGTGCCTTCGGCTTTTAACTTGCGACGTAAGGTAGATTCACTCACGGCTAAACGCTCGGTCAGCATGCTGACTCCACAATCACCGGAGATATTTTCACCTATGATCTCCTGCAATTGATGACTAAAACTTGGCGGCTCAATCAAGCCCAAAACATCATTGTGACCTAGAGATAACATAACTTGCAGCAGCTCTTTTTTACGAAAGTGCCAGGCCTCTTCAGGAGCCATTAGAGACCATTCCATATATTGCTGTAACGTAGTCTCAAGAACACCATCTATCTCACCTAAAAAATGTTTCTTAGTATGATTTCTCTGGTGCCTGAAGTGGTCAAAATCACCATGCTCAAATTCAATCAGTACCGCTAAATATTCACCTTTTCCAGGAATATTTCTCATATCAATGGTTGGACTGTTAGAGAGAAAAACAAAGTTTCCAGTAGGACACAGCATCTCCTCATCCTTCCCTAGCTTTTTGACTCCACTTAGTACAAAGATAAGTAAAGGCTTGAGTATGGGTACATTTAGGATATGTTGTTCCTCTACCGAGGAATAAACAGAAAAGGGCAAAGACCGTTTTTGCTCTAATGCGTGCTTAGCAGATTCGAGTAGTGTTTGCGTAGGCATAAGAATAACCAGTCAATTGATGTTACTTATACAAAGTTGTAGTAAACAGCAATATCACACAAGTTAATCTGTTAATAAATCCTAGAAGGCAAAGCGACTGAAAAAACTGGTTAAAAAAGGGCTATAGATCAAGAATCAGCAATTCAGGCATTAAAAATCACCTGAATTGCTATGGTTTGGTTAGACGAAATGTTGGTTAAGCGGGAATAGCTTCAGCATTTTGCGAGCTATTACCCTCATTCGCATTTGTTCGGCAACGATCAACAATAGCAGCAATACTATGAATGTCAGCAGCCTCCATTATCTCCGTCACAGCAATACTAACTTTGCTCTTTGGTGTTGTGAATTGAGCTTCCAAGGTATTTGCGAACTGAACAATACCTAATGAAGCCAAACCGCATTGCTCTAAACTCCATTCCGCTTTTGCCTCCATACCAGTTGTGCGCTGTACGATTTGCAATATAACCTGAGTAGTATCCCTTTCAACGTTTTCTTTATGATCACTGGAGTGAATCCAATTCAGGCAACGATTAAAGCCTTTGCGAATTAATGGATCGAGCGGTTGTACCAACTTACCAAACAGAACCACCAAGCCGACAACATAGAAGAACTCATACCATTCAACAGCAACCGGCTGCGGACTAAACCAATAATACGCTTTTTGATCGCTCCACCAGTTCCACCATTCGCCATTACGCGTCGCAGCGAAATACCACTGACCGACCATTTGATGGAAAAGAAAACATGCATAAGCAGTTGGAGCTAACGTTTGCGAGATTGGGTTAAACCTTAAGACTCGAGCTGTAACACCATGACCCGTACTGAGCGCAAAGATCCACAGTAGGGTAATTGGTGCAAACAAACGGCCATAAATGTTATCCCAAATACGGTTAACGGTAGCTGGATCAGCAAAGGTATTGGCTGCCTCTGGGCGCATAAAGAACGGTTCGAGGGACACTTTCATCACATCTGCACCATGCGGGAAATAACCTTGCGCCACATGAGCAATGCTGACAAGAATCATAAACAGGGTAATAGCATCAGCAACGTAGCCCCATAAATAAGCTCGACGCTGCTCCGTTGGGCGAATAGCATCGTAAAGGAACGCGGCACACATACCCGCAACAAAGTAGACCATCCAGAATGGTGCAAAGAGATAGAAGCCAAGAATAACGGCATTATCTTGCGCGGCAGAATCTAACTGAGCCACACTTGGGATAGTGCGTTCACCTGTAAGCGCATCATAGAAACCATAGCCAGTTGCATCGACGGCGTAGCCATACCAGAAGGACATAATGATCAGGAAATTAACGCCTAAACCAGCCAAGGTTAAGAAGAATAATTTCTTTGTGTTACCTCGGTTGCGGTAAAGCGCATTGTATAGATACGGGAACACAATCAAGCACTGCAGATACATCGATATAAACCACATATAGAAGCCAAGGAACCATGTTCCTCCCCACAGTGGCGTAGCTTGTAGCCCTGTTAGATGTATACCTAAAGTTAACAAGACATTGGCAAACCATGAATCCTGGACCCAAGGAGTTCCCTGACAGAACAGTTGATCGCCACCAGCATGCTGACCTCCCCATTGGAAATCAGTAATAAAGGTTGATGGCTGACAACCTACAGCCAAGTTTCCTAATGCTAACAGCACAGCAAACCCATAAAGAGGGTACATACCAGCGACACGGGCAGAAACAAAGGAGAGTTTTTTCTGGATTAACGCGGGCATCACCGCCGCTAATGTGAAACCAGCTAGAGTAAAGAAAGCATGCACGTGCCAAGGGAACTGGCGTAGATTAGAGAACGCATCCCACGAAGCATCCGAACCTATATGCATAAACATCACATAACAGGCGAGTAGGAAGCGAAAACCAGCCAATACTGCCCAGTCGATTTTAGGCTTATTCAGATCGATTGGGCCTGATGTCGAAATAGCAGAGGCAGAAGCAACAGGAGCCACACCAAAATCTGCAATATCTTCGGCTCTGTCAGGTGTGGCAGAGTTTGCCGATTGGGTCAACTCAATCTCTTTTGGCTTAGTGATATCTAAAACTTCAGCTAAACCATTCCTAATGATTTTTTTACTGCCAGTTCTCGGCAGGTCATCCTCGTCTACCACTTTCCAATAAGACGGGTATTTAAAACTGGCGAGTTTTTCTTTAATCAAAATTTCTCTGATCTCTTGAATCAGATCCTGCTCACTCGGCTGATTACTCCCTTTAAGGATAAGAGCACAACCAACTTCCTCACCATAATCATCTGATGGCACAGAGAAACAAACAGATGAAGATACATGCGGGTGCAAACTGATCACATTCTCAACTTCAACCGGAGCGATCTGCTCTCCACCTTTTTTAATCAGTTCTTTAATTCGACCACGCAGGGATAACACCCCTTCATTATCAATCTGCCCTAAATCACCGGTCATAAACCAAGTATGCAGGGTTTGATCAACATCTGAACGCATCAGAAAACGGGAATTACTATTTGCTTCAGGGTTATTTAAATAGCCAGAAAAAACAGTTGGACCAGAAATAACAATTTCACCTTCTTCGCCGTAAGGAAGAGGACGTAAGGTGATGGGATCAACTATCGCTAATGATGCCGCAACAGGCACACCAACGGCACCCGGCTGTTGCTGCCAACCCTCTTCAGTAATAGGAGGCTGAGATATGGGCATCATCTCGGACATGCTGTAAGTCGTAGCAACATCACAACCTAGCGTACGTTTTAGCAGCTCCCGATCATCCTCTTTTAGAGCAGCGGCACCGGATCTAACCATACGAAGATTATGAGCATGCCACTCGCCATCTGGCCCTAGATAGCTATCAGAGCGATCATTCAGAAAACGTATTGTCGCATTATGGATAGTGGGTACAGCGGAATACCATGTCGGCCGAGGGTTTGATTCAGCAAGCGCTGCAACCATCCCCTGTGGGGTATAGAAACCATCACAAGTAATCGATGCGCCCACAGAAAGGCTACAAAGAATAGACGCACTAATCCCTCCAATATGGTCCAAAGGCATGATGCTATAAGTCACATCTTCAGAGGTAATGCCAATACCATCAGCTAATACAGTTGCATTGATAACAAGTTCTTTCTGACGGAGAGGCACCACTTTTGGAATAGAGGTCGTACCTGATGTTCTAAGCAGTAAACTATTGTCATCAGGCCCGCAAATTAAAGCCGATTCATTCTGAAAATCTGCGATTGGTTTCTGGTAGCGGAATAGACCGGGAGAAGCATTTGAATCAACTACAGCGTGATGTAGCTTAGCATTGCCACTTTCTGCATATTTTTCGAAAGCGCTCTGGACCCCTTGCGAAGAAACACCAGCAAATAAAACCATATGCTTTACACCATATTGTTTTAACGCAAGTAGGGCATCTGCCTCGTTCATATGGATAGAGAAAGGCACTGCACAGGTTTGTGCTGCAATCGATAGAAAAGCCGCCGCTGCTACAGCAGACCCACCCGCCGGAGCTAGATAAGCAACAACTTCATCCTGTTTTACACCAAGTTGTCTTAAATCACCTGCACCACCCGCTTGAGCAAAATTGAGCATATCACCATAAGTAGTGATTAAATCTGCATTCCGTTCACGTGCATTACGAAACAGTGCAGCATGCCCAGGTTGCTGAGCTAATAAGTCAAAAATCGTTGTAGGCTTATCTTCGACAGCTAGATTAACCGACGCTATCTGCTTATCTTGATGAACTAAACGAGTACTTATAGGAGAAGAATGATAATGATCTACAAAACCTAAACTATCAGCCATGATGTTATGCAGCGTTTTATAGATAACCTCTGCTAGTTGCTCATCATTACGTTGCAGACGACCTATTTCATGACCGCCGGGCAAATATAAGACTTCACTATGCTCCATCTGCAAGTGATCAACAAATGATTCCGACCACTTTTTATGACTATCACGACGACCAATAAGGTGAACAGTTTGTGTGTGAATAGCTGGAGAGGGCTCTTGTCCCAAACCAGTACGAGCTCTTAGTTCCTTAAGAGTGAGAGGAGCAGCGGCACAAGCAAATATAGCAATGTTGAATTGATGCTTGATTGGTTCTTGAATCCAATCATCACCGATATGCTGCTCTAGTGCTTTAATTAATGCAGAATCTGTAGCTAAACCAGTCACTAAACTCGCAATGACAGCACCTTGGCTAAATCCATAAATTCCATCAAATGGGCCTTTGTTCTTAATAACAGAAAGAACAGAACCCACTGATTTGCATACAGCTCTTAAAAGCACATCATTTTCAACATCATCGCACTCAGGTAACCACGAGTACCATGGAGCAGCGACTAAATTATCTTTCGCCAACTCATCAACACCAGTTCCTGGACAACCGACAAGCGTTGGTGCATCTAAATAAACAATCTCATATTCAGAATCAGTTACACCCAAATTTTCCAACTGCATTGCAGTAACTTTGCTGTTGCTACCTTTGCCGTGCAACGCTAATAGCCGAGGCTTTGAAGCTGGTCCATTAAAAATACTCACTCCGTGTCCCTCACAATTTATCAATCACTTCAATTCAAATTGCGCTAATAGCTTCATTCTTAGTAACTAAAACCATCAGCTTAGATAATGAGAGGACTAGTTATTGTTATTCACCATCTCACATTGAACTTGGATTAAAGCCAAGTTCCCTTTAAATAATTGAGTGCCTCGAAACTGCTGATCCAGAGCAAGCTCTAAGGCACCTTCTCATTAATTTATTTTCGTTCGTATAGCGCTTCGATCGTGCTGGAAGCCAATGAATTAGCATTAACCATGTAGCCCGTTAGTGCTGAAGAAGCCCCTTCAGGGAGCTGCAGTTTTTTAGATAACGCATGAACTGTAAATTGGTAACGATGTACACCGTGGCCTTTAGGAGGGCAAGCACCACCAAAACCTTTAGAGCCATAGTCATTGTTGATGTGGGTTACAGAAGTAGGGATTAAATTTTTGCTTAGATCACCCGCGCCAGCTTCTAAGCTAGTCACTTCTTTAGGAATATTTACGACCTGCCAATGCCACCAGCCACTACCCGTTGGTGCATCTGGATCGTAAACCTGAATAGCAAATGCTGCTGTACCTTCAGGAGCACCTTCCCAAGAAAGCTGTGGAGATAAATTGCCACCTTCACAACCAAAGCCTTGAAACTCTTGAGTATTACTCATCGTTTCACCCGCTTTGATATCGGTACTTTTAAGTGTGAATTGCTGTGCTACCGCAGTGCCTGAAAGACCTGCTAATAATATAGAAATAGGTAATGCTAATTTGAAAGTAGGGCGCATTTTCTTACCTCCTTAATCTGGTTTCCAAAGAAGGAGAATTTTAATGCGTACAAATCGAGCAAATTAGTCTAAAAACGCGCAAGTTTTTGCCCGATTCCGTCATTTTCCTCTATTCATTGAGCGGTGTGAGTAGTCAGAGCGCTAAGAACATCTAAGATGAGGACTTTTTTTGTAGGATATTTGGGGAGAACACAATCTAACCAGCGCCAACCCCTAACACTTTGCTTTTATTCATAATCCTCAATATCTCAACAATTAAATCCAATGTTATTATCAGGTTTTCCACAAAAGCCTGTTAGTACATAAAAAGCCTATTTTTTGGATATCTTGTTTATATCATCGATATAACTTAAATTTATCCTTTATAATCATATAGATAAATATTCAACAAGAAATAAAAAGATTGATTAATATTTTTACAGCCATTGTCTAAAAAAACTTACTCACACATCGTGTGCATAACCTGTATAACTAACCTAAGTTATCCTAAGGGTAAAGTTGTGAATAATTCCATCTGTGGAAAAGACGCCTAGATATACACAACTTACACGCCCCTTTTGCAGACAGTATATGCACGATAAACCAAGGCTTATCATTCCGACAATTTACTGATTTATAAGGAAAATAATTGGTTATCACCAGAAAAAGGGCTTGCTATATATAATCATTAAAATAAAAAACATATATTCTTTCTCTTTTTTAATACTTATATAAAGAAAAACAGAGCTGTATAAAAAACGATCATTTCTAAGTTGGTCAGGTAAGGGTATAATCAGCGCCCATTTCAAATCGATCTCAGCACACTGATCGAAGCTTATTTCATAGAGGTAATACAACGGTGGATTTTCCTACCCACTTTGACGTCATTGTTATCGGTGGTGGTCATGCAGGTACTGAAGCTGCATTAGCGTCAGCAAGAACTGGAGCACAGACCTTATTACTAACCCATAACATCGAAACCTTAGGTCAAATGTCATGTAACCCTGCAATTGGGGGAATAGGAAAAAGCCATCTTGTTAAAGAGATTGATGCGCTAGATGGAGCTATGGCTCGTGCTACTGATAAAGGTGGTATTCAATTTCGAACCCTTAACTCACGTAAAGGCCCTGCAGTAAGAGCAACACGTGCACAAGCTGACCGTGTTCTTTACAAAGCAGCTGTTCGCTCAATTCTAGAGAACCAAGAAAACCTACAGATTTTCCAACAATCTGCTGATGATCTTATTATCGAAGGTGAGACAGTTGTCGGTGTAGTGACACAAACAGGTATCCGCTTTAAAGCCAAGTCTGTTGTGTTAACCGCAGGTACTTTCCTTGGTGGCGTTATCCATATTGGTTTAGAGAATCACTCAGGTGGTCGAGCAGGCGATCCTCCATCTATCGCACTTGCTCATCGTTTACGTGAACTCCCTTTCCGTGTTGACCGTTTAAAAACGGGGACACCGCCTCGTATCGATGCACGTAGTGTTGATTTTAGTGTGATGCAGGAACAACCAGGTGATACACCTACGCCGGTTATGTCCTATATGGGTAAATTGAGTGATCATCCTGAGCAGATCAGTTGCTATATCACCCATACTAATGAACGCACTCATGAAATTTTAAGAAACGGTCTTGATCGTTCGCCTATGTATACAGGTGTAATTGAGGGTGTGGGCCCACGTTACTGCCCATCTATCGAAGATAAGATCATGCGCTTTGCTGATAAAGATCAGCATCAGGTATTTGTGGAACCAGAAGGTCTGACAACCCATGAGTTATATCCAAATGGCATCTCTACTTCGCTGCCGTTTGATATTCAGCTAGCAGCTGTGCAATCGATCCGTGGTTTTGAAAATGCGCATATTGTTCGTCCTGGTTATGCGATTGAATACGATTACTTTAACCCGCAAGATCTAAAACATACCCTTGAAACCAAATACATGAACGGCCTGTACTTTGCCGGTCAGATTAATGGCACAACAGGTTATGAAGAGGCGGGTGCTCAAGGCTTGTTGGCCGGTGCCAATGCAGCACTGCGAGCATTAGATAAAGAGCAGTGGTATCCACGTCGTGATGAAGCCTATATCGGCGTATTGGTGGATGATCTGATTACCCTAGGTACATCTGAACCATATCGTATGTTCACAAGCCGAGCTGAATATCGCCTAATTCTGCGTGAAGACAACGCCGACCTACGTTTGACCGAAAAAGGTCGTGAACTTGGGCTGGTGGGTGATGAACGTTGGCAGGCATTCTGTGAAAAACGTGAAGCGATTGAGTTAGAGCAACAGCGCCTAAAATCTACCTGGATTCAGCCTAATACACCTGAAGCCGATGAGTTAGCACCAAAACTTAAAACGCCGCTGACACGTGAATACAATTTGGCGGATCTGTTAAAACGTCCTGAACTGGTTTACAACGATATCGCTCATCTTAAAGGTGAAGCTGTGTCTGATAATCAAGTGGCGGAACAGGTTGAGATTCATAACAAATATGCTGGTTATATTGAGCGTCAGAAAGATGAGATAGCGCAGATGCGCCGTCAGGAAAATACGCCTCTACCAGAAAACTTTGATTATGACCAAGTAGGCGGTCTTTCCAACGAACTTAAAGCGAAACTAGAAGAGATTCGTCCAGAAACGATCTCGCAAGCGTCTCGTATACAAGGTATGACTCCAGCTGCGATTTCGTTGTTATTGGTTTATCTAAAAAAACATCAATTGAGCAAAGCTAAAATTAAGGCCGATAACGCATGAATCAGGTAAGCCAAGATATCTTGGAAGCAAAGCTAAACAAAGGTATCCAGCAGTTAGGTCTGGATATCAACGATCAGCAAAAAGATCAGTTACTCCGTTACCTGAATTTGTTGATCAAATGGAACAAAGCTTACAACCTGACTGCTGTGCGCGATCCGTTAGAGATGATCGATCGTCATCTTATCGATAGTTTGAGCGTAGTGCCTTACATCAAAGCCAATCGCATTATCGATGTTGGCAGTGGCCCAGGTTTACCAGGTATCCCATTGGCGATCTGCCATCCTGAGCTTGATGTCACTACCTTGGACAGCAACGGCAAGAAAACCCGTTTCCAATTGCAGGCTAAAACGGAGTTAGGTCTAAATAATCTAACAGTGATCAACGAGCGTGTTGAAAACTGTAACTTTGAGCCTTTCGATCAGGTGATATCGCGCGCATTCGCCTCTTTGCAAGACATGATTAACTGGACACACCAACTTTGTCATCAAGAGGGTGTTTTTCTTGCAATGAAAGGTCTGTATCCTGAGGAAGAGTTATCAGCATTGCCTGATGGCTATGAACTTAAGACCTGTTACCCACTTGATGTACCGGGAACAGAAGGGGAAAGGCATCTGCTAGTTTTAGGGAGACGCTAGGCGTGGCAAAGATCCTAACGATCACAAACCAGAAAGGAGGCGTAGGTAAAACAACAACCTGCGTAAATCTGGCTGCTTCATTGGCTGCAACCAAAAAGCGCGTATTGCTGGTGGATTTGGATCCGCAAGGCAATGCCAGCATGGGCAGCGGCGTTGATAAACACACTTTGGAAAATACGGTCTACGAAGTTCTGACCGACAAAGTGAATATCAAAGAGGCGATCCTTAAAGACACAGCGGCAGGTTTCGATATCATTGGCTCAAATGGTGATCTAACCGCTGCTGAAGTTGAGCTATTGCAGATTCCTCGTCGAGAATTTCGTCTTAAAATGGCGTTGATGGAAGTTGATGAGGATTATGACTACGTCTTGATCGATAATCCGCCATCTCTAAACCTACTAACAGTTAACGCATTAGCAGCATCAGCAGGCGTTATTATTCCAATGCAGTGCGAATATTACGCATTGGAAGGTATCTCGGCATTGATCGGCACGATCGATAAAATCAATGCCCGTCTAAACCCTAGTTTGAAAATTGAAGGTATCTTGCGGACCATGTTCGATCCGCGAATGAGCCTGACCAAAGACGTTTCTACGCATCTTGTAGAGTATTTTGGTGATAAAGTTTATCGCACCGTAATCCCGAGAAACGTCCGTTTAGCTGAGGCACCAAGCCATGGATTGCCGGCACTACTTTACGATAAAAACTCCCGAGGAGCCGTAGCTTACTTAGCTTTGGCGGGTGAGTTGATTCGTCGTACCAAACTTGAAGAAAAAGAACAGTCACAGGAAGCATAATCAATGGCTAAAAAGCGTGGGCTTGGCAAAGGTCTGGATGCTCTATTGTCCAGCGTTACTGATGTAGAAGAACAGGTATCCGTTCAAAGCGCTGAATCTATAGATGGTTATCAGTTGCTTCCTGTCAGTGTGATTCAACGTGGACGTTATCAACCACGTCGCGATATTGAGCCTCAAGCTTTGGAAGAACTATCCAACTCGATTCGTGCCCAAGGTGTTATGCAGCCGATCGTGGTACGTCCGGTTGATTCTGATCGCTATGAAATTATCGCAGGTGAACGCCGTTGGCGTGCCACTCAGATGGCTGACCTATCTGAGATCCCTGCAATCGTGAAAGATGTTCCGGATGAAGCGGCCATTGCTATGGCACTTATCGAGAATATCCAGCGTGAAAACCTAAATCCGATCGAAGAAGCGATCTCTCTTCAGCGACTGCAAGACGAATTTGAACTGACTCAGCAGGAAGTGGCTGATGCAGTAGGTAAATCGCGTTCTGCGGTAACCAATTTACTTCGCCTGATGAAGCTGACCGATGAAGTGAAGAAGATGCTTGAGTACGGCGACTTAGAAATGGGTCATGCGCGGGCATTGTTGGCACTAGAACCTGAGCAACAGCTAATTGCAGCACAGGAAGTATCAGGCCAAGGTCTATCTGTTCGCCAAGCGGAAGCGTTAGTGAAAAAGCTTCAAGACGGTGGTTCTAAAACGGAAGAAAAACCAAAAGCAGAACCTAACCCTCGCCTAGGTGAATTGGCTGGTGAGTTGTCTATGCGCTTCGCAACTAAGGTGGCGATTAGTGAAAATGCCAAAGGAAAAGGCAAAATCACCATCAGTTACGATGATGCTGAATCTTTAGACAGTATTTTGAAATTATTGAAATAAGTAGCGTTGAATTACTACTTTGGCACTGAAGTTAAGGTGACTCAGAGCAAGGGTTGCTACGACATTAGTGCAAATGGGTAAACTGCCTGTTGTTTCGGAGGCCCTAAGCTCATATAATCGGCTCGCATTTTAGGGTGCGTGCGCTTAAATGGGGCGTAGAGTCAGAACAGAATTTAAGTAAGGTTGCGTTGGAATGTCAGTGGGCAAGGGGAACCTCAAGCAGGGAGCCCATAGTCGTAAAACACGCGGTCGTATATTTAGAATTTTTCTGATTCAAGCAGTCATATGTTTGTTACTTTGCGCTGGTTTACTACTAGTGAACTTAGAAACTGCATATTCGGCACTGCTAGGTGGAGTTTTATACCTTCTACCTACCCTCTATTTTGCTGATCGAGCATTGAGATTTAGTGCAGGTCAGAGTGCTAAGCAAGCGTTAGCCGAAATGTATGTGAGCCAAATATGGAAAATGGCTTTAAGTGCGGTAGGTTTTGCTGCCGTATTTATCCTGATTCAGCCCCTGAATCCATTTTCCTTATTTGGCACGTTCATTCTGATGCAGATCTTAGGTTGGATTGGTCAGATGAACCTGAATACAAGATTCCTGAAACTTTGAACGAGAGAAACTGAGAATGGCTAGTAGCGACACAGTAACATCCTCAGAGTATATATCCCACCACTTGACGAATCTGACGTTCGGCTATCATGAAGCTTCGGATAGCTGGCGCTTCGTAGATACTGCAAACGGTATCATGCCTGGCGATTTCGGATTTTGGGCAATCCACGTGGATACTATGCTTTGGTCTGTTGGCTTGGGTATTTTCTTCCTTTGGTTGTTCCGTAGCGTAGCGAAAAAAGTTACGTCCGGCGTACCTGGAAGCACCCAGAACTTTATCGAAACAATTATTGAGTTTGTTGACGATAACGTTAAAGGTATTTTCCACCATAAGAACCCTGTTATTGCGCCTCTGTCGCTAACAATTTTCGTCTGGATCTTCCTGATGAACCTTATGGACCTTGTTCCAATCGATTGGGTTCCTTATATCGCTGCACAAATGGGCGTTGGCTACATGAAGATCGTACCAACTACAGACCCTAACGCTACTCTTGGTATGGCGTTCAGCGTATTCTTCTTGATCATTTACTACAGCATTAAGCAGAAAGGTGTTTCTGGCTTCCTTGCTGAGCTGTCTCTACAGCCAATGGGTAAATGGATGATTCCTTTCAACTTGTTCCTAGAAGTTGTAGGCCTACTGGCTAAGCCAATCTCTCTGGCGCTACGACTATTCGGTAACATGTATGCGGGTGAAATGATCTTTATCTTGATTGCTCTGCTTCCTTTCTGGGCGCAGTGGGTACTATCTGTGCCATGGGCAATCTTCCATATTCTAGTAATTACTTTGCAGGCGTTTATCTTCATGGTGCTAACTATCGTTTATCTTGCGATGGCACATGACGATCACTAATAAGTAATTCATGAACTGAAGTACTGTTTTAACCTGTTTTAACAAATTTTAAACTTTAACTTTTAAACTTAAATGTGGAGAAAAACTGATGGAAATGGCTAACGCTTTAGTATTCCTGGCTGCTGCGGTTCTAATGGGCCTTGCTGCTATTGGTGCTGCTGTAGGTATCGGTAACCTAGGTGGTAAATTCTTGGAAGGTGCTGCACGTCAACCTGAACTAGTACCACTACTACGTTCTCAGTTCTTCATCGTAATGGGTCTTGTTGATGCGGTACCTATGATCGGTGTAGGTCTTGGCATGTACCTAATGTTCGCAGTTGCATAAGTAGTCACTCGTAAAAGCAACGACTATCGAGTTCTACTTAATTAACAACCGCGAGAGGTAATGGCGTGAATATCAATATCACCATCATTGGCCAGGCAATCGCATTCTTTATCTTTGTTGTTTTCTGCATGAAGTACGTGTGGCCGCCAATTACGGCTGCACTTGCAGAGCGCAAAAAGAAGATTGCTGAAGGTCTGGACGCTGCTGAACGCGCTGCGCGTGACTTGCAGTTGGCTCAAGAAAAAGCCACTGAAAATATGCGTAAGGGCAAAGAAGAAGCAGCCGCCATCATTGAACAGGCCAACAAGCGGGCTAACCAGATTATCGAAGAAGCTAAAGACAAGGCTCTAGACGAAGCTAACCGTGTTAAAGCGGTTAAAGAAGCTGAACTAGAGCAAGAAGTTAACCAAGCACGCGAAGCATTGCGCGCTCAGGTAGCTACACTTGCATTGGCTGGTGCTGAGAAAGTACTAGAAGCTTCTATTGATGAGAAGGCACACGCGCAGCTTGTTGAAAAACTGGCCGCTGAGCTTTAAAGCGAGGTTTAACGATGGCTGAAGTCAACACTGTCGCTCGGCCTTATACCAAAGCTGCTTTCGAGTACGCGATGGATAAGGGTAACCTCGATCAGTGGTCCGCTACGCTAGCTCTGGCTGCTGCTGCAGCATCAGAAGAGAACGTAGTGCGTGTACTGGGTAACCCTGCACTGACAGATACGCAGAAAGCTGATCTGATGATCAATATCTGCGAAGAAGCAGATGACGCGGGTAAGAATTTTCTTAAGCTTCTAGCTGAGAACAAACGCCTAGAGATACTGCCTGAGATCAGCGCTCAGTTTAATAAACTGAAAGCAGATCAGGAAAAGTCACTGGATATCGAAGTGACTACGGCGTTTGAACTACAGGACGAGCAGCAAGAAAAACTTGCTCAGGCACTGAAAACTAAACTAGGTCGCGATGTAGCACTGACCTCACAAGTAGATAAGTCTATCTTGGGTGGTGTAGTAGTTCGCACTGACGACTTGGTGATCGACGGCTCTGTTCGCGCGCGACTCGCGAAGTTGGCCGAAGCGATGAATTCCTAGGGGAATAAAAGCATGCAGCAACTGAATCCTTCTGAGATCAGTGAGATTCTCAAGAAGCGCATCGAAACTCTTGATGTGACTTCAGAAGCCCGTAATGAGGGCACTGTAGTGAGCGTTTCCGATGGTATCATTACGATCCACGGTCTTGCTGACGTTATGTACGGGGAAATGATTGAATTCCCTGGCGGTATCTACGGTATGGCGCTTAACCTTGAGCGCGACTCCGTTGGTGCTGTAGTACTGGGTGACTACCAGGATCTAGTAGAAGGTGCTACTGCACGTTGTACTGGCCGTATCTTGGAAGTACCAATTGGTCCGGAACTGCAGGGTCGTGTAGTAGACGCTCTGGGTAACCCGATCGATGGTAAAGGCCCTGTAGAAACTAAATTAACTGACGCTGTTGAAAAGGTTGCACCTGGTGTAATCGAGCGTCAAGGCGTAGATCAGCCTGTACAGACTGGTCTTAAAGCAATCGACTCAATGGTTCCAATCGGTCGTGGTCAGCGTGAGCTAATCATCGGTGACCGTCAGATTGGTAAATCTGCGATTGCTATCGACGCTATCATCAACCAGAAAGGTACAGGCGTTAAATGTATCTACGTTGCAGTAGGCCAGAAACAGTCTACTATCGCTAACGTTGTACGTAAGCTTGAAGAGCACGGCGCAATGGATCACACGATCGTTGTAGCTGCTGGTGCCGCTGACCCTGCAGCAATGCAGTTCTTGGCTCCATACTCTGGTTGTACAATGGGTGAATACTTCCGTGACCGCGGTGAAGACGCTCTGATCATCTATGATGATCTAACTAAGCAAGCTTGGGCTTATCGTCAGATTTCCCTATTGCTACGTCGTCCGCCAGGTCGTGAAGCATACCCTGGTGACGTATTCTACTTGCACTCTCGTCTACTTGAGCGTGCTGCGCGTGTAAACGCTGACTACGTTGAGAAGTTTACAAACGGTGAAGTTAAGGGCCAGACTGGTTCCCTAACATCTCTGCCTGTAATCGAAACTCAAGGTGGTGACGTATCCGCATTCGTACCAACAAACGTAATCTCCATCACTGACGGTCAGATCTTCCTAGAAACTGACTTGTTCAACTCTGGTGTACGTCCAGCAATCAACGCTGGTCTATCCGTATCCCGTGTAGGTGGTGCAGCTCAAACTAAGATCATCAAGAAACTAGGTGGCGGTGTTCGTCTAGCACTTGCACAGTACCGTGAACTTGCGGCATTCGCACAGTTCGCTTCTGACCTTGATGACGCTACTCGTGCACAACTTGAGCACGGTCAGTCTGTAACTGAGCTGATGAAGCAGAAACAGTACTCTCCAATGTCTATCGCTGACATGGGTCTTAGCCTGTACGCTGCTAACGAAGGTTACTTACAAGGTGTAGCACTTGATAAAGTACTGGACTTCGAAGCAGCTTTGATTGCGTTCTTCAACAGCGAATACGCTGATCTTATGAACGACATCAACGCAACTGGCAACTACTCTGATGAGATTGCTGCTCAGTTCAAGGCTGGTATCGAGAAGTTCAAGTCTACACAAGCTTGGTAAGAACTCGTTTTGAGTGATCGATCTGCATGCTAGTCATGCAGATCTAACACAAAGCTATATAGGCGGAACTATGGCAGTCGGAAAAGAGATTAAGACAAAAATTGCGAGTGTGCAGAGCACTAAGAAGATTACCAGCGCTATGGAAATGGTTGCTGCTTCTAAGATGCGTAAAGCACAGGATCGCATGGAGTCTTCTCGCCCGTACGCGCGGAGTATCCGTGGTGTAATCCAGCACCTAGCCAAGTCCAACCCTGAGTACAGACACTTGTACATGCAGGAGCGTGAGACTAAGCGAGTTGGTTTTGTAATTGTTGCAACCGACCGTGGCTTGTGTGGTGGTTTGAACGTGAATGCGTTCAAAGCAGCTGTTAAAAGCATGAAAGAGTTCCATGACCAAGGCATCGACATCGATGTCTGTGCGCTAGGTAGCAAAGCCTCATCTTTCTTTAAGAACTATGGCGGCAATGTAGTAGCAGCAAAAACTCACCTAGGTGATGCGCCAGAAGTGGCGGATCTAATCGGGTCAGTTAAGGTCATGCTAGATGCTTACGACGAAGGCAAGCTGGACAAACTGTTCATCGTATCTAACGATTTCGTTAACACGATGACACAGCAGCCTGTAGTCAATCAGGTGCTTCCACTGAAGGCGGAAGACGACGAAGAAAAGCTTAACCATCATTGGGATTACCTATATGAGCCAGATGCTAAAGAGCTGTTAAACAGCTTGCTGGTTCGTTACGTTGAGTCCTTGGTCTACCAGGCCGTGGTTGAGAACAATGCCTGTGAACAGGCAGCACGTATGTTGGCGATGAAGAACGCAACAGACAATGCTGGCGACATGATTGACGAGCTAGAGATGATTTACAATAAAGCTCGTCAAGCAGCGATTACTCAGGAAATCTCTGAGATCGTTAGTGGTGCTGCAGCTGTTTAATAACAGGTCACAGGTTAAATTTTAAGAGGATCCGAACATGAGTAGCGGAACTATTGTTCAGATTATCGGCGCGGTAGTAGACGTGGAATTCCCACGTGACTCTGTACCGAAGGTTTACGATGCATTAACTGTATCTAAAACCGGCCTGACACTTGAAGTTCAGCAACAGCTGGGTGATGGTGTTGTACGTGCGATTGCAATGGGCCAAACAGAAGGCGTAAGCCGTGGTTTGGAAGTTGCAAACACTGGTGCTCCAGTATCTGTACCTGTTGGTACAGCAACACTGGGTCGTATCATGGACGTATTGGGTAACCCAATTGATGAATGTGGCGAAATCGGTGAAGAAGAGCGTATGCCTATTCACCGTAAAGCGCCTTCTTACGATGAGCAGTCTGCATCTAACGAACTACTAGAAACTGGTATCAAGGTAATCGACCTTGTATGTCCGTTCGCTAAGGGTGGTAAAGTTGGTCTGTTCGGTGGTGCGGGTGTAGGTAAAACCGTAAACATGATGGAGCTGATCCGTAACATCGCGATCGAGCACTCAGGTTTCTCCGTATTTGCCGGTGTAGGTGAGCGTACTCGTGAGGGTAACGACTTCTACTACGAGATGAAAGAATCCAACGTATTGGATAAAGTATCTCTAGTATACGGTCAGATGAATGAGCCTCCAGGTAACCGTCTACGTGTAGCGTTGACTGGCCTGACTATGGCTGAGAAATTCCGTGACGAAGGTCGTGACGTATTGTTGTTCGTAGACAACATCTACCGTTACACACTAGCGGGTACTGAGGTATCAGCACTTCTAGGTCGTATGCCTTCAGCGGTAGGTTACCAGCCAACTCTAGCAGAAGAGATGGGCGTTCTTCAGGAGCGTATCACTTCTACTAAGACTGGTTCCATCACGTCTATCCAGGCGGTATACGTACCAGCCGATGACTTGACTGACCCGTCTCCAGCGACAACCTTCTCTCACCTTGACGCAACAGTAGTATTGTCTCGTCAAATCGCAGAGCTAGGTATCTACCCAGCGGTAGATCCACTGGACTCTACATCTCGTCAGCTAGACCCACTAGTAATCGGTCAAGAACACTACGAGATCGCTCGTAACGTTCAGGGTGTACTACAGCGCTATAAAGAGCTGAAAGACATCATCGCGATTCTAGGTATGGACGAACTGTCTGAAGAAGATAAAGCTTTGGTAGCACGTGCTCGTAAGATGCAACGTTTCCTATCTCAGCCGTTCTTCGTAGCTGAAGTATTCACCGGTGCTCCTGGTAAATACGTGCCACTGAAAGAAACTATCAGCGGCTTTAAAGGCATCCTGGAAGGCCAGTACGACGATCTGCCAGAGCAGGCGTTCTACATGGTCGGTGGTATCGACGAAGCGATCGAGAAAGCTAAAGGCATGTAATTGCCTTTAGCTAACCTTTACGAGGTATAAATATGGCTATGACTGTTCATTGCGACATCGTAAGTGCTGAAGAAGAACTATTCTCTGGCCTTATTGAATTCGTATCCGTAACAGGTAGCCTGGGTGATCTGGGTGTATATCCAGGTCACGCTCCGCTTCTGACGGAACTAAAACCAGGCCCTGTCGAGCTACGCAAACAGGGTGGCGAACAGGATATCTTCTACGTATCCGGTGGCTTCATTGAAGTTCAGCCTCATAAGGTAACTGTACTTGCAGACACTGCTCTACATGCTGCAGACCTTAATGAAGCGAAAGCTCAAGAAGCACAGAAACATGCTGAACAGGCGATGTCTGATAAAACTGCAGAGTTCGAATACTCTAAAGCAGCGAGTCAGCTGGCTGAAGCTGCGGCTCAGCTTCGTACCCTACAGCAGATTCGTAAGAAGCTTGGTCGTTAAGACTGACTCTTACAAATCATTAGTTCTAAAAGGCAACCTTCGGGTTGCCTTTTTTGTTTCTGCTTGGGGCAGACACAAAAAATTCTCAATGTTTGTTATTTGCAAGGGTACAACTATGGAGTTAACCCGTTTTATAGGACACCTTTTAACATTACGCATTTGAAAAAACGCAAAGCTTACAGGTGCCAGCCTTAACCAGATGCCAATTTTTTTAAATTAAGTGTTGACGCCTTTTTATATATCTGTAGAATTCGCCGTCCTTGCTTAGGGAGGCCGCTTTTTAAGGGGCTGCAGAGCTGAGTGAGGTGCTTGGTAAGTGGTTGAAAACATTGGTTTTTAAGATTGCTTACGGAGCAGGATTCAAAGTCCGGTTGCTGAGTAAAAACTTTTTACAAAATTGCAAAATAAACGGTTGACTTTGAATGAGCGCAAAGTAGAATATGCGCCTCGCTTGAGACGAAACGCTGATTCAGCGGAGAGTCAAGAAAGCAACGCTCTTTAACAATTTGATCAGATAATTCGTGTGGGCGCTTGTTGAGAAGAAGCAAACTTTTTCTAGACAAGCAACCAAGTGAATTCATTTAAAGCGATTTACAAAGGTTTAACGTTCTTAAGAATGTTATCCGGTTGTTTAGTACTAGAGCCCGTTACCACATTCCTGGTAACACAAATGATTTAAACTGAAGAGTTTGATCATGGCTCAGATTGAACGCTGGCGGCAGGCCTAACACATGCAAGTCGAACGGTAACATGACTAGCTTGCTAGTTGATGACGAGTGGCGGACGGGTGAGTAACGCGTAGGAATCTACCCAGTAGCGGGGGATAAGCCAGAGAAATTTGGTCTAATACCGCATACGCCCTAAGGGGAAAGCAGGGGATCTTCGGACCTTGCACTATTGGATGAGCCTGCGTGAGATTAGCTAGTTGGTGAGGTAATGGCTCACCAAGGCGACGATCTCTAGCTGGTCTGAGAGGATGATCAGCCACACTGGAACTGAGACACGGTCCAGACTCCTACGGGAGGCAGCAGTGGGGAATATTGCACAATGGGCGCAAGCCTGATGCAGCCATGCCGCGTGTGTGAAGAAGGCCCTAGGGTTGTAAAGCACTTTCAGCAGTGAGGAAAGGTTAGTAGTTAATACCTGCTAGCTGTGACGTTAACTGCAGAAGAAGCACCGGCTAACTCCGTGCCAGCAGCCGCGGTAATACGGAGGGTGCGAGCGTTAATCGGAATTACTGGGCGTAAAGCGCGCGTAGGTGGATTGGTCAGTCAGATGTGAAAGCCCAGGGCTCAACCTTGGAACTGCACCTGATACTGCCAATCTAGAATACGGTAGAGGGTAGTGGAATTTCCTGTGTAGCGGTGAAATGCGTAGATATAGGAAGGAACACCAGTGGCGAAGGCGACTACCTGGACCGATATTGACACTGAGGTGCGAAAGCGTGGGGAGCAAACAGGATTAGATACCCTGGTAGTCCACGCCGTAAACGATGTCTACTAGCCGTTGGGAGACTTGATCTTTTAGTGGCGCAGCTAACGCGATAAGTAGACCGCCTGGGGAGTACGGCCGCAAGGTTAAAACTCAAATGAATTGACGGGGGCCCGCACAAGCGGTGGAGCATGTGGTTTAATTCGACGCAACGCGAAGAACCTTACCAACTCTTGACATCCAGAGAAGTTACTAGAGATAGTTTCGTGCCTTCGGGAACTCTGAGACAGGTGCTGCATGGCTGTCGTCAGCTCGTGTTGTGAAATGTTGGGTTAAGTCCCGTAACGAGCGCAACCCTTGTCCTTATTTGCCAGCACTTCGGGTGGGAACTCTAAGGAGACTGCCGGTGACAAACCGGAGGAAGGTGGGGACGACGTCAAGTCATCATGGCCCTTACGAGTTGGGCTACACACGTGCTACAATGGCCGGTACAGAGGGCCGCGAACCTGCGAGGGTAAGCTAATCTCAGAAAACCGGTCGTAGTCCGGATTGGAGTCTGCAACTCGACTCCATGAAGTCGGAATCGCTAGTAATCGCGAATCAGAATGTCGCGGTGAATACGTTCCCGGGCCTTGTACACACCGCCCGTCACACCATGGGAGTGGATTGCACCAGAAGTAGCTAGCTTAACCTTCGGGAGGGCGGTTACCACGGTGTGGTTCATGACTGGGGTGAAGTCGTAACAAGGTAGCCCTAGGGGAACCTGGGGCTGGATCACCTCCTTAAACGAAAGCCGATTCTCGGCAAGCGTTCACACGAATTATCTGATCAGAGAAGTTAAGAGCAACGGTGTAGGCTTGTAGCTCAGCTGGTTAGAGCGCACCCCTGATAAGGGTGAGGTCGGTGGTTCAAGTCCACTCAGGCCTACCAATCAATAGCCTTACTGTTTTTCTTGGGGCTATAGCTCAGCTGGGAGAGCGCCTGCTTTGCACGCAGGAGGTCTGCGGTTCGATCCCGCATAGCTCCACCATCATCCTTGCGGATGAGAAGGAAGAGTTTTAAAACATATTGTCGTTTAAGACATTATCTTTTAAAGCTTTTTTGCTTTAAACGCTCTTTAACAATTTGGATTTGATTCATTTGATTTAGATTTAAGACATGTAGTTTTACTGCATGCGCCAATTCGGCGAAATCTATCGTTACTAGCAATACAAGTTACTGTGATTCCAGACGCCTTCGGGTTATATGGTCAAGTGACTAAGCGTGCACGGTGGATGCCTTGGCAGTCAGAGGCGATGAAGGACGTTGTAACCTGCGATAAGGTTCGGGGAGGTGGTAAACAACCTTTGATCCGGACATTTCCGAATGGGGAAACCCACCTATTTATAGGTATCTTTTAACTGAATACATAGGTTATTAGAGGCGAACCTGGGGAACTGAAACATCTAAGTACCCAGAGGAAAAGAAATCAACCGAGATTCCCTAAGTAGCGGCGAGCGAACGGGGACTAGCCCTTAAGCTTTATTAGATTTAACAGAACACTCTGGAAAGTGTGGCCATAGTGGGTGATAGCCCCGTATGTGAAAGGTCTTTTAAAGTGAAATCGAGTAGGACGGCACACGTGAAACGCTGTCTGAATATGGGGGGACCATCCTCCAAGGCTAAATACTCCTGACTGACCGATAGTGAACCAGTACCGTGAGGGAAAGGCGAAAAGAACCCCTGTGAGGGGAGTGAAATAGACCCTGAAACCGTGTACGTACAAGCAGTGGGAGCCGTTTTCGGACGGTGACTGCGTACCTTTTGTATAATGGGTCAGCGACTTACTTTTAGTGGCAAGGTTAAGCATTTGCGGAGCCGTAGGGAAACCGAGTCTTAATAGGGCGTCCAGTCGCTAGGAGTAGACCCGAAACCGAGTGATCTATCCATGGGCAGGTTGAAGATGCAGTAACATGCATTGGAGGACCGAACCGACTGTCGTTGAAAAGCCAGCGGATGACTTGTGGATAGGAGTGAAAGGCTAATCAAACTCGGAGATAGCTGGTTCTCCTCGAAAACTATTTAGGTAGTGCCTCGTGTCTAACCATGGGGGTAGAGCACTGTTTCGGCTAGGGGGTCATCCCGACTTACCAACCCGATGCAAACTCCGAATACCCATGAGTTCAATCACGGGAGACACACGGCGGGTGCTAACGTCCGTCGTGGAAAGGGAAACAACCCAGACCGTCAGCTAAGGTCCCAAAGTTTATGCTAAGTGGGAAACGATGTGGGAAGGCTTAGACAGCTAGGAGGTTGGCTTAGAAGCAGCCACCCTTTAAAGAAAGCGTAATAGCTCACTAGTCGAGTCGGCCCGCGCGGAAGATATAACGGGGCTAAGCATAACACCGAAGCTACGGATGCACTTTGTGCATGGTAGAGGAGCGTTCTGTAAGCTGTTGAAGCGGAAGCTGTAAGGCACCGTGGAGGTATCAGAAGTGCGAATGCTGACATGAGTAACGATAAGGGAGGTGAAAACCCTCCCCGCCGGAAGACCAAGGGTTCCTATCCAACGCTATTCGAGGTAGGGTGAGTCGGCCCCTAAGGAGAGGCTGAAGAGCGTATCCGATGGGAAACAGGTTAATATTCCTGTACTGCTCATAACTGCGATGGGGGGACGGAGAAGGCTAGGCTAGCGCGGCGTTGGTTGTCCGCGTTTAAGATAGTAGGTTTAGAGCTTAGGTAAATCCGGGCTCTTTTAAGACCGAGAATCGATGACGAGGTCCTTTATGGACTGAAGTAGTTGATGCCATGCTTCCAGGAAAATCCTCTAAGCTTCAGGTTATGACTAACCGTACCCTAAACCGACACAGGTGGTCAGGTAGAGAATACTAAGGCGTATGAGAAAACTCGGGTGAAGGAACTAGGCAAAATGGCACCGTAACTTCGGGAGAAGGTGCGCCGGTTTTGGTGATGGGATTTACTCCCTAAGCTGAGGCCGGTCGAAGATACCAGGTGGCTGCGACTGTTTATTAAAAACATAGCACTCTGCAAACTCGAAAGAGGACGTATAGGGTGTGACGCCTGCCCGGTGCCGGAAGGTTAATTGATGGGGTTAGCGCTTGCGCGAAGCTCTTGATCGAAGCCCCGGTAAACGGCGGCCGTAACTATAACGGTCCTAAGGTAGCGAAATTCCTTGTCGGGTAAGTTCCGACCTGCACGAATGGCGTAACGATGGCCACACTGTCTCCACCCGAGACTCAGTGAAATTGAAATAGCTGTTAAGATGCAGTTTACCCGCGGCTAGACGGAAAGACCCCGTGAACCTTTACTACAGCTTCACAGTGGACTTTGACATTACTTGTGTAGAATAGCTGGGAGGCTTTGAAACCCTGTCGCCAGATAGGGTGGAGCCACCTTTGAAATACCAGCCTGGTAATGTTGAGGTTCTAACCCAGTTCCCTAAGCGGGATCGGGGACATTGTGTGGTGGGTAGTTTGACTGGGGCGGTCTCCTCCCAAAGAGTAACGGAGGAGCACGAAGGTACCCTCAGCATGGTCGGAAATCATGCAATGAGCGCAAGAGTAGAAGGGTGCTTGACTGCGAGACAGACACGTCGAGCAGGTACGAAAGTAGGTTCTAGTGATCCGGTGGTTCTGTATGGAAGGGCCATCGCTCAACGGATAAAAGGTACTCCGGGGATAACAGGCTGATACCGCCCAAGAGTTCACATCGACGGCGGTGTTTGGCACCTCGATGTCGGCTCATCACATCCTGGGGCTGAAGCCGGTCCCAAGGGTATGGCTGTTCGCCATTTAAAGTGGTACGCGAGCTGGGTTTAGAACGTCGTGAGACAGTTCGGTCCCTATCTGCCGTGGGCGTTTGAGATTTGAGAAGAGTTGCTCCTAGTACGAGAGGACCGGAGTGAACGAACCTCTGGTGTACCGGTTGTGATGCCAATTGCATTGCCGGGTAGCTACGTTCGGACGGGATAACCGCTGAAAGCATCTAAGCGGGAAGCCTCCTTCAAGATGAGATCTCACTGGGAACTTGATTCCCCTAAAGGGCCGTTGAAGACTACGACGTTGATAGGTTGGGTGTGGAAGCGCTGTGAGGCGTTGAGCTAACCAATACTAATTGCCCGTGAGGCTTGACCATATAACGCCCAAGGCGTTTGGCAAGTGACTTGTAAGATACGTAAGACGATAGAGAGTAACGAATTAGCGCGTAGTTAAGCTACAGTCGATAAACTATCTAGATCAAATAAAAGAAGAATCAGATCTAAGTTGTAACAGTTTTGCTTGGCGACCATAGAGTTGTGGAACCACCTGAATCCATCCCGAACTCAGACGTGAAACGCAACATCGCCGATGGTAGTGTGGGGCTTCCCCATGTGAGAGTAGGTCATCGCCAAGCATTTAATTAAGAGAAAACCCCGGTCACGATGTGATCGGGGTTTTTTCGTTGTGGAGCTAAAACAATACTGAACGAAGTGGTTATACTAGGCTTAACCCACATACACTCACTAGCAACTAACATCCTAATAAAAAGACAACCCAAGGGTGCCTGATTTGATGGAGCTAAAAGAAAAGATTGAAGGCTGTTAGAGCTCGTCGCCTAGCTCTTTATAGCCTTCGACTAGCACATGGTTGGCTGAGACGACGGATTCTGAAAACGAAGAGAATTCAGGCGATACCTTTTCGACCGACGCTAGATCAGATTCATGCGCTATGGCCGTCATAGGAGGCACGTGAGAGCGTTCTGGTAGATCGACCCCTTCGACTACGGCATTGTGTCTAATCACACTACCGTCGCCTATATGGCAGCGGAAGACGACACTGTTAAAGCCGATAAAGACATCGTCACCGACTGTACATGGGCCATGTACAATCGAGCGATGGGCGATAGAGGTACGCTCACCTACTATAACTTCTGCACCGGCCTTTGAGTGAATCACTACGCCATCTTGAAGATTAGAGCCTTGTTTGATCAGTACGGGCTGCATATCACCTGATGCATCAACCTCATCGGCTCTGATTACAGCGTAAGGGCCAACAAAAACATTATCTTCGATAATCACACGGCCACAAACGATGGCTGTAGGGTCAATAAAGGCCTTGTCTGACACTTCTGGGTAGTAACCCGCCGGACACTTTCTAAGCATTGTTGCTCCTAATTGTTGCCTCTAACAGGTGATAGAGGCTTTGTTATTTTTTATTAGAAGTTAAGCGTATCTTTAGACTGTTATAGACCAGAAAAGGCTAATGGTTTAGCAACGCCTTCCTGAACTAGTGTCTGTGTACCATCATATACCAGGTGTCCATTTACCCAAGTCGATTTTATCTGACCCGAGAATTCTAGGCCGTCAAACGGAGTCCATTCACAGTGGTATAGGCTATTCGCATGGCTTACCAATGTCGATTTTTTCGGATCAACCAGAACTAGATCGGCAAAGTAACCCTCGCGAATAAATCCACGTTCTAAAACACCATAACGGATAGCAGGGTTATGGCATACTTTCTCGACAACTTGTTCGATCGACATACGGCCTAAATTAACGTGCTCTAATAAGGTTAGTAGAGCGTGTTGGACAAGGGGAAGGCCTGCTGGTGCATCTGAATAATCAACCAGCTTCTCGGTCAGTGTGTGCGGAGCGTGATCGGTTGCGATGATATCGATCTGCCCAGTTTTAAGTGCATTTAGCAGTGCATTGCGATCCTGTAGGGATTTAATTGCTGGGTTGCATTTAATTAAGTTACCGCGCGTTTCGTAATCTTCAGCACTAAACCATAGATGATGTACGCAAGCTTCTGCTGTGATCTTCTTGCCTTGGACAGGGCCTGATTGAAATAAGCTCAGCTCTTTTTCTGTAGTGATATGCAGAACATGAAGATTGCTTTGGTATTTCTTTGCTAGTTCTACTGCGTAAGATGAGGAAGCAAGGCAGGCTTCATCATCACGAATAATAGGATGGTCGTGTATCGTAATCTTACGTCCGGTGTCTTGAACACGTTTTAGGTTGTTGGCGATGACCGGGCCGCTTTCGCAATGTGTAACGATCAAGACAGGGCTTTCACGGAAGATCCCTTCTAAAGCGGTTGGGTTCTCGACGAGTAGGTTACCGGTAGAGGCACCCATAAACACTTTTACGCCACAGGTTTTGGTCGGATCTAAGGCTTTTATATCGTCTAAGTTATCTTCTGTTGCTCCTAGATAGAATGCATAGTTTGCTGCCGAGTTTTGCGCCGCAATATTGTATTTATTCTCTAGTGCAGCTGCATTGGTTGTTGAAGGGTTAACATTTGGCATCTCCATATAGCTAGTGATGCCTCCGGCAACTGCCGCGCGCGATTCGGTTGCGATACTGCCTTTATGTGTTAAGCCTGGTTCACGGAAATGCACCTGATCGTCGATCATTCCTGGAAGTAGCCAGCACCCCTTAGCATCGATAACTGTGTCGGTAGCTTTAGCGTCTATATCAGCAGCAATTAGATCGATTCTTTGGTCTTTAATTCTTAGATCGACTTCTCTTTGTTCGCCTTCATTGATAATGATCGCGTTCTTAATCAATGTGTCTTTCATTGCTGCAATACCTTTGTGTCTCGTACTTCGGGTGAGTGGCTATAAACCCGGCCAATTATGACATGAAGTGTAATGTTATAATATAACTCAATTAAAAGGAGGCAATTGAGATCGTTTTAGCTGTTAAGGAGAGTGTGATATTTTTAGGTGAGCTACAGCAGTCGCCATAGCGTATCAAAGATGATTTTCTGAGCACCGGCTACTTCCGGCGAATCAATCACTACCGCTGTTGGGTAGTTTTCTGAAGCGAGTGAGATGATTGCACATTTAGGTGGGTAGATCGCGATATAAGCTGCATCTACTTTACCTTCCGTTTTGATCCACTTACGTTCTGATAGCAGAGCGTCTTCACCTCCATCACCGATTGCAATGGCGCGTACGTTAATACCACGTTGTATGCGCTGGTTAGTGAAGTTAGGGAAGGGTCGATAGAGGTGCTTCCTGATCGGCTTGGAGGAGAAGACTGAGTAGCTATCAGCATCTGAGCTAGACACCGTAACCAGAATGTCTTTCAGTACGTGCTCTATACCGTCATCGCCTTCATAGAAGCTGACATTGGCAGTATTAAAGTCAGGTTTAAGGTGCTGCAGCTCAGGAATAATGCTTTGTTTCAGCTCGTCGATCGCTTTATCTAAGTTCTGTCGACGATCTTCAGCCAGCTGTAAAAGAATATCTGGATCTACAGGGGCGAATAAACGTCGCTTGCCTTTAGGTTGATAGGTCACAATCCCTTTTTGCTGCATCTCTTTGAGACTTTCATAGGCACTACCGCGATTAACCCCTGATTTGTCAGCAATTGTTCGTATAGAACTTGCCCCTAAGGTCAATAAGGCTTTATAGATCTCAATTTCTCTAGGGTTTAAGCCCAATATTTTAAAAACGTCGTTATTCATAATTGTCATAAAATTTGTGACAAAAGGGATTGTATGGTTTTAGTTTTACTTTAAAGTGCGATTAAAATAAAGCGTAAACCTACAAAGGAAAGGTAAGACTATGTCTGTAGACGTTGTCATTTTGGCTGCTGGTCAGGGTAGCCGTATGAAATCCAAACTCCCTAAAGTACTGCACAAGGTTGGCGGTAAAGCGATGGTGCAACATGTAATCGATACCGCATCGTCACTGCAGGGTGTGAATACGCACGTTGTGATCGGTCATGGCGCGGATAAATTATGTGAAGAGCTGCAGGGTCAAGCGCTTAACTTTGCTTTGCAGGCAGAACAAAAAGGTACAGGGCATGCGGTGGCTCAGGCGATGCCTGAAGTGGCTGAAGACAGTGTTGTGCTTGTGCTTTATGGCGATGTGCCGCTAACACAAGCTGCCACTATGCAAGAGATGGTGGATATCGCCGCTACAGGGGATTTGGCACTACTGACAGTGAATCTAAAAGATCCTACCGGTTACGGCCGCATCGTACGTAATAGCGAAGACAAAGTTGTGGCGATTGTTGAGCATAAAGATGCTTCGCCAGAGCAGCACCTGATCAATGAAGTAAATACCGGAATTTTAGCGGTTAAGAGCCAGTATCTTGCTGATTGGTTACCGCAGCTATCCTCTGAAAATGCGCAAGGCGAATATTATCTGACTGATATCATCGCGATGGCTGCCAATGGTGGCGTGAAGATCAGCGCGATTCAGCCTGAAGCTGAAGAGGAAGTCCAAGGGGTTAACAACCGCGTTCAGTTGGCTGAACTAGAACGCTGGTATCAGTTGCAACGTGCTGAATGGTTGATGGTGAACGGTGCAACGTTGGCTGATCCGGCGCGTGTTGATGTGCGCGGTAATGTCTCTATTGGTCAGGACCTTCTGATCGATGTAAACGTTGTTTTAGAGGGTGATGTTGTTCTGGGTGACGATGTTGTAATCGAACCAAACTGTTACCTGAAAAACTGTACTGTTGCAGCGGGTACTCGTATCAAGGCAAATACAGTGATTGAAGATGCTGTGATTGCTGAATCTTGCGATATCGGTCCGTTTGCTCGTTTACGCCCAGGCACTCAGCTTTCTGCTAAAGCTAAGGTTGGAAACTTTGTAGAGACCAAAAAAGCGATTGTGGGTGAAGGAAGTAAGATCAATCACCTTTCCTATGTGGGCGATGCTGTACTGGGTAAAGATGTAAACATCGGCGCCGGTACTATTACTTGTAACTACGACGGCGTAAATAAGTCGCTGACAGAAATCGGTGACAACGCATTTATTGGTTCTAATACTGCGCTGGTTGCACCGGTTAAAGTGGGCGCTATGGCGACTGTCGGCGCAGGTTCAACGATTGCTAAACCTGTATCCGATGATGCGCTTGCGATTACTCGTGCAAAACAAACTGAATTGAAAAACTGGCCGCGTCCTAAGAAGAAAGGAAACTAAGCATGTGTGGAATTGTAGGCGCTGTTGCAGCTAGGCCTGTTCAGGAAATCCTGCTAGAAGGTTTGCGTCGTTTGGAATATCGCGGCTATGACTCTGCTGGCGTCGCATTGCAGACCGAAGCGGGTATTCAACGTTGTCGCCGTAATGGCAAGGTTCAAGCGCTCTCTGATGCCTTACAAGAGCAGCCTCTAGTGGGTACAACAGGTATCGCACATACCCGTTGGGCGACTCACGGTGTACCTTGTGAAGCGAATGCTCATCCGCATATGTCCGGTGACCAACTGGCAGTCGTACACAACGGTATTATCGAGAATTTTGAAGAGCTAAAAGCCGATCTGCAAAACGATGGTTATAAATTTAGCTCAGAAACTGATACTGAAGTAATTGCACACTTACTTGCTAGAGAGCTTAAATCAACCAGCTCTTTGCACACTGCCGTTTCCAATATTATTGGCCAGCTTGAAGGTGCTTACGCGTTGGGCGTGATCGAAAAAGCAGATCCTTCCCAGTTGGTAACCGCGCGTAAAGGTAGCCCGTTGGTGATCGGTGTTGGTATTGGCGAGAACTTTATCGCCTCCGATCAACTAGCGTTATTACAAGTAACAGACCGTTTTATGTTCTTGGAGGATGGTGATGTTGCGACCCTGACGGCGGCAGATATCACGGTAACGGATATCTCCGGTAAAAAAGTAGAGCGTGAAGTTAGCCAGTTTGAACACGGTGTAAGCTCTGCGGATAAAGGTGAATTTAAGCACTATATGCTTAAAGAGACCTATGAGCAGCCAGAAGTGATCAAAGCGTGTTTAGAAGGGCGTATCAGTGAAGATAAACTGCTGGAACAATGCTTCGGCGTTAAAGCAGCAGAAGTGTTTGATCAGGTTAAGCAGGTACAGATCATTGCTTGTGGTACGAGTTACCATGCGGGTTTGATTGCTAAGTACTGGATAGAAGATCTCGTCGGTATCCCATGTATGGTCGAGGTTGCCAGTGAGTACCGTTACCGTTCAGTTGTGATTCCTGAAGGTACGCTATTCCTGACCATTTCACAGTCTGGTGAAACAGCAGATACGTTAGCTGCGCTACGTGAAATTCAGGATCGTGTTTTGGCGTCCCTGGTTATCTGCAACGTTCCGGGCAGCTCTTTGGTGCGTGAATCAGATCTGACCTTGATGACTAACGCGGGTCCAGAGATTGGTGTGGCGTCGACTAAAGCGTTTACGACACAATTAGTGGCGTTGATGCTAACGACAATCGCACTTGGCCGTCGTAATGGCTTAACCGAAGAAACTGAAGCAGCCATCATCACCGCGCTTAAAAAGCTTCCTGAACAGGTTCAGCAAGCTCTAGCAATGGATAGTGATATAGAGCAGATGGCGCAATCTTTTGCTGAAAAGAATCATTCACTGTTCCTAGGCCGCGGCACTTTGTACCCTGTGGCAAAAGAGGGTGCGCTTAAGCTGAAAGAGATCTCTTATATCCATGCGGAGTCTTACCCAGCAGGTGAGCTAAAACACGGCCCATTGGCGTTGGTCGATAAAGAGATGCCAGTTGTCGCAGTCGCTCCGCAGAATGATATGCTGGATAAGCTGAAGGCAAACCTACAGGAAGTCCGCGCTCGTGGTGGTGAACTGTTTGTCTTCGCAGGCTCTGACAAAGTGCAATCAGAAGAAGGCACTTATGTACTGAATATGCCTGTATGTGATGAGATCATGCAGCCCGTGCTATACACCATTCCGCTACAGTTGCTCTCTTATCATGTAGCAATTTTGAAAGGCACGGACGTGGATCAGCCACGAAATTTGGCTAAGTCGGTAACGGTTGAGTAACAGCTTTAGCTAATAAGACCTCTATAACAGGCTCACTGTTCAGTGGGCCTGTACTTTTTCCAGAATCCACTCCCTAAATGCCTTGATAATAGGCTGCTCCTTCCTGTCTTCATGGGTGACCAGAAAATAGCCTTGTTGAGATTGGATCGGCTTTAATTCTCCAAATGGGTTTATCAATTCCCCACTGTTCAGTGCTTTTTCGATTAGCTGCTTACGCCCCATAGCAACGCCTAAACCTGATTTAGCTGCATTCACTGCATGTTCTGACTTATCAAAGCAGTGCCCCTGTTTTAGAACTAGGTTCAATGTTTGTTGATCGGCCCAGTAGGACCATTCTGAATAAGGGCCAGCTTCAGGCCATGCTTGAGCATCATGTAATAGAGGGCAGTGTTTTAGTTTTTCTGGCCTATCCAATAAGTCATGTTTATCTGCGAAGTCTTTGGTACAAACGGGAATGAGCTGTTCATCCATGAGTGGCCAACTAAGCAACCCCGGGTACTCGCTTTGACCATAATAGATCGCTAGATCGATCTGTTCGGCATAAAAGTCGATCAGGCGGCTATGGGTTTCCATACGGATAAAAATCTGTGGGTAGAGCTGAGAGAAGTCCGCCAATTTTTCCAGCAACCATTGCGAAGCAAAGGAAGGGGGGACAGAGAGTGAGAGTTCACCGGCAAGCCCTTGGGTATGGATATCCCGAATCAGATTATCGAGTTCTGTCAGGCTGTTATTGGTTTGTATCAGGAGTCTTTCGCCCTCGGCTGTGAGCTGTAGGCGACGGTTGTAGCGTAAGAACAGGGCAAAACCGAGTTGTTCTTCCAGTTTACGTATCCGTTGGCTAATGGCTCCTTGAGTAAGACTTAACTCTTCTGCCGCTAGGGTAAAGCTGAGGTGCTTGGCTGCGCTGCTGAAGCATTGCAGGTTAGCGAGCACGGCGCTATTCAAGTGAGAGAGGTTCAGGTTAGCCATTTTAATCCAAGGATGTTTTTTTATGGTTTGTTGTAAATTATAAGCACTGGTTTAATGGTTTTATCCTAATTTCATTAATTGGAATTAACAAAATTTATTCGATCGGAGCTGGATTCATGGGGTTAAACAGACAGGAAATAAATGATCTGATACATAAGTTTCCCTTATTGGAGCGGCTTCAGAAAACTCAGCCGTTGCTTTGGATAAACCCTAAAATTACGGACTTTGCTGCAGTATCAGCGCACCTGCCATTGACGCAAACTGATGTTAAAGATTCCTCGGCAAGATTGAATCGCTTTGCTCCCTATCTGGCGGAAGTGTTTCCAGAAACCGCTGCCAAAAAAGGCATGATTGAATCGCCGTTGTGTGAGGTGCCTCAATTTCATCACCAGTTAGAGAAAAGAGCTAATCAAAGTCTCCCCGGCCGTTTGCTGTTGAAGTGTGACAGCCATCTACCTATATCTGGTTCGATAAAAGCACGTGGTGGTATCTATGAGGTGCTCAAGTATGCTGAGACCGTTGCTATAGAGGCCGGTCTGATCAGCAAAGATAGCTGTTACAGCAAGCTAAATAGTGATGTCTGCCGCGAACTCTTTAGTCAGTATCAAATTGTGGTGGGATCAACCGGCAACCTTGGGCTTAGTATCGGAATTATGGGGGCTGAGTTAGGCTTTTCGGTGACGGTTCATATGTCTGCAGATGCTCGGCAGTGGAAGAAAGACCTACTACGTAGCAAAGGCGTGCAGGTCATTGAATATGAAGACGATTACAGTAAAGCGGTAGAAGAGGGGCGCAAACAAGCGCTCAGCCAGCAGCGTTGTCACTTTGTTGATGATGAGAACTCAAATGACCTGTTTTTAGGCTATGCGGTTGCTGCAGAACGTCTAGCTAAACAGCTATCTGAGCAAAACATTCAGGTCGACGCTGAACATCCGTTGTTTATCTATCTGCCTTGTGGTGTCGGTGGCGGCCCTGGTGGTGTTGCTTTTGGTTTGAAGCTGCTCTTTGGCGATCATGTTCATTGCTTCTTTGCTGAGCCAACTCAATCTCCCTGTATGTTGGTGGGTATGTATACTGGCTTACATGATCAGATCAGTGTTCAGGAGTTAGGTATCGACAACCAAACTTGTGCTGATGGCCTAGCAGTAGGTCGTGCTTCCGGTTTTGTTGGTAAGGTGATGGAGCCACTGTTAAGTGGGGTTTATACCGTAGAGGACAAAACACTTTATCAGTTATTGGCCGAAATTTATGAGAGTGAGCATATAGCGTTGGAGCCATCGGCTTTGGCGGGAGCGACAGGCATTATTAATCTGATCTCGCAGGGCGAAAGCTACCTTCAGAATCATGGCTTGCTGAATAAGCTGGATAACTCAACCCATATCATCTGGGCGACAGGTGGAAGTATGGTGCCAGAATCTGAGTGGCAGAGTTACTACAAGCTTGGTAAATCATAAACTACAAATAAAAAAGGCAGCTATTAAGCTGCCTTTTTTATTATCGAATTTAAAGCTTAGCTGTAATCAGCTGGGCTGTAACCGCCTGCAATACCTTTAGACGCAAGAGCTACTGCATCATGAGCGTGTAAGCTTTCGAAGTGCTCTACCTTCAACCAGAAATCCGCGTATTGCTCTTGGCTTAGTAGTGCTTGCTTAACGCGTCGTGCAGCGTCTTCGCAGAACATTAAGTTATGGCCATTCAAACGAGCAAACTCTTGTTCGTCAGCACGTTTTACAGCAGTTTGTACTGGTGTTTTTAATGCATCTTCAACAAGATCTATTAGATCTGTAAGTGGGAATGCACCCATATCTTTATCCAGTTTAACCCAAGCTGTTGCTTGGCTACGTTGGCTATGGGGCGTAGCGAATGAGCCCTTTTCAGACTTTAACCAGTTCTCTACGTCTTCAACGTTAATGCTGCCTTTGTTGGCAAAGTCATCAGTGAATGCCTGAGCTAATAGCTGACGTGATAATGCTGCTGAACACGGACAAGTGGATGAGTACGGAACGCGTGTTGCTAGTTCCAGAACTACTTCGCCATCTTTCAGAGTTGCACGTAGCGTCGTGGAGTAGCTTTTCCAACCGCTGTTATCGCTTTTTAGAGCATCGCGCTTGATTAGGAAATCAAAATCAAAGTTTAGGAAAACCTGAGTTGAGATATCGTGATGGCTATCCAATAGGTGGGATAAGAAATCTGTTAACGCAGGAACATTCAGTGTTTGATTCTCAAAAAAGTTACTTAGCGCAAGGTAAAGGCGCGACATATGAATGCCTTTAACCTTTGGGTTTACCAGATTAACGTAGGTATTAACGCGTGCTTCGATGCTGTTTACACCTAGTTTACTATCGTCAAATTGCAGAGGGACGGTGATTCCATTCATGCCCACCCAGTCCAGAGAGCCGTGAATCTCAGGATTTTGATGGCTGGTAACGTCAGGCAAGTTGGTCATGAAGCAGGTCTTCCAATTCGGTAGTTATCAAAATCTGAATCCGTAAGCTCTTACGTAGAGAAAATAGGCTTACGTTAAACAATACCTAGTTAAATAGGGGCGTATAACGAAAAAACAAGCGCCTGTTCAAAAATGAATCAGGGTTAGGTTCAATTCGTAAATATGACCTATAAAAAAGTACTATTCCTTAGGCTGAAAGTCTAAAAAATAGAAGAGCGACGTACCATACCTCTTGATTAAGGGGGTTGGCAAATATCAGGCAAAAAAAGTCGCTTTTTAGCGCATAAAATCTGCCTTTGTCGTTTAAATACCTTGCTTTTGTATGTCTTTTAAAATGTTAGAAAGTTTTAATGTTACAGCGGGATTTTCGCTTATAAGGTTAATAATGGATGCTAGCCTATTAATAACTATAGGATATTTTGATTTATCTATTTACACAGAAGCCGATACAGCATACAAACAAAGAAAAAACCTCGTTAAGAGGCGGTGCTATGTCTATAGGAGGTCCATAGCATGAATGATTCAATGTCGAGCTTTGCTATAAATTTTATCGCGTTTGTTGGGATTGCGTTCTTGGTACTGTTTGTTGTCGCAATCGTTGTGGCGGTAGTTTTATACCAAATCGATAAACATCAAACAGCGCAAACTATCCGTCGTAACTACCCTCTGATTGGTCGCTTTCGCTACCTGTTTGAACATGCTGGTGAATTTTTCCGTCAGTACTTCTTTGCTATGGATCGCGAGGAGATGCCATTTAACCGTGCGCAACGCTCTTGGGTTTATCGCGCAGCCAAGAATGTAGATAGCACTATTGCCTTTGGTTCGTCACGTGATCTACGTATTCCTGGTACCTATTATTTTCTAAACTGTCCTTTCCCAACCTTAAAGGAAGATGCGGTAACAACGCAGAGTTTACGTATAGGTCCTTACTGTAAGACACCTTACGATGCAGCTTCTTTTTTTAATATTTCTGGCATGAGTTATGGTGCGCTATCCCGACCTGCAATCGAGGCCTTATCTCAGGGGGCTAAGAAAGCAGGTTGTTGGATGAACACAGGTGAAGGCGGGGTATCGCCTTTCCACCTGGAATCAGGCTGTGACATTGTTTATCAGATTGGCACTGCAAAATATGGTTTGCGTGATGAAAACGGAAAGTTCTCTGAGGAAAAGCTAAAAGAGAAAGGTGATCTTCCTCAAGTTAAGATGTTCGAGATCAAACTGAGTCAGGGTGCTAAACCGGGTAAAGGTGGTATCTTGCCGGGTGAGAAGGTAACACCAGAGATTGCAGCGGTACGTGGTATCCCTGTAGGCCAAGATTCTTTAAGCCCAAACCGTCATCCAGATATAGCTTCTATTGATGACCTGCTTGATATGATTGAAAAGGTACGTCGTATCACCGGTAAACCATGTGGTTTCAAAATGGTATTGGGCGATGCTGAGTGGTTGGATGAATTTTGTGAGTCGGTTAACAAGCGTGGCGTAGAGAGTGCTCCAGACTTTATTACGTTAGACAGTTGTGACGGTGGTACTGGTGCTGCACCAATGCCGTTAATGGACAGCGTAGGTCTGCCGCTGCGGGAGAGTTTACCTATTTTGGTAAACAAACTTATGGCTCACAACCTGCGTGAGCGTGTACGTGTGATTGCCTCAGGTAAATTGATTAACCCTACCGATGTCGGTGCTGCACTTTGTATGGGGGCTGATTTCACCGTAACGGGACGTGGCTTTATGTTTGCTCTCGGTTGTATTCAGGCGTTGCAGTGTAATAAGAATACCTGCCCAACCGGCATCACTACCCATGATCCAGATCTGCAGCGTGGATTAGTGCCGATGGTTAAAGCGGATCGTGTCGCTAACTATCACAATCATTTGGTACATGAGGTGGAGATGATCGCCCACTCTTGTGGTGTAACCGAGCCGCGTCAGCTTAAGCGTAAGCATTGCGCAATCGTGGTGGAAGGTAGTCGGTCTATACCACTGAATATTCTCTATCCAGAGTATTAGTAAACAACCCAAGCAAAAACGCCAGTCATTAGGACTGGCGTTTTTATTTGTAAGTAATCATAGCGAGTGATTTTATATTACTCATCAAACCAACATTCGTCGATGTGAGAGGCGAGTTCTTTTTCTTCTTGGCGTTGTTCGATGGCTCGGCGAGCTCTAAGCGCGCGGCGCGTTGCGAGTTTTTTGCGGGAAAGTTTTTCTTCTTCTTCAAAACCCACTAGCAGATCGAATACTTCAACCTGGGTTTCGTTAAGCTCTTCAGTTTTATGCAGCATAGTAAGCTCCTGATCTTATCTTAACGGTCAGAAGGCCCATCGAGCGAAGCAGTAACTGATTATGCTTGTTAAGGCATAAACCCTTCGCTCCTCGATGAGGGGCTCTGGTGAAGTTGCTTAATAGAAAGATTTCTATCAAACACGCTTTTTAATACAGCCTTATCTCTGTTTTATAATAGCTCTGAACAAATATCAAACAGTTTTCGGCGAATTCCGAGAGGAATATTAAAAAGCCTATGTTGCAAAAGGGTGAAGGGAAGATGTCACAAATGTGACAGAAATAGCTTAATCTTCGTCCATTTCATCGGCAGGGCGAGCGCTTGGGCGTTTGTCGTTTTGACGCAAAGATCTGAGGCTACGTTTTATGGTTTTTAGGTGATCAACCAGCCCTGGACCTAGCTTCATCGCTACACCGACTGCGAGTACATCAATAACAACCAGATGGAGTACGCGGGATGACATCAGTGTGCTTAGATCTTTATCTTCTTCCAGATCGATATGGATTGGAATGCTCGCAAGATCAGCTAGGGGAGTATCACTTGGGCAGAGTGAGATAACGGTTGTGCCGGTTTCTTTTACCAGCTTGACTGTATGTAATAGATCTTTGGTACGACCTGTCTGAGAGATAGCCACAACGACATCGCGATCATCAAGCGATACAGCTGAAATAGCTTGCATGTGCGGATCCGAATAAGAGGTGCTGGATACTTTCAAACGGTGAAATTTATGCGCGGCGTCAGTACAAACTGGAGCTGATGCACCAAAGCCATAGAACTCGACACGGCGAGCTTTAGCTAGAGCAGCGATCGCACGTTCAACCGTAGTGGTATCTAGTTGCTCTTTGATATTGAGCAAGTTACCAATCATGGAATCGAAGATCTTTTCTTTAAACTCAGTAACAGTGTCTTTTGAGTTTAGGGAAAATTGCTCGAAGTGATTATTACTGGCTAAGCCTTGAGCTAAGGTGAGTTTGAAATCCTGGAAGCCATCGTAGCTTAGGGCACGACAGAAACGAACCACGGTTGGTTCGCTGACATTTGCTTCAGATGCTAGATCAACAATACGCATATGGATCACTTCATTAGCGTGAGCTAAAACATAATCCGCAACTTTTTGCTCTGACTTCCTTAAGTTTTCACGCGCTTGCGCAATCGACTTAAGCAGATTGAACGAGTTCAACCCTACACCTCACTTAGCACTTATAAATTAATACTACAGTTTTAAGTATAACAACCTTCTGACGCTCAGATCACCATTTGTCGTAAATTGCGGAGTGAAAAATCGCATGTTATTTTCATTAAAAAATAAATAAGGTTTCCATTTGTGAAACGTCGTAAGTTTATTCAGCAAGCAGGTTCTCTGCCCATTGCCGCCGCTTTAGCGACGGCTCCTCAAGTTAGTAATGCTGCACTTATTCCTGAATTTCGTTGGAGTATGGTCACGACTTGGCCTAAAAACTTCCCGGGGTTTGGCATGGGGGCTAATTTTCTCGCCAACTTAATCAATGAGATGAGCGGCGGCCGTATCCAGATATCTGTTTATGGTGCCCATGAGAAAGTTGCGCCTTCAGAAGTCTTTGATACAGTCTCTCAAGGCAAAGCTGAAATGGGGCATGGCGCTGCATTTTATTGGCAAGATAAAGTCAGGGCTGCGCAGTTTTTTGCGGCGGTACCTTTTGGCATGACTGCGCAAGAGATGAATGCTTGGTTGTATCAAGGGCGTGGCCTCGAACTTTGGCAGGAACTCTACGCAGAATATGATTTGATTCCAGCTGCGTGTGGTAATACTGGCGTGCAAATGGGTGGCTGGTTTAACCGCGAAATTAACAGCATTGAGGATTTTAAAGGTCTAAAAATGCGTATTCCCGGCTTAGGCGGGGAGGTGGTGAAACGCCTAGGTGCGGAGCCGGTATTGTTATCGGGAGATGAAATCTTTCGAGCGCTTGAACAGGGGGAAATTGAGGCTGCTGAGTGGGCTGCTCCATACAACGATGTCGCGCTGGGCCTTTATAAAGTTGCTAAATATTACTACTACCCCGGTTGGCATGAGCCTGGTACAACCATTGAATGCATCGTCAATAAACAAGCGATGAACCAGTTGCCGAAAGATCTGCAATTGATCGTGACTAATGCCATGAAAGTGGCTAATCAAGAGATGTTAGCGGAGCTAACAGCGAAAAATCATCGTGCCTTAGAAATGTTGTTAAAAGTGCATAAAGTCGAGTTACGTCAGTTTCCTGATAAGGTGTTGGAGCAACTTCGTTTAGCGTCTCATGAAGTGATTCAGCTAGAGTTAGAAAAAGATCCCAGAGCGGTCAAAATCTACGAATCATTCGAGAACTTTAGACAACAAGCGATGGCTTGGCACGATGTCTCGGAGCGGGCTTATATGCTCGCGCGAGAATAGCTACAGATTTCACTGCAATTAGCCGTAAAACCGGTACAATAAACACTTTCCAATAGTTCAGGTGAATTAGATGTCTGATCAGCGCTTTGACAAAGAGTTCTACGATCTTAAAGATTGGCAGTTAGCGGCCTACTGCGCTGCAGTCTCAGAACGCATGTTCCCTAATTTTGCTCTGTTTGCACGTTTGATGGAGTTTGGTGATGTCAGCAAAATGCGTCAAATTTTGGATGCGGTTTGGGATCACCTGAATAATACCGGTGCAAAAATGAACTTCGAAGTTCAGCTGGATAAGGTGGAAGAAAATATGCCTGATCTAGATGATTTTGATATGTATGGTGCATCACCAGCTTTGGATGCTGTTGTCGCACTGTTCTCTACACTTAACACCGTAATCGCCGCAGATGCCAGCGAAGTTATTGCTGTAGCAAATATGTCTCGTGAGTCTGTGGCAGGGTTTATTGAGCTAAACGCGGATGATCAGATCTCTGATGATGAGCTGGTTAAATTCATCAATACACACGACTTGATGTTGCAAGAAGATGATTTCCAAGCGGATATCCTAGAGATCATTCAAGATGACTTACCACGTCGTGATGCCTTGCAAGAGCTACGTGAACTAGCGCATAACGACGGTTACAGTAACCTAGGCATTAGTGATAGCGAATAATTCATGCTACGAATTGGTTTAATACTTCTGATTTTGCCATCAGTCGCTTTGATGATCCTTTTCTATGTCGATCAAAGTGCAGTTGATGCATGCTTAGATCAGGGCGGTTCATATAACTATGATCTAGCTGAGTGCGATCTTGAGCAGGAACACCCTTTCAAGCCTTTATTAGTAAGGCATCCATTGGTGGTGAATGGTGGCATGTTGCTATCGGTTGTGGGTGTATTTATGTGTATGAAAGGACTGCTTTGGCGTCCACGTAAGGAAGCCTAATGGTTAAAAAAATTATTTGGGGAATTCTATTACTGCTCGTAGCGGGCATCTTTGTGGCGTGGTTAACACAGGATAAGTGGTTACCGGGTTGGAATCAGGAGCTTGCAGATCAGAATAACGAATTTCAGCAAAGAGGGCTGGCATTAGGTCAAAAGGCCGACCAACAAACCTGTTTAGAAGAAGCGTTGAGTAGCTTTAATCAATGCTCAGGGTTTAGTTGTACGATTAAGCACGGCAAATTTTTAAAGGCTTGCTTAAACAATGCATCGCCGAGCGAAAACTTCTGTAAGGATGTACCTGAATTCCGTGAAGAACGCACCGAAGATGATAAATCATGGGCGCGTCATGCCTGTTGGAGTCGGGATGTCAGAGGCGAAGGATGTCGCCTCCTGATGCGACAACAGCAGTTATTTTGCAGCGAAAAGTAATGAAACGGACCAAAAGGTCCGTTTTTTTTAGTTGCTATCTTAATTTAAATAGTTCTAACATAAGCTCCGTACACTGTTAATGCATAGAGGTTTTATTCGTCTAATAAAATCTGTAATGTATATAGATGGACGTTTTTTTAGACGTCACTAATAAAAATAATAAATTCAAGAGTAGAGATGGAGACTGGCAACTGCATTTTTTATGCTGTGAGTTGCTAGTACTAGCTTATGGAAGTCATGTGTTACTGCAATTATGGTTCACAGCGAGTTAGTTGTGATACTGCAGCATTAGTGAAACAAGCGCCGTGTATTATCCCGCATTCGTCTGGGATAGCTCAGGGCGGTTTTGATAATTTGGGTGATATTCATCATCCGACTCCCCCTCGACTTTTGGCATATCCCATTTCATCTGTAAGGGTATGGGACTGATATGCTGATAGGTTCAATAGGTTTTCCTAACGATCAGCGAGTTAAGCTGGAAAAAATTTTCAAGCTGTCTAAACAGACTCGTTATACGTTGGTAACTCCCGATTTTTCTGAGCTTCCTGACTTGTTGCTCGTATTTGGGTTTGACCTCTCTCTATACCCCGAATTAGCGGATATTCCTCAAAGTTACCATGCTCGCATCATTTTGGTCGGCCGTGGTAAACCTGAAACGAAGGAATATGCTCATCTTGGCTACCCGTTGGTATCCTCTCGTGTTTTACGTGCTTTGGATAAGATGACTCGTGAAAACGAAGAGATGGATCTTGAGACTGCTAAACAGGAACCGAAAGAAGATACTTTCAGTAAATACACTGCACCAGAGCCTACGGAAAGTGCCGCAGTTGAAAGTGGTCGAACCAGTTATCAAGTGCTGGTGGTGGATGATAACGATGTCATGCAACAGGCATTAAATGCTGAGCTACAGCAGTTACCCCTACCAGTAAATGTGCATTTTGCCGGTTCTGGTGAAGAAGCACTCGCGAACGTAACAGATCATAGTTATGACTTTATTTTTCTGGATGTGGTTATGCCTGGAATGGATGGGTTTGAAGCCTGTACAGAGATGCGTAAACGTCCAGAACTAAAGAAAACCCCAATTATCATGCTGACCTCTAAGACTTCTCCTATGGATGAGGTGAAGGGAATTATGTCTGGCTGTTCCACTTATCTGACTAAGCCAATTGTGCATGAAGAGTTTCAGAAGGTGATCGGCCGAGTATCCAATTGGGTTGATGAATTTCAGAAAGCGTAAGTTAATGGAGCTATCCAGTGAAAAAAGTATTGGTTGTTGAAGATGACCTGGTTCAGCAGAAGCATATTTGTACAGTATTGGCTTCTTGCGGTGTTGAAGTAGTCGCTGCTAACGATGGCAAGCAGGGGCTTGAAAAGGCAAAGACAGAAAATCCAGATCTAATTTTTATGGATATTGTCATGCCTGAAATGGATGGTTACTCAGCCTGTCGTCAGATTACGTCTGACGAAGCAACAAAACATATTCCAGTAGTGATTGTATCGAGTAAAAACGAAGAAGCCGATAAGGTTTGGGCACAGTTACAAGGTGCAACAGCCATGGTTTCAAAGCCATTTACTGATGCAGAACTAATGGCGCAAATTTCTGCGTTAACTTGAGAAATACGCGATGGATGCTCAGCTTACAACAAATATAAAAACGGATGATCAGCCTAGCATTCACCAGATCCGGCATGGTTTTGAGATCGGTAGTTACCAGCTACTTATCTCGGAACTGACCCGGGCAGAGGTAGCGAAAGCCCCCTCAATTTGTTCGATCCCATCTACACCAGACTGGTTCGCCGGATTTATGAATCACCGTGGCGAAACGGTGCCTGTTTACGATCTGAATAGGTACCTGCAAATCTTAGATGGCAACACAGCTCCACAATCGTGGGTATTGCTGATCGATGATCATCCGAAGACCGTTGGCGTCTTGTTGACCCAACCACCTCAGAGTATCACGGACCCAGTTTTACTGGATCAAGCATGTGGAGATCTGCCTGATGTTATCAGTCAGGCAGCAGGACAGGTATATGAGCATCAAGACCAGCACTGGGTCGAAATTGATCATCACCGATTGTTCCTAGCCTTGAAGAAACAGTTTTAAAAAGTACGGAGTGAGCGAGCTATGCAGTCTTTTTGGGAATTTAAGAACATACGGATACCGATTAAGTTCGCAATCGTTTTAGGATTGCTCTGTGCCGGTCTGTTCTTTATGAGTGCATCCTACTACCAGACGATCGTTCTGCAAGAGGAAGCAAAACAACGTTCTCAAAACCTAAATAGCTTCTTGCTACTGGTACGAGACATTCAGGAGAGTGTTGCTGAGGCGCGTTTTCAGGAGAAGAGCTTTCAGGTAGCAAAGGAGATGGATCGTCTATCTATCTATAACGATGTAATGGCTAAATTGGATCAAGATATCCTGAGCCTTAAAGCTTACCTACGGACCGATAAAGATAAACAGCTAGTTGAACAGTTCCAAGTCATTATGGATCAGTATCAGGACGTATTCTATGATGCTTCTGAAACAGCAATTCAGATTGGTGTAAACAAGAACGAAGGTTTAGCAGCGGAAATTCGTACCCTTATTTCACAAACAGAGCCTCTAGTTCTATGGATCAACCGTAACTGGGTTCGTGATCAATTGTCGGTTGTGCAAACCGATCTTGATAAATATATCGCTACTGATGGTCGGGAAGTTGACTTAGATATTATTCAAACAGACCTGTATACCATCAAGCGACAGATCCAAACGGCCCACTTGGATTCTAGTAAAGTTAAATCACTATCCGATAGCCGAGCGTCTGCTTCAGGCAATATCGAGCAGATTGAATTATTGGTTACCGAACTAGCAGAAGCGATCGAGCGTAAACAAACTCAGTTTGCCAGCCTACAAGAGATTATCGATAAACTGGCTCCAAAGATTGATGAAGTAACCGAGCTAGCAGCAAGCTACAAGGTACAAAACGATCTGTTGATTGCTGACGATACCACTGAGATGGCGACCTACTTCTTGATCTCTATCGGCTTGATGATCGTGGCGATGGCCATCTCTCTATCCATCATCAAATATGGCGTAATCGATCCACTGAAAACTATCCAGTCAGCGGTAGATAAAGTACGTGAAGGCGATGTCGAAGCACGAAGTGGCTTGGACACGCAAGACGAATTGGGTCAGCTATCGAGCGTATTGGATAACATGCTTGATGAGAAAGAGAACGCACTTCAAGTTAAGGAACAAGAGAACCAACGCCTTAACAGCTCGATCATTACTTTGATCCAGAACGTATTCCAGATTTCCCAGCGAGACCTAACAGTGCGCGTACCTGTAGCAGAAGATGTAACGGGTGCGGTATCTGATTCCATTAACCAGTTGGTAGAGTCGATCGAATCGGTATTGCAGGAAGTAAACAGCGTATCCACCCGTGTAAATGATGCATCGGTTCAGGTGAAATCTCAGTCCGAAACGGTATTGAGCTATGCGGAACGAGAGAAAGAGGAGATCAGTGAAACATTGAACGGTTTGGACTCCGCAATTCGTGCAATGGAATTGATCTCTAAACTGGCCGTACTGTCGAACAACGCATCTCAGAAAGCGATCAAAACATCTGAAACGGCGATGGACTCAGTATCTCAGACGATCGACAGTATCAACAAAATCCGCCAGACCATCCATGAGGCGGAAAAACGTATCAAACGCTTGGGTGAACGTTCTCAAGAGATCGGTGGTATCGTCAACCTAATCAACAACATCTCGGAACGTACCCACGTACTATCCCTTAACGCGAGTATGCACGCGGCGTCAGCTGGTGAAGCGGGTCGTGGTTTGATGGTGGTAGTAGATGAGGTACAACGTCTTGCGGAGAACTCCCGTGAAGCGACCTCTGAGATCGAATCTCTAGTAAATAATATCCAGCTTGAGACATCGGATACTATTAACGTAATCAACAACGTAATCACTGACGTAGTCGAGGGCACGCGCCTAGCGGAAGAAGCGGGTGAGCGTATGGATGAGACCCGTGCCACTACTCAGACTCTGGTAGATTCCGTAGTACGTATCGCACACAGCTCGGTGAAACAGGCGAAAGTAGCGGAAGAGCTACGTACCCGTGCAAACAGCATTAACGAAACCACTCAAGCGACCAACGCCGAAATGAAGCAGCAGGCTCAGCTATCCGATGAGCTGGTAGACGCGGCCGACGAGCTTCAGAAATCAGTTAGTGTATTTAAACTCGCTTCATCCTGAGAATAGGTGGGATAGAGATCAATGTTTGATCCTAAACTAGCCATCGAGTGGCTGACAGCGAAGCAGAAGCTTTGCCTGAAAATGGAGCTGCCTCTAACAGAACTGGTAGTCGAGCTGTATGAGTACGTAGACCAGTTTAGTGAGCATAACCTTACCGGGCTATCTGACTTTCTAGCGTTGTATGCTGAGCTGTTGGAGTCTTTAGATGAGACTCAACTAAAGCAAACCGAAACCGTTATGTCAGAGATTTCTGACAAACTGCAGGGCTTGTTTTCTCAGTCACCAGAGGAAGTCGCGCAAGGCTTAGTGACGTTATTGCAAAGTGACGATTGGCCAGAGCCCGTAGTTGCTGAAGATGCTGAATTCCTACTCGAACTTTTACAAGATGACGGTTGCCAGCTGCAATCACAATCACAATCACAGGTAAGTGATGTTGAACAGGTTGAACTGACTGCAGAAGTTGATGAGTCGAATGCTTCTGAGGCAGATTCAGAATCACCTAGCCATCCGATTGCGGTTGAGTTGGTTGAGCTTTTACAAGCTATCGCTGTTTCATTATCTACGCTCTCTGAAGAGCAATCTGATCACCTCTATGATCTGATTGATCGCTGCTCTGAAGATGATTTGACCGGTGTGGCGGATACGCTGGCGCTTTACGGTGAGCTACTTCAGCAAATAGATGAGCTGGAAGATGCCCAGATTGTGACGCAATTAAATACAGCACTCATCAACCTTCTACAGAACTTAAACCCTCAAGAGATTGAGCCGGCACTCGAATTGATGAAAGACTCAGCTTGGGTAGAACCGGTCGTTGATGAGGATGTTAGCTTCCTGATTGATCTACTGCGCAGCGATTTTAATACCTTAGCAGGCGATGTTGCGCTGAAGAGCTCTGATGATGTGGAAGAACTTGTAACAGAACCTGAACTATCTATTGATCCAATAGAGTCAGCTGCATCTGCTGAGCAATGTTGGCCTGAACTTGTGCCATTGTTGCGACAAATGGCAGTTGATATCGCCCTGTTTGAAGCTGAATATAGCGATCAATTCTATGATTTGATTGATCGCTATTCCGAAGAGGATTGGGCAGGTATTGCTGATATGTTGGCCCTGTATGGCGAGCTATTACAGCAACTCGGGGAGCTTGAAGGTTCTCACATAGCTACCAAGCTAAATAGTGCGATTATTCGTTTGTTAGAGCAACCAAGTGAACAGAATATTGATTCACTACTGGCCCTTATGAATGATTCCGCATGGATTGAACCTGTGCCTGAGGAAGACGCTAGTTTTCTTCGCGATCTGTTATTGGGTGATTGTCAGAAATTAGGTGTTGAATGTGATGACACCGCTCAAAGTGAATTGCTTGAGCCGTCGATCGAAGCTGATCTGCCACAACCTTCACAAAGTGACATATCGAATAAACTGCCAGCATTATTGCCATTGCTACGGCAGGTTGGCGAGGATCTAGATCGTTTTGAAGAACTCCACTCCGATCAATTCTACGAGTTAATTGATGATTATTCTGAGGATGATTGGACCGGTATTACTGACATGCTTGCGTTGTACGGAGAGCTACTACTGCAAGTACCTGAATTATCAGACCTAGCGGTAGTCGAACAGCTACATCGTGCGATAGAAAATCTATTAGAGTCTGCAGATGATCAACAGGTTGAGTCTGTATTGAATTTGATGGTTGAGTCCGGTTGGTCAGAGCCTGTTTTGGCTGAAGATACCGATTTCTTAAAGCCCCTTCTTGCGCAAGATTTAGAGCGATTACGTGAAGAGTTTAGTAGCAGCGATTCATGTGATGACGAAGCTGATGTTGTTGAAGAGTTAGTGGTTGAAGAGCTAGTGGTTGAAGCTGAAGCTAGTGTCGCAATTCTGCCTGAAGCACCGGCTTTCTGTGAGATTGATCAGGCTGTGTTGGAGCAGGGGAATGCCCAAGTGGATCCTGCGGTTGTCACAATGCTGTCACAATCAATCCAGCAGCTATCTGATCAGTGGTTGCAGACTGAGATAGAGCCATCAACGGTAGAAGAGAGCATTGATGGTCTAGAAACCGTTATTCGTGCACTACAGACCATTAACCTTAATGGTGCAAAAGTGCTGGTTGAAGGCTTAATTGCGAACCTAAGTTATCTACAGCAACATCAGATTCCGCTTCTAGAAGACAAAATTAATGCAGTTTATAGCGCCCTTAACTGCTTACTGGATTACTTCTCCGATCTCGGTGCTGCAGAACATCAACAAGCACTGTTGACTGCTTTTAGTCATGAATCCCTGCCTTGCAGACCTACGGCTGAAGAAACTAAATATATTACTGATCTGTTTGCGCTGGCTTCGCTGCAGACCAGTGATGATCTGGTGCGGGAGGAAGCCAAACCTGAAGATGTTGAATTACATGAGTCGGGTGAAATCGATCCTCAGTTATCGGATATGCTGTACAACGAACTACCGACGCTGTCGGACGAATACTTAGACAGTATTCAGCAGTTGTTGGATCAGGAGCATAAGCCTGCATTACGTAGTGCTCAGCGTGCGGTACATACCTTGAAAGGCTTGGCCAATATGGCGGGTATCAAGGGCTTGGCTAACTTGGCTCACCGCCTAGAAGATGTATTGGAATTCTTAGCGGATCAGGATCAGCTGCCTACAGGTAGTTTGAAAGATGATCTGTTTGAAGCGTCTGATTGCTTAGCTGCAATGGCAGAGGCTATCACTGCAGGCGGGCGCGCGCCTGACAATGCTCTTTCGACGTTACAGTTGATCATGGATTGGGATTACCGCCTTAAAACAGAAGGTGTGGACGCCCTTGATAAAGAACAAGAACGTACAGTTGTAGAACCGGCGGTTGCAAGTGCTGATGATTCTGCTGATGTGACTGAAAAACCACAAGCAAGTGAAGCAGAGGCTCCTGCAGTAGACAGCGCTCGAGAAGAAAACCAGGTCTTCCGAGTACCGCGTACGGTATTGGACACCCTGTTCCGTTTGGCGGGTGAGTCAAATACGTTGAACGCCCAGCTTGATGAAGAGGTTACACAGTTACGCGGCTTTACTCGAACTAACCGTGAGCGTCATCGTAACTTGCAGCGTGTTCTCTTTGAATTGGAGCAACAGTTCAGCGAGCAGATGAATCTACAGCCTCACCTGGATGAAAACGCGGATGACTTCGACCCACTTGAGATGGACCGCTATAACGAAATGCACACGACCATCTCTCGTGTACAAGAGGCGGTAGCAGACGTGCGTGAGGTAACTCAGGAGATGGAAGGGCATATCCATAGCTTGAGTACCCTCCATATCGCGCAATCCAGCTTGCAGAAAGAGACCCTCGACAATGTTTTAAGTACACGACAAGTCGAAGTCAGTACGATCTCTTCACGTTTACAGCGTATCTTGCGACAAGTATGCCGTTCTACCGGTAAAGAGGCACGTTTGGTTATTCAGGGTGAAGATACGCTGGTGGATAGCAATATCTTGAATCAGCTAGCTGACCCTCTGATGCATATCATTCGAAATGCGGTCGATCATGGTCTAGAAAGTACAGGTTTAAGGCGTCAACGAGGTAAGCCTGAGCAGGGTACGATCACTTTAAGTTTCGGCCTCCACGATGGTCAGATCAAAGTAAGCTGTAAAGATGACGGTGATGGCATCAATACCCAGCGGGTATTAGCAGTGGCTCATGATAAGAAATTGATCGAGCCTGATCTGCCATTGAGTTCAGATGATGTATACCGACTCATACTTATTCCTGGTTTCTCAACTCGTGATGAAATTAGTCAATTGTCCGGTCGCGGCATTGGTATGGATGTGGTGTATCAGCAGATCTTGCGCCTACAAGGTACCTTGGATATCCAATCGACCTCAGGTGAAGGTACAGCCTTTACCTTGGCGATGCCTGCCAGCTCCTTGATGGTTAAAACTTTGCTAGTTCGCTGTGGTAAACAGGTATTTGCTTTATCTGGGCATGGTGTTGAGCAGAGCTTAATTTCGCTGGATGGCCAGTTCCAAGAAACCGAAGAGGAGCTTTCCTTTATCCACGAAGGTGAGAGCTATCCAGTATTTATGCTGGAAAACCTTCTGCATCAACGTAAGCATCTCTATCTTGAGCCGGGTGCCGTACACCCAGTATTGATTGTTAATATGGCACAAGGTGAACGAGTGGCTGTTTTGGTCAAAGAGATCATCGCTCACCGAGAACTGGCCTTTAAACAGATGGGCGAATATGTACCGGATCTTCCAGGTATTCCGGGCCTTACTATTCTTGCCAACGGTGAAGCGGCGCCAATCGTCGATTTACCAGCACGTATTCGACATCAACGTACAACATTGTCCGATCAGCCAGTGCTGATTGACAGTGATATAGATTTGGAGCTTCCACGCTTATTGGTTGTGGATGATTCATTGAGTGCGCGGAAATCTCTTGAGACCTTGTTGAAAGACACCGGTTATGAAGTGATGACGGCGATAGACGGTTTGGATGCGTTGAATCAGGTGCGTAAGCGCCAGCCTGATTTAATTCTGACTGATATGGAGATGCCTCGTATGGGGGGCGTTGAACTTTCCACCATATTGAAAAACCGTGAAGAAACGGCTCATATCCCAGTGATAATGATCACCTCGCGATCGACTGATAAACATAGATTAGAGGCAACGGATGCAGGAGTCGATGTGTATCTGACCAAACCATGGTCAGAAAACCATTTGTTAGATCAGGTGGAGAGCTTATTAGCTGAAGCTTGCGTCTAAAAAGGAGTATCTGATGCGTTTGATTCGTTATGTTTTGATGAGTTTTCTCTTTCTCAGCGGTCACAGTGCTGCTGAGATAACCTCTATTGAACATGCCATAAATACGGCTTCTCACCAGAGTATGCTGACTCAGCAGATGCTGAAGGATTACATGCTGATAGGTTTATCGGTGCGTGGGCGTAAGGCAGAGCAAGAGTTAGCTGAATCGATCAAAGATTACGAGAAAACCCAAAAACAGATTTTGGCTTATGCTAAGACAGATGCTGAGAAACAAGCGTTAAAGCGTGCAGCTGAGCAATGGAAAGTGGTTAAGCCGCTTTATCTTGCTCCTCCTTCTCGAGAAAAAGCGGCCGAAGTCAGACAAGCAACCGAACTGTTGCTGCAACAGTGGAGTGCGGTCACTATGGAGATCGTAGAGAATAACGATAGTCGCTTTGGCAAAGTGATTAGCAACGCAGGCTTTGTCCGCATGTTGGCACAACGTGTTACCAGCCACTACGCGCTACGTGCATGGGGTTTTCAGGATGAGTACAGCGAAGCCTTTATCAGCTCACTACAATTGTTTGAACAGAACCGAGCGGAATTAGAAGGCGACCCGCTTAATAACGATCAGATCAAATCTGAACTGAGCAAAATCCAACGTGACTTTAAGCGCTTTAAGGGACTATCAGATTCAGCGTCTGATAAAGGGCGTTTAGCCCTAGTGGTGAGATCTGCCGAAAAAATCACCACCAGTATGGATAAAGTCACTGCGATGTATGTTTATCAAGGTTTGAGCTTTTAATAGTTATTTATAGTTAGCCATCAGGGGGTAATAGCTAAGTTATTGCCCCTCGTTCAGATCATCCATACATGTTCAACTTTCTGTACATTACAGAATGCCTTTCCTATACTTGTACTATTAATTGTACAGGTAATGTTTTATGAAAATTGTTTCCTTCACCGAAGCGCGTAATGGCTTGAAGGCTGTTTTGGACGGTGTGGTTAATGATGCGGATACAACTGTTATTACTCGGAGGGATTCCGAAGATGCGGTGGTCATGTCATTAGATTACTACAACAGTTTAATGGAGACTGTTCACCTTCTGCGTTCCCCTAAAAATGCTGAACACTTAGATCGGTCAATTGCACAGTATCGAGCGGGTCAGACTAAGGAGCGTGAGTTGATTGATGAGTAATCCAAGACTTTTATCATGGACCGATGAAGCTTGGGGGGATTATCTCTATTGGCAAACCCAAGATAGAAAAACACTTAAACGTATCAATAAGCTCATCATAGATTCTAAGCGTTCGCCTTTTGAAGGCGTCGGTAAGCCTGAGCTTCTAAAGGAAAATCTTGCAGGTTTTTGGTCTCGTAGGATTGATGATACCAACAGGCTTGTTTACGCCGTAGATGATCAAGCTATCACGATCATCTCTTGTCGTTATCATTATTAGAATTTGACGATTAGTAAGCAGGGTGCAATAGGAACCTATTGCACCCTGCTAGGTGTCTTCAGATAGTCAAAACTAACTTGCCCTGAGTTCTACCAGATCTGCTGGCATCAAAAGCATCACCGACTTTTTCAATAGGATAAGTGTCAGCCAGTTGAAGCTCTAGCTTACGGTCGGCATAAAGACCTGCTAAGCGATCTAGTTGTTCGCTATTCGCTTCTACACGGATAGGCTCTACTTTCACCTTCATCGCTTTACCCGCTGCGATAACCTCATCTTTGGTCACTGATGGCAGTGTTACTAGCGTACCGCCAGGCTTCACACAGTTAAGCGCTTCGATACCGATCTCGCCGCCCATACCGTCAATAACCAGATCGACATTATCGATATGATCGGTGATTTTGTCGTTGTGGTAATCGATCACTAGGTCCGCACCGAGTGATTTCAAGAACTCATGGTTTTTAGCCGATGCAGTCGTTGCAACGCGCGCGCCCATCCATTTCGCTAGTTGAATCGCTAAGTGACCGACACCGCCAGCACCTGCCAGAATCACCACTTGCTGGGATGCCTGTAGATGGCCTTTATCAAACAGTGCCTGCCATGCGGTTAGACCTGCTAAACCTAAACCTGCTGCTGCTTCAACTGGTAGACCTTCAGGGCGAAGGCTAATCTGATCTGCTGGAGCTGCAATATACTCAGCAAAGCAGCCTGCTGCTTCAGGGAAGCGGATTAAACCGAATACTTCATCACCGACACTAAATTCAGTGACATCATCGGCAATGGCTTCAATCGTGCCTGCAAATTCCCAACCAGGAACAAAAGGTAACTCGCCAATAAACGGCGCTGCGCCGCCGCCCGAACAGGTTTTCCAATCGATCGGGTTTACGCCAGCGGCTTTGTTTTTGACAAGGACTTCACCTGAATTCAGTTCAGGTTTATCCAGTTCGGTATATTTTAAGACGTCGTTGGAACCAAACTGTGCAATTTGTATCGCTTTCATTTACTACTCCAGCAGCTGCGTAATACTAGCGTCGTTAATCTGCGCTATGGTCTGGTGGAAAAATAAGCCGCTCAACCAAGGCAGTGCAGCCGACTACATTGTTTTTTGGTACGCTAGGGAACCGTTTTTGGTTCAAAGGTCATCTGATCAATGAGCCGTAAGCATAAAACGGGTTACTTTCTACTGGCAATAAGTAAAGGCGAATGTGATGTATCTGGCAATATTAGAGCAATTTTTATTTTGGGGTGGTTTGCTAGTATTTTTGGTTTCTCTAGCGATGTACGCTGGACGCACCAAAGACTTTAAGTCGCTGGTGGAATTTTGGAAACCTACAATGGACATGACAAAGCGGGAATTTAACGTAAACCGCGTCGGTCTTATGATGATGATAGGTGCCGTGGCGATAAAATTAATTGTATTTTTAACTTACTAAAAGGTAATTATGAAAGGAAATCCAGTAAGAGGTGGAAGCTATGTTTTACGGGGATTGCAGATGTTGCCAGACCCGGAGATTCGCCCCTTTGTACTTGTCCCACTACTAACCAATATTGTGCTGTTTGTAACCGCGATTTGGTTATTGTTTAGTAACTTTGGTGCGTGGGTCGATAGCTTAATTGCAACGTTTCTACCTGATTGGGAGTGGTTGCAGTTCCTGCACTACGTTTTATGGCCAGTGATGGCCTTGTTAGTAATTGTCTTTGTTTATTACGGCTTCTCTATAGTCGCCAATATCATTGCTGCGCCGTTTAATGGCTTCCTATCTGAAAAGGTGGAGAAGCGTTTACGCGGTGATATAGTCACTGACGATGGTTGGAAAGAGGTGATCGCGCTAATTCCAAGAGCGATTGGTCGCGAGCTTTCTAAGCTTGCCTATTACCTACCGCGCGTTCTGTTTCTGTTGGTGCTGTCATTTATTCCGGTGATCAACCTGATATCGCCTTTCTTGTGGATCTTGTTTGGTGCTTGGATGATGGCGATTCAGTACTGCGACTATCCGATGGATAACAACAAAGTTAGCTTCAAGAATATGAAGCTGATGTTGAAGTCTGATCGCCTAACGTCAATCGGTTTTGGTGGCTTGATTCAACTTGGCATGCTGGTGCCATTATTGAACTTGATTCTTATGCCTGCTGCGGTAGTTGGTGCAACCATCTACTGGGTTGAGGCCCACTCAACAACTGAGATCGATCTGGACCAAAAGCGTCTGGAATCGTAAATAAATAAACGGCCTGCTTTGAGCAGGCCGTTTTGTTTTATCTCTTCGAATAAGCTTAAGCGGAATGTTCATCTTCCACATGAGACGGTGCGATCATCTCTGTTGGGAAGTGACAGGCAAAGGTACTGCCTTTCCCTAGCTTACTCTTAATCGTTAGCTGACCACCGTGACGTGCCAGTACGTGCTTCACAATGGCTAAGCCAAGGCCGGTACCACCGCTAGCAGAAGAACGACTCTCATCCACTCGATAGAAACGCTCGGTTAGACGTGGTAGATGCATCGCTTCAATGCCCGGACCTGTGTCTTTTACCGAGAAGTGGCCGCCTTGCTCGTCAGTCCACCAACGTACTTCAATCTTGCCGTTAGCCGGGGTGTAACGCACAGCGTTAAATACCAGGTTTGAAAAGGCACTGTGCAGCTCAATCTCTTGGCCGTTAAGGTCAAAAGCGTTGTCGATATCGAGTGTGATCTGATGATCTTTATCCAGCGTTTTCGCCAGTTGCTCCGCATCTTCGACAATATGAGTTAGGACACTATGGATCTGGATCGGGTGTTCGTCTGATGCTTGATTACTGGCTTCTAAGCGCGATAGCAGCAACAGGTCTGAAACTAAGTTTTCCATTCGGCGCGCTTGGTTTTGCATAGAACTCAGACCGCGCAGCAACGGTTTTGGCAGGGCTTGGTCCAAGAAGGTCTCCAAGTACCCTCTAATCACTGTAAGCGGTGTACGCAGCTCGTGAGAAGCGTTAGCAACGAAGTCTTGTCGTGTTTGTTCCAGTCGTATTAATCGAGAGACATCTCGAGCAACGAGCAAGCGGTCTTCATCACCAAAGCGTGTGATATGAAACTGGATCTGCATATCATTGTGTGCCGGTGATGGCAGGGTAATAGAGTCGTTGTATTGACCGCGTTTGTAATAGCGTACAAAGCGTGGATCACGCAGCAGGTTCATGACCGGCATACCGCGGTCCGATTCCTGATTAAGTCCTAACAGATGGATGGCAGACTTATTCCACCACTCTAGGTTGTGGTGTCTATCGATGATAATAATGGCATCGGATAGGGCAGACGTTGAGTCCTGAAAGCGCGAAATAATGCTTTTTAAGCGATCTTCACGTTTTTGGCGGCCACGTTGCAGGCGCGATAGCTCATCAAAAAGCTCACCCCAGTGACCTGTGCACTCAGGTGGTTCCTCTTCCACTTCGGATTGGAACCACTGCATCAAGCGGTTGAATTGGCGTGCCTGAAAAACGGCCCATACAAACAGGCTTAACGCTAAAGCCCAACTTGGGTAACCAATTAATAGCCCCAAAGCAAAGGAGCATCCACTCACCAGCAATAAGCTGGTAAACATCGAGTGGCGGTTTTTGTGCATGGTTTTTCCTTGCTAACTAATCAGGCTACATCGGCAGAGAAGCGGTAACCCGTTCCTCTGACTGTTTGTACCAGATAGTCGTGACGCTCGCCAAGTGCTTTTCGTAAACGACGGATATGAACATCAACAGTACGTTCTTCAACGTAGACGTTACCACCCCACACCATATCCAGTAGTTGGCCGCGAGAGTATGCACGATCTTGGTGTGTCATAAAGAATTGCAGTAGGCGAAATTCAGTCGGGCCAAGTTCAATTGGTGTTTGATCAGACGTTACGCGATGTGAAATAGGGTCTAGGGTTAGACCGTCCACTGTGACAGGCTCTTCAATACCTTTAGGTGTCGTACGGCGCAGTACAGTCTTTAGACGAGCTACGAGTTCGCGTGGCGAAAAGGGTTTAGTGATGTAGTCGTCTACACCGGTTTCTAAGCCTTTAATTTTATTATCTTCATCGGTTTTAGCCGTGAGCATAATAATTGGGATATCGGCAGTGGTTTCATCTTTACGCAGACGGCGCGCAAATTCGATTCCACTCATGCCTGGCATCATCCAGTCCAACAAGACCATATCTGGCTTGTCATCCACGATCAGGCCGTGTGCTTCTGTGGCATTGCTTGCTTCAAAGCAGTCGTAGCCAGCCATTTCTAGCGCAACAGCGATCATTTCGCGAATTGGCGCCTCATCATCAACAATCAGGACGCGTTTGGATAGAGACATGCGTAATTGCCCTTTTCAACTCAATTTATCGACGCCAATATTAGAAGACAATAGTGTTACACAAATATGACAAGCGGTAACAATTCGCCATAAACAGTTAAAAAGTAGCTGATTTTAAGGTGTTTTACAGTAAATCTAAGGCCGCATAATGGCCTGCAAGGCCAATAAAAATCGCTAAACCCGCGTAATGATTGTTCAAGAAAGCCTTAAAACAGGCATCGCGCTCGCGATCTCTAATCAATAGTTGCTGATAAACAAATAGTCCGCCTGCCACAGCAAGACCCACATAGTAGATCCAGCCCAGTTGTAACTTCATTCCCAGTAGTACAAATGTAAGTAGGGTAGAAGCCTGAAGCACACCAATAATCACTTTATCAGCATCGCCAAACAGAATAGCGGTGGATTTCACCCCGATCTTAAGGTCGTCATCGCGATCCACCATGGCATACATAGTGTCGTAGGCTACAGTCCACAGCAGCGTAGCTATATAGATCAGCCACGCGTAGGAAGGGACGGTTTCATTTACAGCGGTAAAGGCCATAGGAACCGACCAGGCAAATGCTGCACCTAGCACCACTTGTGGTAGGTGGGTATAGCGCTTCATAAACGGATAGCAGGCCGCGAGTAAGAGGCCGCCACCGGATAACAGGATAGTGGTGAGATTGGTAAAGAGTACGGCAATAAACGCGATCAGCATTAGTCCAGCAAAAAGCACTAAGGCTTCTTTGGCGGTCACTATACCTGCTGGAATAGGGCGCTGTGCAGTACGTTTTACATGACCATCAATTTTACGGTCAGCAAAGTCATTGATGACACAGCCAGCGGAGCGGGTTAGGAAAACCCCAAGGGTAAAGATAATAAGGATGTCATAGCTTGGAACACCTTCGGCAGCAATCCAAAGTGCCCAGTAGGCCGGCCAAAGCAGTAGATAGATCCCAATTGGCTTTTCTACACGCATAAGGCGGCTGTAACCAATCAGTTTTTCTTTGGTCGAAATCGGTGTTGAGGTGCTCGGTGAAGCCATGATCAAGCTCTGCTTAACAAGGTTTCGGCCATTCTACCTCTCCAGCTGGTCGCTGGAAACGCTGAGTTAATCTTAACTCGCGATGAGAGCGGTTACCCTCTAGTTTTCTCCTCTGTAGAGAGGAAAAACTGACTTCCCTGTGCAACCGTTCCATCTTGTATCTATAGCTACCGGTTATTACAGCATGATTTGAACCTGATCATCGACAAAGCGAGCAGGCCACACAGGTACGCTGACATCGGGTTCTTCGATGCAGGCACCTGAGCTAAGTGAAAAGTGTTGTTTGTATAAAGGCGATGCCACCATCGGCTCGCCTTGAAGATCGCCGATTAAACCGCGCGATAGTACGTTAGAACCGCTAAATGGGTCGTTGTTACCTACGGCAAAGATCTCGTTCTCATACTCTGGGATATAGAACAGTGCGATCTGTTGGCCCTCATGCATAGCGGCTACGCCAGAATGAGGGATAAGGTCGTTTTTGCTGCACAGATCGATCCATTCAGCGTTGCTATCAATAGTCGTCATGATAAATATCTCCTAATCGCTAGTTATGCCGGACGGATCTGATCACGTTCCATGATATGAACGATCTGCGGATCAGCCTGTTTTTCAGTGTTCACGAAAGTACGGAAACGTTTTAGTTTCTCTTCGTCTTCTAGTGTCGACTTCCACTCACACTGATAGGTCTCTACTACATGGCTCATTTGTGATTCGAGTTCAGCGGCAATCTCTAGTTTGTCATCGATTACCACTTCGCGAAGGTAATCTAGACCACCTTCTAAGTTATCCATCCAAACCGACGTACGCTGTAGACGGTCTGCTGTTTTCACGTAGAACATAAGGACACGGTCGATGTAACGAATCAGTGTGTCGTCATCTAGGTCGGTCGCAAATAGATCGGCGTGACGAGGTTTCATACCACCGTTACCGCAAACATAGAGGTTCCAACCGTTTTCAGTCGCGATTACACCTATATCTTTACTCTGCGCTTCAGCACATTCACGCGTACAGCCAGAAACAGCAAATTTGATTTTGTGAGGTGAGCGCAGACCTTTGTAGCGATTCTCAAGTTTGATCGCCATGCCAGCACTGTCATTGACACCGTAGCGGCACCAGGTGCTACCTACACAAGATTTCACAGTACGTAGGGACTTACCGTAGGCGTGACCTGTTTCGAAACCAGCATCGACGAGTTCTTTCCAGATCAACGGTAGTTCGTGTAGCTGAGCGCCGAATAGGTCGACACGCTGACCACCGGTGATTTTGGTGTAAAGGTTATATTTCTTAGCAACCTGACCTAACACGATCAGTTTGTCTGGTGTGATCTCACCGCCGGCAACACGAGGAACGATGGAGTAAGTACCGTTCTTCTGCATGTTCGCCATAAAGGTATCGTTTGTATCCTGTAGAGATACCAATGGCTCTTCCATGATGTGCTCATTCCAGCAAGACGCCAAAATAGAACCTGCAGTTGGCTTACAGATCTCACAACCTAGGCCCTTACCGTGTTTCTCTAGTAGTTCAGAGAAAGAGCGGATGCCTTCAACACGGATGATGTGATAAAGCTCTTCACGGGTGTATGCAAAGTGCTCGCAAAGATCGGTATTTACTTCAACACCGCGTTTTTCTAATTCGCAATCCACAACGCTCTTCAGCATTGCTGCACAACCACCACAACCTGAAGCGGCTTTAGTGGCATCTTTTACGTCTGCAACAGAGGTAGCGCCTTCATCGATAGAGCAGCAGATCTGACCTTTAGTTACGTTTAGGCAAGAACAGATCGTTGCTTCGTCCGGTAGGGCATCTGGACCTAGTGCCGGTGCAGCCGAACCATCCAATGATGGCAGGATTAGACTTTGTGGTTTTTCTGGTAGATCGATACCGTTAAGCGCATATTGTAGCAAAGTGTCATATTTGCTGTTATCGCCAACAAGTACTGCACCTAGAAGTTTAGTGCGATCTTCAGAGACAACGATACGGTAGTAAACCTGCTCGTCTTCATCAGAGTATCGATAGCTGATGCTGCCCGGTGTCTGACCGTGAGCATCACCGATAGAGCCTACATCAACACCTAGAAGCTTCAGTTTGGTACTCATATCAGCACCGGTAAAGGCACTGTCATCGCCGGCAATCGCAGCTACAGCTGTTTTAGCCATAGTGTAACCCGGTGCTACCAAACCAAAGATCTGGTTGTTCCACAGCGCACATTCACCAATCGCGTAGATGTTTTCATCAGAAGTACGGCACTGATCGTTAACCATGATACCGCCACGTTCGCCAATCTCTAGGTCGCTTGAACGTGCTAGCGTATCTTGTGGACGGATACCCGCAGAGAACAGGATCAGGTCTGTTTCAAGGTGTGTACCGTCGCTGAAGTTCATGCGGTAGGTGTGTTCTTCACCGGCAACGATCTCAGTTGTCGCTTTGTTGCAGTGAACATCTACATCCAGATCTTCAATTTTGTTTTTCAGTAGCTCGCCGCCATCTTCATCTAACTGAACCGGCATTAGGCGTGGTGCAAATTCAACTACGTGAGCTTTAAGGCCTAGGGATTTCAAAGCATTTGCTGCTTCTAGGCCCAATAAACCACCACCAACTACAACACCAACTTTGGCAGACTCTGCACACGCTTGGATCTTATCTAGATCTTCCAAGGTGCGATAAACAAAGCAGGCATCACCATCATTACCCGGAATTGGAGGGACAAATGGGTAAGATCCGGTCGCCAAGACCAAGGTGTCGTAGGGATATGTACCTTGTTCTGTGATGACCTGCTTTGCATCGCGATCGATCTGCGTTGCACCTTCGCTCAAGTGAAGGTTTACGCTATGAGTTTCATAAAAGTTATCTTCTACCAGACACAGATCCTGATACGTGGAACCGCCGAAATATTCAGAAAGATGGACACGGTCATACGCTGCGCGATCTTCTTCAGCCAGGATGTGAACGTCATATTCATTCGCGCTCTCTCCCGTTACAAAGTTTTCGACAAAGTGGTGTCCTACCATGCCGTTACCAATAACGACTAACTGTTTTTTAGGGCTGCTTGTCATAGCGGAATTACCTATATTTTGTTCTTCGATAACCTCGTCGCAAAGAGGGCTGCCAAATAGCAGCTGCGATCTGCAGGCGCTCAAATCTGTGTTGTTCTTTAATTGGTCGAAATACCATTGGCCTTCACGTACATCGCCAAACAAAACGGCACCTTTCAGGCGATTGTCTTGTAACCAAAGCTTGCGATAGTGGTTCAGCTTCAGATCGTGATAAACCAAGGTTTCAGTGTTTTCGTCGTCGCTTAAGTCACCGCAGGAGAACAGTTCTACTCCGCTGATTTTCAGCTGAGTAGCAACCGCTTCTTCAACATACTGCGCTGACTGCTCTAATAGGGTTGCGGTCAGAATTGCGGTTTGTTGCCAAATCGGTGCGACCAGACCGTAAGTAAATTGATCAAACTGACAGCATTCACCTAGTGCAAAGATGTCGCTATCACTGGTGCGCATCTGGTTATCGACACAGATGCCACGTTCACAGGCTAAGCCGCTCTGTTCAGCGAGTGCTTTGTTAGGCGTTACGCCGATCGCGGTAATGACCAGATCAGCTTTTAGTTTCTCGCCGTCAGACATATGAACTGCTTGTACATGTCCGTCGCCAACGATGGCATCGGTAATCGCATCTAGGCGGAATTTAAGGCCGCGCTCTTCCAGAGAGTTCAATAGCATCGCGGCTGCGGTGCTATCTAACTGGTTGTTCAGTAGGTAAGGTGCACGTTGCAGTACAGTGACATCCATACCCAAAATTCGAAGACCTTCTGCGGCTTCTAGACCTAAGAAACCACCGCCGATCACAACCGCATGCTTATGGCTTTCCGCCATCTCTTTCATGCGATCTACATCTTTCAGGGTGCGGAAATTCATCACACCCTCTAGATCTAGGCCCGGAAGAGGTACGCGAGTCGGGTAAGAGCCTGTAGCCATCACCAACTGGTCATACTCAACTTCGATGCCGGATTGGCTAATAACTTTTTTGTTCTCACGATCAATAACTTCTACTGGATCGCCACTGTGTAACTGGATCCCCTGTTCCGCATACCACTCCTGTGTCAGCGTAATAATATTTTCCAGTGGCGCTTCACCGCTTAGTAGGTGAGATAACAAAACGCGGTTATAGCTGCCGCCGGGTTCTTCACCAAAAACAGTAATATCAAACTGGCCTGCCGCCGATTCGCTCAGGCATTGCAGTAGTCGGCCTGTTGCCATGCCGTTACCAATAATGATTAGTCGTTTTTTCATCTCAAACCCAACGTCAAAAAATAAAAAAAGGCGTTATCCATGCAGCACTTCAGTAAAGTGCCGATGGAGAACGCCTTTGTTCTCTTAGCCCGATTTTTGTAACTAATACTGCAGAATTATCACCCCAACAGATCTTTGTTACACAATAGATATAGCAGGGGGTGTGCCAATTTAAATAAAATCCTTATAAAACATATAGTTAATGTTTTTGGGCCGTTTGGTGATCACTATAAGGGTTTGAATTTGAAGCACAAACCTGTTGCTGTGACCTGTTATGGTGCACTGCAATAGGCATGGATCATTCCAGCATGCTTAATAGAACCAAATTGGAGATCAACAACACTCCGGCTAAAAGTTTCCATACTAGTACTGGGTTTTTCTCTAATAACGGCTGGTGCTGAATCTTGGCTGCTAGTGCATGGTTCGGACGGGTGAAATCTTTTTCAAACTCAGAGAATGCGTCATAACGGAAACGCGGATTAGGTTGCAGCGCTTTACGTAAGCAGCCTTCGACCCAAAGCGGTAGATCTTTGCGATGGTGCAGAGCCGGAATATATTCCAGCTCTGCGTAATTATTGATCTCTGCCGAAGAGGAGGACATCTCTTTGTAGGGCAGTTTACCGGTGATCATCTCGTAAATAATGACAGCAAAAGAGAACAGATCTGATTTAAAACTGCCGGATTCTCCCATCAGATACTCAGGTGCGATGTAATTTACCGAACCTTGTGGAATCGCTTTATCCAGAGGTGAGCTCATCTCCTCGATACCGGCTATTTTCGCGGTACCGAAGTCGATAATTTTTACTCGTCCATCCTGATTGATCATGATGTTTTCGGGTTTCAGATCCTGATGAACCATATCCGCGCGTTGGAACGCTCTTAGCCCTTGAATGATCTGCTTAGCGAGTTTTCGCACCTCATCTAACGGTGGATTAGGATTGTCGTTCATCCACTCGCGCAGGTTCATCCCCTGAATGTGCTCACCGACATAATAGAGAAACAGCTTTTGCTGTCGGCACGGATAGGTTTTCATCACATGGTGATGATCGATCCGTTGCCCCACCCACTCTTCGCGGATAAAGCCATCCAGGTATAAGGAATCATCGGAGAAATTAGTCGATGGTGCTTTGAGTACGTATTGCTGATGAGTTTCTTTGTCTTTCACCAGATACATATGGCTTCGCGTGCCACTAAAAATCAGGTCGAGTACTTCATAGCCATCGATCTGATTGCCAACTTTCATCACTGGAGGAATAGGCAACTGAGTCAGTTGTTGGTGACTCTCTTCCAGCGATTTGACGGGCAGTTCATCGACACAGACGATCAGCGCTGTGAGGTTATCGTCACTGCCTTTAGCTAAAGCACTACTAATCAGTGTATCCGCGGCTTTTTCCGGATCAGAAAAGGCATTTGAAAGAATCTTTTTCATCTCGGCGCGGGTTAAAAAATCGTGCACTCCATCGGTGGTCATCAATAAGAGGTCGCCATCATTTAGCGGTCGAGTGGAATAATCGACTTCTAAATGGCGGTCGCCCCCTAAAGCCCTAGCTAAGTAACTATGCCCACCCGATTTTCGCACATGATCCTGACTCAACTGTTCCAGCTCTCCTTGCTGGAAGTGATAGATGCGTGAATCACCCACATGGAACATGTGTAGGGTGTTGGACTTAATTACCAAGGCCGAGAAGGTACAAAGCATATTGTCCTGCTCGCGATGGCTAAGGTTATTCTCTTTGTGCAGCCAGCGGTTTAAGGCTGTCATTACGCGGGATACAGAGTTTCGTACACTCCAACTGTGGGGGGTACTGAAATAGTCCTGCATAAAACTGGTGACACTGGTTTGGCTGGCGATATGGGAATCTGCGCAGCTACTGACACCATCGGCAATCACTGCCGCAACCCCTTTAAACTCCCGATCTGCATTGTCTGGAATATGAGCTGCAAACGCATCCTGATTGACGGGTTTTATCCCCGCAATTGATTTACCGCCAAAGCGTATAGATAACGTTTTATTACTCATATTCATGCCTATCGCAGAATCAGAAAAGCAGCCCAATCAGATTGGGCTGCGTAAGTTTTGCCTCTCTCTTAAAGGCAAAATTGCTACGAGCTCTTTTATTTAAGTCGCTTGCCTTTTCTATGGGCAATAAAGAGTACAGTTTATGAAACTTTAATTAGTTCCACTGTACCGTCTTCATTTACTTCCGCCATGTGACCTTTTGGCTCTTCTAGCAGTAGTAGTGCCAAGAAACCAAGTACAGCAGTTACTGCGATCACGGTGAAGAAAGTAGAGTAATCAACCATGGATAGCACAGTTAGATAGAACACTGCACCTACGTTACCGTAAGCCCCCGTCATACCTGCAATCTGACCTGTCAGACGACGCTTGATCAATGGTACAACTGCGAATACAGCACCTTCACCCGCCTGTACAAAGAAAGAGCATGCCATAGCAGCAGCAACGGCTAGGAATAGTGGCCATGTGCTATCAATCATAGACATCGTTGCATAACCTGCAGCCAAACCCGCTGTTAGGATCAATAGTGTTTTCTTACGACCAAAACGGTCACTAATCCAACCACCACCTGGGCGGGACATTAGGTTCATGAAAGCGTAAGCAGAGGCTAGAAGACCTGCATAAACCATATCTAGTTCGAATACTTCAGAGAAGAACAGTGGCAGCATAGACACAACCGCTAGTTCAGAACCGAACGTCGCGAAGTAAAGAACGTTTAGTACGGCAACCTGTTTGAATTTGTACTGCTCAACTTCAGGAACCGGCTTCTCAAAGATCTCTTTGTTAACGTTGTAGGCACTTACGCAATCGTACACAAGGATCGCACCTAAGCTCACGTAGATTACAACGGCAGCCATATCAGAAAGGATAGATACGCCTGCTGGAGAAAGCTTCCACGTTAGCAGAGAAAGAGCAGCGTACATTGGCAGCTTCATGATTAGCATGAAGACGAAGTCACCTTTGCTGGTTACTTCCATGCCGCCAATTTTCTTCGGCTTGAAGTAAGTAGAACCTTTTGGCGTATCAGATACGTTTTTGTACCAGATAAAGCTGAAGCCAAGGCTCATTAGGCCCGTTAGGCCAACAGCATAGCGCCAGCCGTCTTCACCACCAAACATCAGTGCTAGTGTTGGTAGCAACATTGCGCCTGCAGCAGAACCGAAGTTACCCCAGCCACCGTAGATACCTTCAGCAGTACCCAGCTCATTTGCAGGGAACCACTCACTTACCATACGGATACCGATTACGAAGCCCGCACCGATAAAACCAAGTAGGAAACGTGAAATCGCTGCCTGAGCAAAGTCAGTCGATAGGGCAAAAAGGAAACACGGAATACTGGCGATAAACAGTAGCGCAGCGTAAGTGATACGAGGGCCGTATTTATCGGTCAGCATACCGATGATGATGCGCGCAGGAATGGTTAGCGCAACGTTAAGAATAAGAAGTGTTTTTACTTCAGCTGGCGTTAGGCTCAGTGATTGGGCAATCGCACCCAGTAGTGGAGCATGGTTGAACCAGACAAAAAACGTAATAAAGAATGCCATCCAGCTCATGTGCAAAATCTTCATTTTGCCGCTGAAAGCAAAAATATTTAGCTTTCCTGAGTCGTTCATAATTAGGGCCCTCGTAAGGTTTTAAAAGCAATAAAAAAGGCGTTCAGACCCCTGTCCTTAACCTTGGGTGGTAGGTTAGGGAGAGAGGTATGAACGCCTTTGTTCGATTCTATGCGAGGATTTATCGCTCCACCGTTGGAGCATTCAGACTAGCTAATAAGGTGCGCTTTGTTGGTGCGCTTTCTTAGCTATGCACTGCTTTAGTCTGACCAAATCCTAGAATTCACCGTTGAAATGTAGGGTTTCAGTGCTTAAGCAGCTTTTTCCTCGCTTTCTGCTTTACCATCTTGCACATCCTGTGCCAGATCTTGCTTTTTATCCTCTTTTGGTGCGGATTCAGCGCTGTCAGGCTTGCGCTGCTTCTCATATAGGAAGGTCAGCACTTCATGACGATAGTGGTTGTACTGTGGGTCATCCGCCAATGCGATACGGTCACGTGGGCGCGGCAGGTCGATATCTAGAATCTCACCGACAGTCGCAGCTGGGCCATTGGTCATCATTACGATACGGTCAGATAGCAGTACTGCTTCATCGACATCGTGGGTAATCATGATCACCGTGTTGTTGAGATCTTTTTGGATCTCCATTAGAGAGTCCTGTAGGTGAGCACGGGTTAGGGCATCCAAGGCACCAAATGGCTCATCCATCAGCATTACGGTCGGCTCCATTGCTAGTGCACGAGCGATACCGACACGCTGCTTCATACCACCGGAGATCTCATCAGGACGTTTGTCCATCGCGTGATCCATGTGTACGAGCGATAGGTTGTGCTCAATCCACTCGCGCATCTCTGCTTTTGATTTCTGCTTACCGAAAACCTGTTTCACGGCTAGCTCAACGTTTTCGTAAGCGCTTAACCATGGCAATAGGGAGTGGTTCTGGAAAACCACTGCACGTTCAGGGCCCGGTGCATTGACCTCTTTACCATCAAGTAGGCAGCCACCTTTAGTCGCTTGATAAAGGCCTGCAACGATATTCAGTACAGTCGATTTACCACAACCGGAGTGACCGATTAGCGAGACAAACTCACCTTTATTGATGGTTAAGTTCACATCCTGTAGCGCTTTGAATGGGCCGTTAGGGGTTGGGAAATCAATATCTACTTTTGTTAGTTCTAAATGCTTTGGAGGCTGAGTCATGATAATTCTCCTGCTGAGAGGCTTGGCCTCTCAGGCTTTAAATTCTGTTAACGTCCTATGTAACGTTTTGCTTTATAGCGCCTTACTTATCTAAGTACCGCAGTCTTATCCCAAGACACTTTCTTCTGCAGGAACAACATAACGCGGTCTAGCATGAAGCCGATCAGACCAATCACAAGCACGGCTACCATGATGCGGCCTAGGGAGCTGGAGCTACCGTTCTGGAACTCATCCCATACGAACTTACCTAGACCAGGGTTTTGCGCCAGCATCTCTGCGGCGATCAACACCATCCACGCGATACCCAGCGATAGACGCAAACCTGTGAAGATCATCGGGATAGAGGATGGCAGTACAATTTTGCTGACATGTGCGAACCAGCTCAGACGTAGTACCTGAGATACGTTCTGCAGATCTTTACTGATGCTAGATACACCTACCGCTGTGTTAAGCAGTGTTGGCCACAAACTACATAGAGATACAGTGATTAGAGATGTCACAAAGGACTTAGCAAACATTGGGTCCTTGCTGACATAAACCGCACTGACAACCATAGTAACCAGTGGCAACCATGCCAGTGGCGATACCGGTTTAAACAACTGAATCAACGGGTTCAGTGCAGAGTAAAGAGTATTGTTTAAGCCGATCACGATGCCCGCAGGGATAGCGATCAGGGATGCCAGAATAAAGCCTGACAATACCGTTACTAGGCTCGTACCGATCTGATCAAAGAACGTCGGGTTGCCTGTGTAAGGGCGGATTTTTACTTTAGCGTTCGGGTCTTTTTCTAGCTTCTTAGCGTTACGTTTCTCTTGGCGCTCGTAGAAAGCAGCCTCTTTATTTCGTTCATTCTGGTGATCGTTTACCAGATTGATGGTTTGTTCATACACTGCCATTGGGCCAGGAAACGCGCCCAAGGATGTATTAATGCTTTTCGCGCCGATCTCCCACACGAAAAGGAAAATTAGTAGACCAACCAGAGGTACCAGAAGGGTTTTGCTGAACTTCTGTAGATTGTCTTTCGGGTTTTCAAAAAAGGCACCGATGCCTGATAGTGCGGATGTATTACTCATAACTTGCTACTCCCTCGTTGACCTGAATTCCTCCCCCAAAACTGAGGGGGAGGAATATGCTTAACCAGTCAGATTAGATTTTCTGTTCTGGTTGCAGACCAATGTTGAACTTCTTCAGGTAGTCATTTGGCTTCTTACCGTCGTAAGTGATGTTGTCGATGAAGTGAGTCTGCGGAGCACGGAAACCATCTTCAGTATTGAAGTCTGGGAACATGTCTGGCGTCATCTTACCTTCTTCGATTAGCTCTTTAGCTGCTGTTGCGTAGATATCAGGACGGTAAACTTTCTTCGCGATATCCATGAACCACTGGTCAGACTTAGGTTCAGAGATCTGACCCCAACGACGCATCTGAGTTAGGTACCAGATTGCATCGGAGTAGTATGGGTAAGTCGCGTTGTAGCGGAAGAACACGTTGAAATCTGGCACTTCACGCTTATCGCCTTTTTCGTACTCAAATGTACCTGTCATTGAGTTAGCAATAACGTCGTAGTCCGCACCTACATAGTTAGGCTGAGACAAGATTTTTACTGCTTCTGGGCGGTTCGCATTGTTGTTATCGTCCAACCATTTAGCTGCACGGATCATCGCTTTAACAACACGAAGGTGAGTATTCGGGTTTTCATCCGCCCATGCTTTAGATACACCAAATACTTTCTCTGGGTTGTTTTTCCAAATCTCGTAGTCAGTGACTACAGGTACACCAATACCTTTAAATACAGCCTGCTGGTTCCATGGCTCACCTACGCAGTAACCGTAGATCGTGCCTGCTTCCATTGTTGCTGGCATCTGTGGTGGCGGTGTTACAGATAGTAGGGCATCGGCATCGATCGTACCGGATGTATCACCTTTATGCGGTGCGTAGTAACCAGGGTGGATACCACCCGCCGCTAGCCAATAACGTAGCTCGTAGTTGTGTGTAGATACTGGGAATACCATACCCATGTTAAATGGCTTACCGTCGTCTTTGTATTTCTCAACAACAGGTTTTAGCGCATCGGCTTTGATCGGGTGTACTGGTTTGCCATCAGCTTGTTTAGGCACATACTCTTTCATCTGATCCCAAATATCGTTAGATACAGTGATCGCGTTACCGTTAAGGTCCATAGAGAATGCAGTGATGATGTGAGACTGCGTACCGAAACCGATAGTGGCACCTAGCGGTTGACCTGCAAGCATGTGTGCGCCATCAAGCTGACCGTCAATGACACGGTCGAGAAGAACTTTCCAGTTTGCTTGTGCTTCTAGCGTTACGTATAGGCCTTCATCTTCAAAGAAGCCTTTTTCGTATGCAACCGCTAGAGGAGCCATATCTGTCAGTTTGATAAAACCAAACTTCAGATCTTCTTTTTCAGGCTCACCAATTGCTGCCCATGCAGGGACGGTAATTAATGATGCAGCTAAGACTGCACCGCTGATAACTTTACTTAGTAGAGCCTTTTTCTTCTTAAGCATGGATCGTTCTCCCAATCTTAAAAACAAAAAGGCGCCGAACATGATCACATCACTGTGATCAGCCGAGGCGCCTTTGCCTAGTTTCAAATTTTGTGACCTTCTGGGTCATGTTTAACTTTTAGAGTGCACCGCCATTGGTGCACTCATTTGTTATCTAATAGAGCAGATGCTGTGCCAGAGTTTTTTAAATCCAGTAAAAACAATGGGTTATGTTTATGCTGTGTGCTTATGTAAGTTTTGGTTGTGATTTGTTGCGGTGCACAATGGGGCTTTTGGTCATTAAGTTGGTGCAAAAGTGCGAGAGCAAAAATGGGGCAAGTGAAGTTTGTTTTGGGGCGAAAGGTTTAAAAAGGGGCTTTAAATGGAACAAAGGTTATCAATAGAAGGGCGTGTTTTAGGCTCGGAGCTTTTTAGAGAAAAAAGCTCAGTTCTTATGAACTGAGCCCGTGCTTTTCAATTTAGATTTAAGCGCCGATCCAGTTTTGATATAGATCTTTGCGGTAAACGTTATGGACGATATCTTCTTGATTAAACTCCTGTTCGCCAATCTGGCCACATTTACGCATCTGATCGATTAAGAACAGTCCATGCTCAGGATCGGGACAGTTCACATTCTCACCGGAGAAATGTTGCTCCATCGAATAAGGCGGTGTGAACTTAGATAACTGCTCTGCGGCCTGATCTAAATAAGGTGGCAGTGCGAGGAGTTTTAGAATCTCAGCCTGATTGCTTGGATCTTCCGCCCACAGACAGGCTTCGTGGATTGCTGTAATCAATGCGCGGTGGGTATTTGGGTGTTCATCGGCCCATTGTTGTGTGACGCCCAGCACCTTCTCCATATGCGAGCCCCAAATCTTATGGCCGGTACTGACTAAACCACCAATCTGTTGCACTAAAGCCAAGCTATTCCAAGGTTCACCTACGCAGTAGCCATCGATCAAACCGGTGGAAAGGTTATCCAGCATTTTGGTTGGCGGTACCGCGACCAGCTGTACATCCTCTTCGGTATCGATGTTGTTCTGGTTTAACCAGAAACGCAGTTGATAGTGATGGTTTGAGTAGGGATAAACGGTTGCGATAACCGGTTTTCGTCCGCTTTGCTGGATCAGCTCTTTAAACTGTTGGCCGACCTGTTCACTGTCATCCCAATCAGAGATCTTATTGGACAGGGCCATATAAAGTTCTTGCGATAGGGTGATAGCCGTACCGTTCTGGCTTAGGGATAACGCCGTCATCATCGGTGTCGGGTTACCGTTTAAGCCTAATGTTGCAGCCAGCGGCATCGGTGCCAGCATATGGGCTGCATCAAATAATCCAAAACTTACTTTGTCGCGAATAGAGGCCCAAGAGGACTCTTTACTCAGGATGACATTCAAACCATGTTTCTTAAAAAAGCCTTTCTCGCGCGCAACAACCAAAGGGGTACAATCGAGCAGTGCCACAAAACCTAGTTTCAGGTCAGTTTTTTCTAGTGTCAGTGCATCTGACATATCAGCTCCTATCTCTTTTACTTACTCAGGCCGTTCGCCAGTTGTAAAACTTCAATCACATTTCGTGCCACATCGGGAATTTTCTGACCTCGGTCCATCGCAAGCTTACGCAGGGTTTGATATGCCTGTTCTTCGTCGCAGCCTTGATGCTTCATCAGCATGCCTTTGGCTTTCTCTATGGTTTTGCGTTCTGCCAGTTGGTTTCTGGTTTTCTCCAGCTCTTCACGTAATAAACTGTGAGCATCGAAATGAGCAATCGCCGTATCCATAATCGCTTTTACGCGGTCTGGTTGAAGACCGTCGGCTATATAAGCGCTGACACCGGCGTTGATTGCTTCGGCCATCGTCCTGCGGTCGTTCTGTTGTTCCGCAAAGAAGACGATCGGGCGCGGATTGTTCTGGCTCATCGTCGCCATACTTTCCAACGTGTCACGGTTGGGTGAATCCATATCTATAATGACTATGTCGGGGTGGTTCTCCTCGACATGCTTATTTAGATCAGTGGTGTTAGGTAGATGACAGACAACATGGTGCCCCAGCGTATTTAACGCCTTCTCAAGCGCATTCACACGAATGGGCTCGTCATCGATCAACAGCACGTTTAAACAGTTAACTTTACTCATTAATCCAGTTCCGGAATTGGATAGCCTGTCATAAAGCAATATTTGTTCCATGGTTATTCGGGCGCTTTATGGCACGCGCTTTGCTGTACTAGGAGCAATACATTTTGATGCGCAACGGTGCGTGCTTACTCTGTCTTCAGTTTAGGGTATGCAGGTGCCTGCATTCCAAAAAACTGACCAGTAAGCCAAATATTTACGTTGCTCTTGGATAGTTTTATTGGAGGTAAAGATGCAAACGACAACGACCTGTCCTTACTGCGGCGTGGGCTGCGGGGTAAAGGCCGAAATTGCTGACGATTGCGTAGTTGCAGTAAAGGGTAACGAAGAACACCCTGCTAATTTTGGCCGTTTATGTGTAAAAGGCTCCTCTTTAAACGAGGTGTTAGGGGCCGAAGGGCGCTTACTCAACCCAGTCGTCGATGGCAAAATAGTTGAGTGGGACAGTGCTCTTGAAACAGTCGCGGAAGGTTTTAAACGCACCGTAATGGAGCACGGGCCCGATTCTGTGGCCTTTTATCTCTCTGGCCAGCTCCTTACCGAAGATTACTATATTGCCAACAAACTGATGAAAGGCTTTGTTGGCACGGCCAATGTCGATACCAACTCGCGCCTGTGTATGTCATCAGCCGTAGCAGGTTATAAGCGCGCTTTTGGTGCTGATGCTGTGCCTTGCTGCTATGAAGATCTAGAGCTTGCCGAGCTGATCATCATCACCGGTTCAAATGCTGCGTGGAACCATCCAATCCTGTTCCAACGCATGAAAGCGGCAAAAGCTAAGAATCCTAATCTGAAAATTGTAGTGGTAGACCCACGTCGCACCGCGACCTGCGATATCGCCGATCTGCATATTCAGCTCAAAGCCGAAACCGATACATCTCTGTTTACCGGTTTGCTGTCTTATTTAGCGCGCCACGATCACCTTGATTACGAATATATTGCTAACTTCACTGAAGGCTTCGCTGATGCCCGTGCTAATGCCGAGCTTACTTTCCCAGATGTTGATAGCGTGGCTAAAGCCTGTGATCTGCCTATCATGCAATTGCGCACCTTCTTTGAGTGGTACGCCAGAACTGAAAAAGTTGTGACTTTCTACTCGCAAGGGGTGAACCAGTCCGCCAGTGGTACCGATAATTCCAATGCCATTATTAACTGCCACCTGGCTACCGGACGTCTGGGTAAAGAAGGCGCAGGACCGTTCTCGATTACTGGGCAGCCAAACGCAATGGGTGGCCGCGAAGTAGGCGGCCTAGCGAATCAGCTTGCAGCGCATATGGAGTTAAATTCGCCCGAAGCGGTCGACCGTGTAGGCCGTTTCTGGGGCAGCGATAATGTTGCGACCAGCGCCGGTTATAAAGCGGTGGATCTGTTCGAAGCGATTGAACAGGGCAAAGTAAAAGCGATCTGGATTATGGGTACCAACCCTGCGGTAAGTTTGCCAAATGCCGATCAAGTGGTTCGCAGCCTGAAGCAATGTCCGCTGGTGGTGGTATCTGACTGTATGGCGCATACAGATACAGTTGCCCTGGCCAATGTATGTTTACCGGCGACGGGCTGGAGCGAGAAAAATGGTACTGTAACTAACTCTGAGCGTCGTATCTCCCGTCAGCGTAGCTTACTGCCGCCATCAGGCGAAGCTAAACCGGACTGGTGGATTATCAGCGAAGTGGCCAAGCGTATGGGCTATGAACAGGCCTTCACCTACGACCACCCTTACGAGATCTTTAAAGAGCATGCTGAGTTATCGGGTTTTGAAAACAACGGCAGTCGCGCTTTTGATATCAGCCAACTGCAAGATCTGAATCTTAAAAGTTACGATGCCCTGAAACCACAGCAGTGGCCGGTAACCGATGCTGCGCCTTATGGCACCGCGCGTCTATTTGCTGACGGTAAGTTCTTTACGCCATCGGGTAAGGCGCAGTTTATTACGGTCGATCCACACGACCCGCTACAGCAACCTTGCGACGAAATGCCGTTTGTTATGAATACCGGCCGTATTCGTGATCAGTGGCACACAATGACCCATACAGGGCGTACCAGCCGCCTTTTTCAACACCGCGAAGAACCCTTTGTTGAGCTCAACAGAGAGGACGCGGACAAACTGAATATCAAAGAATCTGAGCTCGTTAAACTTACAAATATACAGGCGGAATATATCGGTCGTGCCCGTATCGTTGATACCGATCAGCGCCGCGGTGAGATCTTTGTGCCTATGCACTGGAACAAACAGTTCAGTGCCAAGGCGCGCATGGGGGCCCTGGTTCAGCCGGCGGTCGATCCGTTCTCGGGTCAGCCAGAAGGTAAACACGCGGTGGTAAACGTCGAGCCATATAACCCCGCTTGGGAAGGTTGGCTGATTACCCGCAAGCCCCTAGATGATGCGTTACCGGTGGAATACTGGTCGCGTGTGCCCAAAGAGAGTGCATCGCTCTACTATCTGGCAGACAGCAACAACATCGAAGATATGCGTAGCTGGTGTCAGGAGCAGTTTGGTGAAATCGATATCTGGTTGGAAGACGCCGGTCAGCATAGCTTCCGTGCTGCTGGCTTAAGTGGTGAGCAACTAGAATGGGCCTTCTTCCGTATGCCGTACGGCCAGATTCCATCAACCTTATGGCTGGAACAGCTCTTTGCCGAAACCGAAGTGAATATGGACCAACGCCGCTTCCTACTCAGCGTAACCGGCTGCGAACTGGAAGATCCGGGTGAGATCATCTGTAGCTGTTACCAAGTAGGTAGCCACGCCATCGAAGATGCGATCCAACAAGGTTGTAACTCACTCGATGCACTGGGTAATAAGCTTAAGTGCGGTACTAACTGTGGCTCCTGTATTCCTGAATTGAATGGGATGTTGGGGAAGTGATGGTGTAGCTGTAAAAGGCAGGGTAAAAACGGGAAAAAGCAGCCATTGGCTGCTTTTTTTAGGACGCCACTGCGTGGCTAGAGGACGGCTGCGGCTAGAGGCGAAAAAGCTATTTGAATTCTGTTTGTGCTCTATGCAGAGCTCTGTGTGATTGTTAATCAGATGCAATTAATAGATAGTTAGTTAAAGGATATTGGCTCAATGCACGCCAAGGAAAAAACTGTAGTTTATGAAGAATTATCTTTTACTAGCCTTTCTGCTTCTCACGTCATTGAATCTTGCTGCTGAATCCGAAGATACGTCGCGATGCAATTTCTATGAAGACACGAAAAAGCATGGGGATCCAAGGACATACCTGTTACTTGGAGATTGTTATTACATTGGGAAAGGCAGGTCGAAGGATGTCGCTAAAGCAGAAGCTCTTTGGCTACAGGCTGTGGCTTTAGGTGAAAAGCAAGCTGCATTGAACCTAGGTAGCTATTACGCCTTTTTTAAAAAGGGACATGAGTTAGAGGGGCTAGGTTACCTCAGCTTAGTGGAAGATACATATCCCAAGGATGCAAACCTATTGCAGGGACTGTTTTACCTAAAACATCCAAATTTTAGAGGGTTCAAAACTAACAACCTTGCTTACCACTTTTTAGATAAATCATTTTCAGCTGGTAGCTTTATTTCGGCATACACATTGTCTTATGCGATTAGTGAAGGATTAATTAAGGTTGATGAAACAGCTAATAGTTGGCTAGCAAAAGGCGATTCACTGTCGCCTAGTGGGGTTGATTTAAGTTTGGTGATAAATGAACTAAAACAGGGTGGTTTTATTGATAACTAGAATTCAAAAGCATGATTTTCAGAATGCTAGCAAGTAGGGTGTAATAGCGGAGCGTATTACACCTTTTCCTCTAATCAATCAGCACTTCAACTAGCCGCTTGCTGCCCCCTTGGCGCAAACTCAAATACGTCTGAGTAGCAGTTCTCTTCCTTAAGCCCTTTTGCCTCCAACTGATCGATTGTGCCGTAAACCATATTGGGAGAGCCGCATAGGTAGGTTTGAGTGCCTTCAAGTGCATCACAATCTTCGCTTACCACTTCGTAGATAAAGCCAGTATGGCCGATCCAGTTGGCATCTGGTGATTCGAGAATTGGCGTGAAACTTAGGTTCGCATTCTGATCCGTCCAAGCTTTGAACTGCTCTAGCAGATAGAACTCTTCGCTCTGTTTGTTCGACCAGTAAATCTTCACTTCAGCATCGGGTTTACGTCTTAGTATCTCTTCGGTGATGCTTTTAATTTTGGATATGCCCGAGCCCGCAGCGATTAATAGATGGGGCAGAGCAAGATCGGTCTGTAAAAAGGCTTTCCCCATGGCCAGCGTTACATTAAGGGGTGTTTGGCTTTCTGCATGTTGAGATAGGCAGTTCAAAGCCTTATCTGCAAACGCACTACCGTTTTGGATAAACAGCTGTAGGCGGCGAGGGTTTTCTGAATCAGGGCTGCTGGCAATGGTGTAGGAGAGCGTTTGTAGCTGACCATCGCCATTAACGTCTAAATCGAGCTGCAGATACTGTCCTGCATGATAGTTAAGCGCTGTACCTGCTGGCGATTGCAGCTCAATATCAAATGTATCTGTATCAAAAGAGACGTTTCTCAAAGGGGCAAACTTAACAACCTGACAAAGGTAAGAAGCGACTGGGTAGGTTGTGGCAAGGTTACTCATAAACAAACCTAAATATTCTGTTTTCGTGACTGATTGCCAAGCAGCTTAAAGAGCTTATTGCATGAGTAGAAATGGTTAATTTTCACTGATCAATTAGTTTCCCTCATACATTGTCTATTCGCTCCACTTGCCTAGCACCAGATCCTGAGCATCACCGATGCCGATGCAGCCTGCGTAAAATGGGCGCTCATCCAGCAAAAAAATGCCTAGTAGTGCCTCTTCAAAACTTTGCCTCAATCAATTCATGAGCAAAGGTCATCAAACCATAAAATTTAATCAATTTTTTTCATAAAACTGTCCCTGTAAAAAGTGCACTTACCTTAACGCTCACAAGAAGTACGACTGCTCCTAATATCGGCCCATGGTTATTTAAGGCAGATGAACAGTACATAGAGCGATGAAAAGTCAGACTTAATTTCTACGGAATAAAGATTATGAGCAACGGTTTCGAATACAGCATTGAGCGCATTAGTTTCGACGAAAACTATGAGCCATCAGGCAATACTCGCCTAACAACTAACTTTGCCAACTTAGCGCGTGGCGAACAGCGTAAAGAAAATTTGAGCCGTGCGATCAAGATGATTGATAACAGCTTTAATACACTAGCGACTTGGGATAACCCAAACAATGATCGTTACTCTGTAGAGCTTGAGATCATCCATGTTGATATTGATGTGCAAGGCAATGGTGATAATTTCCCAACGATTGAGATCTTAAAAACGTACATTCTTGATCACAAAACTGAGCGACGTATCGAAGGGATTGTGGGCAACAACTTCTCTTCTTACGTGCGTGATTATGATTTCAGCGTGTTGCTGTTGAATCACAACAAAGATGCAGAGCAATTCAGCGTGCCGGATAACTACGGCGAGCTGCATGGCAACATGTTTAAAGACTTTGTGAACTCAGAGGCTTACAAGCAGAACTTCAACAAACTGCCTGTGATCTGCCTGAGTGTGTCGGATAACAAAACGTATTATAAAACGGCGAATACTCACCCGGTTCTAGGTACGGAGTACGAGCCAAACGAGCCGTCATTGACCGAACAGTACTTCAAAAAGATGGGCATGGCGGTGCGTTATTTCATGCCGCCAAACAGCGTGGCGCCTTATGCGTTCTATTTCTACGGGGATCTGCTCAACGATTACACCAACCTTGAGTTGATTAGCACTCTTAGCACGATGGAGACGTTCCAAAAGATCTATCGTCCAGAGATTTATAACGCCAATGCTTTTGCCGGTGAAGTGTTTAAACCAAGTTTGAAGCACCAAGATTTCTCACTAACGCAAGTTGTGTATGACCGAGAAGAGCGCAGCCGTTTAGCGGTTGAACAGGGCAGATGGGCGGAAGAGCACTTTATTAAGCCCTATGGGGAAATTCTTGAAAAATGGTCTGCTAACTACGCGTAAGCCAAGATTATAGAGTTGTATAAATTATGAAAAACTTACTACCTACTTCAACTGCTGGAAGTTTACCTAAACCCTCTTGGCTAGCAGAACCGGAGAAACTTTGGTCACCTTGGAAACTTGAAGGTGAAGAACTCGTGTTTGGCAAACAGGATGCACTTCGTGTGACCCTGCAAGAGCAAGAAAGCGCCGGTATTGATATCGTTAGCGATGGCGAGCAAACACGCCAGCACTTTGTGACCACCTTTATCGAGAACCTGAGCGGCGTTGATTTTGAAAAGCGCAAAACCGTTCGAATTCGTAACCGCTATGATGCCAGCGTACCGACTGTGGTTGGTCCGGTAAGCCGTCAAAAGCCTGTGTTCGTAGAGGACGCTAAGTTCCTGCGTCAGCAAACGGATCAGCCGATTAAATGGGCGCTACCAGGGCCGATGACCATGGTTGATACCCTTTACGATGATCACTATAAAAGCCGCAAAGATCTGGCTTGGGAGTTTGCCAAGGCGCTCAATGAAGAAGCGAAAGAGCTGGAAGCGGCGGGCGTGGACATTATCCAGTTTGATGAACCGGCATTTAACGTCTTCTTTGAAGAAGTAAATGAATGGGGCATTGCTTGCCTAGAACGCGCGATTGAAGGGCTTAAATGCGAAACAGCCGTGCATATCTGCTACGGCTACGGCATTAAAGCCAATACCGATTGGAAAAAAACGCTGGGCTCGGAATGGCGTCAATACGAAGAGACGTTCCCATCACTGCAGAAATCCAATATCGATATCATCTCTTTGGAGTGCCACAACGGTCGTGTACCGCTAGAAGTACTAGAACTGATTCGTGGTAAGAAAGTGATGGTGGGTGCGATTGATGTCGCGACAGAGACCATCGAGACGCCAGAAGAGGTCGCCGAAACTCTGCGTGGTGCGCTTAAGTATGTCGATGCCGACAAACTCTACCCTTGCACCAACTGCGGTATGGCACCCCTGTCACGAGAAATTGCACGCGGCAAATTGAATGCCCTGCACGCGGGTGCAGAACTGGTTAGAAAAGAGCTGGCAGCGTGAGATTAAGTGGCAAGGACGCCGCTTCGCGGCTAGAGATCGCTCCGCTTTTAGGACGCAGCTACGCTGCTAGAGGACGGCTGCGCCTAGAGAAAAGGATTTTAGTGGGGGAGTGGCTTCTGCTTTGTGCCAAAAGCGGACATTCCTAGTGGAAGCTGTTAGCCTGTGAGTACTTATCGATAGCACAAGGATATGCTTGGTAATGAATAAAGCAAAGTGTAACACTGCCTCCAAACGCAAATTCATTAACCTTCCGAAAAGTAAGCAACAAAGCCTTCGGCATGAGTTCGCTACCCATTTTGAAGCTCTCGATACATACTACGATACTGGGGAGTCAGAGAGTGTTGAATGGATTTCTGTAACTGTTTTTGATCACTGGTTATCTTTAGATGAAGCAATATTGAATCTAGATAAAGCAAGAGATGAAACTCGCAAAGCCTACGATGAAAAGCTATATACCTTTATCTGCCTGCTGACTTCTCAATTTGAAGCCTTTTTAGTTAAGAAGTTAGGTCGGTACAATGAAAAGCTTACGTTCAGAGAATTTACTTCAAAAGAAGGCAGGAAATCGACACTAATCCTCTCTGATTATAGGTGTGGTGAGCGGGCACGCTTCTCTTTTGTTATTCCATCGTTAGGGATTCTTTACTTTGAAGGTAGTGACTTTACCCACCATATTTACTTCAAGGATGTAAATGCTCTGGAGACAATCAGGCCTTTAGTTGACCGCTGTAAACTGTTCTTGTTGTGCTAATGGACTATGACTGAGCGATAAAGATTTTCAGTGATAAGAAGCGCAATAGTGGAGTTTTTAGATGTCTGCTTTGTGTCGAAAGCAGTCGAGCAATTATCTAGCGTAGGGTGTAATAGCGAAGCGTATTACACCAATTCCAAACCTTAGTTGTGTTCAGCCAGTCAATTACTTGCCTAGAACTGGTAAGTCAGTTCTCCTAACACGCTTCGACCTTCAATAGGATAATCGTTAGGGATGATTGAAGACGCAGGGGTGGTGGCATTCTTATCCAGTACGTTTTTGATGATCAGAGCTGTACTGAGTCCAGCTAACTTGTGTTCTTTTGAGAGTTTTAGGTTCGCCCATGAATAACCGCTGTGTTTTGTGCGTGTGTCGTTTGGAGCCCTGTTACTCGAACCGATCCAATGGTTATTCAGGTTTAGCTTCCAATGATTGGGGAGACGGTAATCTACGGCTAGGTAGCCCGTGTGGTTTGGAATATCGGCGACACTGCCACCCGTAATCGAGTTTTTGGTGTTTAGGTAGTTGTATTGGGTTTTCAGTGTTAACGAATGATTGATATGCCAAGTTCCCTCTATCTCTATGCCGTAACCTTGCTGTTCCATCGAGTTCTGGAATTGATATACAGAACCGTTAAATTGGTTGGTGATCAAATCATCGGCTTGGTAGTAAAAGAGCGTATTTTGTAGATGCAGCGTTTCTTTGGGTTTGATGTCAGCAACCAGTTCCAGTGTTTCTATTTTTTCGGGTTTAAGCGGCGGCGAGCCTAGTCCACCGGGATTGTTCTTTAAATAAAGCTCGCTGAATGACGGTGCACGGAAGGCCCTGCCGTAGAGTAATTTGCCGGTAAGTTTTTGATTTGGCTCCCAAACCAAGCCCATTCTCGGATTAAATACTCGGCCAAAATCGGAATAATGATCTATACGCCCACCGACGGTGAGGGTCCAGTTTTTATTTAGCGCCCATTGGTCTTGAATCGCTAAAAATGCATTATGACGTTCATTATCTTCTGAATAGACGTAAGACTGATCGCTAACGTCGGTTAAGTTGCCATCAACAACCGTTTCGGTGCCGTCTAACACACCGGGACCAAAGTTCTTTCTCTCTTCACTGCGGAAATTACTAAATTGCCCCCCGACCTGAAAGCGCCAAATATGATCGGGTGAACCAACATAGTTTAAAATGAGATCAACGTAAGATTTATGCATTTTGGCGGAAGGAATGCCTATGACTCCATCTGTAAAACGGACTAAGTTGCCTCCTGGAGTATATGGGTTTCCATCGCTGCCAATCGGAATAATACTGTTGGCTGGAAACAGGGTTAAGGTGCTTTCACCTTCTTGATAGTGGTAGGAATAGTTGTTCTCCAGGGAATATTGAGAGTTGATAATGCCCCGGTATTGTAGATGCGACATGAGGGAGTAAGTGTCTTCATAACCCGAACTGTCTAGGGCACGAGCACCGCCTTGGCCGTTACCTGCTTTATGGTTATGCCAAAACCAGTTATTCCAGCTCCAGTCACCCCTATCGATATTTAACATCGCATTGGTAACTGAGTAATTTCTATTAAGCTGGCCGGGCGCTAATGATGCGTTTGAACCGAACCAAATGTCATTCAGCGACTGGAAGTCTTGAGTAATAATTCTGGAATCATCGCCGTCACTTTGCTGATGTTCTAGAGAAAAGAAATAGCCTTTGCCAAAGCCATCAAAGTCGCTGTGTTGTACCGTGAAATCACGACTGCCAAAGCTACCCGCTCGGGCTTGAAACATAGGTTCAGAATAATCCTGCGAGCGTTTTGGCACTATATTGATGACGCCTGAGTAGGCATTTGCACCATATAACGCAGAGCTAGCACCTTTGATCACTTCAATGCGTTCAATTGCGTTGAGGGGTAAGCGAAATGTTGTGGGAAGGCCACCACTGAATGGGTTTTTAAACTCTATCCCATTAAAGAGAACCAGAACTTGAGTGGAAAACCCATTTTGAATACCGCGAATACTGTAGACCGGGTCCAATCTGCTTAGATCTGAGCGCTGCACATGTAACCCTGCAACCGTTTCCAAAACCTCATCGAGATGCGTTGCGCCCATAGCTTCTATTTCTGCAGCGGTGATGACGCTAACCGTACCGGGTGATTTTCGGATCGCTTCTAGATGGCCAGAAGCGATCGTAGAGAAATAGTCACCTTCATGGGGGTAGCTTCTTTCATCAAAGTCACGTTCATCGAAGGGTGAATTCGGGTCGGCAGCAATGCTCTTTGCGCTAAAAATTAAGAATAAAACGAGTAAATATAAAGGCTGTTTTATCAATAAATTAAGTAAACGCATCTGGCTATTTCCCGCATTATCACTTGCCTAATAGCTCAGGCAAAAATGCTTCAGAAACCAGCAATGGTTTATTGGAAAGGAAGAACACTGAGCGGCGCGCCCAGATCTCGGTTTTATCTTGGAGTTGCAGACGACTGATCTCTATAGGATCGCGGCGCATGGTTGGGTCGGTAAATAGCAGGCTTCCCAAAGAACGGTTACCGAGCATTCGCAGCTGACGCTCACTACCGGTTAGAGTTTGTGCTGGGATAATGGAGCGGGCAAAGACCCAAGGTACGTCGTTACCGATCAGCTGAACCTCTCGGACTAGCGCACATTGGCGCTGATCTATACCTAGAGCATTGGCCTCGGAGCGGGTTGGACGCATCCAGCCTTGTCTTACCACTTCGACACGGAAATTTCCGTGACTGCGTTTCACTAAGCGTTGGGTCAGCGAGCCGCTATCCAGCAACCAGCTTTGCCATTCGTGAGGCACCACGGTTTTGAGTGGTCGACGCAGTTTCAACCAACGGGTATCAAAACTTTGGGTGGTAAGAGCTGACTTGATAGGCACTTGAGGTACTTAGCTTCCTAATGATGAGTGGCGCTATATTAGCAGAAAGGGAGGTCTGCATCATAGGCACCAAAAGGGAGCATTGACGGGGCAGCTGGGGTAAAATAGCGGCTATGACGACTGATAAATTCTCTTTTCCAGCAGCGCAGGCAGAACAGTTAACTCAACAATGGGTTGAGGCGATTGTAGTTGGCCTAAATCTATGTCCTTTTGCTGCACCTGAAGTGCGCAATCAAAGCATTCGTTACGCGGTATCTCATGCCCGTGTGATGACCGATGCAGCGCAGGATTTCCTAGCTGAGCTGGCTAAAATTCAGGACTCGCCTGAAGAAGAGTTATCCACAACCTTAGTTGCGTTTACCGAGACAGCGGTGGATTTTGAGTCGTTTCTGGATCTGTTAGATCTTTGCCAAACTATGCTTGAACGCGCGGGCCTAGCCGGTGTCTTCCAACTGGCGAGCTTCCACCCTGATTACTGTTTCTCTGGGGTTGAAGCGGATGACATTACCAACTGGACTAACCGTGCGCCGTTTCCAACCATTCATATTATCCGTGAAGGGCAGATGAGCCGCGTGCTAGTGCACTATAAGAACCCAGATGAGATTCCTGAACGCAATATGGCGTTGATGGAAACAATGGGGCGTACTGGCTTAATCGAGCGCTTCCCACCCCTTGCCCAATATTGGCCTACAGAGTCCTAATCGCTCTTTAAGCGTTGCTGTAATCTTGGTCGTGCCCACTCAATGAAGGCGCGGCTTCTGGAAGATAGGCGGCGTGAGTGAGGATAGACCAGATTGACCGGTATCGATGGGCTTTCAAACTGCTCGAGTACTGGGGTCAGCTGACCTGTTTTGATATGCGGATTTACCTGATAACTTAAGAATTGACCGAAACCGCGACCTTCGCGACAAGCATCCACGGCTGTTTCGACATGATTGGTTTTAAAGCTACCCTGGACATTGATTCTGTATTGCTGACTACCCTCAGTAAATCCCCAAGTGGCGTGAGATCTAAGCGCGGTGAGATGAATACAGTCGAGCTGCTCTAAATCATCTGGGTGATTCGGTACCCCGTATTCTGCAATATGATCTGGACTCGCGCAGACTTTGTATTTGACCTCGCCGACCTGTTTCGCGATCAGGGTAGAATCGGGAAGGGGACCGATACGCAGGGCGATATCCATCCCTTCCTCGATCAGGTCCACCACACGATCCAAAAGCAGCAGTTCCACCTCCATCTCTGGGTAGGTATCTAAAAACTCATTAATCACAGGGCTGAGGTGCAGGCGGCCAAAGGTTTGTGGCGCAGTTATCCGAATCACCCCTTTAGGGATCGTTTGTTGCTGGCTGAGGGCATTTTCTGCATCTTCTACCTCCAACAATATCTGTCGGCAGCGCTGGCAGTAGTCATCACCTTCCTCGGTTAGGCTGAGACTACGGGTGGTTCGATAGAGCAACTGAGCACCTAGCTCTTTCTCCAGTGACGCCAGCGTTCGGACCACCGAAGATTGGGACATGGATAGCTTTTCTGCTGCTGCACTAAGGCTGCCGCAGTCGACGATTTTGACAAATACCGCCATCGCTTTGAGTTTATTCATCTCTGCAGATTAATGCATAAAGTGCATTATTGAAATCTAGTTTGCTCTATTTATTGCGTTATCTGTTTTTCACATAATGAATGACATGATCAATGTTTAAGTAAGGTGTTCTCATGGCCCATCGTTTTAGCGACATAACCTTTACCGAGTCTGTACTTGCGATGCAGCAGCGTTTCGGCAGTTATGAGAAGTCTGCTGTGGTACGCCAGCGAATGCCTGATTTTGATCGTTTCACCGAGCGTGAAGCAGACTTTATTCAAGCACGGGATAACTTTTATATGGCGTCAGTGGGGGAAGATAGCTGGCCCTATATTCAACACCGCGGTGGTGAGGCTGGCTTTCTAAAGGTGCTGGATGAAGAGACTTTAGCTTTTGGAAATCTAAGTGGTAATGGTCAGTATCAGAGCTTAGGCCATTTTTCTAAGAATGATAAAGTAGCGCTATTTTTAATGGATTATCCCCATCGTCGGCGCTTAAAGATCTTAGGCCGGGTCAAGCTACTCTCGGTTGAAGAACATTTAAAACTCTATGCAGATCAGATGGACAGTGCGGCCAAAGCGGAATCGTTTATTCATATTAAACTGGAAGCGTTTGACTGGAATTGTTCCAAGCATATTACCCCAAGGTTCACAGAAACTGAGTGGGCGCGGGAATCAAATAAAGGAGCATAAGAATGAAACTGTATGATTTGGAACCTTCAGGTAACTGTTATAAAGCGCGACTGTTTGCCTCACTAACCAATATTCCGCTAGAGCTGGTGGCAGTGGACTTTTTGGCGGGTATGCACAAGCAGTCACCGGTGATCGATCTGAATCCGTGGGGCGAGCTACCCGTACTTGAGGATGGCGAAACGGTACTACGTGATTCTCATGCGATTTTGGTTTATCTGGCGCACAAGTACGCCACCCCAGAGTGGTATGGCAATTCCCCTGAGGAACAAGCAGAGATTCAGCAGTGGTTATCGACTTCGGCAAATGAAGTACAGAATGGCCCAGGTGCCGCACGCTTAGTCGATAAATTTGGTTATGAACTGAATAAAGACGCGACGCTGGTGGTGGCTGACAGAATTCTTGGGCTGTTGGAATCTCATCTAACCAATAACGACTGGTTAGCACTAGATCGTCCAACGATTGCCGATTGTGCAGTGATGCCTTATGTGGGTTTAGCTTGGGAAGGTGGAATTAAGTTGGAAGACTATCCGCAGATTGGTCAGTGGATCGATCGTATAAAAGCGCTACCGGGTTTTATCCCGATGTCTGGCTTAGAGTAATCTGGCTTAGATTATTTCTAACTGAGAGTGACTCTGTTACGGCCATTCTCTTTAGATTGATAGAGTGCTTGATCGGCCAGCTCGATCAACTCATGCGGCGAGCCTCCTTTAGATGGATTAATCGAGGCTACGCCCGCACTGACCGTGGCGGTATCGCCGGTACTGGAATACTTATGTTCGATCTTAAGATCGGCAACGGCAGAGCGGATTCTTTCAGCAATCAGCTGTGCGCCATCAATATCTGTTTCTGGCAGAATTACCGCAAACTCTTCACCGCCATAACGACAGACCATGTCTTGTGCACGCTGAATGGAAGCTTTAATGGTCTGAGCGATAGTGCGTAAGCAGCCATCACCCGCCAGATGACCATAACCATCGTTGAATGGTTTAAAGTGATCGATATCGAGCATGATAAGCGACAGGGTTCGTTTGGAGCGCTGTGCACGTCGCCATTCAGTTTCTATATTGCGTTCGAACTCACGGCGGTTATTCACCTGAGTCAGACCGTCTAAACGAGCCGAGCGTGCCAACTGATCTTGAGACTGCTTTAGCTGCATCAGAATCTTAATACGAGACTGAATTACTGCAGGTGCGCGGTTTAGCGCGAGGAAATCTGCGGCACCTGCTTGATAAGCGTCTAGCTCTAGCTGGTCATCAACCTGTTGGCTAAGGAACGCAATTGGAAGCGGGAACTCATCTTTGTTTTTGTTCACCTCTTCACACAGAGCAAACATATCTGACCATTGATGTTCTGTACCGAGGAGCAGCAGATCCGGTGCATCTTCCTGCAGTAAGTTTTTTAGCTCGGTCAGGTTAGCCGGTAGCAAGATATTGTAATCGTTACGCAAGATAGCGATTACCGGCCAAACGATCTCGATACTGTGGTCGCAGTATATTGCGATAGTTTGTTGCTCTGAGCGCGGGCAGCTCTCTCGATGTTGATCTTGAGAGTCGATCTCTTTGCCTTTGAAGAAGGCTTTAAGGTCTTCTGGGCTTGGTAGACCTAGAGATGTACGGCCATCATCAGCGCAGATCACCGGAATACGTAGGTTAAAATCACCTTGTTCCCAAGCGGCTTGCCATGCGATCAATTTGTTTTCTTGAGATTCTTCGATGTCCAGCTCAGTTGGTAAGCCGGCTTCTATCAAACAGTCGTAGATAACCGAAACATCTGCGATATCTTTACCTTCGACCCAAAGAGCGCGATAGAGTAGGCGACGTAGATGGATCGACTTTTCAACGTCATGCTCAGCTGCTTCGATCACACAAAGGCTGGCAAAGTGACTGTCGCTTCGCGCTTTAGGCAGTGCGACTTCGATATTAGGTACACGGCTGCGAACAACGAATACTTCGCTAGCGAGTTCGGCCTGACTTTCGGCGGTTTTATTAAAAATCGCAATATCAGGCGCGTGCTCAACTAAGCGCCAGTCCACTTGCTGCAAAAGACCAAACTGATGCAACTGCTCATGCAAGGTATAGCAGAAGGGGCAGTTGAGGTCGGCGTATACAGTGTATTGCAGCATGAGAGCCCTAGTTGATAGATGAGTCATATAAGTATCGACCAATATTCGAATAACTTTGGCGATAAATACAAAAAAAGCAGCCTAAAGAGGCTGCTTTTTCAATCGATCAGGCTTATTAAACAGAAGCTTAGATTAATCTTCGTTTTCTGGTTTAACGGCTTTTTTGATCTGCTTAAGGCTACCGTGACGTACATCGGTACCGCTGACTAGGTAGATCAGGTGAGCAGCCATCGCACGTGCATGTTCAGAGATACGCTCAAGGCTACGTAGAACCCAGATTACGTTCATTACACTAGAGATAGAGCGAGGATCTTCCATCATGAACGTTGCTAGAGAACGCATCGCAGAGCGGTATTCCTGGTCTACAGATTTGTCCATTTTCGCAACGCGGTAAGCAAGATCTGTATCGTTACGCGCAAACGCTGTTAATACGTCTTTAACCATCTGACGAACTAGATTACCGATATGACGAACTTCCTGATAACCGCGTGGTGATTCGCCTTCTTCAACCAATTCAATCGCATGGCGGCAGATACGCGCAGCTTCATCACCCATACCTTCTAGGTCGGATACTGCTTTGGATACGGCGATAATTAGACGCAGGTCACTTGCAGCAGGCTGGCGTAGGGCAATGATCTTGGTGCATTGCTCATCGATCATCACTTCCATGTCGTTAGTCTGCTTATCAACCTTGCGAGACTGTTCAGCCAGTTCTGCATCGCTGTTTAGCAGGGCGTCGATACAGTCGTGTACCTGACGCTCTACAACACCACCCATGGTTAGCAAATGGGTTCTAATTTGCTCTAGTTCTTCATTAAACCGAGCCGAAATATGCGTGGAATAATTTTCAGTATTTAGTTCCATGATCTGATTCCTTCCCCATTAACCGTAACGGCCAGTAATGTAGTCTTCAGTTTGTTTCTTAGCCGGATTAGTGAACAACGTATCTGTTACACCAAACTCGATAAGATCACCCATATACATAAAGGCAGTGTAATCAGATACACGCGCAGCCTGTTGCATGTTGTGGGTTACGATCACGATCGTGAAGTCTTTCTTCAGTTCGTGGATCAGTTCTTCAATCTTCAATGTAGAGATTGGGTCAAGTGCAGATGCTGGTTCGTCCAACAGCAGAACTTCTGGTTTTACCGCAATCGTACGTGCGATAACCAAACGCTGCTGCTGACCACCGGACATGCCTAGTGCACTCTCGTGTAGACGGTCTTTAACTTCGTCCCAAAGTGCAGCAGATTTAAGTGCCCACTCAACTGTTTCGTCGATAACGCGCTTTTTAGTTACGCCCTGAATACGCAGGCCGTAAGCAACGTTTTCGTAGATAGATTTCGGGAATGGGTTTGGCTTCTGGAATACCATACCCACGCGACGACGTAGTTCTGCGATATCAACGCTGCGGTCGTAAATGTTGTTATCATCCAGCAGGATCTGACCTGTGATGCTGCAATCATCTACTAGATCGTTCATACGGTTGAAGCAGCGTAGTAGTGTTGATTTACCACAACCAGAAGGACCGATAAACGCAGTAACGCGGTTCTTAGGGATGTGCATATCGATACCGTGAAGCGCTTCGTTATCGCCATAGCTCAATTTAAGGTCTTTAACCTCAAGAGCCATTGTTTCTTCTTCAAGGTTCAAAATACGGTTATCTCGTTGCATTGTAGAGATATCAATTGCGTGTGTTTTAGCTTCGCTAGTCATTGTAGCAACCTTTAAAAATTCTATTACATTTCAAGCGCTTTGTATTTTTCACGTAGGTGGTTTCGAATCGCGATTGCAGACAAGTTAAGTGCTGCGATTACTGCCACCAACAAAAACGCTGTTGCGTATACCAGCGGACGTGCCGCTTCAACGTTCGGGCTCTGGAAACCAACATCATAGATGTGGAAGCCCAAGTGCATAAATTTCTGATCCAAGTGCAGGAACGGGTAGTTCATATCCAATGGCAGACTTGGTGCTAGCTTAACTACACCTACCAGCATCAGCGGTGCCACTTCACCTGCTGCACGGGCAATCGCAAGGATTACACCGGTCATAATCGCTGGGCTAGCCATTGGGATTACAATCTTCATTAGGGTTTCGAACTTTGTCGCACCTAGTGCCAAAGAACCTTCACGAACTGCACGTGGGATACGTGTTAGGCCTTCCTCTGTCGCTACAATCACGACTGGAACTGTTAGCAGTGCAAGTGTGATAGAAGCCCACATTAGACCTGGCGTACCAAATGTTGGTGCTGGTTTCGCTTCTGGGAAGAACGCGTCATCTATGTGACCACCCAAGAAGTAAACGAAGAAACCTAGACCGAATACACCGTATACGATTGACGGTACACCCGCCAAGTTGTTTACAGCGATACGGATTACACGCGTTACAAAACCTTGTTTCGCGTATTCACGTAGGTAAACCGCAGCAACGACACCGAATGGCGTTACGATCACAGACATGATGATAACCATCAGTACTGTACCGAAGATTGCTGGGAAGATACCGCCTTCAGTGTTGGCTTCACGAGGATCTGTACTTACGAATTCCCAGATCTTAGAGAAGTAGTGAAGGATCTTACCGCCTAGGCCCATATCGTTAGGTAAGAATGCACGTACTACGTGCGCAACTTTAAACTCTACGATTTTGCCGTTTGCGATCTCAGCCGTGATGCTGTCGCGGTTAAACTCTTTGTATAGAGCAAGTAGATCCCCTTGCAGACCTTCGTACTCTGCATCTAGTGCCGCACGTTTCTCTTCAATCTCTTTGTACTGAGTTGGGTCAGTTACATTTTTAAGCTGTAGAGAACGCTCTTGCAGACGTAGACGCTCCAACTTGTAGTTGATAGAGCCGATACGGTCTTTTTCGATATCTTCGATGTCACTGTGGATGTCTAGTGCACGCTCGATACGGCTTTCTAGAAGAGCCCAAAGTGCTAGATACTCGTCAGTTTTTTCGTAACCTTCGTAGCTAGAAACCAGTTTGCCATCTTCTTTGATGCCACGTAGATAACCGTAGAAGTTACCCCATTCACGACGCTCAGCAGTGAATAGCATTTCTGGTTTAGAAGGATCTTTAATGAAGTCTTCCAAAACCCAGATGAAGTCAGTACCACCGTGGTCACGGTTACCGACTTTCATCAGGTTACGTTTCATGCTCTCAACACCTTCCGGTACCGCTACGCCACTATCGCGTAGTTGAGCTGCGGGAACATCTTCAGTTTGGACTTTTTCACCGATCAGGGTAACGCTGTTCCCCTTATCAACATAAGTCGCTTGGATTACATCTGCAGGCCAGAAGTGACCCAAACCGCGAATCGCGATAAGAGTCAGCAGACCTACAACCATGATCAAACAGATCGCTACGGCACCGGCATTAAGCCATACCCAAGGTGCGCCGGATTTTGACCATTCAGTAAAAGACTGTCGCATTACTATATTTCCTCAATCAGGCACAAATTACAGAGAGCCGTACTTCTTACGTAAACGCTGACGTACAACTTCCGCCACGGTGTTTACGAAGAAAGTGAACAAGAACAGTACGAACGCTGCCAGGAATAGAATACGGAAGTGGGTACTACCAACTTCAGATTCTGGCATCTCTACTGCAATGTTTGCAGCTAGAGTTCGCATACCCTCAAAGATATTCACGTCCATGATTGGCGTGTTACCTGTTGCCATCAGTACGATCATGGTTTCACCTACAGCACGACCCATACCGATCATAACTGCAGAGAAGATACCTGGACTTGCTGTTGGCATTACTACGCGTACCAGTGTCTGCCATGGTGTAGCACCCAGTGCTAGGGAACCGTAAGACAGGTGTTTTGGTACAGCGAAGATCGCATCTTCAGTGATAGAGAAGATCGTTGGGATAACCGCAAAGCCCATCGCAATACCAACTACTAGCGCGTTACGCTGGTCGTAAGGAATGCCTAGCTCTTGAGTTACCCAGTAACGCATCTCAGTACCGAACAACGCTTGTTCTAACCCTGGAGCGACCCAGAAGCTGAACATTGTTGCGATGATTACAACAGGGATCAGTAGCGCTGCGTCCCAGCCATCTGGCACTAAGTAGCGTAGAGTTTTAGGTGCACATGCCCATGCATAAGCGAACGCGATAATGGCAGCAGGTACGACCAGTAGGGTGACAAAGATCCCCGCTAGGTTTACCTCCATAAATGGCGCTAACCATAGACCTGCTAGGAAGCCCAAGATTACGGTTGGTAGTGCTTCCATCAATTCGATGAAAGGTTTTACCTTACGGCGCATAGACGGCACCATGAAGTAAGCCGTGTAGATCGCACCACAGATCGCTAGCGGCGTACCTAGAAGCATCGCGTAGAACGCCGCTTTCAACGTACCGAATGCTAGTGGCATTAAGCTGTATTTAGGTTCGAAGTCGTTGGTAGAAGCGGAAGACTGCCATGTGTATTCTGGCTCTTGGTAACCTTCGTACCAAACTTTCTCCCACAATGCGCTCCAAGAGATCTCAGGGTGTTCGTTGTGAACCGCCCAAAGCGCTAACTTACCATCCTGTTCAACCAACAATGCGTTAGAACGAGGTGATAGAGCGATCATATCTACATTGCCTTGAGCAACGGCAGCCGTAAGTGAGTTACGTGATGCTGTTGTGCTGTAGAAATCGATAACGCCTTGGTCCGAAACCGTTACAAAACCTTTGCGGCGGTGCTCAATAGAGATGCTGCTGATAGGTGAAGTGCCGTTTTCGAAGCTGCGAATCTGGCGCATTAGCCATTCGCCTTTTTCGTTACGAACCAAGAACCACTGTGAGGTCACGCCTTTATCGTCAGAGATAAGTAGGGAGTTACCACCAATCAGTAGCTCAAAAGAGGTGATCTTATTTTTGGTCGTCTCGATTAGCTGAGTAACTTTAGGGCCACCGTCTGCTTGCATATCAACGATGCCCAACTTGCCGCCTTCACCAGAGATCATCATCCAACGACGATCTGGCATCAGCAGTAGTTTCTCAGCTGGGATGTTCATATTTGGAAGCGTAATGCGGTTAGTGTCCGCTTCTACTTCCTCAGTAATCAGGTTCTCGGTTAGGGAAACTTCAGTCGCAGCGATGTTTGCTGCCTGACCACCGATTAGCGTCCATTCTTCCTCTTCACCATTGATTGCAAGTAGCTCAAGTGGTGAATCGCTTACCTGAATCAGTTCAGAACCTAGTGGGTATTCCACTTCTGGCGTGATAACACGTACGCCATCAGGGTAAGTAGAACGGTATTTGTGTTTGAAGACCTGCGCCTGACCGTTGCTGTAACCCAAAGCGAAAATACCGCTATATTCAGAAGCTAGAGCAAAGCTGCTAACTGTTGCACCTTCTGGAATATTGGCAGTTTCTGTTTTGATTACGTTACCGTTGCGGCTGTTAAAAAACACTAACTGACCAAGATCTGTAACACGCAGAGCGATCTCTGTTTGTTCTTCCATTGTCAGATAAAGTGTCTTGCCGTCACCGGGAACAGTGTAAGGGGCAATTTCCTGTCCATTTTTCTGCCAAGGTTCGATGCTGGCAGATTCGAACAGCGGTGCTACTTCATAAAGTAGATAAAAGAAGATCAGAAGGATTGCAACAATAACGCTGATACCACCAAATGCGATACCACCTGAAGCAAGTTTATCCTTCAACGCACGTATGTTTCTGTGTCGCTTGGCCGACGCGGTATTAAAATCCAGGTCGGACGTTGCAGTGTTTTCTGTACTCATGGCACATAGGTCTCGGAAGTTTACTAAGAAGACGGCGCATACAATATGAAAAGTTTGTTACATCTGTATTACAGTGACTGTCATAAACGAAAAAAGGGGGCCAAAATGGCCCCCTTTTTCCTAAGATCAGATGATCAAGACATATTACATGCCTAGCGCTTTCATCTGCTTCTCTACAACTGCCGCTGGTAGTGGGATGTAGCCGTCTTTAACTACTACTTCCTGACCTACTTTAGACATAACCATTTTCAGGAACTCTTTCTCTAGAGGAGCTAGAGGCTGACCTGGTTTCTTGTTTACGTATACGTATAGAGAACGAGCTAGTGGGTACTTGCCGTTTAGCGCGTTTTCAGGAGTTGCTTCTACGAATGCGCCGCCATCTTTCTTCGTAAGAGGTAGTGCACGTACAGATGCAGTTTTGTAACCGATACCAGAGTAACCTAGTGCATTAAGAGAAGTAGATACAGACTGTACTACAGATGCAGAACCTGGCTGCTCGTTTACGTTGTTCTTGAAGTCGCCTTTACATAGAGCTTTCTTCTTGAAGTAGCCGTAAGTACCAGATACTGAGTTACGACCGAACAACTGGATGCTCTTATCAGATAGGGAACCTGCTACACCAACATCACCCCAAGTTTTAGCGTCTGCAACAGCGCCACACTTACGAGTAGAAGAGAAGATAGCGTCAACCTGGCTGATAGATAGACCTTCAACTGGGTTATCTTTGTGTACGAATACTGCTAGCGCATCGATTGCTACAGCAACAGGCGTTGGCTTGTAACCAAACTTCTTCTCGAATGCAGCGATCTCTTTGTCCTTCATCTTACGAGACATAGGACCGATGTTAGAAGTACCTTCAGTTAGCGCTGGTGGCGCAGTAGAAGAACCAGCCGCTTGAATCTGAATGTTAACGTTCGGGTAGTTACGCTTGAACTCTTCAGCCCAAAGCGTCATTAGGTTAGCTAGTGTGTCGGAACCTACAGAAGAAAGGTTACCAGAAACACCAGAAGCCTTAGAGTAAACTGGTAGGTTCTTGTCTAGCAGGTCAGATGCGTTTGCAGCTACACAAGTTGCAGAGATAGCAACAGCAGCAAGCAGCTTTTTCATAGGTTTCATGTATAGGCTCCAAAGAGTCTTAAAATTAGATATATGAGTTAAGATGCGAACACTATAATTTTCTTAAATGACAAAAGTGTGACACTTAGAAAAGAATTTTTACGTTGTACATATTCAGGGTATTAGTCTTTTGTATTAGAGTAAGCTGACTAATAAATACAAAATTCACAGTTTCTATCATTACCCTAAGGAGTGGGGATGGCAGTAAAGGAGGGGTAATCCCATGGAGCATGTCGAGGAAAATAGCCATCAGCCAGCAGGTGAATTAAGCCTACTTCTGCCGGCTTCAAGCGATGCTACCAACATGTTTGGCGATGTTTATGGTGGTTGGGTATCCGCTAAAATTGTACAGGCTGCCGAAATTTATGCGGCTAAATTATCTAAGGGCCGTGTCTCTACAGTATCGGTTGGCCAGATGGAGTTTTTATCTCCAGTACTAGAGGGAACTATTATGTCCTTCTACACTCAATTGATTGAAAGTGGCCGCAGCTCTTTGCGAATCCACGTTGAAGCTTGGGGTTGTTGCCCTGATGGCAGTGAACTAAGAAAAGTGACCGAAACCGAATGTGTGCAAGTTGCCATTGATGGCCATGGACATATCCGCGATCTGGCGGTTGCCATATAAGCGGCTATAGTTACTTCTAAGATCAACCATAACAACAAGGATGTTTAATATGGCTCATGCAGATCCGTTACCTATATACGAACAACTATCTGAAACTGACAGTGTGATTGTGCAGGCAAATGACTTTGCCTTTCGCCGATCTTGCTTAGACGCGTATGAAGCGGCGTTAAAATTCTGCTTAGCAGAGTTGCACTTACCCAACTTATTAGATGAGGACTCGATGCACGCAGTTGAGCGCTATATCGCTCGACACTTCGCGGAGTTTTCGTTGGGTACCCAGCAAGGTTTAAGTCAGGCGCCAGCCATTTGGCAGGCTTATTACAGCGCTTGGCCGCAACTGTCGGCCTCAGAAAAACAGGCCTTTGGCTTTACCGTTTTATCTTTAGTGTTTGGTGAAACAGTTGCTGCTGAAGCGGTCGGGTATGCAGGTACTTCTGCACCGGCAACCTTGCAAGCCTTTGATATTGATACCATGAGCCATGATGTCATTTATAACGGCATAGGTCAGACAGAACCGGATGGTAGCCTTTTAATAGACGAGAGCTAGCATTGTTTCCGACCTTTGCTTAAACCAAGTGGAGGCGAGTGCTATGCCGGTGTATCAAGGCAGTTGTCATTGCGGCAACGTTAGATTCAGTTTTCATGCCCCAGAGATTGTCGAAGGTGTGCGTTGTAACTGCTCTATCTGCCAGAAGAAAGGCGCAATGATGGGTAACTTTGTAGTCGACCCTAGCGATATCGATATTCAGGTATCGGATGATTCCTTGGCAACTTATGAGTTCGCGACCCATATCGCCAAACATCATTTCTGTAAGCAATGCGGTATCTATACTTTCCATCAAACCTTGCGTAAACCCGGTCATTACCGCGTGCATCTAGGCTGTGTCGATGGTGTGGATGTGTTGGCACTACCTTACGAACTGATTGATGGTGCTTCTTTGTAGGTTGGTTTATTTATTAGCCAAAGAACCAGTAACCCACAGTGATTGCAGCGATGATTCCTGCCAAATCGGCGGTTAAGCCGCAAGCAATGGCATGGCGAGTGTTTATGCCCGAGGTATAGAGTCTATAAGTATTCAAACTTTGGTTTTCTTCTGTTCTAGAAGTATTAACCGAAGAACCAATAACCCACAGTAATTGCGGCAATAATTCCCGCTAGATCTGCAGTAAGGCCACAAGCGATAGCATGGCGGGTATGCCTGATGCCAACCGCACCAAAATATACTGCCAGTACATAGAAGGTGGTTTCAGTTGAGCCTTGGACAACCGAGGCTAGGTAAGCTGCGAAAGAATCGACACCATGGGTATTCATGGTTTCCAGCATCATTGCCCGGGCGCCAGAGCCGGAAAATGGCTTCATAATCGCAGTGGGCAGTGCATCAACAAAGCGGGTATCGGCGCCAAAGCTGGCAAAGCCTTCACGTAGTAACCAGATAAACCCCTCTAACGCGCCACTTTCCCTGAGTACGCCAATCGCCACCAGCATGGCGAGCAGATAAGGGATAATTTTAATCGCGACTTCAAATCCCTCTTTGGCGCCATCAATAAAGGTTTCGTAGATATTCACCCCTTTAAAGTGGGCGATACAGAGAAAGCCAATAATCGCTGAGAAAATCATTAAATTACCCACTAGCGATGATTGCCGTTGTAACTCGTCGATCGTTAGTGTCATGAAATAGCCGATAAAAGCGAGTAATAGTGCAACAAATCCGCCGATATAGAGCAGAGTAACTCTTTCCCATAAACGGATTTTCTGTACAAAACTCACCGCTAATAAGCCAGCAAGTGTCGAGCAACAGGTCGCAATTAGAATAGGGATAAAGACCGACGTAGGGTCACTGGCACCTTGTTGCGCTCGATAGAGAAACACGGTGATCGGGAATAGCGTTACCGAGGAGGTGTTCAGTACCAGAAACAAAATCTGGGCATTAGTTGCGGTATCTTTATGTGGGTTTAAACTCTGTAGATCACGCATTGCCTTCAAACCTAGGGGCGTAGCGGCGTTATCTAAACCTAGAACATTGGCCGAGAGGTTCATAGTCATAGAGCCCATAGCTGGGTGACCTTTTGGCACTTCTGGCATCAAGCGGCAGAAAAGTGGACTTATCCCCCGTGCAAACTTATCCACAAGACCAGAGCTTTCTGCCAATTTCATTATGCCCAGCCAAAAAGCGAGGGTACCGATCAAGCCTATGGATAACTCCACCGAGAGCTTCGACATATCAAAGGTGGACTGCACCAAACGTTGAAATACTGCAGAATCATCTAGCCAAAGCCACTGATAGAGGGCCGCGCTAAAGGCGATTAGAAAAAAACTTAGCCAGATGCGATGAAGCATAAAAACCTTTTTAAATTTATCGCAATATCAGGGAGTTAAGTGGAGCCATTAAAAATAAGAATATTCTATTCACAGGCATAAAAACAGAAAAAGAAAATTTTGTTGTACGTTTTTTGATCTGCCTTTCAAAAACCTCCGTAGCACTGATTACGATGCACTTAAGCAAAATCTCATTGAGGCAGTAGAGGGCCTGCTTAAGAAATAAACGCGAGGAGAAGAACAATGAAAATTATAAAAACACTGGCCTGCTTTCTACTAGCTGTACCATTAATGGCGACCGCAGATTCCTATTCAATGAAGAAAGATATTGTCGATGTCGCTGCGGGTAATGAGAGTTTCTCTACTTTAGTGACGGCGCTGAAAGCTGCTGACTTAGTCGGTGCCCTACAAGGCGATGGCCCCTATACGGTGTTTGCGCCAACCAATGACGCGTTCGCCAAGCTGCCAGAAGAAACTTTGGCTGACCTGTTAAAGCCTGAGAACAAAAAAGATCTACAAGCGGTACTTACCTACCATGTAGTAGCTGGAAAAGTGGATGCAAAAACTGCGATGGGGTTAACTGCAGCACCTTCTCTACAAGGTGAAAACATCGCGATCAGCTTAGCTGGTGGTAATGTGATGATTAATCAGGCGACTGTAGTCGCTGCTGATGTTGATGCAAGAAACGGTATTATCCATGTGATCGACACTGTGATTTTACCTCCATCGCTTCAGCAAGCGGCTGAAATCAATCGCATGACTGAGGATAACCCAACCGCTGCGGGAGCTAATCAGCAAACATTTAATATGAACTGGGAAAAGATTCAGAATCCGACTCTGAATTAAGTGATCTCTTAGTTGTGCGAGACTATAAGCCCTGATTATTCAGGGCTTTAATCGTTTTAAGGACTTAGGTTTTTTACCAACCCAACCAGCTGGCCGATTCTAGCATTACTCAACTGACGGTAATCTAAGTAGGGGCAGACGATCAATTTGCTGCCTTTATCTATCGCAAAGTATGGATCTAACCAGAGCAAGTTTTCTAGGCCGAGTTCTTGGGCGTAGGTTTTTCCAGCAATGATATGGATACGATTTGGTTCTGTCAGGTCTGGCTTTGAAAACAGCAATGCCATTGGGCTTTCTGCCTGATATAGCGACTGATCGCGCAACATCTGCCAAGTCTTAAACTCTACGTCGCTTTGTAGCTCAAACAGAAATTTAGCGCTGACATTAAATATTTTACGCCAGTGATTGCCAGTTTGATCCGCAATATGTTTGATCTCACCCGAACTGAGTGGGCGAAGATGATCTAGAGTGGGGTAAGGCTCAATCGGTGGTCGATTGGCTATATAGATCGCGATCTCAAACCCCTGAGCGCCGAATCCGATAGTCATAGAGGTTTAGTGACGCTTTTCGATTTCGTTACTTAAAATCGCATCAGCGTCCAATGAACTGATAGCCACCGTTTCATTCGTTGGGATATCGCCCGACAGTTGCAACGCAAGGTAGCGCATACAACAAACTCGTAGAAATGAAGTGAAGTTACCTAAGTCGTGACCTGCATCGATCGATTCGTGATAGAGGCGGGTCAGCATCTGCGGAATATTTAGATCATCCCGCTCTGCAATCGCTGTCAGGGTCGTCCAAAAATAGTTTTCCAGACGTACGCTGGTAACCATACCGTCAATACGGATTGAGCGGGTGCTGCTTTTCCAAAGTTCTGGTTCGGCATTAATAAATAGTTTGCACATAGCTCTCTCCACTGATTTGACTGTATAGGTAGCGACAAGCTGCTTTCGGGTTCAGGTTTGGGGAGAAAGCAGCCTGCGCTAATTCTATTACATAGTTAGCAAAACCATAAACTGTGCTAACCAAGCAGGGTGTGCTGGCCAAGCAGGGGCGGTGACTAGATTGCCATCAGTTACGGCTGCATCCAGTGGAATGTCAGTGTAAGTACCACCAGATTGATTGATCTCTGGAGCGCATGCAGGGTATGCAGAGCAAGATTTACCTTCTAGAACGCCCGCAGCTGATAGCAGTTGCGCACCGTGGCAGATTGCAGCGACGGGTTTGTTCTCTTTAAAGAAGTGTTGCACCATCTCGATCACTTCTTTGTTTAAACGTAGATATTCTGGTGCTCGACCACCTGGGATTACCAGCGCGTCATAATCTTCGACATTAATATCTGCAAAAGTCGCATTTAGGGTGAAGTTGTGGCCACGCTTTTCGGTGTAGGTCTGATCACCTTCGAAGTCATGAATTGCTGTTGCAACTGTATCGCCGCTTACTTTCTCTGGGCATACCGCATCTACATGATGGCCAACCGTTAATAGGGTTTGAAACGGTACCATCGTTTCATAATCTTCGGTGAAATCACCGGTAATCATCAGAATCTTTTTGCTTTGCATTGTATTGGGCTCCCTTGTTTGGATATTTTTATTTGAATGGCTGCTCAATACTTATCAAAGTAACAGGGCTTGGATTGGGGTAGGTATTAGCTGAATACTACATGGTGAAAAACTGACCAATACTTTTGTTGCATGGGAATTGCTAAGCTAGGCCCCTCCACTTAAATCCGATGGATGAAGGATGTTAAAGGCTGGTTTAGATGCAAAAGATTAAACACACCTTGTTTGAGAACAAACGCCTAGCTGCAATTGGGATTGAGCTGATCTCGTTAGCCGATCTTTATCAGAAGTTGCCGGCCGTACCCGAACGGCTAGAGTTTTATATGCTGATTCTGGTGACCAAGGGGCAAGGGCAGCATTGCATCGATTTTATCGATTACGGCCTTAGGTCGGGCAATTTGTTGTTTGTACGACCGGGGCAGGTACAAGAGTGGAAGGATTACTGCAATTTGCAGGCGGAAGTCGTGCTGATTGATCCCGCAGCTTTACCGAATGATGAACGGGTGAAATCTAAAGGTGTGGATCTGTTGGCTCTGCAAGATTGGCAAAATTGCACGCTACTAACCGAGCTTTTACAGCAGGACATTCTACAATCGATTTCACGCTTAAAGCGTGATTTTGAAGAGTTTGATGGCTCAGAGTTAGATATCTCACTTCTGCGAAATGAACTATTGAATCTGCTTCTCCGCTTAGCACGTTGGCAAAAGAAGGTCAGAGTTACCGATCAGGTCACGAGCCGCTCTCGCAAAACTTATCAATTGTTTAGCGATCTATTGGAGCAAGAGTACCGGACCGAGCATTGCCTACGTTTCTACGCTGAAAAGCTCGGTTATGCCCAGAGTACTTTAAGTCGCGCCTGCATTCAGGTGGAGGGTTATAGCGCTAAGGTGGTGATTGATCGCCGTGTCGCTTTGGAAGCCAAACGTATGTTGGCGCATAGCTCAGCTTCTGTTGCAGAGGTTGGTTACTGGTTAGGCTTTAGTGAAACTACTAACTTTGTAAAATTCTTTCGCCGCATCGTGGGCGTTACGCCGCAATTATTCAGGGAGCAGCGTTCGGAACTGCGGCACTAATAGCGTTATGTTGGTTTAAGTATTTCTTTACGATCTGATCGCGTCGGCCACTACTAATCAGATTATCAATCGATTTATTGATTGGTTCTACCAAGTCTATACGAGCACGATGTATACGGATGTGTAAACTCGCTTCATCATGTATTGGGCCTGCTTCTAAGTATTTTTTTTGCGCAGAGGCATTAAAAATATCCTCGTTAACTATGCCAACGTCAGCTCGGCCTAAAGCCAAGGCGCGCATCAAGGTTGCTTCATTTTGAAAGTTGACCCTTTCTCCAAAATGCTCAGATCCTCGATAATCGAAGCCCCGGACAGTGGCGATAAGTTTATCGGATAGCTGTGAAAGCTTATTGATTTCAAAGGCTTTGCCTTTAGGAAACACAAACATGTCTCTGGTCCAGTAAAACTGTTTACTAAAAACTTGGATCTCTTGTTCTCTGGGGCGCGCCCGCCAAGCGGGGTTTGCACAGCAGGCTAAATGATAGAGCTGATTTTCAAAACCTATGCGGCGTCGCATCGGAGGTACTGGTAACAGCTGAGGTTTGAGGCCTGCCCCTATTAGTATTGCTCTGAATAGGTCAGGATATATTCCGTGAGCTTGGCCATTCTTGATGATTGCTAAGGGTGAACGATCCTGATCATAGGTAGGCACTGTGATTACTTCAGCTGCACTAGTAAGGGTGCAAGCCAAAATCAGGGCAGCGAAGACACTCCAGAGTTTATACATATCCCCTCCGTCACCTTAAAAACCTCAACCGTTTAAGTATAAGGTGACTTTGGGGAATTCGCCTTCTTCAAGGCTTGGATATCATTGCAAGTTATAGCGGCGTTAGATTGGCAAAGCCAACCACCAGCCATTTACTGCCTTCGTAATCGAAATTAACCTGTACTCGGGCCTTAGGCCCTGAACCTTCAAAGTTAAGTACAGTGCCATCACCAAATTTGCTATGCATAACACGTTGACCCAGGGCAAGGTTGGTCTCTGGTACATCACTGCTGCTAAGAGAGCTACTACCAAATAAGCTACTGCCTTGGCTATCGTTATGACGGCTGGTCATTGGACGGCTAACGCTAGCGTTGAGGCGAACCTCTTCCATCAAATCGTTTGGAATTTCACCAATAAAGCGGGATGGTCGGTTGTAGTTATCTTGTCCGTGTAAACGACGGGATTCAGCGTAAGTGATAAACAGCTTCTGCATCGCACGGGTGATACCTACATAGCAGAGGCGACGTTCTTCCTCTAAACGGCCCGGCTCTTCCACAGACATCTTATGCGGAAACAAGCCTTCTTCTACACCGGCTAGGAACACCTGAGGGAATTCCAGACCTTTTGCAGAGTGAAGGGTCATTAGCTGCACACTGTCTTGGTAATCATCTGCTTGCGCATCACCGGCATCCAGCGCTGCTTGGTCTAAGAATGCCGCAAGTGGGGAGTTAAATTCCTCATCCAGAAATTCATCCCACTGGCTGTTAAACTGCTTCGCTGCAGTGACCAGTTCTTCCAAGTTTTCTATACGGGATTGAGCTTTTTCGCCTTTCTCTTTTTTGTGGTGCTCGATCAGGCCTGAGTGTTGTATAACGTGCTCAGTCTGTTCGTGTAGCAGAGTGTCTTCGGTATCTTGTGCCATCTGATTGATCAGATCTAAGAAAGCTTGCAGGGCATTAGATGCACGCGCTGGTAGCTTTTTCAGTTCCACAATTTCGTTGGATGCGCGCCACATAGAGATCGCTTGGCTACGAGCATGCTCACGGATAATTTCGATGGTACGTGTGCCTATACCGCGTGTTGGTACATTGATTACACGCTCCATCGAGGTGTCATCGTCGCGGTTGCTTAGCAGGCGCATATAGGACAGCGCATTTTTGATCTCAAGGCGCTCATAAAAGCGTTGGCCACCGTAAATACGGTACGGCACGCCACTGCGAATCAAGGCTTCCTCAAGCACTCGGGACTGGGCGTTGGAGCGGTACAGAATCGCACACTCTTTACGGAGGTTGCCCTCTTGTACCCATTTACCGATTTGATCGACGATAAAACGCGCTTCATCTTGTTCGTTAAAGGCTGCATAGAGCGAGATCGGTTCACCTTCGCCCGATTCTGTATGTAGCTCTTTACCTAAACGACCTTGGTTATTACGGATAACTTCATTGGCAGCGCGAAGAATTGTCTCAGTAGAACGGTAGTTTTGTTCTAGCTTGATCGTTTCTGTACCCGGGAAGTGAACCGGTAGGTTCTGGATATTTTCGATCTTGGCGCCACGCCAGCCGTAGATCGACTGGTCATCATCGCCTACGGCCATCAATTTTTTCTGGCCGCCGCATAATAATTGCAGCCAGCCGTACTGGATGGTGTTGGTATCTTGGAACTCGTCCACCAGAATATAGCGGAAGCGCTCTTGATAGTGCTCTAGTAGAGCCGGGTTCTTATCACGGAACAGCTCAAGGGAGCGTAGTAAAAGCTCGCCAAAGTCGATCATGCCGCCACGTTCGCAGGCTTGCTCGTAAGCTTCGTATACTGCCAGCATCTGGCGATCATTCAGATCATGACGCGGTTCGATATGTTTAGCGCGTAGGCCATTATCTTTCTTATCGTTGATATACCACTGGAATTGGCGAGCCGGCCAACGCTTATCATCCAGATTCATCTCTTTGGCTAAACGTTTAATCAGACGCAGCTGATCATCGCTGTCCATAATCTGGAAGTTTTCAGGTAAGCCAGCATCCTGCCAGTGAGCACGCAGTATACGGTGGGCTAAACCGTGGAAGGTACCGACCCACATGCCTTGAGGGTTGATACCTAACAGCTCCTCAATACGGCCACGCATCTCTTTCGCCGCTTTGTTGGTGAACGTAACCGCCATAATAGAGTAGGGCGACATTCCTTCTGTCTGAATCAACCAAGCAATTCGGTGTACCAATACGCGGGTTTTACCAGAGCCAGCGCCGGCTAAAACCAGTAAGTTTTGTACCGGAGCGGTTACAGCATTGCGTTGGGCATCGTTCAGAGAATCGATAATGTGAGTTACGTCCATAGCGGCTTTCTGTTCACTGTATAAATAATCAGTGGCTGATTATAGCGGGTGTTAGCAAAAGAGGGCAGTGTTGATTTACGAAGGAGCCTGAGAACAAGTCCTATATGACTTTGTTATCCCTTTGGGGGTAGTCTTCCTAAGACTCCTTAGGAGTCTTAGGAAGAGAAGTCAACTATTTGGGAAGTTGACTAGGATTGTTACGGCGATAGATCAGGATCTGTTTTAGCTCTTCCGGATCTTTCAGCTTCTGCTCGCTGTTTTCATCCAACCATGGAATTAAGCGTGATAGCCAGAAACGCATCGCGGCAGTACAAGTTAGGACTGGCCAAGCTTTGTATTCATCAGGAGTGAAAGGACGGGCTTTAGCGTAGGCTTTTAGCAGTGCTTGCTCTCGTTCATTATCAATCGAGCCATCAGGTCGGCAGCACCAATCATTAGCCACGATCGCCAGATCAAATAGAAGATAGGCAGTAGCGGCGTTATAAAGATCTAAAACGGCACTGACTTCAGTTCCTTGGAACAGGACATTATCGTGGAACAGATCGCCATGAATGGTGCCCGCTTTAATATCACCCGGCTGCTCGCGAAGTTGATCAAAACGCGCTACTTCTTCTTGCAGCATGGCCTGATCACCTTCTGGCAACTTACTACGAATGAGTTCGCTCTCTCTGCGCCACCAAAACACACCGCGGTGCGCTTGGCGCTCAAGATAGAAGTCTTCTGTTGCAACGTGGAACTCGCCTAAAACCTTGCCAATCGCTGCGCAGTGCTCAGGTGTGAGTTCTTGCTGGCCAACATGCTCACCAAAGAAACGAGGCTGTAGCGCAGCAGGTTTCTTTTTCAGCTGTTTAAGCCCAATACCGTTTCGATCCTGAATGGCAAAAGGTACAGCAATATTCCGCTGTGATAGCCATTGGCATAGCTCGACAAAGTAGGGTAGCTCTTCGTAGCTAAGCTCTTCAAACAAAGTGAGTACATACTCCGCCTCAACCTCATCATTTACGAGGGTGACAAAGTAGTTGGTATTTTCGATACCACCATCAATACCTTTGTAACTGACCAGCTCTCCCAAATCGTAATCTTTAAGGAATGTGGTTAGGTCAGTGTCATTAAGTTGCGTATATACAGCCAAGCGCTTTACTCACTTCGTAAAATTGAATTCGTTTGTTCCAGCTGACTTACCAGCGGAAAAGCACCCATTTAGGGATCAGCATTTGTGACTCTTCATGACGAATAAATGCGCCGTCACCTGGTGCCGGAACCAGATAGTATTCTTTGCCGTTTTTAGGCACGACCTTAATCTCCTGAAGCTGACCATTTACGCGATACTCGTAATAGGTTTTGTCTTGTTCATGGAAAATTGTGATCTGTGGTTCGTCTTCATCAACCAGCGGTGGAACTTCGGCATAAGCTACAGGTGTCACTGTAAGTAGTGCTGTTAAAAGTAGCTTTTTCATTATTCTTTCCTCTTTCATGGCAAGATTTCTTTTGGCAAATGAGCATATCGACTATGATCGGGTTTTTGAAGAATAACCAACCCGGATTTCCTGATGAGCGAACAGCAGCAAGCCAACTCCTCTCCTTTAATTTTAGTCGACGGTTCCTCTTATTTATACCGTGCTTTTTTTGCTTCACAACAGGCTGACCTGCGAAATTCTGCGGGAATCCCAACAGGGGCGATCCGAGTTGTTACTTCAATGCTGAAAAGCTTGATCAAACAGTATCCAGAAAGCCCTATCGCGGTGATTTTTGATGCTAAAGGTAAAACATTCCGTGATGAGATCTACAGCGATTACAAAGCCCAGCGCCCACCAATGCCGGACGATCTTCGTAGTCAGGTAGAGCCGATCCACAACATCGTTAAAGCGTTGGGTATGCCGCTTATCGTAGAACCGGGTGTAGAAGCGGATGATGTGATCGGTACGATGGCGCGCGAAGCCAGCGCTCAAGGAATCGATACCCTGATCTCCACAGGCGATAAGGATATGGCACAGCTGGTGGATCAACATGTAACGCTGATCAACACTATGACTGACACCATCATGGATATTGAAGGTGTGAAAGAGAAGTTTGGTATTCCGCCAGAGTTGATCATCGATTACTTGGCATTGATGGGCGATAAAGTCGATAACATCCCAGGTGTTCCGGGCGTGGGTGAAAAGACGGCTTTGGCTTTGCTGCAAGGTCTCGGCGGTATTAAAGATCTTTACCAAAATCTAGATAAAATTGCTGATCTCGGTTTCCGTGGCTCGAAAACCATGGCGAAGAAACTAGAAGATAACCGTGAAGAAGCGGATCTATCTTACCTGCTGGCGACGATCAAAACTGATGTTGAATTACACGAAAAAGTCGAAGAGATCGTTAAGCCCGAGCCAAACAAAGAGCAGTTAATCGAGTTATACAAAGAATTTGAATTCAAGACATGGGTGCGTGAGTTGGAATCTGGCGAGAGTGGTGCTGCAATTGCTGCTGATCCGTCAGAACCATCTACTCCAGAAGCACCTAAAGATGTTGAATACACAACCGTGCTTACAGAAGCCGATCTAGATAGCTGGATTGAAAAGTTATCCACAGCCGAGCTTTTTGCCTTCGATACAGAAACAACCAGCTTGAACTATATGGAAGCTGAGCTGGTGGGTGTTTCTTTTGCGGTAGAACCGGGAAAGGCCGCTTATGTACCGGTTGCACATGATTACATGGGCGCGCCAGAGCAGATTAGTCGTGATGTTCTTTTGACTAAGCTGAAACCACTATTAGAAAGTGAAGATCACAAAAAGATCGGTCAGCATATTAAATACGATATGAATGTGTTGGCTCGTTACAATATCGATCTAAAAGGTGTGGCGTTCGATACCATGCTGGAATCCTACGTGTTGAACTCCACGGCAACGCGTCACGATATGGACAGCTTGGCTGATCGTTATCTGGGTGTGAAAACGGTTAAGTTCGAAGAGATCGCCGGTAAAGGTAAAAAACAGCTGACGTTCAACCAGATCGAGTTAGAGCAAGCAGCGCCTTATGCTGCGGAAGATGCGGATATCACCCTGCGTCTACATCAAGCGATCGATAGTCAATTAGGCCAAGATGAAGCGCTAAGCAAAGTATTCAATGAGATCGAAAAACCGCTGATTCCAGTACTTTCACGCATCGAGCGTAACGGTGCTTTGGTTGATGCTTCGATGCTCGGTGAGCAAAGTATCGAACTGGCTGCACGTATGGTGGAGCTAGAGCGTGAAGCTTACGATATCGCCGGTAAAGAATTTAATCTGGCGTCACCAAAGCAGTTGCAGCAGATTCTATTTGAAGAGCTGAATATCCCGGTGATCAAGAAAACGCCAAAAGGCGCACCATCGACTGCTGAGGAAGTACTTCAGGAGTTAGCATTGGAATATCCTCTGCCTAAGTTGATTCTTGAACACCGTAGCTTGAGCAAGCTTAAGTCAACTTACACCGATAAGCTTCCGCTAATGATCAGTCCAAGTACTGGACGCATTCATACCTCTTACCATCAAGCGGTGACAGCGACAGGGCGTCTATCTTCGACGGATCCAAACCTGCAGAACATTCCGGTACGTACTCAGGAAGGCCGCCGTATTCGTCACGCCTTCATCCCTCCAGAAGGCTACAAGGTTGTAGCTGCCGATTACTCGCAGATCGAACTGCGTATTATGGCGCATCTGTCTCAGGATCAGGGCTTGCTGGATGCTTTCTCCAAAGGTGCCGATATTCACCGTGCAACTGCAGCGGAAGTATTCAAAGTTGAACTCGATCAGGTCTCTGATGATCAGCGCCGTAGTGCTAAAGCGATCAACTTCGGTTTGATCTACGGTATGTCGGCGTTTGGTTTAGCGAAACAATTAGGTATCGCCCGTAAAGATGCGGCGCAGTATATCGAACATTATTTTGAGACTTATCCAGGTGTGCAGCACTATATGGATGATATCCGCACCAAAGCGCAGGAGCAGGGTTACGTTGAAACTCTGTTTGGTCGCCGTTTGTACTTGCCAGAGATTAAAGCGAAAAACGCGATGCGCCGTCAGGCTGCTGAACGTACCGCGATCAATGCGCCAATGCAGGGTACTGCCGCAGATATCATTAAACGCGCGATGGTGACGGTAGATGCTTGGTTAGCCGAATCCGATTTTGATGTCCGCATGATCATGCAAGTACACGATGAATTGGTCTTTGAAGTACGTGAAGATCAGGTAGATGCCTTTGTTGCTGAAGTGAAAGATCAAATGGCAGGAGCAGCCGATCTAGATGTACCGTTGCTAGTTGAAGCCGGTGTAGGTGAGAACTGGGAGCAGGCTCACTAAATCGAAGGGTTTTAACTGTATAGCGTAGCCTGCACTTAGTTTTATCGACTAGGTTGCAGGCGTAATTCCTCATTTATGAGGGAGCGTATTTTATTTGTCCTAAGCTACTTGCTTAATAGGGAAGTTAATATCGTAAACCAGCCCTCTTTTATCGCATTGTAAGCTAAGAGTGCCGTGTAAAATCATAGTGACAATGCCATTGATGATTGAAGCGCTTAGGCCCAGATGGTTTGGGTCGCTGAGTTTGGTGGTATAAAAAGGTTTTAGCACCTGCTTTAGCACACTCTGGGTTACGCCGATCCCATTATCCCAATACATCAATCCAATATGCCCATCTTCTAAGTACACTTTCAAATTGATTTGCTTTGGTCCCGAAAAATCGTCGCTATAAGCGTGGGCGACGGTATTTGATACTAAGTTAGAAATAATGTGGAAGAGGTAACCAGGGTTCAAGTTGACCTCTAATGCTTCGCAGTCGAGGGATATTTGAAAACTCTCATCCATCAATGTTGAATGCAAAAGTTTGATGCACTCTTGCACGTATTCAGCCAGATTAATCGTGCGGGGTTGGTTTTCAATTTGGTCGAGCGTAATTGTCTTAAAGTGATCTAACTTATGCACAATCGAGGCAAAATTACCTTCAATCAGTTTGAGTTGCTCTTCACTTTTACTTAAATAGTCATCTAAGCCATTTTTAGTGAGTGCTTCATTCTCTACTTGGGTTCGAAGGCTATCTAAATCAGCTTTCATAGATGACGCAGATGTGACGCAAATACCCAATGGGGTATTAAGCTCGTGAGATACTCCAACTACCATTTGACCAATAGCTGACATGATTTCAGCATTTGCATAGCGTTGTTGGGTTTTGACTAAGTTGATATGTACTTCTGCTCTGGCAATAACTTCCTCATGCATAAAGGGCTTAGTGATGTAGTCCACGCCGCCAGAATGTAAGCCTTTGATAACCATCTCTAGCTCTGTGTTTGCAGTCACAAAAATGATGGGGATATTGGCTGTAATTGGATTCTCTTTAAGCTTGATACATGCCTCAATGCCATCCATTTTGGGCATGTTTATATCCATTAAAATCAGATCAGGAGGCAGGGTTGTTGCGCTTTTTATTGCCATCAGGCCATTTGTAGCGACTCTCACTCCATAGCCTTTCTCCACAAAAATATTGCGTAAGACTTTGAGGTTATCAGCTACGTCATCGACAACGAGAATATCTGCCATTTTTATCGAGCCGTCTTACTTAAGTTAACTGTTGAAAAATCAATCAAAAGCTAGTTGCAGCTTAGACTAATTTTGCCCCTGCGACATAGAAAACAGAGAGATCAGGAGGATTTGTAAATAGAGCATTACTAACTACCCTAAATAAATAAGCATTTGGGGGTGAGTTATGTTTATGAGAAAGCCCGTGGCAGCATTGCTATATTTATGGCTTATGATTGGGTTTGGGGTTAGTTTTGCTGATTCGACGAGCCTTGAACCATGGAAAAAAGCCAACATTGATTGGCAGCAATTCAAAGGGACACAGCTAACAGTATTAGCCGATGCTCAGCCTGCATTCGTAGCCCTAAAGCCTTACCTGCCGGTATTTGAGCGCCTCACTGGCATTAGGGTTGGTTATATCACCGTAGAGCAATCTGAAATGCGAAAACGTCGCGAAGTGGATCTTGTTTCTAGAGGTGGTGTTTACGATGTCGTGCCCATAGGTGTGACTTTTCTGGGCCAAGCTCATCAGAATAATTGGCTCACGCCCTTAAAGCCTTTTATTGATGACAAGCAACTGACTGACCCTGATTGGTACATGTTTGATGATTTGAGTTCAAACAGTTTGAAACTCTGTACTATCGACGGGACACTGTTATCTGTTCCATTTGATTTCTCTGCCCCTGTACTGTTTTACCGTAAAGATCTGTTTGCGCGTTACAACATACAGATCCCTGATACCTATGAAGAGATGGTTGAGGCGAAGCGTGAACTACAAAGAGGTTTGGATAAAGATGGCTTAGAAGGCGTCTATGCGTTTGCTAGTCGTACCAGAGCTGGTGCTGGTTTAAATACCTGGACAGTGATTCCTGCGATACGGTCTTACGGTGGATCAATTTTAGATCAGAACAACCAACCTGTTTTTAATTCTGCAGCATCGATTAAGGCGTTAGAAGTTTATCGGGATATGGTCACAGGCTATGGTAATCCTCCTAATAGTCAGCTGCTTCATTTCTATGAAATTCGACAACAGTTTAGAGAGGGTAGACTGGCAGCTGCTTTCTTAGCCTCGCACTTTTTCAACGAAATAGATAAGCCTGATAAATCACCTATTTGGGATCAATGGGATGCCGCTAAGTTACCAAGAGGGCCTGTGAGTCGTGAAACTTCTCCTTGGGCTTGGGCATTTGCAATCAACAGTGCGTCTAAGAATAAAAAAGCCGCTTGGATGTTCCTACAGTGGGCAACCAGTGAGCCTACTGCCAAATTGTTAAATACGGGGGGCTCTCCTGCTCGCCGGAGGGTGTGGCAATCTGAATATTTTTCCAAACTAAATGCACCGGGACTATTGGATGCAGTGGATTGGATTTTTGAAGAGGGAACTAATGCCAGAATTCAATCAGGTATGTCCGAATTCCCTGTAGCGGGCGAGATTTTCTCAAGAGCATTCAATCAGATTTTTTATGGTGCAGAAGTAAAGGTTACTCTTGATAAAGCTGTTATCGAAGTTGATAAAGTAATGCAGTCAAAAGATGAATAGCTTTAATCTACTCGGCCGTCTCCTGTTTATCATTGCGGGTGTTATTGCGCTAGTTTTAGGTGGTAGTACCGCTGTATTTATTAAAGAAATTCGTAGTGAAAACCTCAATAACTTAAAAACGGCTTCGGAGAGTATTGTTGCTCCTTTGATAAAAGAAGTCTTTATGCTTGTCCAAAGTAGCGATAATTATGACTGGGCTTTAAAAGTACAGTCGATCAACGCTAATCGCTTATTTAAGGATCATAAACAGTTAGGTGTTATTGAGATTATTGTTCTTAATGAGCTGGATGAAGTTGTGGCTCATAACGATATCGCTAGGATCGGTCTTCCAATTGAGCCAACCATTAGCTTAGAAGATATTTATCAGGAAGGGGTGAGTCGAACTGAAGGTGTTTATTGGATAGGGAATCAAATTCTAATTGCTAATAGCAATAAGCCTGTAGGGCATGTGATTGTTGGTTTCGAAGCCACTGAACTGCAAAAACGTATTCAGAATGTTTTAAAAAACTCTGCTTTGCTTTTTTGCTTATTTTTCATCATAGGATTGGGGCTAGCCTACTATTTTGTGACACGGCAAATTACTCGGCCTATACGGGAGTTGGTTACTGCGTCTAATGCTATTACATCTGGTGATTATTATTACCCGGTGAATAAAACGTCGAGTGATGAAATTGGAGAATTAGCTTCTGGCTTAGAGATCATGCAAAAAGCTATTCGTAGCAAGATTGAAGATCTGGAAACGTATAAAGCGCACTTAGAAACGGAAGTTGAAAACAGAACCCAGGAATTTTTAGCGGCAAAGCTAGAAGCAGAGGAATCTAATCGAGCGAAAAGTCGCTTTTTAGCTAATATGTCACATGAGTTAAGAACCCCTTTGAATGCGGTGTTGGGTTTTTCGCAAATCCTTTATGGAAAAGAGTTTTCTTCAGAGAAACTTAGTTATCTTAGCTCTATCAACTCTGCTGGTAATACGCTACTTGGATTAATTAATGAGGTCTTAGATTTCTCAAAAATAGAGTCTGGAAAGATGGAAATTCAGTATGCTCCATTCTCTCCTCGTTATTTGCTCGAAGAAATACATTCTATGTTTTTACAACGGGCAGCTGAAAAAGATCTCTATTTATCAACTCATTGTGACGAGAATGTTCCTGCATATCTGTTATGTGATGCTTTTCGTTTGAAACAGATATTAATGAATTTATGCTCGAACTCTATCAAGTTCACATCAGAAGGTCGTGTCTCAATTCAGTTAAGTGTTTCGAGAACCGATGTAAGAGCGCAGAAAGTTGGACTCAAATTAACAGTGACAGATACGGGTAAAGGTATTCCCAAAGAGGATCAGGAATCTATTTTTAGCGCATTTGAGCAAGTTAAAGGGCAGAAAACTTCAGAGTATGGAGGGACTGGACTGGGGTTGGCGATTACGCAAAAGTTAGTCAATCTAATGCAAGGCTCCATAGAAGTAATTAGTGAAGGAGAGGGTAAAGGAGCAACTTTTAAGGTCCTTATCCCAGAAATTGAGATTACGGATAGTAAGCCTGTAACGGATGCTATCAATATTAAACTGAATAATGCCTATCAGTTTTCACCAGCAACCATTCTAGTGATTGATGATATCTCTTATAACCGAGATTTATTGATCTCTTACTTGTCGGATCAACCCTTTGAATTTTTACAGGCTGAAGATGGAGAGGAAGGGTTAGCGCTTTTAGAAACTCATAAGCCAGATTTAATTTTAACGGATCTGAAAATGCCCAATATGGATGGGCATCATTTTCTAAAAAAGGTGCAGGATCTTTACCCTGAAAATGAATTCACGCTGATGTTAATTACGGCATCGGTACAGGACTCTGATGTAATAGAGAACAAAGACCTGTGCCATGAAATACTTTCTAAGCCTATTAGTAAGGATATGTTGCTGGCGTCATTGGCCAAATATTTGGACGCTAAAGTCTCTGCTCCCCCTGAGAGTGACATGGCTGATGTTGATGTGAATACAGCTTATTTGTTACTGGATATTGATGAAGCAAATTCAGTACTTGAGATGGCCGAGTTAGGTGAGTTATCTCTCCTTGAGGAGAAGGTTGAGGATATCCGAGAACAAAGTACTCAACATTGGCTTCAGAAAAAGCTGGATGACTTAGATTTGGACACGCTTATTGAAAAGTTAAGAGAAAGAATCAACCTTGAATCGGACGGGGGGACTAGCGCATTTCAGAGGTTGAAATTAGATGTAGCGCAGTCACAAAGGATTATAGATTTAGCTGAAGTGGGTGATCTTGGCGGCTTGGAGGGCATATTGAATAGTATTGACGACCCTGATACTAAGCAGTGGCTTGAGCACCATTTGGATGAAATAAATTTAGAAAGATTAATCACGGAAGTGACGGAATTGTTAAAAATTCGCGAAGTTTAGTACTGAGTTTCTAGCTGGAGCAAAATTTATTTCAGAATTTTGGAACTTTCTGATCAATTTGTACTCAATAGCTTTAAGAGTCACTTACACATTCATCGTGCCATGGCTGTGGCTCTTTACAACAAGCATGCGTTAAAGCCCTGAGAAATTGACAGTTCCCCTTCCTAAGTTTCCCAGGGCTTTCTTTTGTTATTCGGCTTCAAATTCTTCTTCGAAATCATCTTCCGGTAGTAACCATAGATCCAAGCGCTGTCTGAGCTGATCGACATTTTGTTTCTTCAATGCTGAGAATGTTTGCACTGTAACCAGATCACCTAGAACTGCAGTTAGTTCCTTGCGAATCTTCAACATAGTGGACTGAGCCGGGCCTTTTTTCAGCTTGTCGGACTTGGTCAGAAGCACGTGCAGCGGCATCTCAGTACTTAGACACCAATCAACCATCATCTGGTCAAACTCTTTCATTGGGTGGCGAATATCCATTACAAGCACAACACCACGAAGGCATTGGCGTTTTTGTAGATACTCTTCCAAGTGTTGCTGCCAATGCTGTTTCATCGCAACAGGTACTTTGGCGTAGCCATAGCCTGGTAGATCGACAATACGAACACCTTCGATATTGAGATCAAAGAAGTTAATCAATTGGGTACGGCCTGGTGTTTTCGAAGTACGTGCCAACTTGTTGTTATTGGTCAGCGTGTTAATCGCACTCGATTTACCTGCATTAGAGCGGCCTGCGAAAGCGACTTCTGCGCCTATATCCGCCGGACACTGGTGTAATTTTGCCGCACTTTTATTGAATTTCGCGGTGTTGTAGTGAACGGTTTTTTGATCTGAAGACATATTTTTAAGTCGCTTTTTAAGAAATCGCTACTAAAGGAACAGAGATTGCCGTTCCAGTTTGTGTGGATATTGGTTTATAATTGCGCCAATTTTACCTGCGAACAGGCCTAAGCTCTAGTCTGCAGGGAAGTGAGGATAACATCGGTCAACGCTTAATGACTCATCATTACGCCTATGGCCGTCTAATTTTAATAGCAAGAGTCTGGGTTCATCGATGAATAAACTACTGATTAGCTTGCTGGTGACCGTTGGTATCACTGGTGTAGCTCACGCAGCGGGTGATGCTGCTAAAGGTAAAGGAATGACTGCAATGTGTGCTGCTTGTCACGGTGCTGACGGTAACAGTGCAATCGCAAACTTCCCTAAGCTAGCAGGTCAGAACGAAAAATATCTGATCAAACAGCTTCAAGATATCAAATCTGGTAAGCGTACAGTTGTAGAAATGACTGGTCTTCTAAACTCTTACAGCGACCAGGACATTGCTGATATCTCTGCTTACTTTGCTAAGCAGACTGGTACTGTAGGCCACGCTGCTAAAGATCTTGTTGAACAGGGTCAGAAAATCTACCGCGCAGGTATCGCAGATAAAGGCGTTGCTGCTTGTACAGCTTGTCACGCACCAACAGGTGAAGGTAATAGCCAAGCAGGCTTCCCAGGTATCGGCGGCCAGCACGCTGCATACACTGAAAAGCAGCTAAAAGATTTTGCTAAAGGCGCACGTAACAACGATCCACAGCAGATGATGCAGGATATTGCGGCTAAGCTTAGCGATGACGAAATCAAAGCGGTTTCTAGCTACATTCAAGGTCTGGGCAAGTAAGTTCAGCTTGGATTCAATAAAGGCAGCTTAGGCTGCCTTTTTTGTACGTGGTAGGAACTTAGGTTTCATTTTATTGTCTACCACCCGGTCCTATTGTTTTCGGAGCAAAGAATAATGAAAAAGTTTGGGTTGATGTTAGTGGCGTTACTTCTGCCGTTTATGGCGCAAGCGGAAGCGTTTAAAGAAGGCGTACATTACGCAAAAGTACCTGAAGTGGGTTACAAAAAATATAAAAATAAAATCGAAGTGATTGAAATGTTTGGATACCCATGTCCGCATTGTAATAACTTTGAGCCATTGATTAAGCACTGGGAAAAGAATGTAGACGAAGATGTTAAATTTGTACGTACGCCAGTTGCGTGGAATCCGAGCTGGGAACTAATGGCACGTGCGTTCTATGCTTCTGAATTTATGAAAACTTTAGACAAAACTCACGAAGCGACATTCCATGCGATTCATGTAGAACGTCGTCGTTTTAGGGGTAAAGAAGACTTTGCTGATTATTATGGTAATCTGGGCGTTGATGTAGCCAAGTTTGAAAGCCTATTCAACTCTTTTGCTGTTGAAACAAAGCTTAATCAGGGGCGTCAGGAAGTCTATAAGTACGGAATTAAAGGTGTACCTGCAATGGTTGTGAATGGTAAATACCATGTGACTGCGGGTATGGCTGGTGGTCATAAGAAGATGTTGGAAGTCGTTGACTTCCTTGTTGAGAAAGAACGTTCGGCTGCCAAGTAAACAAAATTTCTATGAAAAACGCCCTCTAGAGGGCGTTTTTTTATATCTGATTGATATCAGACCTAGTGCGAAGAACAGAGTTCGACTAACATGAAGTCTGACTGAGGTTGATGTTGTGTACTCCGAGGAACTGGTGTGGCAGAAGAACAGGTAGACTGGAAGAAAAAATACCGGGAGCTGACTCTAGAATTTGAGCAGTTTGAGCGTAAAAGTGTTGATACTGAGCAGCAACTGCGCCAATTAGCCGGGTATATGTCTATCGGGTTGGAAGGTGATAATCCACAGTTTGATGCTGAACTCTCGGCATTGAAACCATTACTTCAAGAGCAGTGCACAGAGCATCTCGGCTTTTTACAAAAGATCAGTCGCCGCATCGAAAAACAAGTTCAACATCGTGAAGATCTTCGCGGTAAAACAGCTAAGCAAACTGTTGCTGCCCTTCTTAAGTGGATTCGCATGCTACGCACTCAAGTGCAAAATAGCGGATCACAAAACTTGCTGGATTCCCTCGAGCGCCGTAGTAATGCAGTCGAAGAGAAAGGTTATGAGTTACCGGCCGTTCTTGCTGACTTGATTGAGCTCCAAAGCCATATCGAGACGGGAACAGAAGAGAGTGCAGAGATCAGTGATAGCGACTTTTCTCTAGACACGACTGCTTCAACAGACGCGCTGGGCGATGAAGTTAAATTACTCTTAAAACGTATTGGCGCTGAGCTATTAGAGCTCATTAGCGGCTTATATGTACCTAAAGAGGAAAACCCGAATGCACGTCAACTGGTAAAACGAATTGAAGAGGGATTTGAGTTACCTCATCTACCAGAGATTGTGCATCAAGTAGTACAACTGGTTATCAAATCAACCAGCAACACCAGTGAAGACTTCGAAAATTATCTATTGGAACTCAGTACGCGTTTAACTGAAGTCCAAACTTTTGTGGTTGATAGCCGCCAAGAGCAGCAAGAAATTGGTCAGAACCAGCGTGATCTTGATATTCAAGTTCGACGTGATGTTAAGAAACTGCACAACACGGTTAAAAATACCAATGATATTACAGATCTGAAAAAAGCAGTTTCACTGCAGCTTTCGGGTCTTGTTCGCGCAATGGATAGTTTCAAAAAGAAAGAGGAAGAGCGCGAGCTGCGGTTACAAGGTCGTTATGAAGACCTGATTGATAAAGTTGAGTTGATGGAGCAGGAAACGCGCAAGGTTAAAGCTCACATGGAAGAGGAGCGTCTTCGTGCTCGCACAGACCCTCTTACCGGTTTGCCAAACCGTGCGGCTTATGACGAGCATATAGGGCAAGAATACGAACGTTGGTCACGTTACCGTACGTCATTTTCTGTTGTTGTCGGTGATCTTGATTACTTTAAGAAAATCAACGACACCTACGGTCATTTAGCGGGTGATAAAGTGCTGCGTTTGGTAGCCAAAGTTATCACTAAAAATATCCGTGTAACGGACTTTGTTGGTCGTTATGGCGGTGAAGAATTTATTATTATCCTTCCTTCTACTGGTGCAGATGAAGCCGCGCAGGCAATGGAAAAATTGCGGGAATCTTTAGCCAGCAGTCCATTTAATTTCCATGGCAAGCCCGTGGGGATTACAATGTCGTTCGGCGTAACAGAAATCAAAGAGGGTGATTCCCTTGATGATGTCTTTATCCGTGCTGATGAAGCATTGTATCAAGCAAAAGAAGATGGCCGTAACTTAGTCAGAACTAAGTAACGCCACTACTTATCTATTAATTTTTAGCAACAAGGTTTCCCTGCTGTGAAACGTCTATCGCGAATTCTGAAGATTGTTCAGGTTTTTGCTCGGTATCGATTGGATACTCTATTTTTGGGTTTAGCCCTTCCTTGGTATGTTCGATGCCTGTTTTGGTTATTGCCTTGGCGTTTCTTTATCCCAGCAAAACAACCGCAAGCGGTACGTGTCCGATTAGCGCTAGAGGCTTTAGGGCCTGTTTTTGTCAAGTTTGGACAGATGCTCTCTACCCGCCGAGATTTATTACCGGATGATCTGGCAGAGGAACTAAAAAAACTGCAAGATCGTGTACCGCCATTCTCTGGCCCACAAGCACAAGGGTTGATTGAAAAAGCCTTAGAAAAGCCCGTTTCAGAGCTATTTGCTGAGTTCGAAGTAGAGCCAATGGCGTCCGCTTCGGTTGCTCAGGTCCACAAAGCAACCATGCTTGATGGTAGTGAAGTTGTAGTCAAAGTTATCCGTCCAGGAATTGGTAAAACCATTCGTAAAGACGTAGATCTTCTATTCAGCTTGGCTCGTCTTGTTCATGTGGTTTGGGAAGAAGGACGTCGCCTGCGCCCTGTAGAAGTGGTAGCTGAATATGAGCAAACCATCTTCGATGAGTTGGATCTTCGCAAAGAAGCGGCAAATGGCTCACAGCTAAGACGTAACTTTGAAAACAGCGATATTCTTTATATTCCTGAAATTTACTGGGATTACACACGTTCAAATGTATTGGTGATGGAACGCATTCACGGTATCCCTGTGGCTGAAGTTGATCAGTTAAACGAACAGAATACGGATATGAAGGCGTTGGCGGAGCGTGGAGTTGAGATCTTCTTTACTCAGGTGTTCCGAGACAGCTTTTTTCATGCGGATATGCACCCGGGTAATATCTTTGTTTCTCGCAATAATCCAAGTTCACCACAATATATCGCGGTAGATTTTGGGATCATTGGTTCGCTTACACCAGAGGATCAAAGCTATTTAGCACGCAACTTCCTTGCTTTCTTTAAGCGTGACTACCGTATGGTGGCGCAACTACACGTTGATTCGGGTTGGGTTCCTGCGGACACTAATGTCGATGCATTTGAAACAGCAATCCGCAGTGTGTGTGAGCCGATCTTTGAAAAGCCGTTAAAAGATATCTCCTTCGGGCAAGTGCTTTTAGGTTTGTTCCAAACGGCACGTCGTTTCAATATGGAAGTGCAGCCGCAACTAGTGCTACTGCAGAAAACGCTTTTAAATATCGAAGGCTTAGGTCGACAGCTTTATCCTGATCTTGATCTATGGGAAACGGGTAAACCGTTTCTAGAGAATTGGATGAAAGAGCGAATGGGGCCAAAAGGTGTTTATCGCTCTATTAAACAGCAAGCGCCTGATTGGCTAGAGAAAATGCCACATATGCCACAGCTGATTTTTGATTCCCTGAGCCAGATTAGGAATTTAGATAGTGCGCGCCAGCGTGATATAAGAGCTTATCAGCAAGCGAAGGAAGCACTAGAAAGCAAAGCTTCAAGAAGACGTAATCTAGGGTTGATGCTAATTGCGGGTGCTGTAGCTGTTGCTAACCCAGATGTGATGGAATGGCTATGTGATTTGCCTCCTAGTAGTTGGATTTTAGCGGGGCTGGGTGTAGTACTATTGTTGAAACGTTCATGATCCTCCTTTAGGAGGGGATGGTGGAAGCAATATTGATCGGGTATGCTTCCGCACGTAAGTTAGTCTTAATTGAAAGTGAGTGAATAAATGAGTGACGTATTAACTCAGCTGGGTGAAGTTCTGGAACAGCGTAAATCAGCAGCCCCAGACAGTTCATATGTTTCTAGCTTACATGCTAAGGGCTTGAATAAGATCTTAGAAAAGGTCGGCGAAGAAGCAACAGAAACTATTCTGGCAGCTAAGGACGCACAGACCAGCGGTGACAATAAAGATGTCATTTATGAAACAGCCGATCTTTGGTTCCATAGTTTGGTTGCATTATCGCACCTAGGTGAAGAACCACAGGCAGTATTAGATGAATTAGCTCGCAGATTTGATCTGTCGGGCTTGGAAGAAAAAGCGTCACGCACTAAAAAATAAATATAGATCCTAAGGCGTTAATAAAAACGTGTAACGTGGGTCATTCCAACAGATTTCTATGATGGCAGTTAAAAGAGCTGCTATGTGATAGCGGAGAGTAAAAATGGGTTTAGGTGGTATCAGTATTTGGCAGCTATTGATTATTTTGGCCATTATTATTCTGATTTTCGGGACTAAAAAATTCAAAAATATCGGCAGCGATCTAGGTGGTGCTGTTAAGGGCTTCAAAAAAGCCATGACAGAAGAAGAAAAAGCCAAAGAAGAAGCTGAAAACAAGCAGATCAAACAGGAAGATGCTGATTTTACAGAGGCTAAAAAAGCTGACGACGTAAAAGCTGAGCAGAAGTCTGACAAGTAACAGGCTTTAACTATGTTTGATATCGGTTTTGCCGAGCTACTCATTGTTGCAGTGGTTGCGTTGGTTGTACTTGGGCCAGATAAATTACCAACTGCTGTAAGAACTGTCGGAATGTGGATGGGGCGTATAAAGCGCACTGTCTCTTCTATACAGACAGAAATTAGCGAAGAGCTAAGAGTGGAAGAATTAAAACGTACGACGGCTATTCAGAAACACGAGTTAGAAAAAGAACTTAATGAGATGCGTCAGCCATTTAATGATGCATTAAAAGAAGAAGTTCCAGTTAGCTCTAAGATTGTTCCGCCAGAAGCAACAGAAGAAAAGCCTCAATCTGCGAATGAGCCTACTAAGGCTGATGACAATAGCAGTACAGGAAAAGCATGAGCAATCCGCAGCCTGAACACGATCAGGAACAGCCATTAATTAGCCATCTGGTTGAATTACGCCAGAGGCTAATGTTTATCCTACTTATCATTTTAGGTTTCTTTCTTGGCTTGTTTTATTTTGCCAATGATCTGTATACCTATCTTTCATCGCCTTTAACTGCGCTGTTGCCATCAGGCACTAGCATGATTGCGACCGATGTTACCTCTCCGTTCTTTGCTCCTTTCAAGCTAACGCTTGTAGCTGCAATCTTTCTGGCGATGCCATTTGTATTGCACCAAATATGGGGATTTATAGCGCCTGGCTTATATAAACACGAAAAACGTTTTGCGATACCCTTGTTAATATCGAGTATCTTTCTGTTTTATGCTGGTATCGCCTTTGCCTACTTCGTTGTATTTCCGCTTATATTCGGTTTCTTTACCAGTGTAGGGCCAGAAAATGTTGCGGTGATGACCGATATAAGCAGCTACCTGAATTTTGTACTTAAGCTGTTCTTCGCATTTGGTATTGTATTTGAAATACCGATAGCTACTCTGCTACTGATTTGGTCTGGTGCTGCAACTGTTGCTGGTCTAAGGCAAAAGCGTGCATATGTAATCGTTGGTTGTTTCGTCTTGGGTATGTTGTTAACACCGCCGGATGTCATTTCTCAAAGCTTATTAGCGCTTCCAATGTGGCTGCTATTTGAAACAGGCATCATCCTAGGGCTTATCTTTGTAAGAAAGAATACAGATGATGAAGAGCTTGCTGATGAATTCGCTGCGGCAGAAGACGAGCAAGAAGAGAATAATAAGTAGTCTTTGAAAGCTAATAGATGATTCTAAAAACGGTGTTTATTGAAAGATAGACACCGTTTTTTTATGTCCATAGAGTAGTTAATAACCAGCACTGTATAACTAATAAACAATATTGAATATTTATTCACTTTTTTCGCTTTTTTGTAGATTAAGTGTTGACCCTTTTTTAGATGTCTGTAGAATTCGCCGTCCTTGCTTAGGGAGGCCGCTTTTTAAGGGGCTGCAGAGCTGAGTGAGGTGCTTGGCAAGTGATTGAAAACATTGGTTTTTAAGATTGCTTGCGGAGCAGGATTCAAAGTCTGGTTGCTGAGTAAAAACTTTTTACGAAATTGCAAAATAAACGGTTGACTTTGAATGAGCGCAAAGTAGAATATGCGCCTCGCTTGAGATGAAACGCTGATTCAGCGGAGAGTCAAGAAAGCAACGCTCTTTAACAATTTGATCAGATAATTCGTGTGGGCGCTTGTTGAGAAGAAGCAAACTTTTTCTAGACAAGCAACCAAGTGAATTCATTTAAAGCGATTTACAAAGGTTTAACGTTCTTAAGAATGTTATCCGGTTGTTTAGTACTAGAGCCCGTTACCACATTCCTGGTAACACAAATGATTTAAACTGAAGAGTTTGATCATGGCTCAGATTGAACGCTGGCGGCAGGCCTAACACATGCAAGTCGAACGGTAACATGACTAGCTTGCTAGTTGATGACGAGTGGCGGACGGGTGAGTAACGCGTAGGAATCTACCCAGTAGCGGGGGATAAGCCAGAGAAATTTGGTCTAATACCGCATACGCCCTAAGGGGGAAAGCAGGGGATCTTCGGACCTTGCACTATTGGATGAGCCTGCGTGAGATTAGCTAGTTGGTGAGGTAATGGCTCACCAAGGCGACGATCTCTAGCTGGTCTGAGAGGATGATCAGCCACACTGGAACTGAGACACGGTCCAGACTCCTACGGGAGGCAGCAGTGGGGAATATTGCACAATGGGCGCAAGCCTGATGCAGCCATGCCGCGTGTGTGAAGAAGGCCCTAGGGTTGTAAAGCACTTTCAGCAGTGAGGAAAGGTTAGTAGTTAATACCTGCTAGCTGTGACGTTAACTGCAGAAGAAGCACCGGCTAACTCCGTGCCAGCAGCCGCGGTAATACGGAGGGTGCGAGCGTTAATCGGAATTACTGGGCGTAAAGCGCGCGTAGGTGGATTGGTCAGTCAGATGTGAAAGCCCAGGGCTCAACCTTGGAACTGCACCTGATACTGCCAATCTAGAATACGGTAGAGGGTAGTGGAATTTCCTGTGTAGCGGTGAAATGCGTAGATATAGGAAGGAACACCAGTGGCGAAGGCGACTACCTGGACCGATATTGACACTGAGGTGCGAAAGCGTGGGGAGCAAACAGGATTAGATACCCTGGTAGTCCACGCCGTAAACGATGTCTACTAGCCGTTGGGAGACTTGATCTTTTAGTGGCGCAGCTAACGCGATAAGTAGACCGCCTGGGGAGTACGGCCGCAAGGTTAAAACTCAAATGAATTGACGGGGGCCCGCACAAGCGGTGGAGCATGTGGTTTAATTCGACGCAACGCGAAGAACCTTACCAACTCTTGACATCCAGAGAAGTTACTAGAGATAGTTTCGTGCCTTCGGGAACTCTGAGACAGGTGCTGCATGGCTGTCGTCAGCTCGTGTTGTGAAATGTTGGGTTAAGTCCCGTAACGAGCGCAACCCTTGTCCTTATTTGCCAGCACTTCGGGTGGGAACTCTAAGGAGACTGCCGGTGACAAACCGGAGGAAGGTGGGGACGACGTCAAGTCATCATGGCCCTTACGAGTTGGGCTACACACGTGCTACAATGGCCGGTACAGAGGGCCGCGAACCTGCGAGGGTAAGCTAATCTCAGAAAACCGGTCGTAGTCCGGATTGGAGTCTGCAACTCGACTCCATGAAGTCGGAATCGCTAGTAATCGCGAATCAGAATGTCGCGGTGAATACGTTCCCGGGCCTTGTACACACCGCCCGTCACACCATGGGAGTGGATTGCACCAGAAGTAGCTAGCTTAACCTTCGGGAGGGCGGTTACCACGGTGTGGTTCATGACTGGGGTGAAGTCGTAACAAGGTAGCCCTAGGGGAACCTGGGGCTGGATCACCTCCTTAAACGAAAGCCGATTCTCGGCAAGCGTTCACACGAATTATCTGATCAGAGAAGTTAAGAGCAACGGTGTAGGCTTGTAGCTCAGCTGGTTAGAGCGCACCCCTGATAAGGGTGAGGTCGGTGGTTCAAGTCCACTCAGGCCTACCAATCAATAGCCTTACTGTTTTTCTTGGGGCTATAGCTCAGCTGGGAGAGCGCCTGCTTTGCACGCAGGAGGTCTGCGGTTCGATCCCGCATAGCTCCACCATCATCCTTGCGGATGAGAAGGAAGAGTTTTAAAACATATTGTCGTTTAAGACATTATCTTTTAAAGCTTTTTTGCTTTAAACGCTCTTTAACAATTTGGATTTGATTCATTTGATTTAGATTTAAGACATGTAGTTTTACTGCATGCGCCAATTCGGCGAAATCTATCGTTACTAGCAATACAAGTTACTGTGATTCCAGACGCCTTCGGGTTATATGGTCAAGTGACTAAGCGTGCACGGTGGATGCCTTGGCAGTCAGAGGCGATGAAGGACGTTGTAACCTGCGATAAGGTTCGGGGAGGTGGTAAACAACCTTTGATCCGGACATTTCCGAATGGGGAAACCCACCTATTTATAGGTATCTTTTAACTGAATACATAGGTTATTAGAGGCGAACCTGGGGAACTGAAACATCTAAGTACCCAGAGGAAAAGAAATCAACCGAGATTCCCTAAGTAGCGGCGAGCGAACGGGGACTAGCCCTTAAGCTTTATTAGATTTAACAGAACACTCTGGAAAGTGTGGCCATAGTGGGTGATAGCCCCGTATGTGAAAGGTCTTTTAAAGTGAAATCGAGTAGGACGGCACACGTGAAACGCTGTCTGAATATGGGGGGACCATCCTCCAAGGCTAAATACTCCTGACTGACCGATAGTGAACCAGTACCGTGAGGGAAAGGCGAAAAGAACCCCTGTGAGGGGAGTGAAATAGACCCTGAAACCGTGTACGTACAAGCAGTGGGAGCCGTTTTCGGACGGTGACTGCGTACCTTTTGTATAATGGGTCAGCGACTTACTTTTAGTGGCAAGGTTAAGCATTTGCGGAGCCGTAGGGAAACCGAGTCTTAATAGGGCGTCCAGTCGCTAGGAGTAGACCCGAAACCGAGTGATCTATCCATGGGCAGGTTGAAGATGCAGTAACATGCATTGGAGGACCGAACCGACTGTCGTTGAAAAGCCAGCGGATGACTTGTGGATAGGAGTGAAAGGCTAATCAAACTCGGAGATAGCTGGTTCTCCTCGAAAACTATTTAGGTAGTGCCTCGTGTCTAACCATGGGGGTAGAGCACTGTTTCGGCTAGGGGTCATCCCGACTTACCAACCCGATGCAAACTCCGAATACCCATGAGTTCAATCACGGGAGACACACGGCGGGTGCTAACGTCCGTCGTGGAAAGGGAAACAACCCAGACCGTCAGCTAAGGTCCCAAAGTTTATGCTAAGTGGGAAACGATGTGGGAAGGCTTAGACAGCTAGGAGGTTGGCTTAGAAGCAGCCACCCTTTAAAGAAAGCGTAATAGCTCACTAGTCGAGTCGGCCCGCGCGGAAGATATAACGGGGCTAAGCATAACACCGAAGCTACGGATGCACTTTGTGCATGGTAGAGGAGCGTTCTGTAAGCTGTTGAAGCGGAAGCTGTAAGGCACCGTGGAGGTATCAGAAGTGCGAATGCTGACATGAGTAACGATAAGGGAGGTGAAAACCCTCCCCGCCGGAAGACCAAGGGTTCCTATCCAACGCTATTCGAGGTAGGGTGAGTCGGCCCCTAAGGAGAGGCTGAAGAGCGTATCCGATGGGAAACAGGTTAATATTCCTGTACTGCTCATAACTGCGATGGGGGGACGGAGAAGGCTAGGCTAGCGCGGCGTTGGTTGTCCGCGTTTAAGATAGTAGGTTTAGAGCTTAGGTAAATCCGGGCTCTTTTAAGACCGAGAATCGATGACGAGGTCCTTTATGGACTGAAGTAGTTGATGCCATGCTTCCAGGAAAATCCTCTAAGCTTCAGGTTATGACTAACCGTACCCTAAACCGACACAGGTGGTCAGGTAGAGAATACTAAGGCGTATGAGAAAACTCGGGTGAAGGAACTAGGCAAAATGGCACCGTAACTTCGGGAGAAGGTGCGCCGGTTTTGGTGATGGGATTTACTCCCTAAGCTGAGGCCGGTCGAAGATACCAGGTGGCTGCGACTGTTTATTAAAAACATAGCACTCTGCAAACTCGAAAGAGGACGTATAGGGTGTGACGCCTGCCCGGTGCCGGAAGGTTAATTGATGGGGTTAGCGCTTGCGCGAAGCTCTTGATCGAAGCCCCGGTAAACGGCGGCCGTAACTATAACGGTCCTAAGGTAGCGAAATTCCTTGTCGGGTAAGTTCCGACCTGCACGAATGGCGTAACGATGGCCACACTGTCTCCACCCGAGACTCAGTGAAATTGAAATAGCTGTTAAGATGCAGTTTACCCGCGGCTAGACGGAAAGACCCCGTGAACCTTTACTACAGCTTCACAGTGGACTTTGACATTACTTGTGTAGAATAGCTGGGAGGCTTTGAAACCCTGTCGCCAGATAGGGTGGAGCCACCTTTGAAATACCAGCCTGGTAATGTTGAGGTTCTAACCCAGTTCCCTAAGCGGGATCGGGGACATTGTGTGGTGGGTAGTTTGACTGGGGCGGTCTCCTCCCAAAGAGTAACGGAGGAGCACGAAGGTACCCTCAGCATGGTCGGAAATCATGCAATGAGCGCAAGAGTAGAAGGGTGCTTGACTGCGAGACAGACACGTCGAGCAGGTACGAAAGTAGGTTCTAGTGATCCGGTGGTTCTGTATGGAAGGGCCATCGCTCAACGGATAAAAGGTACTCCGGGGATAACAGGCTGATACCGCCCAAGAGTTCACATCGACGGCGGTGTTTGGCACCTCGATGTCGGCTCATCACATCCTGGGGCTGAAGCCGGTCCCAAGGGTATGGCTGTTCGCCATTTAAAGTGGTACGCGAGCTGGGTTTAGAACGTCGTGAGACAGTTCGGTCCCTATCTGCCGTGGGCGTTTGAGATTTGAGAAGAGTTGCTCCTAGTACGAGAGGACCGGAGTGAACGAACCTCTGGTGTACCGGTTGTGATGCCAATTGCATTGCCGGGTAGCTACGTTCGGACGGGATAACCGCTGAAAGCATCTAAGCGGGAAGCCTCCTTCAAGATGAGATCTCACTGGGAACTTGATTCCCCTAAAGGGCCGTTGAAGACTACGACGTTGATAGGTTGGGTGTGGAAGCGCTGTGAGGCGTTGAGCTAACCAATACTAATTGCCCGTGAGGCTTGACCATATAACGCCCAAGGCGTTTGGCAAGTGACTTGTAAGATACGTAAGACGATAGAGAGTAACGAATTAGCGCGTAGTTAAGCTACAGTCGATAAACTATCTAGATCAAATAAAAGAAGAATCAGATCTAAGTTGTAACAGTTTTGCTTGGCGACCATAGAGTTGTGGAACCACCTGAATCCATCCCGAACTCAGACGTGAAACGCAACATCGCCGATGGTAGTGTGGGGCTTCCCCATGTGAGAGTAGGTCATCGCCAAGCATTTAATTAAGAGAAAACCCCGGTCACACTGTGATCGGGGTTTTTTCGTTGTGGGTTATAAAATACGGTTAAGAGCGGATAAAAACGGGTAAAAGCAGATAAGCCCGTCAGGATGAGTTGTCTTAATTAAACTGAATGCTGTCCTTAGCTGTCCTTAGCTGTCCTTAGCTGTCCTTCATTGCCTCAGATCAACGAGTTATTTCTTACCGACCTGTTTACCGGTATCGTCATATATTTGTATTGTGCGTATGCGTAAAATAGGAATCAGTTTCGATTATTTGAAAGGATATATGAATGTCTAACTTGTTAATGGCGGGTAAGAAAATACTTGTTGTTGGTATCGCTAATGATAAAAGTATTGCGTATGGCTGTGCTAAAGCTCTAAAGGCACAAGGAGCAGAGTTAGCCATTACTTATTTAAACGATAAAGCAGAGCGCTTTGTAAGCCCGTTAGCTGAGGAGCTAGAAGCTGATATCTTTATGCCTCTGGATGTTTCTTCTCCTGAGCAGATGGATGCAGTGTTCTCTGAGATTGAATCTAAATGGGGTGAGTTAGATGGTGTGATTCACTCTTTAGCTTTCTGTCCTTTAGAAGATTTACATGCTCCTATATCTGAGTGTTCACGTACAGGATTCTTACAGGCGATGGATATATCGTGCTATTCCTTTATTGATATGGCTTCGCGTGCTAAAGGCTTAATGAAGAATGGCGGTTCTCTAGTGAACTTTTCTTATCTAGGAAGTGCATTGGCGACTGGTGATTACAATATCATGGGTTGCGCAAAAGCTGCTTTGGAAGCAGCTACACGCTATTTAGCCAGAGATCTTGGCCCTCAACAAATCCGTGTTAACTCTATTTCACCGGGTACAATCGCAACGCGTGCTGCCGGTGGTATTAAAGATTTTGATGCAATGCTTCAGCATAATGAAGAAATGGCTTGTGATGGTAAGCTGCCGACAATCGAAGAAGTTGGTAATTCTTGCCTTTACTTTATGTCGCCTCTCTCTGAAGGTGTTACAGGCCAGATACATTATGTTGATCACGGTGTTTGTATCGTCGGTTAAGTTTTGTCGGTCTAGTTGTGTTGCAAATCGCGACTAGACCGAATCTGGTTCAGTCCTTACGTCAATTGGTGAGTCATTGTTAAAAAATTCTTATGTTATTAAGTTACTATTTCTCATCTAAAATCTGATAAAACAACGTCATAGGGCAGCTTATTCATATAGATTCTGTTAAGTTATTCCTTGTATGGCCGACAGGATTACTGAATGTTTACTTAATCATTAATCTTGGGCTTTCCGATTGAAGCGATCGTTTCAGCTCGGTAGATTTATTGTTAGAGAATTAAGCGAATAGTGCAGGAGTTAACGCTTGCTTTCATTTCTTAAGAAAAAGTCTGCGGAAAACGGTTTAACTTCCCTAGTGATTAATAAGGGGGGGGTTTCTTTTGCACATGTTCGAGATGGTAATACTCAGCCAGAACTTACCTGCTGTGAGTACAGCGCATCGACTAACCCTTTAGTTGAGCCCAAACGTTTCAGGAATTTGATAGAAACGAATAACCTTCTGGGTACGAAAACTTCCTTAGTTTTGCCGGAATCTAGCTATCAGATCCATCTTGTAGAGCGCCCTGAAGTGCCAGACGAAGAGCTTGCTGAAGCTTTGCGTTGGCGTATCAAAGATTTGATCTCCTTCGATGTGGAACAAGCAGTAATTGATTATATCGAACTACCAGACGACGCCTACCGTAGCCGCAGTCGTATGGTTTATGCAGTAGCCGCCGAGCAGGCTAAGGTTGACCTTTGGGTTGAGTGGTCTAAAGAAATCGGTCTAGATGTTACAGCCGTTGATGTTCCTGAGTTAGCGTTACTTAATCTAACCGAAGATCTTGCAGATAGTGAATCTGGGTTAGCGGTATTTAATATTGGTGAAGAGGGCAGTTCGATTAATCTTCTCTCTGATGGCGCTTTATATTTCACCCGTAATCTTGGCTATTGTCATACGTCAGCCCCTGAAAATGCTTCAGCTGCTGTACTCGAACTTCAGCGCTCTCTTGATTACTACGAAAGCCAAGTAGGTAAACCGCCCTGCGTGCGCCTCCTTGTCATGCCTATGCAGGCAGATGAATCGCCGCTAATGAATGAGTTACGGTACAGTCTAGCGCTTGATATACACTCATTAGATCTCAATAATCTTATTTCATCCCAGATCGATCTTACAGAATCTCTCCAAACACAGGCTACTATAGCTATTGCGGCGGCACTAAGAACTGAGTTTGCTGAAGCTGAGGTGGTTAAGTGAAACAGCGAATTAACCTCTATAACCCTCACAAGTCGAAAAAGAAATTCGAACTTTTAAGCCTGCAAGGTAGTGTCACAGTTGCTATAGCAGTCATTACGGTTGTTCTGTTATGTGGGCTCGGATTGAACTGGTATGCATCTGAACAGGAAAGCACGTTCGCTAAGCTTCAGAACGACAAAGTTAAGATCGATGAAGCGGTTTCTGCGGAGCAAGCACGCTTTAGTAGTCTCCAAGTACAGCCAGAAATTTTGGCTGAACAGCAGCGTTTAAAAGATGAGATTGCTGCACGGAAAGCGTTACAAAGCTTATTGCATAAAGTGCAACCAGCTCAGAGTGTTAATTTCTCGTCTTATCTCTATGCCCTGGCTGATGCTTCATTAACGGAAAGTTGGTTAAGTCAGTTCGTACTTGATAATAATAACCGTAGTTTTACTTTGGGTGGTGGTGCTGTCGATGGCCCGTCAGTTGCTTCCATGATTGAATCGATTGCTAGTACTGAAGAATTCCAAGGTATGAATGTTAATAGGCTAACTGTAAACGCTGAAGGTAGTGGTGTGCGCTTTGATGCTTTAGCGGAGTTGCGCAGTTATGAATAAACGCTGGCAGGAGTGGGACAGCAAATGGAATGAGCTAACGGCACGTGAACGTATCATGTTGCTTGTAGTTGGCTTAGTAGCCCCTTTAGCATTGATCTTTGTGTTCTTAATCGAGCCTGCAATGATCGTATTGCAAAAGGTGCCAAGTAAAATTGAAGCTATGCAAACCAGCATCGATGCTCAAGATCGAGTTTTACAGCTGCTAAAGAGTCAGGAACCGAAAGATCCTAACGTCGAGGCAAGAGCTGAGCTAAAACGTTTGCGTACTCAGTTATCTGAGGCTAATCAGGATATTAAGCGTGCTGCAACTAACCTTGTTTCGCCTGATCAGATGCTGACTTTGTTGAGATCAGTATTAGCCAATGAACAAGGTATTGCGCTTGTTAGTGCAAAAAGCCTACCTGTCGAAGCTAAACAGTTAAATGAAACGCCAGTTGATGCGGACAAAGATACCAAGCCTGTGGGTCCGCAAGCTGTAATCTTTATTCATCCATTTGAATTAGAGCTGGAAGGGACTTATCAGGGTTTATATGACTATTTGCAGAAAATAGAACAGCTGGATGGTGTGTTCTTTTGGGATACATTGGAATACAAAGTTGATGAGTATCCGTCGGCAAAGGTGAAGATCAAAGTTCATACCTTAAGCTCTGAAGCGGGGTGGTTAGGTGCCTAAATTTGTCATTTTATTAATTACACTACTTGGCAGTAGTTCGATTTATGCCGAGCGCTTACCTGCCGATCCAACTAGGCCTTTGGCTACTCATGTTGTTATCGGTGATATAAAAACACCTGAGCAGGGATATGTTCTCAGTTCTTTAATCGTTGGTAAGCGAACTCCTTCTGCAATTATTAATGGTCAGCGTGTACAGAAGGGTGATTTGGTTGATGGTGCCGAAGTGGTCGAAATCAACCGCAAAGGAGTTAAGTTGAACACTGGAAGTGAATATCAGATGATCTCTTTAGCTGAACGAAAAGGCTTCAGCAAAGTTAAGAGTGGGAAATAGGCTAGAAATAATGATGAAACGTATTTTCAATGCTCTTGCTATGGGCAGTGTTCTTGTCTTAAGCGGCTGCCAAACTCTTCCGCCTGTTGCAGGTACGACCACTAAACAAGTGGGTGAATCCGCGATTGAAGAAGCGATTGAAGAGAACCAAAAAGCGGTCACTGCAGCACCTCCGCCACCACCTCTTGTTCCTGCTCTTTTACCGCCGCTTGATTTACAAAACAGTCAGGCGGTTAATGAAGAGCGTTTTGATATTACGGCTGAAGCATTACCTGCAAAAGATTTCTTCATGGGGTTGGTACAAGGTACACCGTATAACATGATCGTTCATGAAGCGGTCGGTGGCAGTATCTCGCTTGAATTAAAAAATGTCAGTGTCGCTGAAGTTATGCAGGCGGTTCAGCGTGTATACGGTTATGAATTCGAACGCACAGGTAACCTATATCAAGTATTGCCAGCCTCACTACAAACAGAACTGTTCCAGATTAACTATTTAGACATTCAGCGTGATGGTACATCTGATACTCAAGTAAGTGCTGGTTCTGTCAGTACTTCAGGTGAAAACTCTAGTGCCGAGGAAGTGATTGGTACCCGCATTAGTACCAAAACCTCGACTAATTTCTGGGGTAATCTAAAAAGTACGCTAGAGACCATTGTTGCTGGTGAAGGCCGCAAAGTTGTTGTAACTCCACAGACAGGCGTTGTTGTAGTCCGTGCGCTACCAAGTGAACTTTCCACTGTGCGTGAATATTTGGCGCAAGCTGAACTGATCTTGCATCGTCAGGTAGTAATTGAAGCGAAAATATTAGAAGTAACGTTGAATAATGGTTTCCAAGCGGGTGTTAACTGGTCCGTTTTAGGTAAGCCGGGGCAAGGCAATACTGCTCTGTTTAGCCAGTCTTCTGTTGGTTTGAATAATGATGATGGAATCGGCGGTATCTTCAAAGCTGATCTGAGTATTGGTGATTTTACTGCTGTAATTGAGTTATTGGGTAGTCAGGGTGATGTACAGGTGCTGTCGAGCCCGCGAGTATCTACCGTGAATAACCAGAAAGCTGTGATCAAAGTGGGTACAGATGAGTTCTTTGTTACTGAAGTCGAAAATACGACAACGACCGGTACGAGTACAACATCGTCACCGAGTATTGAACTGACGCCTTTCTTCTCGGGTATTGCGTTAGATGTAACCCCGCAGATCAGTGCCAGTGGCGATATCGTTTTGCATATTCACCCAACCGTTTCGGAAGTGGTAGATCAGCAAAAACAGATCAGCGTGGGTACTGATGATTTCAATATCCCATTGGCTCTAAGCTCTATTCGCGAGTCGGACAGTATTGTCCGTGCAGAGAGTGGCCAGGTGATTGTGATTGGCGGTTTGATGAAGTCTACTGATAGTGATCTACGTGCTAAAACGCCAGGTTTAGGTGATCTTCCGGGTGTGGGTAACTTGTTTAAGCAAAAGCGCCAAGCGGGTAGTAAAACTGAACTTGTGATTATGTTGCGGCCTGTATTAGCTAACCATGATAATTTGCAGAATGAGCTAAAGCGCAGTTTGCGATCTTTCCAGAGCCTGCAATCTACACCAGCAATGTGATAGGAGTGCTGGATGTACACTGAACATTTTGGTCTAAGTGAACTGCCGTTCACTCTGACCCCAAACACGCATTTCTTTTTAAATATGCCAACGCATCACGAAGCGTTGAACTTAATTATGGTCGCCCTGGCAGGGGGTGATGGCTTTGTAAAAGTTGTTGGCGAAGTGGGTACAGGCAAAACCTTACTTTGCCGTAAACTCCTGAATGCGTTGGAAGGTGATGAATATGTCACCGCTTATATTCCAAACCCTTATCTAAGCCCTGATGAATTTCGTAAGAGTTTTGCGCAAGAGATTGGTTTAGATGTCTCGGGTGTCGAACACTTTGATCTATTGAATGCGATTAACCACAAATTGATCGAACTTGCTCAAGCGGGTCGAAAAGTCGTGTTATTGGTCGATGAAGCTCAAGCTATCCCAGAAGAGACTATTGAGGCCTTGCGCTTATTAACTAACTTAGAAACTGAGTCTGCAAAGCTGTTTCAGGTTGTGCTCTTTGGTCAGCCAGAATTAGATGAGCTACTTGGTAAAAAATCTTTACGGCAGCTCCTACAGCGTATCACTTTCAGTTATGAGCTTAGTCATCTGGATAGCGAAGCGGTTGAACATTATATCGATCAACGTGTTCAGAGAGCGGGCTTTCAGGGAATGTCACTGTTTAAACGTGATGCCGCTAAAAAAATTGCCCAAGCGTCTGGAGGTACTCCGCGCTTGATTAATATTCTGAGTCATAAATCGTTGATGGCAGCCTATGGTAAAGGCGACCTTAAAGTCGATGGCAGTCATGTTTCCAGAGCGATAGATGATACTCAAGGGATATCTATTCCAAAAAATCCGCAGCCGTTAATTTGGGGATTGGTCGGTTTATTGTTTGTAGCAACGGCTACCCTAGTTTATTTAGGTGTTAGCTCGTGAGCTTAGTTAACGATATGCTTCGTGATCTGGAGCAGCGAAATGAACGCCCTGCCAGTGTCCCTGGTAACCAGTCGAGTGTTAAGGCTGCTCAATTTGTTGAGGCGGATAAGCCCAATAACTTGCCGCGATTATTTTTATGGGTAATCGGGGTGAGTGCGTTGTTAATGACTGCTTGGCTGCTTTGGAAAGATCAGTCTTCGTCGCCTGAGGTTGTAAATAATGGCGTTCAATTAGCCTCATCTTCAGACAAAACAGCAGATCAGCCCGTTACAAAAGTAGCTGCGCCAACTCCGGCTGTGCCTGTTCTTGCAGAGCCTAAAGTAGAACCCGTTATACCAATTCAGGCTGTAATTACTGAAATTCAGTGGGCCGGAACAGAGCAGGGCGGCGATCTTGTGGTTCGTCTAGATGGTGCTGCTGATGTACAAGTGGTTAGCCAAAATGAAAATGTAATCGTAATCGCTTTTGATGATGCAATTTTGCAGTCAGCGTTGCCTAGTATCAGTAATGGTTTAGTAAAACGCGTCGACCTTAATACCGAGTCTGATCGTGCTTTACTGACAGTTACCACTGAAAGAGATAGCCAATTTGCCTTCCGTGTCCAACAAGCACCGACAACCCTTGTTTTAGGTGTGATGGCTAAAGAACCAAGTGTAAAACCTGTAGAAAGGATTGTTGTGACAGAAGTGGTTTCTGAAGACAATAATTCAGAAGAGCAGATTGAAGTACCTGAACAAGTAGAAGAGGTTGTTAAAAAGCCTAACGCGATTAAATCCGGAGAAGAGTTACAAGTTGCGCATCCAAATGATGCTATGGTTGAAAAGACCCGGCCAAGCAAACCTGTAACTAAAGCAACTGCTAAAATGTCGGATCAGCAGTCAGCTGATCGAGCTAGACGTCTGATTAATCAAGGTAAGTTGGCTGATGCTGAAACGTTGCTGCTGACAAGCATAGCGGAGCATATATCTAAATCTTTGGCTTCTCGACGTTTATTGTCGACGTTGTACCTGTCGACGGGTAAGCAATCGAAAGCCGAGCGCTTATTGTCTGATAGCTTGGTGCTGTTCCCATCGGATGCTGCTTTACGCAAGCTTCAGGCTCGTATTTGGCTGAGTTCAGGTCACCAGGCTCAAGCGGTTTCCTTACTGGAAAAAGATAAGCCTGTGATGACGCAAGATACAGAGTTCTATGAGTTATTGGCGAGTGCGTATCAACAGAATGGTAACTATACAAATTCTGCTCAAAACTATTACCAGCTTTTGCAATTGAACAATCAAGTTCCTCGTTGGTGGGTCGGATTGGGTTATGCGTTTGAGCAGTCACAGCGTTTCCGCGATGCGCGTAATGCTTATCTAAGTGCAACGCAGATTCCGTCGATCGACAGTAGTTTGAAACAATATGCTCAGCAGCGTGTTCAAGCGCTGTCTGGGCGCTAGGAGGAAGGGGCTGCATGGCTGCACCTAAAATGAAAATCCGAATTGGTGACTTGCTAGTTCAGAATGGTGTTATTACCGAACCACAGTTGATGGAAGCTCTAGGCCGCCAAAAAGAAACGCGCCAAAAGCTGGGTAAAACGCTAGTTACCATGGGATATGTTCAGGAACAGCAGTTTCTCGAGTTCCTGTCGCAGCAGCTTAATATTCCTCTGGTTGATCTAACCCATTACTCCTTTAATCAAGAAGATGTGCTGCGTCTGCCTGAAACTCAAGCGCGTCGATTCCGTGCCCTAGTATTAAAAGAAGATGTTGATCACTTCTTGGTGGGTATGTCCGATCCTATGGACATCTTCGCGTTTGACGAGCTGCAAAGAGCGCTACCTAAGCCTATTGAACAGGCGGTGGTTTCTGAGGCTCAGTTACTGCAATCGATGGATCTGCTGTATCGTAAAACGAGCGACATTGAAGACCTAGCCGATCAGCTAAACGAAGAGATTGCTGATGATGCCTTCGATCTAGCTGCGCTGACCGCTACTGATGAAGTTGATGTCCCGGTTGTTAAGCTACTGAAAAGCCTCTTTGAAGATGCGGTTCAGGTTGGCGCTTCCGATATTCATATCGAGCCAGATGAAACGGTGCTGCGTATCCGTCAGCGTGTTGATGGTGTTTTGCATGAGCACGTAATGAAAGAGAAACGTATCTCTTCTGCATTGGTGCTCAGATTAAAGTTGATGGCATCTCTGAATATTTCGGAGAAGCGTCTACCGCAAGATGGTCGCTTCAACATCAATGTCTCCGGTCATAGTGTTGATGTACGTATCTCGACGTTACCAATTCAGTTCGGTGAGTCGGTCGTAATGCGTCTACTTGATCAATCCGGCGGCATTATCGGTTTAGATAAGGTTGGCTTACCTGATCATATGCTGCCGCGTTTACGTAAGATGATAAATGAGCCCCATGGCATCTTACTTGTAACAGGCCCTACCGGTAGTGGTAAGACAACCACACTATACGGCGCATTGAATGAACTAAACAGCCATCAGAAAAAGATCATTACCGTAGAAGATCCGGTCGAGTACCGCTTGCCACGTATTAATCAGGTGCAGGTGCAGCCGAATATAGGTTTGGATTTCTCGACTGTATTGCGTGCAACTTTGCGTCAGGACCCTGATATTCTTCTGGTAGGTGAGATTCGAGATAAAGAGACCGCTGAGATTGCGTTGCGAGCGGCGATGACAGGTCACTTTGTACTGTCGACCCTACACACCAATGATGCCGTATCCAGTGCTATGCGTTTGACTGATATTGGTATTGAAGGCTATCTAGCAGCGTCTGCGCTAAATGGCATTCTAGCGCAGCGCTTGGTTCGCAAAATCTGTGAGAACTGTAGCCAACACTACCATCCAACCGGTCAAGAGCAACTTTGGCTGAATGAGCGCCAAGAAGAGCTCGGTTTAGACGATATCGAACTAAAAAAAGGCCACGGTTGTACCTACTGTAACAATACGGGCTACAAAGGCCGAACTGGTATTTTTGAACTGTTAGAGATCAATGATGCCATGGCTGATGCCTTAAGGCGTGATGACAGTGCAGCTTTCACAATTGCAGCAAAAACAGATCCTCACTATAAACCACTCGTTTATAGTGCGTTAGATCTGGCGATAGCAGGTGTTACTTCCTTAGAAGAAGTATTCCGCGTTACCGAACAGCTAGATGAATCGATGTACCTTGATGCGCCATCTGCAGATGAAGCACCAGCACAACCTAGTTCCGGTTTTGAACTGGAATAAGCGAACGAGATAAACCTATGGCGATCTACAGTTATCGAGGGCGAAACCGTGATGGGGTTGAAGTGAATGGCCAGCTTGAAGCGGGCACATCGGCTTTGGCAGCATCGCAGTTAAGTGCTGATGGCATTATCCCAATAACGATTCAAGTTGCTGAAAAGGTCGTTGAGAAAAAGGGTAGTAAAGAGGTACAGATCAAACTGTTCCAGAAGATAACTCTGGATGAATTGATCATGTTTAGCCGCCAGATGTACAGCTTAACCAAAGCTGGTGTGCCGATTACTCGAGCTATGCGAGGTTTGGCTAATACTGTGACGAATCCTTTGCTTACTGAAACGCTGTCAACGTTAGCTGATGATCTTGAAAAGGGCCATGCACTGTCTTCGGCACTAGCAAAACACCCTAAGGTCTTTAACGAACTGTATATCAGCATGATCCACGTAGGTGAAAACACCGGTCAGTTGGATGATTCATTTAGGCAAATGGCTGCTTACCTCGAGTTAGAGAGGCAGACTGTTAAAAATATTAAACAAGCGACTCGTTATCCGTTGTTTGTATTGATTGCGATTTCTGCTGCTGTAGCCATTATTAATATCTTTGTTATCCCAGCTTTTAAATCAGTTTTTGAAAGTTTCGGCGGTGAGGTTCCTTGGCAAACACAAGCATTAATTACGCTGTCTGATTTCACTGTGGATTGGTGGTATGCCATTCTGATTGGCATCGTTTTGAGCGTATTTGTTTTCTATCGATGGAAGAAAACAGAAAAAGGCCGCATGACTTGGGATCGAAGAAAACTGAAGTTTCCTATTGTGGGGCCGATATTCTACAGAGTGATCTTAGGGCGCTTCTCTCGTACTTTCAGTATCGTATTGAAAGCGGGTGTGCCTATTGAACAAGGATTGTCGATCGTTGCTAATGCAGTTGGTAATCGTCATATAGGTAAAAAAGTTGCAGGTATGCGCCAAGGTATTGAGCGAGGCGAGTCCTTTACCCAAACTGCTCATCAGACTGAAATGTTCAGCCCCTTGGTGATGCAGATGTTAGCGGTCGGTGAAGAAACAGGTCGAGTAGATCAGATGTTGGAAGAAGCAGCTGGTTTTTACGAACAAGAAGTAGAGTACGACCTGAAAAACTTAACCAGTGCGATAGAACCTATTTTGATTATAGCTATAGGCGCTATGGTATTGGTACTAGCCTTAGGTGTGTTCCTGCCATTGTGGGAGTTAAGTACTACCATTAATGGCTAGGGAGGATAAAAATTGCAACGGAGATGTAGTGGTTTTTCACTATTGGAACTAACAGTTTCAATTTTTATCATAACAGTGCTGATGGCGTTTGCACTACAACGTTTGGAACTGCTGATTGAAGATGTTGAGCGTGTTTCCTTTGAAGGTAGTCGCGATAATATTCAGGCGCAGATCACGCTTAAAGTAGCTTACTGGTTTGCTGAGCAACAGATTGTGGTACCAGAAGATATTGCGCAGCAGAACCCGGTGGATTTGATACAGCATAAACCATCGAATTATGGCGGTGAGCTTACGTTTAGTGAATTGCCAAATGCGGCAGGTGAGCATTGGTATTTTGTGACCGATAAACGTTGGTTGGTCTACAAGGCTAAACGAACAGATAACTTAGAAAATGATTTTATGCAGGCTGATTTAATCCCGTTTAGGGTTGAGATTCGTTTGCAAAATGGCTCCTCTAAATCAGGGTTGGCCACAGCGGCAACTCTAAAGCCGCTATATAAATTCTATTGGCAAGCAGATTAACTATACAACTGAGTGCTAATTTGTTAAAAATCAAATAATTGCAAACATAATAAACCCAGGAGCAAAGAGTTCCATGAAAAAGCAAGCTGGTTTTACAATCATTGAATTAGTCGTAGTGATTGCTCTATTGGGCATTTTGGCTGCGGTTGCCTTACCACGATTTATCAATGTTACGGGCGATGCACACAATGCTGCGGTTAAAGGCACAGCAGGTGGTTTTGCAGCAGGTGTTGCGTTAGCAAAAGCTAAAGCTGTAGTTGAGAATGCAGCTTCTGGCGCTACAGTGCAATTAGATAGCGAAGCTAGTGTGGTTGTTAATGGAACTGGTTATCCAGTTGCTGAAGCAGGCTCTCCACCAGCAGATTTGACTAATTTGCAAAATGCAGACTGTGTGGAAGTTTGGGAAAACGTACTTCAGGAAACTAATCGCCCTGTTGCGTCTACTGCATCTGGAACGGGTATTGATTATGCGGCAGTAGGGAATGGTACTGAATGTGCGTATACCTATAGCGCACAGAACACAGCAGTTAATCCTGCGGTTGATCGCGTTATTAATTACAATTCAAGCAATGGTAACGTAAATGTTACTGGTGCAGACGAATAATTAATTATTCTCTATGAGCAGTACTAGTCCTGATACCTCAAGGCAATGCTGCTCTAAATCTCACCAGCGTGGTTTCACGCTGGTTGAGATTATTGTTGTTATCATTTTGCTGGGTATTCTCTCAGCTGTAGCAATCCCCCGAATTGGTAATGTTGCTCGTTATGATGAACTTGCGCTACGTAGTGCAATCATGGGCTCGTTACGTTTAGCGCAAAAAGCTGCTTTAGCGCAGCATGCTTCCTCTGTGTACTGGGTGCTAGAACGCTCGTCTGATACACAATGGCAGATCTCTTTGCTGATCGACGCTGACACTTCAGATGCGACACCGCCTATAAGTATTACCCCTTCCCAGCTCAATGCTGAGATCACTGCTGACACAGTTTTATCCTACACTGCGTCCCTAGTATCGGGCTCAGAATCAGGCAGTTTGTCATCTGGGCAAAACCTAGTGGTGATGTATAACCAACTGGGCGATATGATCCGCGTTGATAACAATGTTGTTTTGAGCTCGGCTGCGAGTTTTCCTGATGATAGCCAAGAGGTTGATAGCAGCCTTCAATTTACCGATGACAATGGCGATTACTGCCTTTCACTGACAGGGTATACCTATGAAACGACCTGTCGCTGAACGAGGCTTCTCGCTAGTTGAAGTAGTCATCACCATTGTGATTATTGCTATCGCTCTTACAGCGGCGATAGCAGGTTGGGGCACCATTGCCCGCCATAGTTCCGATGTCATGTGGCAAACCAAAGTATCCTATCTTGGGCAGGCCTATCTCGAAGAAATTTTGTCACGCCGATACGATGAACTTACGCCTCTAGGCGGTAGCCCACCTTGTGATCCTTGTACGCCCGCAGCGCAATTTGGCGTGAATGCTGGTGCGCCAATTACCAGTAAAGATGGTGAATCCCGGGAAGAGTTTGATGATGTTGATGACTACCATGGCTTAACAGAGAGCGCGGTTGGTTTATTCAATGCGCTTGTGACGCCGGGTGGTATTCAGTCTTATGAAGGTTATGAAGTCTCTGTTCAGGTGACTTATGTCGGTAGCACCTATTTCTCAGGTGCTGACTCTGAATTAGTCAAACAAGTGATTGTTACCGTTACTCCTCCAGCCAATACAGGGCAGAGCCCTGTGGTGTTCAGTGCTTTGCGGGGTAACTACTGATGCGTCGTCAAAGCGGTTTTACACTGGTTGAATTAATTGTCGTGATTACCCTGTTGGGGATCATCTCTCTGGTAACCGTAGGCTTTATTACTTCAACCATGCAAGGCTATGCGGATCTAACGAGGCGTGATCAGCTTTCATCTGCGGCACGTGTGGCAGTTGAGCGTATGGCGCGCGAGATCAGAAACGCCCTGCCTAATAGTATCCGTGTTGGTGACTCAGGAAATTGCTTAGAGTTTATACCTGCCTTGGCGGCCTCTCGATATATCTCTGTACCGCTAACGGCTGTTTCGGCATCGTCAGCATTTAGCTCCGTGCCGTTTGCTACATCACCTGATCTTGGCCGTGTGGCTGTATACCCGATAGATACTAATACCGTGGATGAACCCGGCAGACCTGCAGGGCAAAACCCAATCTACGATCTGGATAGTTGGTCGATTATCTCCCCAATGATCAGTGCCAGCAGCGCATTGGAGTCAGGATCAGGCACGGTGGATGTGTTATTAAACTCTACCCATCGTTTTCCCGCGGATTCCCCCTCAAAACGTTACTTTATTGTTGATGAGCCGGTGAGCTTTTGTGTCGTAGGGAGTGATCTTTATCGTTTTCAGGGGGTAAGCGGTAGTGCGTACACTTATGCGATTACCCAGCCTACAGGCGCAACTTTATTTGCCAATCTAGCAGAGCCACAGGAAGCGCTGTTGGCAAGTGATGTCGTAAGCCCTGTGGATAACGATGCCTTTACATACAGTGAAGCGACATTACTTCGAAATGGCATTGTCCTGTTTGATCTGTTTGTAGAGGATCAGGTACTAACCAGCAGGGATACAACGCAGGAAAGTATCCGAGTTCAATTTGAGGTGCAGGTGAGAAATGTCCCATAAATTACCTGTAGTTGCGTTGAGATCTAAACAGCGAGGACTGGGTCTTATCTCGGCTATCTTCGTGATCACCGTATTAGCGGTCATCATTGCCGGTATGAGCCGTTTCTTTGCGCTTAGCCAAGATGTGACAGCTCAAGAGTTTCTTGGCGCTAGGGCGATTACAGCAGCGCAAACGGGGATAGAGCTAGAACTAACCTGTCTAGGCAATGGAGCATCTGGCTGTGTGGCTTCGGCTGCAGTTGGAAGCCCGCCTGCACAAGTTGATTATTGGCCAGGGCCTGCCGCCAGCGATACCTTTAATATCAATGGCCTGCAAGGGTGTCGATCGGAAGTTTTTTATCGGACGGTGACATCGCCAGAAGGTGATTTCTGGACCATCGATAGTACGGGCTACTGCGGTGGTAGTGGCTTGGATGGTGCTTCGAGGAAGGTTGTGATCAGAGCTGCCCAATAAAGAGCAGCTCCGGTAAAGCCTAACTTATATACCGTATTCGTCGCGGTATTTACGAATCGCTTCAAGTTCAGTCGCCATATCGCCTTTTTCAGTCAAGTAATCAATTAGATCACCTAGGCTAACGATGCTGATAACAGGCATGTTGTAGTCGCGCTCTACTTCCTGAATCGCAGATAGTTCGCCTTTACCTTTCTCTTGACGGTTAAGGGCAATCACAACACCAGCAGGTTTTGCGCCCGCTTGATCGATGATTTCCATTACTTCACGAATCGCTGTGCCTGCTGTGATTACATCATCGATGATCATCACGCCGCCTTCCAGAGGTGCACCTACAAGGCTACCGCCTTCACCGTGAGTTTTTGCTTCTTTACGGTTGAATACGTAAGGAACATCATCACCGTGCTGATCAGATAGGGCTACCGCTGTTGTCGCAGCTAGCGGGATACCTTTGTACGCAGGGCCAAGCAGTACATCGTAGTTAACGCCAGAATCTTTGATCGCCTGAGCGTAAAAGCGGCCAAGCTTAGCTAGCGCAGTACCTGTGTTGAAAAGACCGGCATTGAAAAAGTAAGGGCTAGTACGGCCAGATTTAAGCGTGAACTCGCCAAAACGTAGTACGTTCTGTTCGATAGCAAACTCAATAAACTCGCGCTGGTAATCCTGCATGGCAAACTCCGCTGGGAAAGGGGTAAAAATTTTGCGGCTATTCTACCAGCGGAAGCCTTGAGTCTCCATTGTTCAACGAACACTCAAAAAATTTCAATTTGCTTAACTTCCCTATACAATTCGAGCAATCGCTAAAAATAATAGATAAGTCTGATAACGGACAGGAACACCTTCTATGCGCGTCATCACATTCAATGCTCAAGGTATTGAACAAGCTACTGAAAACGGTTTTTTTGACTGGATGGTCCGTCAAGATGCTGATGTTGTTTGCTTGCAGGATCTGCGGGCGAAAGAATATCAACTTGATGACGAACGCTACCACCCCGAAGGTTATCATTCATACTTCTTCGATGCTTGGGAAGATGGTTACAGTGGCGTAGCTATATACAGCCGTACCATTCCTAAAGCGATCATGACCGGTTTGGGTTTCGAACTGTGTGATCAGCACGGCCGTTTTATCCAAGCGGACTTTGATGATGTCAGTGTGGGCTCATTCTGCCTCCCTTCTGGTTTGAAAGGTGAAGAGGCTCAAAAGCAGAAAGAAGACTTTATGGTCGACTTTATCGGTCACCTAAATAAAACCCTGCGTAAGCGTAGAGAATTTATCTTCTGCGGTACGACCAACATTGCCCACAAGCCAGTCGATCTGAGTAACTGGTACGCTAACCAGACGGTTTCTGGCTTCCTGCCGCAAGAGCGTGAGTGGATGGCTGAGATCTTTGATGAGATGGGCTATATCGACGCTTTCCGTCAGATCAATAAAGCGGAACGTCAATTCAGCTGGTGGCCTGATTACAACCGCGCCCGCAAGCTGAACGAAGGTGCGCGCTTGGATTACCAGATTACCTCAGCAAGCCTGCGTAAGACGGTTAAAAATGCGCAGATCTACCGTGATCAGATGTTCAGTGAACACGCGCCAATCATCATCGATTACGATTTTGATTAAGACGATTTAGAAAACAAAAAAGGAGCCAATAGGCTCCTTTTTTAATGGGCTGAAGGTTTATTCAGCCAAAGCTTTTTGCTGCAGATCGATCAGCTCAGAGATACCTTTGCGTGCTAGATCCAACATCGCGTTCAGCTCATCCTGAGTATAAGGTGCGCCTTCGGCAGTACCTTGAACTTCGATAAAGCCACCGTCGCCAGTCATGATCACGTTCATATCGGTTTCAGCTTTACTGTCTTCAGCGTAATCCAAATCTAGAACAGGCTCACCTTCATAGATACCTACAGACACTGCGGCGATTTTCTGCACCATAGGGTCGCCTTTCATCGCGCCGTTCTTATCTTGCTTAAGTACGTTAATTGCATCTTGAAGCGCAACATATGCACCCGTAATAGACGCTGTACGTGTACCGCCATCCGCTTGTAGAACGTCGCAGTCTAGGGTGATTGTGTTTTCGCCTAGTTTTTTAAGGTTAAGCGCAGCACGTAGAGAACGACCGATTAGACGTTGGATCTCTACCGTACGACCGCCTTGTTTTCCTTTAGCCGCTTCACGACCGTTACGAGACGTCGTCGATCGAGGCAGCATGCCGTACTCAGCAGTAATCCAGCCTTGGCCAGAACCGCGCAAAAAACGAGGTACACCGCGTTCTACAGTTGCAGTACAAAGCACCTTTGTATTACCAAACTCAACTAAAACGGAGCCTTCAGCGTGCATAGTAAAGTTACGAGTGATCTTAACTTCACGCATCTGATCATTTTCACGTCCGCTTGGGCGGTGCTTCTTAATACCAAGAGTTTGCAGCTGTTCTGAAATAGATGAACTCATGCCTGTCCTTTATCAATATTCTGGTCTGCCATAGCGTGGCACTGCCGAGCTAGGCTGTTACAATGCGAATTAATGATGCATTTTAATCGAGAATGAACAATATGACACGTAGCATGACAGCTTTTGCTCGACAGGAAGCCGAGCACGAATGGGGATCTCTAAGTTGGGAGATCCGTTCCGTTAACCATCGTTATCTGGAACCTCACCTGCGTTTACCGGAAAACCTAAAAGAGCTAGAAGGTTTTCTACGTGAACAGCTACGTAAAAACCTAAGCCGCGGTAAAGTTGAATGTACTCTGCGCTTTAATCCAGAAGCCAAAGTACAGCAGCTGGTGGTGAACCCTGCCTACGCACAAGAAGTCGTACAAGCAGCCGAACAGATCCAAGGCATGCTGAAAGAGCATCAAGCGCTTGATCCACTAGAGCTCCTGCGCTGGCCTGGCGTACTGCAAGACACCAAACTAGATATGGACCTAGTCAAAAAATCCGCGAAAGATCTTTTCGGTACAGCACTTAAAGACCTGATCGAAGGCCGCGGCCGCGAAGGTGTTGAACTCGCGACACTGATTAATCAGCGCCTAAATGCCATCAGCGAAATCGTGAAGGAAGTTCGCGAAAAAATGCCGCAAATTCTGCAAAACCAGCGCGATAATCTACATCAGCGTTTAGCAGAACTAAAAGTAGAACTAGATGAAGGCCGAGTCGAACAAGAGATCGCGCTTTTGGCACAAAAAGCCGACGTCGATGAAGAGATGGATCGCCTAGATACCCACGTACAAGAAGTACGCCGTGTCCTAAAACAAAAAGGCCCAATCGGCCGCCGTTTAGACTTCCTAATGCAGGAGCTAAACCGCGAAGCGAATACCCTATCTTCTAAATCGATTGTTGCGAGCACAACCCAGTGCGCGGTTGAGTTGAAAGTTCTAATCGAACAGATGCGTGAGCAGATCCAGAATATTGAGTGATTCAATCTAGAATCATCAGATCCCTACTCGGATTCGAGTAGGGTATCTTCAAGTATTACCTTAAAGCGTACTTTGTACGCTTTTCTCGCCTTTATTACTCAAAGCCAGTTGCTGCTCATTCTTAGGTTGATCTAAGCGAGCAATATAGTCTTTAAGCTGGCGTTCGAACGCGTTTTTCTTCTTACCTGTGAGTGATACCGCAATTGGGATTTTGGCTTTCATTGCGTTCACCGGGCGGCCATTTTTATGTAGTTCGAAGTGTAGGTGAGCGCCGGTTGAGCGGCCTGAGTTGCCGGACAGGGCGATCTTTTGGCCGCGTTTCACGCGTTGGCCTTTAACTACATAAGATCTATGCAAGTGTAGGTAACGGGTTTTGTAGCTCTGACCGTGTTTGATCTCGATATAGAGCCCCGCGTATTTATGGCGAACCACACGGGTTACGACACCATCACCGGTTGATACTACTGGTGTGCCGATGCGCATGGCGAAGTCGGTGCCGTTGTGTGGGCGAATCAGCCCGGTTACAGGGTGTTTACGGCGTGGATTAAAGTGTGAAGATAGACGGTATTTACCGTTAAACGGATAGCGCTGGAAGGCTTTCTCTAGATTACGGCCTTTCTCGTCGTAGTAGTTATCTTCAAACAGGAAAGCGCTGATATTGTGGCGGTTCTTGATTCGGATTGCCTCAACTTTAGTGTTGCCGGTTGCTTCGCCATCAACATATTGGCGAGAAACGAGGACTTCAAACTTATCACCACGCTGGATATCGCGACGGAAGTCCACGCGTTGTTTGAGCACTTGAGTAATCGATTGCGCCTCAGCCTGAGTTAGACCCGCTTTTTTGCCCGAGCCAGTAAAACTATAGAGGATCTCGCCTTGGATTAGCTTCTCTTGCCAATCACCTTCGATACGAATTTCTTCAAACTCAAAACTGTCTGCTTTTCGCGTATACACAACTTTGTGCGCAAGGCTAAATTGCAGTTCTAAACGCTGTAGTTTTTGATTTTGCTTTTCAAAAACTAAAGTGTGCCCCGGCATTAGGTTATCTAATGCTAGAACGTTTACGTCAGTTTCGAGTAGCTGATACATGGTTTTTTGAGGCAGGTGTAAGCGCTCAAATATTTTACCTAAGGTATCGCCTTTACGAACGATGTATTGGTAACCATTAGTGCCTGTATCTGGTACTAGCAGGGTCTCAGCGGCTGGAACGCTGTCAAAAGTCCAAGGGGCTTTTAGCTGGCGAATGCTAAATTTCGGTTGCTCAAAGATCGGCGCATCGGTGTCCACAAGGTGCTCTAGAGATAAAGGTGTGGACGAATGAGGGCGATCGCCAGAGGGTAGAAAAGCCGCCACTAGAAGCATTGCTGCTAAGGCTATGAGAGCGCGCTGGTGGCGCTTAGGTAAAGCTGTTACAAAACCTGCTGAGGCTGAAATCCAGCGCATCAAAGTAAACCGTCGTACAAAGTTTGAGTCATAAGTACTTTCGATCATATAGTATTTATCGCTGAAAGGCCCGTATTTCCTCAGGATTCGTAGTTTTAAATGGCTTATTTAGTCTGTTTTCATGGTGAAAAAGGGGAAAGATCTTATAATAGCCCTGCAGCAAGACGGTTTGCTGCTTCAATTTGAGTATGAGAATTCACATGGCTAAAGGCACGTTATATGTTGTTTCGGCTCCTTCGGGAGCGGGTAAAACCAGTCTCGTTAAGGCGATGCTAAAACAGGATAATGATATTGTCGTATCAGTATCCCACACCACGCGGGATATGCGTCCGGGCGAAACAAACGGTGTGGACTACAATTTCGTGTCTATGGATGAGTTCAATCAGATGATTGAAGCCTCTGATTTTCTAGAGTTTGCTGAAGTATTTACCAATAAATATGGCACCTCCCAACGTTGGGTTGAGGATCAGCTAGAGCAGGGTAAAGATGTGATTCTAGAGATCGATTGGCAGGGGGCTCAGCAGATTCGTCGTTTGATGCCTGAATGCCTGTCTATTTTCATTCTTCCGCCGTCCCGTGAAGCGCTCCAAGAGCGTTTGACTAACCGTGGTCAGGACAGTGACGAGGTGATCAACCTACGTATGTCTGAAGCGGCGAGCGAAATGAGCCATTACGGTGAGTACGATTACCTTGTGATTAACGATGATTTTGATCAGGCACTGCGTGAACTACATGGCGTATTCTTATCACAGCGTATGCAGATCGCTCAACAACAAGAGCGTTGCCGTGATCTGTTGAGTTCTCTATTGTCATAGGCCGATTATGCAGGTAAACTGCGCGGTCTTTTTAATGTACCGAATTCTGAGGTTACCCCCATGGCACGAGTTACCGTTGAAGATTGCCTAGAAAACGTAGATAACCGTTTTCAGTTGGTTATGGTTGCTGCTAAGCGCGCACGTCAGCTTGCTACTGGCGGTAAAGAAGCAAAAGTAGAGTGGGAAAACGACAAGCCAACCGTTGTTGCTCTACGTGAAATTGCAGAAGGTCACACTGACCGTACTGTTCTGGACGAAGTCGAGCAAGACTAAGCCCTAAGCACACTGCTTTATCAGACGCCTCGCTATCATGCGGGGCGTTTGTGTTTATACTTGTTGGTAAATTCGTTAGTAATTCCTTGTTTAGGTCTTTTCCTAGCAGAATGAATGCGGCATCATCAGATGTAATGTGCATTTATTTGTTTGTAGCACTGGAGGGGCAATGCCGACCATTGACGCACTTTCTCAACGCTTGAATGATTACCTGGATCTAGAACAGATTCAGCAGGTGCGTCGTTCCTATTTTTATGCCGAACAGGCCCACGATGGCCAGAAGCGTAAAAGTGGTGAACCTTATGTAACTCACCCCCTTGCCGCTGCAAATATTCTTGCAGAATTGCGTATGGACCATCAGAGCCTGATGGCAGCCATGTTGCACGATGTTATCGAAGATACCGAGATCGCCTACGAAGGGATTGAATCCCAGTTTGGTAAAGCCGTTGCCGACATCGTTGACGGTGTATCTAAACTGACACACCTAGAGTTTGAAACCAAAGCAGAAGCTCAAGCCAGCAACTTCCAGAAGATGGTGTTGGCGATGGCGGAAGATATCCGCGTGATTTTGGTGAAACTGGCGGACCGTCTTCATAATATGCGTACCTTGGGTGCGATGCCGGGTCACAAGCAGCGACGTATCGCTCGTGAAACGCTGGATATCTACGCACCGATTGCCGCGCGATTAGGTATGCGTGATGTTCAGGTGGAGTTGGAAGATCTAGCATTTCAAGCGCATTACCCAATGCGTGCTAAGCATATCCGTCGAGCAGTGGTTCAAGCACGTGGTCAGCGTAAAGACGTGATTAGCTCGATTCAGGAAACGATCGAAAAACGCCTCCAGAAAGAGGGGTTGAGCGGCACCGTTACTGGTCGTGAAAAGCACCTTTACAGCATCTACTCCAAGATGAAGGCGCAGCGTAAGTCCTTTTCTGAGATTATGGACGTATTTGCTTTCCGTATCGTGACCGACTCGGTTGATGATTGTTACCGTACACTTGGTGCTGTGCATAACTTGTATAAACCGGTGCACGACCGTTTTAAAGATTATATCGCGATCCCTAAAGCCAACGGCTATCAGTCATTACACACTGATCTGTTCGGTGCTAGGGACATAACAATCGAGGTACAGATTCGTACCCATGAGATGGATGCAGTGGCTAATCAGGGTATTGCTGAACATAGCCACTACAAGAACGAAGAAGAGTTAGACGCTTCTGATAGCGCATTAGGTAGCTATAAGCGTGCCCGTAAGTGGGTGCAGGGCCTATTAGAGATGCATCAGCGTGCTGGTAACTCGATGGAGTTTATCGACAGCGTTAAGACCGATCTGTTCCCAGACGAGGTTTACGTCTTTACGCCGCTGGGTAAGATTATGGAGCTACCAAGTGGTGCGACAGCGGTAGACTTTGCCTATGCCGTCCATACCGATGTGGGTAACTCTTGTGTATCTTGCCGTATTAACCGCCGATTGGCGCCGTTATCTCAGCCGTTAGAAAACGGCCAAACCGTTGAAATTATTACTACCCCAAGCGCTCAGCCAAATATGGCATGGCTCAACTTTGTTGTCACAGGTAAAGCGCGTACAGCGATTCGCCACTACTTGAAGAATCAACAGCGTCACGAGTCTGTGGAGCTTGGTCAGCGCTTGTTAAATCAGTTCCTCGCCAATTATGGTGCGACCTTAAACGATATCGATCCGTTTAAATTGCGCGAGCTGCTACAAGAAGCGGAATTGGGCAGCATGGAAGACTTGCTAGAAGATATCGGCTTGGGCAATCGTATGGCTTATGTGGTTGCGCGTAGGTTGCGTCCTGAAGAGGATCTACAGGCAGCCGATGATGACGAATCTAATCGTCGTCAGAAACCGATGTCGATTAAAGGTACCGAAGGTATGGTGCTGCAATATGCGAAATGCTGTTTACCTATCCCGGGTGACTCGATTATTGGTCATATCAGTACTGGCCGCGGTTTAGTTATCCATCAGACCGATTGCCGTAATATAGGCTACCTGCGTGATGATCCAGAGAAATGTATCTATCTGGAATGGTCAGACAACTTGGACGAAGAGTTCAGCGTTAATCTGACCGTCCAGGTTGAGTCCCATCGCGGCATTATTGCTGAGCTTGCTACGACCACTTCGAGCATAGGTGCGGATGTTGTTGCGATTGATATTAGTGAGCACGAAGGTCAGCTAGCGAATGTCCATATGGAAGTGACAGTGACTGACCGTATCCATTTGGCTCGCGTGATGAAAAAACTGCGTCGTTTGAAGAGTGTGAACCGTATTACCCGCGACTAATGTCGTTTTACGTAAAAAGTTAGCACTAGTTATTCCCCTAGTGCTAAACCTTCCCTTCGATTATCTACTGCACTTTCCCATTTGTTTGATGGCAGACGGCGGAGTCCGTGTAGGCCACTATTCAGATCTCTTACCTTAATCTGATGCCCCATCGCCTCTAACGGCTGCTGCAACTGATCTATAGGTGTGCCAGCCTCAAGCTCGGTTAATCCATTGCGGTTGCTTATATGCGGCTGATTGACGATCTCCTGCATACTGAGGTCTGAATTGAACATCAGCAGCAGGCTTTGCGCTACATAGTTGATGATTCGGCTCCCGCCAGGAGAACCAATGGCTGCATGCAAATTTCCATCTGTGTCGAATACCATAAACGGCGACATCGAACTGCGTGGACGTTTACCCGGCTGAACGCGGTTGGCAACGATCTGTCCTTTGCTAATACCTTTAAAGGAGAAGTCCGTTAGCTGATTGTTCAGCAGAAAACCACCTGCCATCAGCGTTGAACCAAACGCCATCTCGATACTACTGGTCATCGACACCGCATTTCCCCAACGGTCGACCACCACAAAGTGAGTAGTGGAGGGGCGTTCTGGGGATTGCGCATCAACTAAGTTAGCCATCGCATGTGGAGGTTTGCCTGCCATGGCTTGGCCTAAGTCTTTATCTAGCGAGATTAGTTTGGAGCGCTCATTTAGGTAGTTAGGATCGAGTAAGCCTTTTACAGGCACATCGACAAAATCACTATCAGCTAGATAACGGCCACGATCCGCAAAAGCGAGACGGGATGCTTGGGTGAAGAGATGGTTAAACTCCAAGCTCTCTGGGGCAAAGGTTGCTAGATCATGTTGCTCAAGCAGTTTTAGTATCTGCAGTACAGTGACACCGCCAGATGTTGGCGGTGGGAAACCGCAGACTCGATACTCTTTATAGGGTAGGCAGATCGGAGCGCGTTCTTTAGCTTGGTAGCTAGCTAGGTCACTTTTATCGAGTAAACCCGGATTGTCCTTAACGGACTGCACCTTATCCGCGATTGCGGTTGCAATAGGGCCTAGATAAAACGCTTGGGTGCCGTTATCAGCAATTAACTGCAAACTGTCGGCTAATTCGGGGTTAGCTCTGATAAAACCGACCGGCAGAGGGGAGCCATCAGGGTTATAAAAATAGTCTCTCGCTTCTTTATAGCGGTTAAGCCCCGGGTTGATACCGCTGGCGATCAACTTGTGTAAGCGTGGGCCTATCGGAAAGCCTTCTCTAGATTGTTGAATAGCATCGTCAAACAGATCTTGCCAAGCCAGTTTACCGTGCTTTTCCTGCGCCATTTCCAGCATTTTTAAAACACCGGGTGTGCCAACAGAGCGTCCGCCGACCATGGCTTCTATCCATGGCATCGGCTTTTTATTTTTCTGGAACAATCGGTAGTCTGCTTTCGCCGGTGCAGTCTCGCGGCCATCATAAGCTTTCAGCGTTTGTTGCTCCTGATCCCAATAGAGCATAAACGCGCCGCCACCAATACCAGAGGATTGTGGCTCAACTAAGGTCAGCATGGCTTGAATGGCTACGGCAGCATCTGCGGCTGTACCGCCTTGTTGCAGAATGCTTAGGCCTGCCTGAGTAGCAAGAGGGTGTGCGGTTACGACTAAGGATTGTTGGGTGGCGATCGCTTCGCTTTGGTAGAGCCCTGTGGATGATTCGGGAGCAAGATCCTCTTCCACTGCGTGAGCGGAAAGACCGAGAAGTGAGAAGATGATCAGCAATGCTTGGCTAATTTGGAGAATTATCGACATTTTTCTCATTTAAACTGATTTAAATCGTGAATTTTTGACCAAGAACTTTGCTTTCCCTAATTGTTGCTAATAATCTACCCTTTAGATTAAACCAAGACTAGGTTTGGAGAGAGTAAATTGTCAGTCGGCGTACGAGTTCTGGAAAACAGTGGCGAATTACCGCAGTTTCGCTTGGTGTTATTGCATGATGCTGAAGGTAAGGTACTGGCTCTGCTTCCTGCGGCGTCATTACTCAATTTAGTTTCTGTCTGGAAAGAGACAGGTCGACAGCTACAGCCTGTTCGTGGCGAAGATGCGAAACGCTATTTTAGCCAAGATGCCTTAAGACATCCTGAAGGACAGAAAAAACTTTTATCTCTCAAGCTTTTGGTTTCTCCTGAAATTTTGCAGCACGATCGAGTCGAACTCATCGAGCCGCACGCTGAGCTGTGTTTTGGGGTGAGTGCTAAACAGATCGAGAAAGCGAGTAGCTGTAACTTAGCGCTTACCACAGAGCAGATCGAAGCTGTGCAGCCGAAAGGTGATGACCGCGTTGTTATCACTCAGGCGGTTGAGCGCTTTACTGAGTTGCGAATCAAGCAACGCCTTGAAGATACTTTAGGTCTGCCTTCTCTATCTCCAACGATTAAAAAAATTATCGAGCTTCGCTCTGATCCAGAAGCAGGTGTGAGTGAGCTCGTACCGGTCGTGCGGATCGATCCTAGCCTTTCTGCTCAAGTGATGAGCTGGGCTGCATCTCCGTATTATGCAGCGCCGGGTAAAGTAAGCTCGATTGATGATGCAGTTATCCGTGTCCTTGGTTTTGACCTCGTGATCAATATGGCGCTAGGTACGGCGATGGGTGAAATGCTTCGTGTGCCTGAAGATGGCCCACGTGGTGCGACGCCTTACTGGTTACAGTCGGTTTACAACGCTGCGTTTGCTGAGCAGCTATGCCGTGCCATGCCAGAAAATGAAGATCAGCCAAAACCGGGTTTGATCTACCTGTCTTCTTTGCTACATAACTTTGGTTACCTAGTACTGGCACACCTGTTCCCACCACACTTCACTTTGTTGTCCCGTTATATCGAGGCAAACCCACACTTTGCTTTAGATTCGGTAGAGCAACAGGTGTTGAGTGTTACCCGCGAACAGATTGGTAGCTGGTTGCTATCTAGCTGGGAATTGCCTGCTGAGGTAACGACAGCGATTCGTCATCAGAATGAACCTGATTATGCCGGCGAACATAGTAACTATGTCAAAGTGCTCTATATGGCAAACCGTCTGCTACGTCAGCAGGGTTTGAGTGACGGTCCTTTGGAAGAAGTACCTGAAGAGATGTATGCAGAGCTTGGCTTAAAAGAGCCTGATGTAGCGAAAATGTTGCGCCGTCTAATGCGTAATGACGAAGATATTAAAGAGTTAACAGCGTTACTCGGTGACTGAGGGACTTGCGGGCAAGTCCTATACGACTCAGGCTTACAGAGCAATTGAAGCACGAGGCAATGATTACAGGAATGCTGGTTGCCTGTCGAAAATCATTAACAAAGTGATTCGGTTGCTCTGACAGCCCCGTAGGGTGGGATCTAAAACGACCATCTACTTTGTCAGTCAGCTTGAAAAGGTCTAGACATTTCACTGCGCTACCTTTCGCGTATCTGGTCGTTTTATAGCCCACTGAGAAAGTATGAGACTTATCCGCAAGTCCCTAATATCCAATTAGTCTCGATCTAATCTGACAGTCACCCGTTTTTCTAGTGTAACTGTCAGATTAGAGCTACAAACCTAAAGCTCGCCCAGTTCTTCCTCAAGGGCTTCCAGAGCTTCTTGTTGCTCCATCCACTCTTCTTCGGTTTGCTCTGCTTGCTGCTTCAACTCCGCTTGTTGCTGCAGCAAGGTTTTCAGCTTGTCCTTGTTTTGCTCTTCGTAGATAGAACTATCACTTAGGGCTGTTTCGATCTCATCTAGCTGTTCGTGCTGCTTTTCCATCGCTTTTTCTAGCTTTTCCAACTGCTTTTTCAGTGGACGTAGCTGGTTACGACGTTCGGCCGCTAAACGTTTCTGTTCCTTACGCTCGGCTGCTGAGAGAGTCTTTTTCTCTTCTGTCGCTGCAGGGGCAAAGGCTTCAGCTTCGGATTTTTGTTCGAGACGCTTCTGTTCTAACAACCAGCTCTGGTAGTCATCTAGATCACCTTTAAACTCTTCAACTTTGCCATTCGCAACCAGAAGGAACTCATCTACGGTATTACGCAGCAGGTGACGGTCATGGGAGACTAGAATCAATACGCCTTCGAACGATTGCAGTGCAAGAGTCAATGCGTGACGTACTTCCAGATCCAAGTGGTTTGTCGGTTCGTCCATCAAAAGCAGATTTGGTTTCTGCCAAGCGATCATAGACAGCGCAACGCGGGCTTTCTCACCTCCGGAGAAGTTATCCACAGGCTCTAGAGCTCGATCACCGATAAAACCGAAGGAACCAAGGAAATCACGGATCTCTTGCTCAGAGGCTTTCGGGCTGATGCGCTTGATATGTAACAGCGGTGATGCCGCCATATCGAGTGCTTCAAGCTGATGCTGGGCAAAATAGCCTATCTGCAAGTTGTCACTTTCGTGGCGTTCGCCATTGCAGAGTTCCAAATCGCCTACTAAGGATTTCACTAGGGTCGACTTACCAGCACCGTTCGGGCCGAGAAGGCCGATACGCGCACCCGGTGTCAGGGTCAAAGAGGTTTTATCTAGAATAACGCTGTCATCATAACCGCACTGTGCATCGTACAAAGTCAGCAGTGGCGACGACATTTTATCTGCAGAGCAAAACTTAAAGCTAAACGGACTATCAATGTGCGCAGGCGCAATTTTCTCCATGCGCTCAAGCTCTTTTATACGGCTTTGCGCTTGTTTTGCCTTTGTGGCTTTAGCACGGAAACGACGGACAAAATTTTCAATTTCACCAATACGCTGCTGCTGTTTCTCGAACGCAGATTGTTGCTGTGCTAGACGATCCGCCCGCTGAATTTCAAAGGCTGAGTAACCGCCTTTGTATAGATTCAGCTTGTTGTGCTCGATATGAGTGATATGGCTAACCACGTTATCGAGGAAATCACGGTCATGGGAGATCAGAATCAACATGCCCGGGTATTGGCGCAGCCACTGTTCCAACCAGATCGTTGCATCTAGATCCAAGTGGTTGGTTGGCTCATCCAGAAGTAACAGGTCAGATGGGCACATCAATGCTTGAGCTAGGTTAAGACGGATTCTCCAGCCGCCTGAGAACTCTTTGACTGAACGGGTGATATCGTTATGGCTAAAGCCTAAACCGGCGAGAAGCTGGGCTGCACGAGACTCAGCGCTATAACCGTTGTGGTTATCTAGCTCGGCATGCAGCTCGCCTAAGCGATTCATATCATGATCGGCTTCTGCTTTCGCAAGCTCTTGCTGGATAGAGCGGAGCTTGTAATCACCGTCTAAGACGTAGTCGAGTGCTGAGCGATCAGAGGTCGGAACCTCCTGCGCCATATGAGAGATACGCAGTCCCCCCGGTAGCTCGAGGTCTCCGTTATCACAGTGAAGCTCTCCGAGTAGCAATTTAAACAGAGAGGATTTACCCGCACCATTTGCACCAACTAAACCGACTTTCCACCCCGAATGTAGGGTCAGATCGGCTTGTTCTAGCAATATGTTGTGGCCGCGTTGTAAGCTAACTTGCTGAAATTGAATCATGGCGGCGGATTTTAACATAGAGATGCAATTGAAAAATGACCTTTGGGACTTTGCGCTCAACTTTTATCAACAGCCGGGCATAGAGCAGAGCTGTTTAGAGTTACAGAACGAGTTTGGGTTGAGCATTAACCGACTGATCTTCGCCTGCTGGGGCGGGATACAAGGCTATGTGCTCGACACGATTACTTGTGATGAGGCGGATCACTGGCAGCAGGAGATGACCCATCCACTGCGTGGTGTTCGTTATAAAGTGCGCGAACGTAAGCAGCAAGAATCGGAATATGATGCTTGTTATCAGAAGCTGCGTCAGGCTGAATTGGCTTGTGAGCAGATCGAGCTCGCTTTGCTCTATCAACAGGGCCAAAAGGCAAAGCAAACACGACCATCTTCAGAAATAATTGAAGAAAACCTGCATAGCTATTTGAAATCTAAAAAAGTGCCTATAGATAAAGAGATATTAGGCGCATTGAATCCCCTGTTACAGGCGGCTAACACCTACTTAAGCACGAATCATAAGGAATAGGTGGTGCCCCGCTGAACTTTGCTGTTTAATCAGGGACTAATAAGGCCTGTTGTAAATTGTAGGTTTATCTCAATTGATAGGATAGCTGCCGCAAAAGGCGCGCTGATTCCAAAGAATTACAAACAAGGATATTTAGCATGAAACAAACTTTGCTGGCGGTTGCTCTAGGTGCCGCGATGGTATCTCCAATGGTTTCTGCAGTGGAACTAAAAACTGAAGAGCAGAAAGTTAGCTACAGTGTTGGTCTGATGGTTGGTGAACAGCTTAAGACGATCCCTAATGTTGATTTTGATGCGTTCCTTGAAGCTGCTAAAACAACTTATGGCGATAAAGAGCCAAAGCTGTCACCTGATCAGGTACGCGAAGTGATGACTGCTTTCCAGAAGAAACAGATGGAAGAGCAGAAGAAAAAACACGATCAATTAAGTTCTGACAACCTTGAGGCAGGTAAGAAATACCTAGCTGAAAATGGTAAGAAGAAAGGCGTTACAACAACTGAATCTGGCCTTCAGTACGAAGAGCTAACAGCTGGTAAAGGTAAGTCTCCAACAGCTGCAGACACAGTAAAAGTACACTACCGTGGTACGCTTATTAACGGTGAAGAGTTTGATAGCTCGTTCTCTCGTAACGAACCTGTATCGTTCCCGTTGAACGGTGTAATTCCAGGTTGGACTGAAGGTCTACAGATGATCAAAGAAGGCGGTAAAGCGCGTTTGGTTATCCCTGCCGATCTAGCGTACGGTCCAGGTGGTATGGGCAATGCAATTGGTCCAAACGAAACTCTGATTTTTGAAGTAGAGCTTCTGGAAATTAACCCAGGTGCGGAAGAAGCTGCTGAAGCTGAGAAGAAGTAATCACTTCTTAGCGTGATGTGAATTAAAAAGGCCGATGCTGTGAAGCATCGGCCTTTTTGTTAGATTTTTTGTTGGATTTTTGTGGGAATAGTCCCGTCCTGAAATAGGCTTATTATGCTTATTTCAGCTCATTCATAATGCCGTTAGAGCCAATGGCATAATATTTACCTTGACCAAATGCTACAGCATATACACCGGCATGTACCGGACCGTATGGGTCGCGTTTATGAATTCGCCATGTGCGAAGTTCTGCCCCAGTTTTAACATCCCACAGTTGTACTAAGCCAGCTGCTGTGCCGGTTAATAGCTTAGAGTTATCTTGAGAAAAACGTGCGCTCAGATAGCTTACGCGTTTTTGCAGTAGATCTTTTATGTTGCTCAGAACGTGTAGCTCTTTACCGCTATTCACATCCCAAATTACGGCTTTATCTAAGCTGCCGGCACTGAAGGCATACTGAGTATTTGGCGAGAGAGCGACAGTATCAACGACATTACCAAACTCTAGCTCGCGTAGCATTTCACCGGTCTGCATGCTCCATAGTTTCGCTTTGTAGGCATCAGAACCTGTTAGCGCAAGGGTGCCATCATCACTGAGATCAACACTGCGAACGCGTGCATTATGACGTAGGGTGCGTTGGACGCCGCCGTTTTTGACATCAAAATACACAGCCGTGTGATCGGCTAGGCCAAGCAGTGCAAAATCACCATTCGGGGATAGGTCCATCTGCATGATTTCAGCAGGTGAGCTCCAGAACCATTCAGGTTTGCCGGTTTTGACATCCCATAGGACAAGGTCTTGCTGATTGGCCGTTGCAGCATAGGTTCCTTCAGGAGAGAAAGCAGTGGCTGCGATAATGGAGAAATCACCCTGTTTATGATTCCAATTAAACAGGCGCTCGTGATTGCTGCTCTGCCAAAGGCTCCCTCCATGGTTGAAAGAACCTATAACGCTATGGGAGCCATTTTCGGATAAGGCAGCGGAATATGCGCCGGTAAGTGCATATTCCTTCCACAAACTTGGGTCATCACCGCCACCGCAGCCAGTTAATCCGAGGATACTGCCAGCCAGTAGCAGTTTGTAAAACCCATAGCGCATTAATTTTTATCCTTCTACCGCTTCTCTGTGGGAGGTATGAAGCACGGCAATCATTTTATCTTCGAGTTCGAAACGTTCTTCCAGTGCTTCTCCAAGTTTAGATAAACGCTCGGAAAATTCACGGATCTGCTGCACTGTAGGATCAAGAAGATTGTTAAAGTCGTCGTTAAAATCTAGCGCAATATCGGTGCTGACTTGGATTTTAGGAAGTAGGGATTGACCCTCTTCTAAGCTTCCGTCATCAAAATCGCTGCCTTCCAATAGAAGTTGCTCATAGACTTCAAAATGACCTGATGACAGGTAATCCATCAACGTTTGACAAAACCCTTGTACTTTTTGGTTTAGCTCTTCGTTGATGTGATGTTCAGGCAGATGGACAAATTGGCTGATCAGCATCTGACGTTCTTCAAGCCAAGAATCGATGATCTCGCTTACACCGCCCCAGCGCTCTTTAGCATTTTTGCATTTCTCTAACATCTTGCGCTCCTTTCCTACCATGTAGACAGGGTTGGTAAATTCAATTGAAAGGTGATTTACCATTTCTATTTTGTAGTACCCTTTCGCTCATCATATTCCTAAGCCGATTCAGGGTGCAACCGTCCCTATAGTAAAAAATAGTTTTTTCGACCGCTTTGATATAGAACAGGGTCAAACACAGTTAATTTTTTGTCCATCAGCCCCTGTTGGGGCCGGAAATAGCGCGCTATACTGCTGCTATTGAAGACGAATGACTGAGGCGAACAATGCTTAAGCGACTGGTTTTATTTATTTTTTTGGCTTTCTCTGTACAACTGACTTGGGCAGAAGGTGACGAACAGAAGACCGCCGATGACTATGTTAATTACATCGAATTAAAAGCGTTTGTAACCAATTTTGGTGGTGTAGGTAAAACGCGCTTCCTGAAATGCGAAGTGACGATTCAGGTATCAAGCGAAGCGGCGCACCATGCGGTAAACCACCATATGGCGCATATCCGTAATGATATTGTGTTTCTGCTAAGTGCTCAGACTGATGACACGGTTGGTACAGTTGAGCTACAGCAAGAGCTAGCGAAGAAAGCACTGAAGAAAGTACAAAACATCTTAGTAGAAGAAGAGGGTGAAGGTTTCGTATCTGACCTGTTCTTTACTAGTTTCGTAGTGCAGTAGCCACTATCCGAAAACAAAAAAAGCAGGCCACTTCGGTGTCCTGCTTTTTTTATGGGTGCAATATAGGGCGGTTAATTAGTTCGCCATATAGTCCGCTAAGTAGACATCAAAGTCTGGCTGCTCCGCCGCTTCAATTTGCTGTTGTTCCACAAGGGAGCTTTGGCTGAGTTCTTCCAACATCGCTGCCATCTCTGATGAAGGTGCTTCGGATAGCAGAGTTTCTTTATGGCGCTGTGCTTGTTGCATCACAAAGTCACCGTGGTCGAAATTCTGATCCTGCATCTCTTTAAGTACTTGCGCTGATGGCGTTAGTTCAGGATCTAGCAACTTAGCTTTTTGGGCTTTAATTGCTTCGCTAAATTGACTGCTATTGTGTGCTTGATCAAACAGAGCTGCCGTTTTCTCTATTTCTGCGAGAAGCTCGATGCCCCAATCCTTCAAGGTAACCGTCTGATCGTTGTTGATTAGTGTCAAACCTGGTTCACGGCCGCGAGTGACCACCTGCTGGTGGTTATCTTGAATCTGCTCACACTCAGCATTGCTAATTTCGCTATCGTCCATCAGCAAGCAGGTGACTAAGAACAGGTCTAAGAAATCAGCTTGGGTCTGATCGATACCCAAAGGTAGGAATGGATTGATATCGGTATTACGTACTTCGATATATTCCACGCCCTTAGACATCAACGCATGAATCGGTTTTTCACCGGATTCTGTGACGCGCTTAGGACGAATATCGCTGTAGTATTCGTTTTCAATCTGCAAAACATTGGTGTTTAGCTGTCGATATTCACCGTCTACTTTGACACCGATCTCTTCGTACTGTTGGTACGGTGTACGAATCGCACTCTCTAGAGATTTGGCGTAAGTATCTAGATGGTTAAAGCAGATATTTAGGCTAGCTTGAGCTTTGTTGGAGTAGCCAAGGTCGCTCATACGCAATGAAGTCGCATAAGGCAGATACAACGTACCTTTGCCCATCTCTTCTAGGTTGTGCTTCTTACCCTTTAGGAACGAGCTACATAAAGCCGGAGATGCACCAAAGAGATAGATTAGTAGCCAAGAATAACGACGGAAATTTCTGATCAGGCCGAAATACGCAGCGGATCGGAAATCTTGTAGTGATAGTTCACTGCCTGAAAAACTATGGTAAAGCGGCCAGAATGCTTCAGGGAGAGAGAAATTGTAATGAATGCCGGCAATGGTCTGCATCACTTTACCGTAGCGATGCTCTAAACCTACGCGGTAGATGTATTTCATCTGGCCGACGTTTGATGAGCCGTAACGAGCGATAGGAATCTCTTTCTCTGGCGGCAACAAGCATGGCATGCTGGCTGGCCAGATCTGCTCTTTATCGAGTTTCTGATAGGTATAGCGATGAAGATCTGCAAGGAAATTCAGGGCATCAGAGGACTTTTCGAAAACGGGCGTAATAAATTCCAGTAACGCTTCCGAATAATCAGTGGTGATATGAGCGTGAGTGAGCGCTGAACCTAGAGCTTGCGGATGAGAGGTTTGAGCTAATCTGCGTTGATCATCAACACGTAAGCCTTCCTTCTCTATACCGTGTTGTAGCTGGGTTAGCAGCCCAGAATAGCCTGCTTGGTTAAGCCAATCTAGCTTTTGTTCTAGTGCTGAAGACAAAAGTCGATCCTTTAAGTCACTCGTTGAGGGGCAACATTATAATTGAGGGAATATTAAATTGCTGCAACGAAACAGTTAGTTTGCGCTTTCGACCTAAACTGCCTCAATTAATTCAATCTGACGCGCTAATTTATCAGATAAAGGGCCGTGATTGGCCCCTCTGATTATGCGGCTTCTTCTGTTTTCTGCTTGCCAAAACGTTGTTGTAGTTGGAACCAGCAGATGAGTAGGCAGGGTAAGAAGCCAAGGGTGATGATCACAGAGAACAGGATTCCCATCATAACCACAATACCGACACCTCGATAAAGCTCGGTGCCTGCGCCCGGAATAAAGACCAATGGCGCCAATCCGAATACTGTTGTGACTGTGGACATCAGAATCGGTTTGAGTCGCTTGGCAACGGCTTGGTTTACCGCATCTACGATAGAGGTTTTGCCTAAGTGTAGGTTATCCCGTGCTTGGCAGACGATCAGGATTGGGTTGTTCACTACGGTCCCGAGTAAGATAACAAAGCCCAGCATAGTGATCATATCAAAAGCTTGGTAGAAACTCGGTAAGCCTGTTTGTTGTAACAATTCACCGAGCATATTAGCTGCGACTAAACCGACAACGCCACCTGCGATACCTAAAGGCACAGTGGTGAGAATGAGGCTTGGATAACTCCAGTGGGACAAAATTACGACTAGAAGTAGGTAGATCAGTAATGCTGCGACGATAAAGTTATTAAATAACGCGGTTTGAGTTGCATCCAGTTGGTCAGCAGCACCGGAAATACTGATGCTGACTTTAGGTAGAATTTCGCCCTCAGATTTCATCAACGGGATTAATTCGGTACGTACTTTCTCGACCGCCGTTTCTAGTGCCACGGTTGGTGGTGGCAGTATGTAAACAGATACAGTGCGACGACCTTCGATACGACGAATATCTTCACTTGCGACGGTCTCTTTAATCTCGGCTAGTGCCGATAGAGGCAGAACACCGCCACCCGGAACAGAAATCGGCGTTTGGCTGAGTAGCTCAATGCTTTTTGCTGTGTTTAATTGGCTGTAGAGCAGCATATCGACTTTCTTATCGCCATCGATAAATTCACCGACATAAGCGCCATCACTGAATGCGGCCACTGCGATACCGAAATCTTCCGCTTTGATCCCTAATTCAGCCAGTCTTTGCCACTTCGGCAAGATCTGTATCAGAGGTTGATCTAAAGAGAGGGATTTGGGTTCTGAATCCAAACGTGGGTTATCAAACATCTCTTTTGCGCGAGTCATCACATTTTGCGCTGTGGTGAAGAGGGCTTGTTGATCAGCACCAGAAACATTAAGCACTACAGTACGGGTACCGCCTTGGTTACTAGAGATAATTGAACCCCGCGATGAAAAGGCGCGCATACCCGGATAGCTGGTAAAGAACTGGGTGATCTCTTTCATCATCGGCTCTTGATGGTCATAGTCTTTAGGCTCACTCAGCAACCATACGGAACCTGAGCCGATATAGAGCAGGTAATAACGTAACGCCGGAATCATCCCTTGTTCGGGTATGTAGTCTTCCGGTTGCTGCTGCACGGCTAGATCGACTTTTTCTTTCACCTCTGCGCCAATCAGGGACATCTCTTTGTAGCTGTAACCGGCAGGGGCAAACATCATCGAAAATGATTTTGGCTCTTCACCTTCGGGTAGGTATTCCGCTGCTGGCATAAACGCAATAGCTAACCCTAAGGTTGCGAAGGTGCTCAGCGCGATGACCGTTATCCGGCGTTTGAAACCGTCATTTAGCCAAGTGATCAACTGCATGATTTTGCCCTGCTGATATTGCTTATCGTCCGATTTAGTCGATAAACCAAAGAAAGCGCAGGCAGAAGGCACGACAAACAGTGCAAACAGCATAGAAGCTAAAATTGAAGCGGAGACGGTAATTGCGATATCAGAATAAAGTTGCCCAGCTTCCTGCTCGACGAAAAAGATCGGCGTAAACACTAGAACGGTCGTGGCACTGGAGGCGATGACGGCAGTCCACACCTCTTTTACTCCAGCAATGGCTGATTCAATCCGATCCATGCCTTGGCGTAGTTTCTGCTCGATGCTTTCGAGCACTACGATACTGTTATCAAGAGTCATACCGATCGCAAAGGTAATCCCGGCTAAGGAGATCACATTGATACTGCGGCCAAACATCATTAAGCCGATAAACGCAGCGATGGTACAAACAGGGAGTCCAAGCAAGCAGAAGAGCGTTGCGCGGCCAGAGCGCATAAATACGTATAGAACAAGGCTCGCCAGTAACGCACCTAAGCAAAGGTTTAGCACCACGCTTTTGATAGAGGCTTCTACATAGCGAACATCATCTCCGATCAGCTCTATACGCATGCCGTTGGGTTTAAGAACATCGCGGTGCAGTTCTTCGACTGCTTGCAGCATGTCTTGTTTGATTTGAATAACGTTGGCACTGGGTTCTCTGCGAACCCCTAAAGTGATCGCTCGCTCACCGGCTACATAAGCAACGCCGTTAGTTTCATAATGATCGAGTTTGATGTCGGCAACATCTTTCAGATAGGTGCTAACGCCATTCTCGTGGCGAATAATGAGGTTGCTCAGTTCCTCTAAGTCATTGAAGCGACCTTGAGTACGCAGTAAATAGCGGCGTTTACCCTCTTCAATATCGCCAGCAGAAATATCTCTATTACGGGTTTGGATCGCACTTTTAACATCCGCCATGCTTAGCCCGCGTTGGGCAAGTTGGTCCGGTTCAATATGGATCTGGATCTGACGCTCGGTTTTTCCGCGCATAGAAACTTGAGATACCCCTGGAACCCTTTCCATCACTGGACGTACCTGACGATCAATAAAATCGCTGGTCATGTCCATATCGAGGTTAAATGGATTGCCAGCTTCAGGTACCACCGAAAAATAGAGGAAGGGATTGGCAGAGAAGGAGCTGATTCTTACACTCGGCTGGTCGACATTATCAGGGTAGCCCGCCACTTGATTAAGTGCGTTGGTGACCTTGATCATCGCCTGATCAAGGTTGGTTTTTGGGGGGAACTCTAGAATGATCTCGGCTTTCCCAGTCGAAGCGATCGACTCCATAAAGGCTAGATTCGGCAGAGTGCGCAGATGACGTTCTTGCTCTAACAAGATCTCTTGTTCAATATCTCGTGGCGTTGCTCCTGACCAACGGGTCTCTATCTCAATAACCTGCGCATCTAGATCAGGGATCATTTGCACCGGCATCTTCAGGCTGGCTACCACGCCCAATAAACAGACCATCAATACCAGAACGGCTAGTAGGCGGCCTTGTTGAATAATTGCTCCTAGCATGGGCAACTTATTCCTCTTTAGAATCTTGTTAAATCCTTAAGGTTGCAGAGTAACTTCTGCACCTTCACGTAATAGCTCGTTACCGCGAATAACAACCTGCTCGTCAGCACTGATCCCATTAATGATCTGGATCTTATCGCCTTTGATCTTGCCCAATTCCACCGGCCTGCGTTCAGCTTTGCCTTCCACCACGATAAATACGCTGTTACCGTCATCGGCGTGATGCAAAATGGCATCGCGTGACACCATCACTACGTTTTGCTCTTTGGAAAAGTTCAATTCCAGCTTGGCCGATGTGCCCGGTAATAATAGAGGGTTCGCTTGAATGGGTTTAAAGCGGGTCAGGAATGTTCTGCTCTGCTGCGAGCCTACTGGCACTACTGTTTTGACCAAGCCTTCAATAGCGGTATTCGGGGCCGTATCGGGATAGATGGTGATGGTCGTGATCTCCTGCATGCGGCCGAAATAGGCTTGCGGGATCTGCACATCCAATAGAATTTTGTCTAAAGAGACCAGAGTCACAGCTTGATTACCGCTGCTTAACCATTCTCCTTTCTCGGTTTGCTTAGCGGTGATGATGCCAGCAAAAGGTGCGAGTAGTTGATGTTGACCCAGTTCATGTTGGAAACGTTCTTGTTCGGCTTGGGCAGCGGCAAGATCTGATCGAGCGACATCACGCGCTACACGCAGTGAGATCAACGCATTTTGTGCAATGTGCTTTTTCTTGCGCAGAAGCTCACCCTCTTTCAACTGACGATAAGCTTCATTTAGCTGCGTTTGAGCGGAAGTTGTCTGCGCTTTGGATTTGAGTAAGTTCTGGCGGGTAATTTCATCATCGAGGTTCAGAATCAGATCATCTTTTTTGACCTGACTGCCAATATCGACACTTAGGTTTTTAACGATTCCTTCAGCGGCTAAGGATAGATTCGCCGATAGCTCGGCTTTCAACGTACCATGCAGTGTTAGCGTCTCTTCAAAAGGCTCTGCTATGGCGGTTTCAACACGAACGGGCATCGTTTTGGCATGCGCCAGCGTCGGGATTAAAAATAGAATAGTTAACAGGGCTGAAGCAGCCTTGTTTCTAGATAAAGTCCGCAGTGGGGTGGGGAACATGTGACAGTTACTCTCACTCAAAAAGTGTGCAACTGATAAATTAAAATCAATTGCTGGGTAACTGCAACTGTATATACACTTTTTTACATTCAAAATGTTTGAGGGGAAGCAAATGCTTCCCCTCATCATGGCTTATTGAACCGCTAAAACCTGCATAGAGTTGGTGCCGCCATCTTCACCTAGGGATGCCCCGCGGGTGAGGATAACAAGATCGCCAGTTTCTAAAAGGTTACGAGCTTTAAGGCCCGCCAGAATCTCTTCGTTTAGCTTCTCTTTTTCGATCTGCGTTGCATCGAAGAAGATCGGCTCAACACCACGGTAAAGTGCTGTACGGCGCATCGTACGCTCATTACGGGTTACTGCGAAAATAGGTAAGCCTGAACGTATACGTGACATCCACAGCGGAGTGGAGCCCGACTCGGTTAAGCAGATGATTGCTTTAACACCTAACAAGTTATTCGCCGTATACATTGCTGAACGTGCAATTGTTTCATCGAAACGTTCCAGCTTTTGCGTGATGTTGGTTGGAGCAGGACGAGACAACTGATGTTTCTCAGCACCTTGGCAGATAGAAGTCATCGACTTAACCACTTCCACAGGGTGCTTACCCGCCGCTGTTTCAGCAGATAACATCACCGCATCTGTACCATCTAAAATCGCATTAGCAACGTCGAAGACTTCAGCACGGGTCGGCATAGAGTTTTCGATCATGGTTTCCATCATCTGTGTTGCAGTGATTACAAAACGATTGAGTTCACGAGAGCGCTTGATCAGGTGTTTCTGCACGCCAATTAGCTCGGCATCGCCAATCTCTACGCCTAGGTCGCCACGAGCTACCATAATCCCATCGCAGGCTAAGATAATTTCATCCAGCGCTTCGTTGCTAGCTACAGTTTCGGCACGTTCTACCTTGGCGATAATCTCGGCACGGCTTCCAGCGTGATCTAGTAGTTCGCGTGCTTCTTGTAGATCAGCGGCGCTACGAGGGAAAGAGACCGCGATATAATCCATATCGATATCACCAGCGACTTTAATATCGCGACGGTCTTTCTCGGTCAGAGCGGCAGCTGATAGGCCGCCACCTTGACGGTTGATGCCTTTGTTGTTAGAAAGCGGGCCACCAATGATCACTTCAGTTTCGATACGAGAGCCGTTAACCGCAGTGACTTTCAACTGAACACGGCCATCATCGAGTAATAGAATATCGCCTGCTTGGCTATCTTCTGGCAAGGCTTTGTAATCGATACCGACTTGGGTTTGGTCGCCATCTTCATTACCGAGTTCTGAATCTAGAAAAAAAGTATCGCCTGTTTCTAGTTGAATCTTAGTGTCTTTAAATCGTGCGATACGAATTTTAGGACCCTGTAGGTCACCTAAAATTGCGATAGATAAACCCAGTTTACGTGCTGCTTTACGGACCTCACTGGCACGACGGCGGTGGTCATCCGCGCTGCCGTGGGAGAAATTTAGACGTACAGTGTTTACGCCGTTTCTTAAAATATCTTCCAAAACACCAGGTTCATCGGTGGATGGACCCAAGGTTGCTACAATTTTGGTTCGTTTCAGCATAAGAGTAATTAGTCCCTTCTTCAGATTACGCAAATAATATAGTTATGTATTTAGGAGTCTGCCTCTAAAGCCGAATAGGGCTTTAGAGACACGCCCCTTAATCCTTAATACCATGTTTGGTGTTCAAGAATATATACCTTAGTATAGAGCGACTATGTTAACGAAATTAAGTATTTCTTTTGCAGTTACGTTAATAAAAGCCCTTTTTACACAGACAGGCTAGGTTTTATGCCACAGACTCAATCACTTCGCTGGCGTCAGTATCGGCTGCTTTTCTTTGTCGTATTGGCTTTTGCATTCCTTTTGGTGGTTGGGCAAATTACATTTCTAAGTCAATCTCAAGGCTATCAAACCCTGCAACAGCGCTCCGGTGCCGATCTCAATCGTTACCTGTTGAGCCTGCAGCAGAAGTTGGATCGATATAAAGACCTGCCTGCGCTACTGTCATCACACTCCACATTGGTTGAAGCTTTAGCCAAGCCTGAAGATTCGTTCCTTTCAGGCCAGGCCAGTGTCTATTTAGAATCAGTAAATAATTCGATTAATGCGACTGATGTCTATCTGATGGACAAGGATGGGACGGCTATTGCCTCGAGTAACTGGGCGGAAGCGTACTCTTTTATGGGGAAAAATTACGCTTATCGTCCCTACTTTCAAGATGCGATTAAAGGCAAACCTGGCCGCTATTTCGCCTTGGGTTCAGTATCTAACCGACGAGGTTATTATTTCTCATACCCTGTTTATCTGCGCAGCCAGATCATTGGGGTTGTGGTTGTAAAAATTGATTTAAACGAAATTGAATCAGATTGGACCGATCCTGATCTAGACATTCTAGTGACCGATGAAGATGGTGTTATCTTTATCTCAACCCGAGAAGATTGGAAATTCAGAACCCTACACCCACTGAGCAAAGCTGATATCCAACGCATTTCTGAGAGTCTGCGCTATGGTGATCATACTTTAACGGCCCTCGAGATTATTTCGCGTGCACCACAGGAAAATGGTGCGACTTTGATTACGCTGGTGGACGGTAAGCGAATAAAAAATCAAGCCCTCGATGGCATCCGGCCACGTGAATTTCTTCTGCAAAGTAGAGAACTACCCGATAGCGGTTTAACTGTAGTTGTCTTAGCCAGTACTAAGGCGGTTAAAGTGCGGATGTTCTATACCGCTTTGACCGCAGGTTTTATCTTTCTCGCGTTAATCTTGTTGGTGTTAGTGTTACTGACACGACAGCGTATTACTCGAGAGCGCGCACGTTTTAAGCTGAAAGAAACCCAAGCTTTGGAAGCGAGCGAGCAGCGTGTACGTGCCATCATTGATAACACGCAAGCGGGTCTAATCACGTTGGATGATCAGGGACGGATTGAAAGCCTGAACTTGATGGCTGAAAAACTGTTTGGTTATGACGAACAGGAGGTGAGGAGTAAATATTTTAGTAAATTCCTCTCCCAGAACGATCGTGCGCTCTGTTGGCAGCATTTAACGGCGCCAGATAGTGACCGACAGCAGGAGTTGTATACAGAGGCGCTAGGATTGCGCAAAGATGGTTCTGAGTTCCCAATTGAATTGATTATCGGTCATATGGATTATGGCGTGGTGAAACGCTTTATCGTCACCATTCACGATATTACTCAGCGCAAGCAGTACGAAGAAGAGTTAAAACGTGCGCGAGAGTTGCTAGAGCATAGGGTTGCAGCACGTACCGAAGATCTTACCAATGCCAACCTTAAACTTCGTGACGAAGTCGCCAAGCACGAGAATACCCAAAATGAGCTGATTCAAACGGCAAAGTTGGCTGTGCTTGGTCAGATGTCTGCGGGTATCAACCACGAGTTGAATCAGCCGTTAACGGCCATCCGTACTTATGCGGATAATGCCAAAGCCTTTATGGAATTAGGTAAAACTGAACCGGTAGAGAAGAACCTCAGCGAAATTAGTGGCCTGACCGAGCGAATGGCGAAGATCATTCATCCGCTGAAAGAGTTCTCGCGCAAAACAACAGGTGGCGTGGAGCCGGTCTGTCTTAAAAATGTGCATGATGGCGCGATGTCGATCATGTATGGCCGTTTAAGCAAGGCGGATGCAGAGGTAAATTGGCCCTCTGGTCTTGAACGGATCTATGTGCTCGGCGACACCGTGCGTTTGGAGCAGGTGTTGGTCAATCTGATCAGTAATGCTCTGCAAGCGATGGAAAATCAGACCAAACCAGTTGTGGATATCAGCTTGTCGGAACAAAATAAGCAGATCAGCCTTAATGTGCGAGACTTCGGCCCGGGTATACCGTCGCAGGAGTTGAATCGTGTATTCGAGCCCTTCTACACCACTAAAAAAGCGGGTCAGGGTTTAGGGCTGGGTTTGTCGATCTCTCACCGTATTATTGAAAGTATGGGTGGGGAATTGGCTGTCTCCAATCATGCTCAGGGTGGAGCGGTGTTCCGTATTTGCTTACCTAAAGCCGATCAGCCTGATAACCTTAATAACACGATTGGTTGATTAAGAAATGGAAAGCCGCATGAGTGAGAATAGGTTATTGCCCATTCTTTTAGTGGATGATGAAGAACATATTCGGTTAGCGGCTGGACAGGCCCTTGAATTAGCGGGCTATGAAGTGACAGCCGTTGAAACGGCTGAGCAAGCTTTCACCATTATCCAGGACGATTGGCCAGGGATTTTAATTACCGATATCAATCTGCCGGGTATGGATGGCCTTGAGTTGATGAAGCAGGTGGTTAATCTCGATGCCACTTTACCGGTGATCCTGATTACCGGTCATGGTGATATTACTATGGCGGTGGGGGCTATGCGGGATGGTGCCTACGACTTTATCGAAAAACCTTTTTCCTCTGATTTGATGTTAGACGTGGTGCGCCGAGCGATAGAGAAGCGCAATCTGGTTATTGAAAACCGCCGTCTCAAATTAGAGTTGGAAGCTCAGAGCGCTCCGGGCCCACGTATTATCGGTAATACCTCCATGATCGCCCAAGTACGTGGTTTAGTGCATGCAATTGCTGATACCCCGGCTGATATTTTGATCTTGGGTGAAACTGGTACAGGTAAAGACCTGATGGCCCGTTACATCCATGAACATAGTCATCGTCGCGATCAGAATTTTGTCGCGATTAACTGCGGTGCTGTACCCGAAAATCTGATCGAATCTGAACTCTTTGGTCACGAAAAGGGCGCGTTTACCGATGCTAAAGCACGTCGTATCGGTAAGTTTGAGCATGCTAATGGCGGTACGCTGTTTTTAGATGAGATCGAAAGCATGCCGATGACCTTGCAGATTAAGTTACTGCGAGTCTTGGAAGAGCGGGCAATTGAACGCCTTGGCGCTAACGAAGTCATTCCGCTCGATCTTCGCGTGATTGCAGCAACTAAGGTAGATCTACGTGAGGCTGCCGAACAGGGAAATTTCCGAGAAGATCTCTATTATCGTCTGAATGTTGTGCGAGTGGATATCCCGCCGCTACGTGAGCGACGTGAAGATATAGGCTTGTTGTTCCAGCACTTCTCATTGATTGCTTCTTCGCAATATGGCCGAGAGGTGCCGCTGTTATCGGCTGAACGTATGCACAGTTTGATGACCCACGATTGGCCGGGCAATGTCCGCGAACTTCGCAATCTGGCCGAGCGCTATGTGCTTTTGGGTGAAAGTTGTACATTCGACTTTGAGAATAAACCGATCACCGACAATGATGGCTACAACAATATGAGCCTGCCGGATAAGGTCGAGCAGTTTGAAAGCATGTTGATTCAGGCTGAGCTTGCACGTTGCGCTGGCTCCATCAAAGAGACATTAACTAGCCTTGGTTTACCGCGAAAAACTCTTTACGACAAAATGAAGAAGTACGGGTTGGATAAGAAAGATTTTAAATAATTGGACTTAAAAATAGTAACGGAGCGCTACCTGAATCTGGCGTTCTAGCTGCTTCGAATCATCTTGGTTGTATGCTCTCGCGGCTCGGGTGCTATTTATCCAATTGAACTCATTCAACAGAAACCATTGGCGGTTAAGACGGTAACGGTAGCTAAGGGTAAAGGCTTTGCCGTACTCATCATTGTTGTCGCCAACCGTCTGATCTAGATCTGTAACCGAAAACTCTTCTAGGCGTGTTGATAGTCGATGAGGACCGTTACGCCAGCTTAAGGTTAGATAGGCGCTACGGTAATCATTATCGACCACATTGACTTTTTGCGGTGATTGCATCAGGGTTGAGCCCTGCATCACCTGGCCCATCAGGCTCCACTGTTTATCGATCTGCCAGCGGAAACCCGTGTAGGCAAATCGGGTTTCCCAACCATATTGCCCATCCTCAAGCATATAGGGGGTGGCATTGTTGTCGTAATAACCGGCTTGCAGGAGTAGTTTCTTTTTCAGCTTATACTCGGCATTTAAAAAGTAACCAAGGCGGTCATCGCCTTCATGAAAAGGGTCAGATTCTTTTGCTTGATCTGTAAGCAGAGTCGTTTGCGCAGGGGTTTGTGGCACAGGGAGACCTTCGCCGATAACGGATTGGCGACTGCTAAGCGTCCAGCCATGCCAAGACAGCATCGCACCAGCGGTATCGTTAAAACCAAATAAACCTGTGTTGAGCTTTAGATCGTAATTGACCTCTCTAAACTTTCCCAACCACTCTGCCGTGTACTCTATGCCGGTGGTGCGCACCTCCTCACCAATCCAACTGTTCATCGTTGAAGGAGTCAGTGTATTAGCGGGTGACCAAACAGTGGCTCTGTTCTCTAATGATATAGGTGGGTAAAAGGTACCGACGCGGGCGCTGTGTCTAACACCTATATCACTGGGAAGGCCTGAATATTTAAGGAAAACCTCCGTCAGCCCAACTTCGCTTTTCTCATCATCGACAAAGCTGTTCCCTACGACAACAAAACTGAGTTGGTCACTCAAACCTAGTTTTAAGTTCAGGCCTAGCTGCCCTAGAGATAGATCGCCGCCGGGCGAGTTTTGGAGCTTGCCGAATTGACCACTGACATAGCTCTGTTCACCGGAAGAGTGGCTAGCTCGGATATCAACGAGTCCTTTCAAATCTACATCAATTGCATGTACAGGCAGAGATAAAAGCGTCAATGCTGCAAACCAGCGACTATCCATGTAAAACCTTTGTGATCGAAGACGGGTTGTACTCCGATTCTAGCAGCCAACTACTTAGTTCGCTTGCGGGTTGAGGTCGGCTGATGAAATAGCCCTGTGCTAAATCACAGTCATGTTGTTCTAACCATGTCAGAGTTTCTTGATCTTCGATTCCTTCCGCGACAACCGTTAGCCCCATATCATGGGCCATACGGATGGTGGATCTAACAATGATCTGGTCGTCGCTGCTCATGTGAACTTTATCGACAAATGAACGGTCGATTTTTAGCTCGGAAACCGGCATCTGTTTCAGCTGAGCTAGTGATGAGTAACCTGTACCGTAGTCATCAATCGACAGTTTGATCCCTTGACCTTTTATTTCGCAGAGCATTTTAATTGCGCTCTCTGGGTCACTTACGACGGCACTTTCCGTTACTTCCAGGGAAAGTGAGTTTTGCGGCAGTTGATGTGTTTTCCAAATCCCTTTGAGGGTATTGATCAGCTGTTGGTTTTTTAGGTTTTCCGCAGAGATGTTCACCGCGATAGACAGATGTAGCCCTATTTCTGCCCAAGCTTGATATTGTCGAGCGGCTTCATTCATTACCCAATTGCTGAGGGCATCGATCTGGCCTGTTTGCTCAGCGATAGAGATAAAGGAATCGGGTGGGATCATGCCCTGAATCGGGTGCTGCCAGCGAACTAATGCTTCCAGTTGATGGATTTTTCCGGTTTTTAGATCGAGCTTAGGTTGATAGAACAAACATAACTGGTCTTCAGCTATAGCAACCTTAAGGTCATTTACTAAGCTTAAGCGGCGGTTGGCATCGGCATCCATTTCTGGGAGATATTGCTGGAAGCTCTGCTGTGCTTTCTTACCATGGCTAAGCGCTGTATCAGCTTTTTGCAGAAGAGTTTGTGGATCATCGGCATCTTCAGGCACACGGGCAAAGCCAACCTGTAGCTGTAAGTGGAGTAGGGTGTCTTCACCACACAGAGGGTCATCCATCACTTGCTCAATCTTTTGCTGCCATTGCACCAGCTCGCTCAGTGTCGAGCACTCGATCAACATGGCGAATTCGTCACCGTCTAAATGGAAGGTTTGGCTGGCACCGTTGAGCTTCAACAGGCGTTTACCTACTTCTTTAATCATCATATCGCCAATCTGGTAGCCAAGCGTGTCGTTGACGGTGCGTGTGCGACGAATATCCAGATGGAGAAGGCTAAAGAAAGTGTCTTTTTGCTGCAGCAGGGTGTCTAAAGTTTCGAGTAGGGAGAAACGGTTTGGGAGATTGGTCAGGCTGTTATGCTTTAGCTGGTGGCTGATCTTTTGCTCTCGTACCAAGACCGCTTGTTGCATCTGATTAAACTCTTTTGCAAGCTGCCCCATCTCGTTCTTTTCACTGATATCTACACTGCTGTCATAGTTTCCTCGCGCAATATATTGAGCTTGGCGTACCAGTTTTCTAACCGGTTGGGTAATACTGCCAGCGAGGAGATAGGCTGCCAGCATGGTGATTGTCACCATACCGCCTTCAAGTGCTAGTAGGTGCCACCAGTTCTCTTGTAGGGTTTCCAGTAGGTTAGAGCGAGAGCCAAAGATCGTTACTTGCAGAGGACTCTTGCTGACCATGCCCACTTCAATCTGGGTTGCGAAAAGGTGGCCTGGTACCCGATTTTCAATAACTGCTAAGCCTTGCTGGCTCGGTGCTTGAGGATGGCTTGTCGGGATCGCAGCAGCAATAGCGCGCCATTGGCTATCTTCCTGCTGCAACATGAATTCGATACTCAGCCCAGTAATATCGGCAAAGTTTTGTGCCAGGGTGGTATTAATCTGATAGCCATAGCCGATCCAGCCGACGACTTGTTGCCCACTTTTTAATGGAGCAAAACTGAGTTGGTATAACTCGTTTTCTTGCTGGTACAGTTTGGTAAACGTGCCATCTACGCCAAACCATTGTGGCGAAGGGAACGGTTGGCCTTGTTCGGGGCCTAAACGGATTTTTTCATTTGGATTGCGGCGAATAAGCTGACCGATAATCGAGAACTTTTGGTCTACAGCGATTGCTATATCGGCATCAATGCGCTTGCGGTGGTTATTCAATGCAATCAGAAAACTACGTTGGTCAGCGCCGAAGACCTCTTTCAAACCGAAGTCCTTTGCAGCTGTTTCGGCGAAGGCTTGGAGATAGTAGTTTCGTTGCTGATAAAGGGTGTCAAAAACGGAGACAGCGGCATTGAGCCGCGATTGGATCTGAACGTCCCCTTGTTTATTGTTGGCGTCGTAGACCATCCACAAAGATGCTGCTTGAACCACCATTAATAAGGCGACAAAGAATATAAATATTTTGGTTTTTAAACTGCCCATGGTTAGTCATCCAATAACTAGTATTCATCCAGGAATTCGAAGTCTTCTTCGTCAGCCTTTGGCTTCACTTCGTAGAAGGTTTCGCTCAATTGCCAGGTCAGTTTTTGGTCTTGGCTAATATCCACTATCTGGGTTAATCGATTGTTTTCCGCTTTTAACTGCGGATGCCATAAGGTTAGGCGATATTTGCCCAAGTGATGAAAATCGAACGAAACTGAGCCAGTTTTAGTGGTTTTGGCAAAATAAGGCGTATCGACGATAAGTATAAAGCCGCTCATCCAATCATGGATGTTACAGCCCATAGCGACTGTCTCAGTGGATGAATCGGGCTCAAACGTCTCTAGGGCCTTGGATTCGCCTGATTTCAGTTTAAAGGAAAAACGGTTTGGGCCGGAGATCGAGTAGATATGGTGGGTAAAGTCATCTTTATTACTGAACTGTACCTCATCTTGGCGTTGCATCACCGTAATGTGCGGCGCAAATGCGCGATCTTTTTGTGTGATCTCGATTTTCTGACGTTCTATCTTAGGAGCTGGCTGGTCTATAGGTTCAGCATAGAGGACGATGGAATTTACCCCTGATTTATCGGGGTTTAGAACAGTAACATCCAATGTTGCAGCCTTAGTTTGAGAGGTCAATAAGATCGTAAAGCTTGCTACGAATGCGCGTATATACAAGGCTATTCTCCAAAGAAGGGTTCCGTTTCCTTAAGAGTGACCTATTCGAGAAAAATAGGTTCATTAATTAATGATCAAATATTCAAAATATGTCTTGTGGGTAAGGTTGTAATAATTTTGTAGTAGATACCCTTTCAAAATATCGGATTAATTCTGGACGAGTCTGCACTAACTCGGTGTTGACTTAATCTGTTTTGCTGCACCGCAGAAAAGCAGGCGTTGCTTTAGCTGATTCAAAAATGTGCAATTTATGCATTTTTAATGTTTGCTGAGCTGATTTTCTTAAAAATACGCCTGTTGGCATAGGCGTTGCTCCAGTACTAGCAATCTTTTGTGAGTTAGGAGTAAACAATGAATCAACTACCCTCTAAGTTGTTGTTAGCCACGGCTATCGCAGCTATATCGACCCCATCAGCTTATGCCGCTGAGTCTATTGCTGAAGCGTTTCAGAACGGTGAAACCTCCGTTAGCTTCCGTCTACGTTATGAAGACGTTGAAGACGATTCTGCCGCTGAAGATGCGAATGCTTTGACGTTAAAGTCTCGATTAACCTTTAAAACAGATGAATTCAAATCTGTATCTGCATTGGTTGAAGTAGATGACGTAACTGAACTGGACGATGTCGAATACAACGATGGCGTTAACGGCATGGGAACGAAAACAAAAATCGTTGACCCTGAAGGCACAGAAGTAAACCAAGCGTATTTAGCATTTACAGGTTTGTCTGATACCACTGTAAAGGTTGGTCGCCAGCGTATCCTTTTAGACAACCAACGCTTTGTTGGTGGTGTAGGTTTCCGTCAGAATGAGCAGACTTACGATTCGCTATCGGTTAAGAACAGCTCTCTGGCTGATACGGAGGTGTTCTACGCTTATATCAATGATGTCCATGGTATTACGGGTTCGGACAGCAAGCACAAGACACACTTGTTCAACGTAAAATACAAAGGTCTGCCATTTGGCGTTTTAACCGGTTACTACTACAACTTTGAGGAAGATAAAGTTGGTGGTTATGACCTAGATACTTACGGCGTTCGTTTTAGTGGTTCTCAAGATGCAGGTGATACCAAGCTTCTATACACAGCTGAGTACGCTACACAGGATAACGGCTCGACTGATCCTGACTACTATCTATTAGAGGGTGGTGTGGCGTTCTCTGGTGTGACAACCAAGCTAGGTTATGAAGTTCTTGGCTCTGATGGTGGTGTAGGATTCAATACACCATTAGCCACTAAGCATAAATTTCAGGGTTGGGTTGACCAGTTTTTAGCAACACCTGCAGATGGCATTGAAGATATTTATATCAGCGTGGGCACTAAGTTGGCAGGTGTTAAATTGCTTGCGGTTTATCACGACTATGAAGTTGAAGAAACGGGCGCTGATTTAGGCTCGGAATGGGGTTTTGTTGCGGCCAAAAAGTTTGGCAAAAACTACGGTTTAAGCCTGAAGTATGCTGACTATGACGCAGGTGATACTGGCGCGGATAAGAGCAAACTGTGGTTAACAGCTACAGCAAATTTTTAAAGCGGTGTATCAGCTACCCGAGTAGTGACGGGTGCCATATGATAGAGCGATCCCCTCTCGTTCTATTAATAAAGAAGCCGCCATATTGGCGGCTTCTTTATTTTGTTTAGAAGGTTATAGTTTGAATTTCTGTACCATCATTTCTAGCTGTCCAGCTAGCGTATTCAGCTCATGAGCAACTTGGTTCAGTTGACCTGCACGAGATGAAGTATGCTCAGCTGTTTGAGCGATCTCATGTACGCTAGACTCAACGCTACTAGCCATCTCTGTTTGCTCTTTAACCGATGAAGAAACCATGTGATTCATATCGTTAATCGCACGAACTTCTTCGGCAATCTTGATTAGCGCATCAGATGTTTCCTGTACTTTAGCTACACCTGCTTCTGCACTCGAGTGTGCTTGATCCATTACGGATACCGCATCACGCGCATCGTTTTGAAGCTCTTCAATAATCGCGTTGATCTCTTCCGTCGAGTTGCGCGTTTTACTTGCTAGGGTGCGTACTTCGTCCGCTACCACAGCAAAGCCCCGGCCTTGTTCGCCGGCACGGGCCGCCTCGATGGCAGCGTTAAGCGCCAGTAAGTTAGTTTGCTCAGCAATTTTCTGAATCACTTCTAGTACGGTTCCAACACTCTGACTTTGTTCATCTAGCTTGTTGATAACATTCAGAGCTCGGTCAATATTACTCTTCAGGGAGTCAATGGCATTGATCGCTTGTTGAGTAATTTGCGTACCTTCATTACTTTGCTCAAGGGCTAGGTCAGAAGCTGATACTGTATTTTCGGCGCTTGCTTCAACACTTTTAGTTGCAGCTTCCATCTGTTCCATCGCAGAAGCGACAGCACTGGTTTGTATCTGCTGATTGTTCACCGCGCTATTTGCCATATCAGCAATGTCATTGATAGATGTGCTCGACGAACTTAGCTGATGAACGGTAGAACTTACTTTGCTTAGACTGGAGTGGAAGTCTTCGAGCATAGTGTTCAGAGATGTTGACATCGTGCCGATTTCATCTTTGGAAGTTACATCTATGCGCAATTTAAGATCTGAGTTTTCATGAATGGTGTTGATCGTCTTACCCATACGTTTAACTGGGCGTACTACTAGGTGACCTAGTAACAGACTAATTAGGACTAAGCCGATAATAAATAGTACTAACTCGGTCAAAGCTACACTGATCAGGTTAGCGCGAATAGTGTTATCTAGATTTTCAAAAGAGTAGGTGACTCGAACGGCACCTAATACATCACCCTCAGCCGTCTGGTGGCAGAGTAAGCAGTTAGTACCTTTATAGTCCGGTAGGGCTTTCATTGGAGTGATAACGGTCAGGCGGTGGCCTTTAGCATCATCGATCTCTTCAATAATCTGTTCACCCTGCATTGCACGTTTATCGAGGTCATCCATTATTTTGGAGTCATCGGTGCCGGGCCCGTAAACTTTGGAAACACTATCGGCGCGGATAATACGTGCTTCTAAGACATCAGGATTGGCAAGAATCTTTTTCTGTAGGGTTTCACGGTTAGACATGGCACCGCTCAGCATCAGTATATTGATACTGTCAAAGTAGGAATCAGCCGTCTCGGTTGTTGTACGTTGTACAACTTCAGAAACTAACTGAGTTTCACTACGGTAAATCGCGGTTAGAGAGCTAACCAAGATAATCAGGAACACAACTGCTAGAGAAATGTTTACCTTTGTTTGAATTGATAGGCCATCCAATTTCACACTTCAGCTCCCGTCATAATTGCCGTCATTTTTGTAATAGTGGTTAGCATAGTCAGTAACTCATCATAAGGCGAAGCTGATATTACACACAAGCCTTAGGTGCTTTGTTCTTTCGATGTAGATCAATGAAACGCCATTTTTGGATGCTGGTTCAATAAATAAAACACAGATGGATGGGAATTCACTGATTTTAAAATTGTAAATGGGTGAGTTTCCGCCATTTTTTCTAGCCGCTTAAATCCTTGCTTTAAACATACGTTTAACCTGTATCTCAATGTTTATAGGTGCTACAGAGGTTTGTGAAAATCATATTTCACAGTTGGCCCTATCTTTGCTCTCTTGTGTGATGAGTTCAGAAAGTTCTGTGACTGCTAAAAACAGAAAGCGCTGAATTTCAAACAAAACAAACATAATTAAATTCAATTAAACAGGAGATGCACAATGCGTTTACTGACCGCTGCGGTAACTTCCCTTGCACTAACTCTAGGAGCACAAGCTGCTGTTGCAGCCCCAGTAGAAATTAAGTTTTCTCACGTGGTTGCTGAAAACACACCAAAAGGCCAGATGGCTCTTAAATTTAAAGAGCTAGTAGATGAGCGTTTAGCTGGCAAAGTTGAAGTTAAGGTCTTCCCTAACTCTCAGCTATTCGGCGACAACAAAGTTTTGGAAGCGATGTTGCTAGGTGATGTGCAGATGGCTGCACCTTCTCTATCTAAATTCCAGAAGTTCACTAAAAAACTTCAGATTTTCGATCTGCCTTTCCTGTTTAAAGATATGGCTGCGGTAGAAAAATTCCAGAACAGCCCAGATGGTCAAAAACTATTAGGTTCTCTAGAGAGCAAAGGTTTAGTGGGTCTTGGTTACCTGCACAACGGTATGAAGCAGCTTTCTGCAAGCCAAGAGCTAAAAGTACCAGCTGATGCTTCTGGTAAGAAATTCCGTATCATGACATCTGACGTACTACAGGCTCAGTTCGAAGCTGTAGACGCTGTTCCACTGAAAAAGCCTTTCTCTGAAGTATTCACACTTCTACAAACTAAAGCGATCGACGGTCAAGAGAACACTTGGTCAAACATCTACTCTAAGAAGTTCTTCGAAGTTCAGCCTTTCATCACTGAATCTAACCACGGTGTACTGGACTACCTAGTAGTAACGTCTGCTGAGTTCTGGATGGGTCTTGATGCAGATCTGAAAGTTGAAGTTAAGAAAGCGCTAGATGAAGCGATCAAACACGGTAACGGCATTGCTGCTGAAAAGGCTGCGTCTGATAAGCAGAAGATCATCGATTCTAAGCGTTCTCAAGTTGTTAGCCTAACTGACGCAGAACGTGATCAGTGGGTTGAAGCAATGAAGCCTGTATGGAAGCAGTTTGAAGATGAGATCGGTGCAGATCTAATCAAAGCTGCAGCTGCAAGCAACTAATATCACGCCACTTAACCGGGTGGGCTTTGCCCGCTCGGTTATGTTCAGAGGAGAACGGTTAACGGCTCTCGCCGTGGGTTGTCCTGTGAATATCTCCTTATGAAAAAAACTATTAACGACGTGAGTCGCTAGGGGAGCTGTATATGGTTCGTAATCTAGTAACAAAATTGGAAGAGGGCTTTTTATCCCTGCTTCTAGTTTCAATGACATTACTGGTATTTGCTGAAGTGGTAGCGCGCTTTGGTTTTAACGCCGGTATCCATTGGGCACAGGAAGTGACCCTTTTACTCGCTGCATGGTTTGTACTCTTTGGTGCTTCTTATGGTGTCAAAGTAGGTGCCCATATCGGCGTGGATGTTTTTGTAAAACTGATGCCTGAACACACGCATCGGTTAGTCACTTTGGTTGCTGTTGGCCTGTGCTTGGTTTACTGCGGACTGTTCTTGTATGGCTCTTGGATCTACATCAGCAAGATGAAGATGATCGGTATCGAGCTGGAAGATCTTCCAGTACCGAAATGGATCCCAATGAGTATTTTGGTGATCGGTTTTGTTCTATTGATTATTCGTTTCTTAGAACTGGGCTGGAAAGTTATCACTAAACAAGCAGATGGTTTCCACTTCGCGGATGAAGCGGAAGAGTCTATGGAGATCGCTAACGAGCTGAAAGACACAGCACTAGGCGACCCTAATGACAGCCAAAATCAAAAAAAGCAGGAGGATAAATAAATGACTATTGCTGTACTGTTTATCACTCTGTTTGGGTGCATGATCATCGGTATGCCGATTGCTATCGCATTGGGCCTATCTTCTGTAACCACTATTTTGTTGTTCTCAAATGACTCCCTTGCATCGATTGCATTGAAACTGTTTGAGGCGACTTCAGAACATTACACGCTGTTAGCGATCCCGTTCTTCATTCTGTCCTCTGCGTTCTTGTCTACCGGGGGGGTAGCAAAACGTTTGATTAACTTCGCGGTTGATACCGTGGGTCATATTCGAGGCGGTCTGGCGATGGCATCGGTAATGGCGTGTATGCTATTTGCTGCGGTATCTGGTTCATCGCCTGCAACCGTAGCGGCGATCGGTACTATCTGTATCGCGGGTATGGTGCGCTCGGGTTACCCACAATCTTTCGCTGCAGGTGTAATCGCGAATGCGGGTACTTTGGGTATTTTGATCCCACCGTCTATCGTAATGTTGGTATACGCTGCTGCGACAGAAGTTTCCGCTTCACGTATGTTTATGGCGGGTTTCATCCCGGGCCTAATGATGGGTCTGATCCTAATGATCGCTATCTACATCGTTGCGCGTGTTAAAGGTCTACCATCTCAGCCGTTCCCAGGTTTCCGAGCGTTGGCTAAGTCTGGCCTAATCGCGATGGGTGGTTTGATGCTGATCTTCATCGTACTAGGTTCTATCTACGGTGGTGTAGCATCTCCAACGGAAGCGGCTGCAGTAGCTGCAGTATATGGCTACTTTATTGCGGTAATGGGTTACCGTGATATTGGCCCGATGAAAGGTGTGCCATGGAAGAAAGATGGCGAGAACCTAATCACTGCTGCTATTCGTAATGCGCTACAGATGCTTTGGGCGCTACCAAAATCTGTTAACGATCCAGAAGTACGTAAAGTACTGATCGATGCGTCTAAAGTGTCCATGATGCTGCTATTCATCATTGCTAACGCAATGCTGTTTGCACACGTTCTTACGACAGAGCGTATTCCGCACACGATTGCAGAGCAGATTCTAGCTTGGGGTCTACCAGCGTGGGGCTTCCTGATCGTAGTAAACATCTTGCTACTGATTGCAGGTAACTTCATGGAGCCATCAGCGATCCTATTGATCATGGCGCCGATCTTGTTCCCAATCGCAACACAGCTAGGTATCGACCCAATTCACCTAGGTATCATCATGGTTGTAAACATGGAGATCGGGATGCTCACTCCACCGGTGGGACTCAACCTCTTTGTAACCGCCGGGATAACCGGGCAGAACATGGTCTGGGTTATCAAGGCCTGCCTACCATGGCTATGTCTATTGTTAGGTTTCTTAATGCTTATCACTTATGTGCCGCAGATCTCTCTATTCCTACCGGAATATATCGATCACTTGAAAGGCTACTAATACATTTGCAAAACAGGTTCTTACCGAATCAACCTCACTCAAGGGGGGAGTTTCTCCCCCGTTTAAACTGTTGATTAGTGCTTTAACCACCGCTCGCGGTGGTTTTTTTTGTCTTAAATTTGGGCTCTATCGCTGGCGAGGGTATAATCGCCGCTTCTAATGCATTGGTTACAAAAGAGACAGATAGAGTGATTGGTTATATTGCAGCGCTATGGGGTATCAGCGGTATTTTCCTGTTAATAGGCAGCGCGATCTATCGTCTTAGCGATATAGGTCTACAAACCTTTAACTATGATCTCTCTTGGTACCACTGGGCGGCATTAGCATTTAGCGTGATATTTATGGGCTTTGCCGAAGGTTATCGCGGCTTTCAACAAGCGTGGTCACCGCGTGTGGCTGCTCGTATTCTGTATCTTTCTCAGAATGTCTCTCCGGTCCGTTTTATCTTTGCGCCCCTGTTTTGCATGGGATTCTTCTCGATCGTTCGTAAACGTATGATCGTTACCTACTGCCTAACGCTGGGCATCATCTCTATGGTCTTGCTAGTGCATCAACTAGAACAGCCTTGGCGCGGCATTGTTGATCTTGGCGTAGTTACTGGGCTGATCTGGGGCCTAACTTCACTGCTGCTTTTCTCTATCAAAGCGTTCTTTAGCGAAGGGTTTGAGCACTCGCCAGAGATGCCTTAAAGCGACTAGCCTGTTGCTAGACGCTGCGCTTGTTAGTGGCTAGGAGGGAATCATGGCTGATGGCTTTGTTCTGTATTTCCCAGTTTATTCAGCAGCCCCGACTATTTCCTGCTTTTTATCCACGCGTTTAGCCAGCCTTCATAAAGCACAATTGTCTCAGCTATTCGCTGAGGATTTAATATCTGTCGATGGTCAGATTGCTTCTGAAAACCAAGTCTTAGCAGTAGGGCAGAAGGTAGCTGTATCACTATCGGATCATTATGAAGAGCCTGTTGATACCCACTGGCGAAAGCTTTGGGAAAACGACGAGATTCTCGCTGTATATAAGCCCCATCTGCTGCCTGTCAGCCGTACCACGCGTAATCTCTATAACACGCTAATCTCCCTTGTGCGTCGTCAGACGTCTTATGAGGATGCGCACCTGTTGCATCGTCTTGATACCGAGACTGCAGGCATTATTCTGCTAGCCAAAAACAAAGTGGCGGATAAAAAGTGGAAGCCGCGTTTAGATCAGTTGATCAGCAAGAAGGTCTACCACGCTTGGGTAGAGGGCATTCCTGAATGGGATGAACTCAGCTACGAATGTGAGCTATCGGAAAAAGTTGGTAGTCCGATTCGCAGTCAGATGTATGTGGTGGACCAGGCCGAATCAGATTTTTACCCCAAGCCTAAACAGAGCCAAACCTTGTTTCGGGTCTTGCGAAAGGACGAGGGTAAAAGCTTGATTGAGTGTGAGCTAATGACTGGAAGGAAACACCAGATTAGGGCGCATTTAGCACATCTGGGCCACCCGATTATTGGCGATAAGATCTATTCGAAAGGTGGTCAGTATTATTTGAAGCGCTTGGATAAAGAGCTCGAAAAAGCGGATTTTGCAGAGTTAGATTCTGAATATCAGATGCTGACTGCGGTAAGGATGGACATTAACCCTGATGACCAGCCAGTGATCATCAGGGTTGATAACAGGGATTAACCTAGGAATAGTTTATAAGCTGCGTTATCAGTCTCTTCCCAGTAGTTGTAGCCGATCTCTTCCAAGAAAGTGCCTACTTGATCACGTTCAGCTTCAGGCACTTGCATACCTACCAATACGCGACCATATGCGGCACCGTGGTTACGGTAGTGGAACATTGAGATGTTCCACTTTCCACCCAATTTCTTTAGGAAGTTCATCAGTGCGCCTGGGCGCTCTGGGAATTCAAAACGATAGATTACCTCGTTTTCCAGCGTTGCAGGCGCATGACCACCGACCATATAACGGACGTGGATTTTAGCGATTTCGTTTTCGCTGAGGTCTTCAACCTCGTACTCTTTTTCACGTAGCTCGCTGATTACTTCTTCGCGGCCATCACCACCGGCTTTTAGCTGAATGCCAGCAAAGACGATAGCATTGCTATCATCGCTATAGCGGTAGTTAAACTCAGTGATATTGCGGTTACCTAGGGCTGAGCAGAATTTCTTAAAGCTACCCGGTTGCTCAGGGATGCGTGCGGCGATAATCGCTTCACGCTGTTCACCGAGTTCGGAACGTTCAGCGATATGACGCAAACGGTCGAAGTTTACGTTGGCGCCCGAATCGATTGCGATAAGCGTCTTATCGCTGATCTCTTCACGGGCTACATACTTCTTCATACCGGCAACACCTAGTGCACCTGCAGGTTCGCAGATAGAGCGAGTGTCGTCGTAGATATCTTTAATCGCAGCGCAGATCTCATCCGTTGATACAGTGATTACATCATCAACGTACTTTTGTGCTACTTCAAAGGTGTTTTCGCCGATGATTGCTACAGCAACACCGTCGGCAAAAATGCCCACTTGATCCAAAGTGACACGTTTACCAGCATCCAACGCAGCTTTTAGGCAGGCCGAATCTTCGGATTCTACGCCGATAACCTTAGTTTCTGGGCGAAGGTATTTTACGTATGCAGCAATACCGGCAACCAGACCGCCGCCACCGACAGGGACAAAGATCGCTTCGATTGGGCCGGATTCCTGACGTAGGATCTCCATTGCCACTGTGCCTTGACCGGCGATTACATCGGGATCATCAAACGGGTGAACGTAAGTCATCCCTTTTTCAGCAACCAGCTTTTGAGCGTGAGCCGCAGCATCGTCGTAAGCGTCGCCATGAAGTACTACTTTGCCTCCTAGACGACGAACGTTATTCACTTTTACGTCCGGCGTAGTTTTTGGCATGACGATGGTCGCTTTTACACCTAAGTGTTTCGCGGACATTGCCAAGCCTTGGGCATGGTTACCCGCTGAGGCTGCAACAACGCCACAAGCGCGTTCTTCCTCGGTGAGCTGCGATAGTTTGTTATAAGCGCCGCGCAGCTTGAAGGAGAACACTGGCTGTTCATCTTCACGCTTCAGCATAATTCGGTTATTCAGACGCTCAGAAAGACCTTTTGCTTCATCCAGTGGAGTTTCGATCGCCACGTCGTAAACGCGGGCCTCGAGGATTTTTTTGATATATCTATCTGGCATGATATTTCGCCTAATGTTTCGTCTGAATAAAAGTAAGCGGGAAATGGTAAAGGGAAACGCCCTGTTACGTCTACAATAGGTCACTAAAGCTGCGTATAATTTAGCGTAATTCTTACATATTTTAGTGAAAACCCCGGTTGTTTTCCGTCATGCATAAAATAGGTGCCTAACATGACCCAGGACGAGATGAAAAAAGCAGTTGCTGAAGCTGCTGTGGAGTACATCAAACCTAAACTAAATGAAGACAGTATTGTGGGTGTGGGCACAGGTTCTACTGCCAACTTCTTCATCGATGCCCTAGCTGAAATTAAGCACTTGTTCGAAGGTGCAGTAGCGAGCTCCGAAGCTACGGCTGAACGCTTAAAAGGCCACGGTATCGAAGTTTTTGATATGAACTCCGTTGCTGAGATGGAAGTGTATGTCGATGGTGCTGACGAGTTCGATTCTGGTCTGAACCTTGTGAAAGGTGGCGGCGGCGCCCTAACGCGCGAAAAGATTGTTGCGGCAGTTGCTAAAGAGTTTGTTTGCATCGTAGATAGCACTAAGAAAGTCGATATTCTTGGCGAATTCCCACTACCTGTAGAAGTGATCCCAATGGCTCGCTCTCAAGTAGCGCGTGAATTGGTAAAACTGGATGGTATGCCAGAATGGCGTGAAGGCTTCACGACTGATAACGGTAATCTGATCCTAGATGTGCACGATATGGAGATCATGAACCCGAAACAGCTAGAGACTCAGCTAAACAACATCGTGGGTGTTGTAACTAACGGCTTGTTCGCTAACCGTGGTGCTGATGTTGTATTGATGGGCACGCCTGAAGGTGTAGAAACTATCAAGCTTTAATGCAGTTGCTAGCGTCTAGTTGTTAGGCGCTGTGCTTGCTAGAAAAAACCTGCCTACGGCAGGTTTTTTTGTTTAAGAATCTTTTCGCGTGGAATGCTGAATATGCTGATATCTAAATGATAGAGCTTGGCCAAAACGGACTCCTTCAAACTCCCTCGCACAGACATTCGAAAAACCAGAAACCTCACCTTTCAGGGTGCCATCTTCATTTAATTCAATATCACGTAGATGTACCTCTTGCCCTTTAAATAACAAAGCGACTTCAATCGCTGTATGCGCAATACGCTGTTCTGGGCTTTCCGATTGTGTTGCATTGGAATTTGGTGGTGTAGGCCCAACTAGATCAAAGCCTAGAGTATCGGCATCGGTGGTTTTCATGGTGTTACATCTTGTTTATTTATCTTGAGCTGCAAAGACTACCATTAGCCTGAGATACATGGAATTAAGCTGAGCGTTATTGGTCACAGGGCAAGAGTTTACTTTTTATACGGGCTAGTTAATGAAGCTATTACCCCTCTCAGATATACATCTAGAAATTATTACTAACGGCGAAGAACTACATATTCCAAATACGATTGCAGATATGATCCTGTTTTTAGGCGATATAGGTACCGGAGAGCAGGGGATATGTTGGGCAATTGAGCAATGTGAACGCTTAGGTATAAAGGGGCTCTATGTGCCAGGAAATCACGAGTATTACGGTCATGACATAAATCAGCTTGATAAGAGGCTACGAACAGTCGCTGCTGGTACTTTGGTGACTCTACTCAATTGTGATGAGTTGATCGTGGGCAACTATCGCTTTTTAGGCTGCACTTTATGGAGTGATTTTTCCGCTTACGGAGATACTTCGAGTAACTTAGCGGTAGTGAAATCTCGTATTAAGGATTATCGAAAAATACATATATCGTCGAGCAATGCAGAAAAACGCTTTTTTACCCCCAAGGATGCGTTAGCAGTTCATCAAGCACATAAAGCTTGGTTGCTTGGAAAATTGGTGGAACCTTTTCACGGCAAAACGGTACTACTGACTCATCATGGAATATCGAGAGAGTGTCAGCATCCGCAATTTGCTGTAGATGAAGTTGCTGGAAGTTATTGGTCTGCACTTGAACCTCTGTTTAAAGGTAAAATAGAGTTGGCTTGTTTTGGACACACTCATGCCAACCTAGATCAACAGTCTAAGGCCGGATTTCGTATGGTTAGTAATCAGATGGGATATCGGCGGCGCTTATCTGATCCGCCTGAATGCTCTGATTTTACATTCCAGAAGGTCATAGATTTATAAAACGAAGGGTTAAATTATATGTAACCTGAAGGAGGCCTTATCGATGTTTATAAATCTTCAGAGGCTTACCGTTACGCTTGCCTAAATTCTCCACTACCCAGAGCTTTCCACAGTTCCCACATCTAAAGGTTGCAGAGTGATTTTCGATATCGGAAGATGCCATAGCTAGTTTTCCGTCTAGCTCCGAAATTTCGTGAATTGAGTTTACTGTATATAAGTCGTTTAGTTTGTCACAACAGTTCATAGGCAATGGATGCTGAGTGGTTTAGAAAAGCGGTGTAATACGCTCCGTTATTACACCCTACATAAACTGTTTCTGTTAGGCGAAGCCGTTCTAGCAAGCGCAGCGTCTAACCACTATCGACTAGCTGCTAAGATAGTTACTCCGCCAAAGCCCGGCATTTATACAAAACTGCACCTTGTCCCCAGTAAACGCCGTCCTCGTCGATCACGTTCCAGACAATCGCGTCTTCAACCATAAAGCGGTTACCTTTGGCTGAGATACGGACGCCTTGGTAATCATCAATAAAGCCATTATCGGTTACGGCTTTAAGCAAGCGGTTACGTTCTTCTTGGGTTTGTGGTTCAGCGGTATAGCGTGATGGTAGTTTGATTAGCTCTTCCCATTGGATTTCGAACTGCTCCATGCCTTTGGCGTTGGAGTAGTTAAGCAAGGGATCTTGATTAGCATTGTGGGAAAGTACTGGATGAGCTGCGTTATATAGTGCTTGCGCGCGTTGATCACTGCTGGTGTCTGATGGAATCAGTGATTTTCCGGTAAGGCGTTCAAAGCTGCTTAATAGTCGCTCTGCTTGTTCTGCGGCGAAGTTGTTCTCGGAGCAAGGTTTGTTCATGGTGTTGGGGTCATCTGTGTCGTATAGATCTTCTTGAACACCAATCTTGGGGATTTTTTGCCTTACTCGCAAGTCTCCGTTGTGATGACGATTTCTAGTGCTTCAAAAAGTCGATAATTGGACAGTCCGAGACAGTACCTTCCCCGCAGCAACTATTGGAGAGCTGCTCTAATGAGTGCTCGATCTTTTGCAGTTCGCTGATCTTGGTTTTGACTAACGCGATCTTATGTTCGACCTGCTGTTTTACCAGTGCAGAGCTGGTGGTTGGATCGGTCTGTAATGACAGGAGCTCGCTAATCTCTTGCAGTGAAAAGCCAAGGTCTTTGCAGCGATGGATAAAGTGCAGACGTTGTAGGATTGTTTCGGGGTAGACCCTATAACCGGAAGGAAGACGGTCGGGTTCTGGGATAAGGCCGCGCTGTTCGTAATACCGAACGGTTTCTACGCTAATGCCGGATTGTTTTGCGACTTGTCCAATTTTGAGCTGTTTCATAGTTCCTGTTTAACACAGCAACCGAAACAGCTCAAACAGGCTGAGGCGATTACAGAGTAACGCGGCTCAGTGCGATGCTAGCAGGCATAGTGATCCACGCCATAGCGATCAAGTTAATGATGATCCAGGAGAAACCTGAAGAATCGCGGAAGTTTTCGTCATGATCTGCCATCGAAGTCACCCTAATGTCAGGCATGCGGATTTCGATCGATCATTGAAGTCACAGCATTTGACTTCACCTGCTGATGAGCCCTTGAGAGCTTCTGGTTCCAGGTTTAGTGTAATCGATTTAAATCGCGCAAAAGTTTATGTGCATAGAACTGTCTTGTCGGAAGCGCTAAGGCTTCAAAAACGTGGGTGATTTTATCAAGAGTGGGACGTTTTTAATAGCCAGAATAAATCGTCCTTAGGGACTGTAATAGCGTCAAGGTATCATTACAAATTGTATGGACTTTTCGGTCGGTTTCAATTTTTCACGAATCTTATGCTGTTTTTTGAGTTTCTAGCGTAAAGATTCGCTTTCTATTCATGAAACTGGATTATGATAGAGAGGTTATTAGCTCGTCTGGCGAAAAGGGACTATGTTGCGTTTTCTTCTGGTTATTATCGTTTTAGTTGCTCTGTTACTGCATAACCTGCCTCTATTGGTGCGAGATCAGGTGGTGCTGTGGTTACTGAACAATGGTGCGGATAAAGCTCAGTTATCAGCTTTAGAGGTAGAGTGGTTTGAAGGCCGTATCAATATTAAAGGTCTTAAAGCGGAAGCTGCGGATAAGCCGCCTTTACAAGTAGATAGCCTTTCTGTTGATCTGGATTATGAGCAGCTTCAGCAAGAACGTATTCTAATTACCGATCTGAGCCTTTCTGGCATTAATGTAGGTATTCGTCAGAAAGAGCAGGCGCTGTGGCTAGGCCCAATCGATCTGAATCAATTTAAATCCGAAGAACCTGCGGTTGAGGAAAAGCCAGAAGAGCCCCCTTCAAATTGGAGTTTTGGTTTAGCGCAGTTAAATCTTCAAGCGATCAACTGGCAGGCTGAGTTAGATGGCCAGACGCATAAGCTGCAATTGAAAACTGGACGCATCGCCGACTTCTACCTGTGGGATCAGGATCAGCCGGTTGCTTTGGACCTTGATGGCTCTTTAAATGGTGCTCCGATTGTATTGCAGTCCCAGTCCAAGCCTCTTCCTGAAGAGAAGAGTTCTGAGATCAACGTTAAGTTAAATAACTTCCCTATCCACAGTGTTACCGCCGTATTTATGCCTGAACTTCGTGGTCATCTGGATATGGATCTCGATCTAAATGTACGCACAAACCTGACTAATCAGTTATTACAGGTAAAACAAAAAGGTAGCGTTAAGTTACGTGGTTTGAAGTTCCGCCAAGATAATATGGCGCTAAAACAAAACTCACTAGCTTGGAAAGGTGATGTTAATCTCGGTGTTTTGGCGGGTGAGTTAAAGCAGCTAAAAACTGCAGGCCAAATTAAAGTGGCGGGGTTACAGCTTGATCAAGGCGGGCAAACGGTCAATTTAAAAGGGGCTGATTTGGTCTCTGTAGTCGAGATGGAAGGACTGCAAAAACTGGCTCTTAAGGATCTGGTCTTAAAAGCGGAAGGCATTGCGCTTAAGCAAGCGGGGCAGAGTATCAATATCAATGGTGTACTGGCACGCGGTGCTGTGCAGACTGCTGATATGAAAAACTGGCAGGTTAATATCCCTACAGTTGCTCTGCAAAACTTTGCTTTGTCTAAAGGGCAGCAGGAGCTGATTAGTCTTGCTACTTTGCGCTTAACTCAGGCGCAACTACGAGACGTTAACGATATCAGTCTAGATAAGCTGGAAACCGAGAAGCTCAAAGTTCAAGGTAATGGCGGAGTGTTTACCCAGTGGGGAGCAATCACTGCCGATGATATTAAGTTTAAACAGCAAAGCGAACTGAGTATTAACTCCGTGCAGTTGAGTGATAGTAAAACGCGGATGTTGTTGTCATCTAAGCGTCAGCTGACCGATCTGGATTGGTTATTAGCTCAGCTATCTAGCGGTGAGGAAAAAGCTGCTCCATCAGCGAAAGAAACCGAGAAACAAGCAAGCAAGCCAATCAGAGTTAAGCTTAACAAACTGCGTGTCAGTGGCAGTAATCCTATCCAGATTGTTGATGGCGGAGTTAAGCCTGCTTTTAAAACGAATCTTACTATTCAGAGCCTTGCTTTAAGTAATCTAGATACCGGTTCCAAAGGTGAAACCGCGTTTGATCTGAAGGCTAAAAACAAGCTATCTACCATTAATGCTAAGGGAGCTATTGAGCTATTCAGCGGTAATTTTGGCGGTCATTGGGATGCCAAAATTAAAGGCTTAGAACTTCCGCAAGTAAGTCCTTACTCGCTTGAATATACTGGTTATTACTTACAAAGTGGTCAGCTTAGCTTAACCACAAAAGGCACCATTAAAGGCCGAAAGCTCAAGGGTGATACTGATATACGTTTGAACAAGCTCGATGTTGAAGCGCGAAACAGTGAGCGTAGTGGCGAGTTTGATCAGAAGGTATCGATGCCTCTAGGAACGGCATTGATGATTCTACAGGATAACGATGACAATATTGATTTAGAGATCCCAATTGATGGCTCTTTGGATGACCCTCAATTTGGCTATCAGACCGTAATTAATAAGCTAGCGGGCAAAGGTTTGAAGAGCGCTGCCATGGGCTATCTAACCAAAGCACTACAGCCTTTCGGCACGTTGATTTCGATCGGCAAGATGGTGATGGATGCGCAAGAGAAAGGCTCGTTCATTACCCTACAACCGGTCTACTTCGATGTGGCCGGTGTCACGCTTAATTCTGAATCATCAGCTTATCTGTCGAAACTGACCCAGATGATGCAGGAACGTAAGGGGATGCGCATGAATATCTGTGGCCTTGCTGTTGCTGAAGACCAGTCTGCTATATGGCAACAGATTTTGGCTGGAAATGCTAAGCGCAAAAAGCCTCTACCAGAGGAACAACTTCAGGCAGAAGTGACACCAAAGCTGCAGCAGTTAGCGCAAGATCGTAGCGATGTTGTGAAAGCTGCGCTGTCGAAAGATGGTATCGATATTGAGCGCCTGTTTAGCTGCTATCCAAAAGTGGATCTGAAACAAAAACTTAAACCGCAGGTAAGTTTAGGCTTATAAAAAGCCAAAGGGATCTTTAGCTTTTGCACAAGCCGCCGACAGCTTAGGGTGAACAGGATCTGTTTTTTCGCGGGATTATCTCTCGAAAAGGCAAAACCCAAGCAATTGGGCGACGCAAAGTTACGGGTCCCTATGGGATGGCCGGACCGCCGACGATAAAAACTCTCGCTTCTGCTGAGGTTGTCGTTATGTTGTTTGCAAAACCACTTTTCGGCTGTGTCGCAGGGATAGCTCTGGCGCTAGCATCTCATTCAGTGAGTGCAACGGAGACCGCGCCAACACAACTTCCACTCTCTTTTCCTTCTTCAATTTTTACTCAATTAGCGGCTTTAGATGAATGGCATTTTGGGTTAAAACCGCCTGTCTTTTGCTTAAGTGGTCATTATTTTAGGGCCGAACGCTCTGCGGATGTAATTGATCAAAACAGGTCAGTTGCGAAGCCAAATCGTAAGAGTCGTTTGTATCTAGCCTTCTTGATGTTGGCTCGAAACAAGAAGTAGCAGTTTTAAAAACTCAATACTGGCTGACAGGCGTGCGTGCTTTTTGTGCGCTATTCCCCCTTTGTCGCAACGAAATGCCGTAGCTGAACTAAACTCATGCAAGGATCTTTTGATTGCGAGGCTCTGGATGAGGCGGCTTAAACAAGCGATATCAGGACGTCTGGGTAAACAGTTTGCGATACAGGTCATTTTATTTAGCTCCTGTTTTACTTTGATCACGACAAGCGTGCAGTTAGCGTTCGACTATCATGCAGATATCAGCCGCATTGAGCAGCAATTTGTTGATATAGAAAGGTCGCATGTCCCTCCTTTATCCCTTGGCTTGTGGTCAATGGATAGCGCTCAGATAGATGTTCATCTTGAAGGTTTACAGCAACTCCCCGATATAGAGCATGTAGTCATTAGTGATGAGCAGGGCGGTGTCTGGGAGTTTGGAGATAAGATCTCTGATAGTTCTCGTGAGCACGTTTACCCTTTAGAGTTTTTGCGGGTTAACCAAGCGGATCCCATTTATCTCGGCTCGTTGGTCGTGACGGCTAGTATCGATAATGTCTATGAAAGACTGATCAACCGAGCCAGCGTTATTCTTATCAGTAATGGTATAAAAACAGCGATAGTTGCAGGCTTTATTATCTTTTTGATGTGGCTTCGAGTGACTCGTCACCTTGGAAAAGTTACTGAGTATGTAACGCATTTGGAATTTAAAGGGGAAAACAAACCACTAATACTATCTAAAAGGTCTGATCCAAACTCGCCAGATGAATTTGATGTTGTTTCAGACGCAATTAACCGGATGCAACAAAGTCTGACTGAGCAGTTTCATGAGATTAACAAGGCTGAAGTGGAACTGAAATATTTGCTTCGTGAACGTAATCAATTGCTACAGAGTGAGCGGGAATATAAAGGGCAACTGGAGGAAAAAGTTACGGAAAGGACGAGGGAATTAACAATTAGTGAAGAAGCACTGAAGAAAAGCCATAACTACCTCCGTAATATTTTAGAAACGAGTCCTATTGCCGTAAGTGTTTATAACCCCAAAGAAAAACGTCTTACATACTCCAACCAAACATGTGCGAATATGTTCGGCTATAGCATTGAATCGTGGTTAGAACACAACCCCAATGATAGTTGGCTGCACTCTGAGGATAGAGAATATTTTGCTCGGGAATACCGCAAACATGGTCGAGTTGGCACGACTGAGGTTGAGTTGGTTCGTAAGGATGATTCGGTGTTTTGGGCCTTACTTACTTGGGACCGTATTTTCTTTCAGGATGAAAGGCAGATTTTATTCTGGGTAGTGGATATTAGTGGGCAGAAGAAAGCTCAGGATTTACTAGAAAGGGCGAAAGCTGAAGCCGAAGCCGCAACACAATCTAAGTCTGAATTCTTAGCGAATATGAGCCACGAAATTCGTACTCCAATGAATGCCGTGGTGGGATTTAGTCACCTTGCTCTGCAGACTGAATTAACTGAGCAGCAATATGATTATTTAAAAAAAATCCAAATGGCCGGTCATAATTTATTGCGTGTAATTAATGACATTCTCGATCTGTCTAAGATCGAAGCCGGTAGAATGAGTGTTGAGCAGATAGATTTCTCTTTAGATGATGTCCTAGAGCAGTTGTGTGATTTATTGCGCCTGAAAGCTGAAGAGAAAGGGTTGGAGATTCTACTATTCCATCCTTGGGAACTCCCACGAAATTTAAAAGGTGACCCTTTACGTTTAGGTCAGGTCCTGACCAATTTGGTCGGTAATGCCATTAAATTTACAGAACAGGGAGAGATCTCTATACAAGTAAATGAGGTTTGTCGTACTGACAATAAAGTGGTGCTTCGATTTAGTGTTACAGACAGCGGCATTGGCTTATCTGAGGAAGAACAAACACGAATTTTTAAGGCGTTTGGTCAAGCTGATACCTCAACAACTCGGAGATATGGTGGATCTGGGTTGGGATTGGTTATCTGTCAGCAGTTGATAGAACTGATGGGTGGGGAAATGACCCTTAAAAGTGAGAAGGGTAAGGGCTCTTGTTTCAGTTTTACCAGCGAATTTGAGTTGATAGAGGATGAAGCCAAGGTCGCGCATTCCATCGAAAAGCTACAAGGGGTAAGAGTATTGATCGTGGATGATAGCCCGGCGTCACGTGATGTATTGAATTCACTTATATGTAACTTTGGGATGTATGGTTATGCCCTAAGTTCAGGTGAAGAAGCGATAGCCGAGTTACAGAGGGTTAGTGAAAGTGATGAGCCTGATTATGATCTGTTGTTAATCGATTGGCATATGCCAGGTTTAGATGGTTTTACATGTGCGCAGAAAATAAAAGAGATGACAGTCAATTCCCCTTTACCTGCTGTAGTGATGGTTACAGCGCATCATCGAGAAGGAATTTTACATCAGGCTAACGCGGAAGATCTTGATGGTTTTCTACTTAAACCTGTTAGCCCGTCGCTTTTATTGAGTGCAATTGATAAAGCGCTTCATCAGGAAGTATCTTCAGAATATCGCCATCATAAGCCGGTTCCAAATCAAGAGGATGCTCTTAAAGGGCTTGTGGATTCACGAATTTTACTGGTGGAAGATAACCTAATTAATCAACAAATAGCGACTGAAATGCTTGTGGGGTTAGGGTTGGATGTAACCATTGCTGAAAATGGTTTAGATGCATTTAATCAGGCAAAAGATGTGCTATTTGATCTGATTTTAATGGATATTCAGATGCCCGTGATGGATGGTTTGGAAACGACTGAAAAAATCAGAGAACTGGTGGCTTACCGTGATATTCCTATTATTGCTATGACCGCTAATGCAATGCAGGAGGACATTGAACGTAGCAAAGCTGCAGGGATGGATGCGCATATTACTAAGCCAATACAACCAGAGGTATTACTACAGACGTTAACTCATTGGGTAACTCCTTATTTACATCAACCTCAATTGTCAGCATTAGGCCCGGATCCTGTGATTGATGGACTTCATAGTGGGGAAGCACTATCTAGGTTGAATGGTAATATGGAATTGTATGAAAGGTTATTACTGCAATTTGTCGATGAGCATAATGATACTTTCAGTGAAGTAGCGGAGCTTATCTCCCTTAATGATTTGGAGAAAGCTGCAGATAAGGCACATGCATTTGCTGGGTTAGTTGGGAATCTAGGTAGTACTGAATTATTTCGTTTGTCTCAACAGCTTGAGCGCAGTTTAAGAGCATCTGAACTAACGGAAGTAGAAGGGCTGTTAACCCAGTGTAAACAGCGATCTGATCAGTTAATTATTGCGATTTCTGAATTTTTAAGTTCCGGCCGCAAAGAGGCAACTTCTCCACAACCGTCTATAACTAATAAATGTGGTCTGTCATTTATTGAGTTGTTAGATGTTGTAAATGAGTTGTTGCAAGAGGGGGATAGTCGATCACTTAACTATATTGCTGATTTAAGGGCTGCTAATCCCGGAGGCTTAGAAGAAGAGTTGGCAAAAGTTCAAATGGCGATAGAAGAGTTTGAATTTGAACAAGCCTTAACGGAGGTCGAGCGGTTAAGGAAACGTTTTCTTAGCGAAGTATAAGGAGTCTCTTATGGATAACGTAAAGGGGCATGTACTGGTTGTAGATGATGAAGCAGTTAACTGTAATGTACTTGTTTCCCTGCTGGATGATTATAAAGTTATCGTTGCTAAGAGTGGTGTTAAAGCGATCTCACGTGCCCGTGAAAACCCTCCAGATATCATTCTCTTAGATGTGGTTATGCCAGAGATGAACGGCTATGAAGTCTGTTCAATCTTGAAAGCCGATGAAACCACATGTCACATCCCGATTATTTTTATCACTGTGAAATCAACTATTGAAGAGGAAACCCAAGGTCTTCAATTAGGTGCAGTGGATTATATATCTAAGCCCTTCAGCCCCGCGATCGTTCAGGCGAGAGTGCATAATCATATTCAACTTAAAAAACAGAGGGATATGTTGGAAGCTCTGAATGTCACAGATAGCTTGACTGGGATAGCTAATAGACGTCATTTTGATCTAGCTCTGAATCAGTATTGGCAAGCTGCTTGTCGCACGTCGAGTCCCGTAGCGTTATTAATGATCGATATTGATCATTTTAAACAATATAACGACCACTATGGGCATCAGTTGGGTGATGAGTGTTTGGCTCTGGTTGCACAAACTCTTGATAGGCAGTGTGATCGGGACTTGGATCAAGCTTGTCGATATGGTGGGGAGGAGTTCGCTGTTATTTTACCGTACACCGATAAATCAGGTGCGGTGAAAGTGGCAGAACGAATTTTAAGGGCTATCCGAGCATTAAAGATTCCGCATAAGGGGTCCGATACTGCTCAGATGGTGACGGTCAGTATTGGGCTATCAGTCAAAGAAGCGGTTCCATCATTGGAGTTGGAGAGCTTGATAGCAAGGGCTGATCAAGCTCTGTATGCTGCTAAAAACGGGGGTAGAAACTGCTGCCACCACTTGGATGCACCTGAGTTAACAGTACATCATCGCGAAGCTAGTGTTTGATAGCTTTGGCTTAAGCTCTGTTGACGATGGCTAAAGTGCCCAATCAGAATAAATAGACTGCTGCTCAGTATCGGTAATAGACACCAGAGTATTGGATGCAAAACCGGTGATAGATTCAACAATTGCTGGTGGATAGGCCACAAGCTTACCTCGGAAATAATGACCGCAAGTACACCACTGATTCCGCCAATCAATCCCATCTCTAAACGATCAAGTTGCTTACACTGCTTTTGGCTCGCGCCTAAGGTAAGCAGAAGCGCGTTCTCATGACGACGTTGTTCAAGCTCTTGGGTCAGAGTTACATAGAGTAAAACTAAACCTGATGCTGTTGTCAGCAACATCAGTAAGCTTGAGAGTAGGGACAGCTTACTGAGTAATGTTTGTAGCTGCGACAGAATTTGCCGAACATCGATCAGTGTTAGAGTCGGGAACTGTTGTAGCAGAGAGCGGCTAACCTCTGCGCTTTTATCACCTAGATAAAAACTGGTTAGGTAGCTAGGCGAGTAAGGCTCCAAAATGTCGGGGCTGAAGATATAGTAAAAGTTAGGTTGGAAAGAGTCCCATCTGACAGAACGAATACTGGTGATCTCGGCGCTGGCTTCGCGGCCCGCGATATCAAAAGTGACGCTATCGCCGAGTGTTAAGCCCAGTTCAGATGCGAGCTTTTGTTCAATAGAGACGCTTTGTGAACTGTTCCACTGTCCAGATATAAGCTCATTATGCGCTGGGAACTGCTCCGTCGCTGTTAGGTTCAACTCACGTTTTAGCGAAGGTTGCTCTAACTGTTCAGGCGTCAATGCCTCCGCTAAAGGTTGGCCATTGACCTTACTTAAGCGCCCACGATAGATCGGCCAAAGCTGATTATCGATCTGCTGTGCTGTTAACAAGGTTTCAACTTCCGGTTTCTCCCAGTCTTGAATATTGATGAGGAAGTGGTCCGGCGTGTTTTCGGGTAACTGTTCTTGCCAGCGGCTAAGTAGATCATTTAGCGCTACTAAGTTAATACTCAACAATGCAAATAGCAGACAGATCACCGGTATTTGAATTCGATACCAGCGCTGCTGCTGTTGCATGCGGCTAACCAACATCTGCCCTAGCGGATGATGCTTAGATAACTTCTGCGAACTCCATTGCGCGATAAAAGCACCGAGCCAACCCAACAGGCTACCTAGGATAAGCAAGCTCAGAGTAAGACTGAGGGTAAGCCACAGGCTGTTTAAGTAACTGCTAGTGAATAACAGTAAGACGATGAAGGCGCAAAGATAAGGTAGCTTGCCACCCCACTTCAGAGGCGAAGGCTGGTTTTGGAATAGCTGTGTAGGTGTACTTTTCTGTAGCAACAGAAGGTTAGGCAACCCAAGGGTGACAATAATAGCAATGCCTAACGCAGGCCCTGTTAGATATGTAGTGACAGCGGCCGTAGGAACAGGTTGAGGTAACAGTTCGTTTAGAAGTTGAAGGCCAGAGGCTTCCAATATAACTGCCAGAACAATACCTACAAGGCTACATAGGAACCATGCGTACCCTAGTTGAGCAAGGTACATCAATAACAACTGACGATTACTGACCCCTAAGCTTTTTAGCAAGGCAGCACGTTTACTTTGGCTCTGGGTAAAACGGCGTAAACTGAGGAAAATTGTCATGGCCGCAATTAGCAAGGCAAATAGCGCACCTAAACGCAGATAAGACGAGGCTTTCATTAACGCACTATTTTGCTGGCCCTCTTCGTTTTTAAGTGAAGTGATCTGCTCGCCGGTTTGTTTGTTTTCTTGTAGATAGGTTTCTAGTTGCGCGATTTGCTGGGCGTCGCCACTAAACAACTGGCGATAGTGCACACGTGAGCCGGGGCCTAAGAGCTCGGTGCTTTGTAGATCTGAGTGGTTGATGATTATTTGCGGATTAAAGCTAATAAAACCGCGGCCACGGTCAGGGGATGCAAGCACAGTGCGAGTTAAAACAAACTCTTTTGAGCCTAGCGTTAGTTTATCGCCGGGCTCGAGTTTTAAGCGTTCAAATACGCCTTGCTCGGCCCAAGCCTCTCCCATACTAGGTAATTCTGTTTGTGTTGGCCGATCTAATGTTATTTGTCCGCGGGGGTAGGGGGCATTCAATGCTCTTACGCTGACCAGTACAAAGTTATCACCTTGGTTCGCCATGCTGGCGATCTGTGTGACTGAAGTATGCTTAAGGGCCATCTCTTCAGCCATCGAAAGCGTCTTATCTGACAGCTGACGGCTGTTACTCAAGACTAAGTCGGCACCTAAAAGCGCACTGCCTTGTCTTGCGAGCGTTTGTTCAATCCGCTCACCTAATACTGCCATCAGGCTAGCAATGCTGATGGCTAGCAAGAGAGCCAGTAGTAGTGATCGCCACTCACTTAGCTTGATATTACTTAAGCTATGTTGCCCTGCTATTTTCAATAGAGTGGTAAGGTTCATGCGGATAACTCTTGCAGTTCGCCATTATGCAAACGCAATGCGCGACTACAGCGTTCTGCCAAGAATGAGTCATGGGTAATCAAAATCAGCGTCGTACCTTGAGCTTTGTTCAAATCAAAAAGCTGTTGGATAATCTGTTCACCGGTGTGTTCATCTAAGTTGCCGGTAGGCTCATCAGCAAACAGTAGGGTGGGATTTGTGGCAAAACTGCGGGCGATCGCAACCCTTTGTTGTTCGCCACCGGAAAGCTCGGCAGGTTTGTGATTAAGTCGTTCACTCAGGCCTACTTTGCTTAGCCAAATTTCTGCTTCTTCCGCGGCTTCTTTATGATTGCGAATCTGCAGAGGCAACATGACATTTTGTTGGGCGGTTAGGTCTGGTAGCAGGTGGAACGATTGAAATACGAAGCTGATATGCTGGTTACGAAAATCTGCCCGTTGTTGGTCATTCAGAGTATTGAGATCGGTATTATTCAGTAAAACATGACCAGAACTAGGCTGGTCTAATCCGGCTAGTAGCGATAGCAATGTCGATTTACCCGTGCCTGAAGGTCCGACGATAGCAACACTTTCTCCCCGCTTGATCTCTAGATTGATATCACTGAATAGATCAACGGCTCCTGCTTGAGTCTGAAACTGTTTTGCGAGATGCTGAGCACTAACGACTGTGTCTTTATCAATTGCCATAGGTTCTTCCGTGCGTAAAACGATTGCCTTTCTATTATTCGTATTTCTGACCGTTCCGGTTCAAGCGCGTTCCCTAATTGTTTTAGGGGATAGTCTATCTGCTGCCTATCAGATGGACCTTGAACAAGGTTGGGTGCACTTGTTACAGCAGCGTTTAGAACAACAAGGCTATGCGCTTGAAGTGATTAATGCCAGTGTTAGTGGCGATACAACGCAAAATGGCATCGCACGATTAAATTTGCTGCTTAAACAAACTGAACCAGAGATTGTGGTTATAGAATTAGGCGGGAATGACGGTTTACGTGGCACGCCGCCGGTTGCGATTCAGCGCAACTTAACCCGTTTAATCGATATGGCTGAAGGTAATGGAGCTAAGGTTCTGTTGCTTGGTATGCAGCTCCCTCCTAACTACGGTAAAGCCTACACCCAGCGTTTTAGCGAAATCTATCCGACAGTAGCTTCTAGCCAAGAAGTGACTTTAGTGCCTTTCTTTATGGAGCAAGTTGCCCTGTTTCCTGAGCGTATGCAGGATGATGGTATTCATCCTAGTGCCGCAGGTCAGCCTTATCTATTAGATACAGTGTGGCCTTACCTACAGCCGTTAATTGATTAGTATATTTGTCAGTTTATAGCTTTGAAGCTAGATACTTTGCCGTATATGCGCCGAACTTGGCGATCATTTCTACTGCTGGAGCAAAAAAATGACTACCCCCTGCTAATTGTTGACCGCTTTGTTGATGTTCTTGCTCTTCATGTTGAATCTTTTGAATTTCAGCATATACAGGATCGTTTTGGGGTAATTGGCAAAGAACAATATCAAACTCTTTCATGACTATTGATTCAATGGTGAATGTACTAGTGCCTATGGCTTTAATGCCTAACATTCCAATAGTAACGCCATAAAAAAGTCCTCCGAAGAAGAACAGTGAGTTAGCGATACATAGGCGAGCATTACGTGCTTTGAGGAGTTCTTTAAAGGTCGTTGCATGGCTTTTTTCGTGAAAGCGCATATTGTCTAACTCGGCTAAATTAGCTCTGAAAAAATACCGCGCAACACATTTATGCCCTCTATATACACCGACTGCGCCCAATTCGCAGGCATGCATTATTCTAAGTTCGCATTCAATGTTCATTCGCTACCTCAGGGCACAAAAGCCCTTGGTAAGAAACTAAAGAACCTAGAATAGGAAGCGAGAAACCGACGAAAAATCTGTATTTTCCATTCTCGATCTTTTTGTAAGCGGTGGTTTTAGGCAGTAACCATGTGGGGACGGTAACACCTTTGATCTTAATTTTTAGGCAGCGCCAGAACCATCCGTCCTCTTTGATATCCACTGTCAGATGCAATGTAATTGGGCCGGTTTCTTCGATCCAATAACCATCTTCAATTGAACCCACCGGTTTAAATATTGATATGACTCTTTCTTGGTCGTTGAAGCAGCGACCCCAGTGCAAGCCGTCTGGCTTATGGGATATGTTTACGGATAGTTGATGTTGGCCGGAGGTTGGAAGGCCCATTTTCTTGGCAAGCCTGCGCCCAATAATTCCTGCGAGTCCGCTACCATAGGTAAGATCAATAAGGCCTTTAAGTTCGCCGCCCTGAATATGCAGCTGTTGCAGTTGAGGGTGTAGTTCGGAAAATTTATCTCCAAACCAAGTTTGTACCAGCGCAGATGTCATGCACACAGTCCTTTGTTGAGTTATCTCCATTGCTCGATTTAGCTTATCACGTTAAACCCTAGGCACAAAAAAGGCCGATACGTTTCCGTATCAGCCTTTTTTAAGTCACGATAACTTATGCAAAGTTAGCGTTTACGAATTCCCAGTTAACTAGCGCCCAGAAACCTTTTAGGTAATCAGGACGAACGTTACGGTAATCGATGTAGTAAGCGTGTTCCCATAGGTCAACAGTTAGCAGTGGAGTCTGACCTTCAGTTAGAGGGCAGCCAGCGTTGCTAGTGTTAACGATATCGATAGAGCCGTCAGCGTTTTTAACCAACCAAGTCCAGCTAGAACCAAAGTTGTTAACTGCTTTGTCGTTTAGAGCTTCTTGGAACGCTGCGAAAGAACCCCATTTAGCGTTGATTGCATCAGCAATCGCGCCAGTTGGCTCACCACCACCGTTTGGAGATAGGCAGTTCCAGTAGAACGTGTGGTTCCAGATCTGAGCAGCGTTGTTGAATACGCCGCCAGCAGGAGCAGAAGTGATGATCTCTTCTAGCGTTTTACCTTCGTACTCGGTACCAGGAACTAGACCATTTAGCTTAACAACGTAAGTGTTGTGGTGTTTGCCGTGGTGGAAGTCTAGCGTTTCAGCAGAGATGTGTGGTTCCAGAGCGTCCTTTGCATAAGGTAGCGGCGGAAGTTCAAAGCTCATAAGTGTCACCTTATTCGTGTGTCGTAAAGACTTATTGTCAGAGATTACCTGCTTATCTGTATGCTCACACGATGGCAGGTAAGTGTTAAATATCCAAAGCACGGAAATAATAGCACCCAAGAGTGATTATTTCATGGTACAAAAAGTGTGCTTATTTGATGTTCTTTTGTTACGAACTATCTACTTATATTGGTTCATAATTTGTTTTTTAAAGGGCTGCGACTAAAGTTTGCTGAAACTGTCATGTTTTAACCCTAGAATGACAGGCCTGTATTTTTATAACTATAAAAAGTGACTGTTAGAAGATGTATAAAGTTTTAATTTGGATCTCTGTGGTATCTCTGGCAATTCTGGTCGTTAAAACCCAGTTTCTAGCGTCTGATACGTTTGTGCCTTTTAAAGAAGACTGCATGAAGTTGGCAGGTGCTACAGAGGAGCGTTGTGACTGCTTCTCTAAATATGTGCATAAGCACTTTAGCGATAATGAAGTAAAACTGATCCGTGCTAATCAACTGAGCAACCCAGACTTTAAATTTAAAGTGGAAGAAGTTCTGGCGCGCGCTAATCAGTCTTGTGCGGTTGAAAAATAAGTCTTATCTACTCAACTAGCTGGGATAGTTAACCCCTATCCCAGCTGTTCTCGCCCCTTATCCTTTGTGAGCGTCACTCGCTAGATGGTTTCTTAACACTTCTAGTGGGAATTGCGGATCACCGCAGGCAAAGAAATACGGATTCTCTAAAGACTCGCGTAAGTTATAGGTGAGGCCTTCTAGCGTTTTGGCGTTGACCAAGCGACCCCCAGCAGCTTCTAAAATAGCTTGTGCTGCTGCAGTATCCCATTCGCTAGTTGGATAAAGGCGTGGGTAAAAATCGGCCATACCTTCAGCGATTAGACACATCTTCAGAGAACTTCCCATCCCTCTATGGCTAATCTGGGAAAACTGTTTGGCGATCGGCAATATCAGATTTTCGTTAACTTCTTGGCCATGCCTGCGACTGGATGCGACGATTAGCTCTTTGCCCAAAGGTCGGCTTCGGATTTGCGCTGGAGCTTGCCCATTTTCCTGTTTCCAAGCGCCAATCTCGTTACCTCCCCAATAGGCTACAGTGCTCACGGGAACATAGATAATGCCGAAGATAGGGCGGTTGTTTTCAATCAAAGAAATATTGATGGTGAACTCATCGTTACGATTAATAAACTCTTTGGTTCCGTCCAGTGGGTCTATACACCAAAATTTCTGCCAGACTTTGCGCTGTTGATAGGTTAATTCAGTGTCTTCTTCACTTAGTTGTGGGATCTCGGGCGTTAGATCGCAGAGACCTGTCTGAATCACCTGATGTGCTGCGAGATCAGCTGCTGTGACTGGGGAGTGGTCTGCTTTAGCTGCAATCGAAAAATCATCGCGCTGATACACTTTTAATATCTCAGCGCTGGCTTGCTGACAAATACTGAGTAATGCTGAAGCTAAGTCGTGTTGGTTCATTATCTTACGGCCTTTTTGTTATTGGGTGTTGGCTGTATGAATGATGGTTCTACTTACGTTTGAGGAAATCTCTGGCCATATACAACGCTGCAATCGCTCTACCTTCGGTAAAGTCCTCGCTGGCTACCAGTTGTCCTATCTCCGCTAGCGGCCAACTTATGACTTCCATCTCCTCTGGCTCATCGCCTTGTAAACGACAAGGATAGAGATCTCTGGCGATAACCGCTGTAATGCTATGCCCCATATAGTTGGGTGCTGATGTCATTACTTTTAGCGTATCTAACTGGTTGCTACCAAATCCTGCTTCCTCTTTAAGCTCTCGGTCTGCAGCGATATGAGCGTCTTCACCGGGATCAATCAGGCCTTTAGGAAGCGTTAGCGTGTAATCCTCAATACCTGCAGCGTACTCTTTGATCAGCAGTACTTCATTGTCTTCGGTCACTGGTATGATCATTACAGCGCCGTTACCTCGACTGGCTAAGCGCTCATAAGTGCGTTCGGCACCATTAGAAAAGCGAAGTTCCACCTGCTCGACTTTAAATAAGCGTGTTTGTGCGGCAGTTGTAACCTTCAAAATTTCGGGTTTAACCGGCATACTGAGGTTTCCTCTTTACTTGGCCTAGAAAATGTTTGATTGGCAGAATATAGATACCGTCTTGCTGGATATGGACGGCACCCTTCTTGATCTACACTTTGATACCTATTTTTGGCTAGAACATCTACCCCTGCGTTATGCGCAGATCCACAAAATGGATCAAGATGAAGCACGCAGTTGGTTGCATGAGCGTATCATAGAGCAGCAAGGAACTCTTAATTGGTATTGTTTGGATTATTGGACACGTGAGCTGAATGTGCCTATTACCGAGCTGAAATATGAGATTGCTGACAAGATCGCTTTTCGACCTCATGTGCAGGACTTTCTGGCAACCTTAAAAGCGCAGGGCATTCGCACGGTTATTGTGACAAATGCCCATTGGGGAAGTCTGTCTCTTAAAATCGAGAAGACAGCGATCAACGATCTTGTGGATGAGGTGATCTGCTCTCATGACTTTGGATTGCCAAAAGAAGATCTCACTTTTTGGGACCGACTACAGCAAGTAGAGCCTTTTGATAAGTCCCGTACCTTGCTGGTGGATGATAGCTTTGCTGTACTTAGCAGTGCTCGGGAATATGGAATTAAGTATTTATTGTCGATCTACCAACCTGACAGCCAGCAACCTAAAAGAGCAATAGATGACTATAGTGCTATAGAGCACTTTGATGAGATTACCCCCAAGAAATGACAGATACAGAAGTAAAAGTTCGTCTTGATAAATGGCTTTGGGCCGCCCGCTTTTATAAGACTCGCGCTGTTGCAAAACAGATGATTGATGGTGGCAAAGTTCACTATAACGGCCAACGTACTAAATGCAGTCGACATGTTGAGGTTGGTGCGGTCTTAGAAATTCGTCAGGGTTTCGATGAGAAAGAGATTGTGGTGGTTGAGCTTTCAGATAAGCGCCGCGGTGCGCCTGACGCGCAAAAACTTTATAAAGAAACCGAAGCCAGTATTAAAAAGCGTGAAGAGCATGCGGCTCAGCGAAAGGCTATGGGAAGTAGCTTGAATCCACGCAATCGGCCGAATAAGAAAGAGCGTCGTCAGATTAGATCATTCAAAGATGGTGAGCGCGGGATTTTTGATAAAGGTTAAATACTCACCGCATTGTTCATGTGTATGCTGAACAATGCGGTAGGATCAACATATTTACGATTTGAGAATCGGAAGTTGATTTAGCAAAGGTATCTTTGCGAATAGTCGTATTAATGGCAGCAGAAGTTTATGAACCTTGGTGGTAACTATATGCATAATTGGTGTACAAAAAGCCAAGCTCAGGGTAATCATCGCTGAGAAAGCCCCGCCGACTAAATTGTCACTCGCCCAGTGGGCTCCACCAACAACGCGCGGTAACATAAATAGCACGGCTAAAAATAGAGCGGATAAGGAAAGCCAACTACGTGCATTTAGCACCATAAAACCTGCCCAAGTTAGCACGACGGTAGCGTGGTCCCCAGGGAAGGTGGATGTTGCACTGTCTTTGGCCGGAATATCCGGAACAATCTGACTAAACCGATATGCGGGCTCCAGCAATAAGGTTGGGCTCTTACCACTTAATTCCGCAGCTTTGGTGAAGTTAGCTACCCCTTCTCTGACAAAGAACATCAAAATGAGTAGTAGGATAAATCCGATGATGGCTTGTTGAAGGCGGTCTCGTTTGATGCCGAAACCCGGGAAGGTCAAACTCACCAGCATGATCGTTAGAGGGACCAAATCCATAATGCGGACATTCGCCCATGCCCAAAAACGGGTCCAGCCATTATCTTCAGACAGCGTGCCATTCAGAATAAAGAATAGGTTCTGGTCGATGCTGCGCCAGAAGGCGAAGCCTGTTTCTGTTACGAAAAAGCCAAACCAAGCAAACGCAAATAAATGCCCAAGGAAAAGGGCTTTAAAATTCCATGTCTGCCTGAAAACGGTGATATCGTTCATACTGCAAATACTGTCCCGAATTGTTAGACAGATATGATAAAATACCTGTATTGACTTGGGTACCTGTCTGGACCCTCTTATTTTCCACTTATAACTCGATAGAATCCTCTCATGAGTAATCCTGATCAGATTCAGCGTATCCTTTTCGATGAATTGGATATTCGCGGCGTTGTTTCCGGTGTACAGCAAACCTGTGCCGACTGTTTTGAAAACCATGACTATCCTGCTGTTATTCAGCAGGTGTTGGGTGAAATGTTAGCAGCAGTAAGCTTGCTTAGCTCGAACCTAAAATTTAAAGGTCGTTTAATTCTTCAAGCTCAAGGTCGAGGGAATGTTCGTGTGTTAATGGCGGAATGTAACCATGACCGCGATCTACGTGCGATTGCTCGTTACGAAGGCGAACTAGATGAACAAGCTAACTTTGTGGATCTATTACCGCAAGGTCAGGTTGTCCTGACCATCGAGCCGGAGCAAGGGCAGCCTTACCAAGGTATTGTGCCGCTAGATGGAAAAAATCTAGGCAAATGTTTAGAAAACTACTTCCTAAGCTCTGAGCAACTGCCAACCCAGATTCAGCTAGCTTCTGATGGTGAAAAAGCAGCAGGTATGATGCTGCAGGTATTGCCAGCGCAAGGTACCGGCGAAGAAGACTGGGATCGAGTCAGTCACTTAGCGTCCACGCTTAAAAGTGAAGAGTTATTAGAGTTGGATAACGAAACATTGTTGTACCGACTTTTCCACGAAGAACAATGTCGTCTATACGAACCGGATGAAGTTCGATTCAAATGTACCTGTTCTCGTCAACGCAGCGAAGCGTCTTTGAAGCTTGTCGAAAAAGCAGAACTTTTAGAAGTGCTAGAAGAACAGGGCAAAGTGGCTGTAAATTGTCAGTTCTGTAACGCCCAGTACGATTTTGACGCTGCAGATATCGAAGCGCTGTTTGCTGAAAACGGCGCTTCAGGCGACTCACAAGTACATTAAGCGAACTTATATTAGATATTCTGGTGGTGAATTTGCAGTAAAATCAATCAAATAAGCCTGTTTTTGCGGCAGGTTAAATGCGAATTGATTCCAACAATGGCACAGCGTGCGATTTTTGTGCATAATACGCCTCCTTATAATTACGATACACCATAGCCTTACGCCTTATTAGGTAACGTTATTGGCGCCTATGCCAAGGGAACCCAGTAATGACCAAAGATTCTGTTAACATTGCACACCACAACTTAAGCCCAGCTAAGCTGGTTGAGAAAGCCATTGCCAACGGTGAAGGAACACTTGCTGACACTGGCGCATTGGTAGTGACAACAGGTAAACGTACCGGTCGTTCTCCGATGGATCGCTTCATCGTTGAAGAGCCAAGTACTGCTGATTCTATCGATTGGGGTAATATCAACCGCCCATTCGATTCAGACAAATTTGATGCATTATGGACTCGCGTAGAAGAGTTCATCGCAGATAAAGAGCACTTCGTGTCAAACGTACACGTTGGCTCTGATCCAAACCATTATCTTGCTGTAAACATGACTACTCAGACTGCATGGCAGAACCTGTTTGGTCAGAACCTTTTCATTCGTCCTGCGGAATACAACCCGAAGTCGAAAGAAGAGTGGCAGATCCTAAACGTTGCTGGTTTCGAATGTGATCCAGAGCGTGACGGCACAAACAGTGATGGTTGCGTAATCATTAACTTCGCTAAGCGTAAAGTTTTGCTAGCAGGCATGCGCTACGCTGGTGAAATGAAGAAAGCGATGTTCTCTGTACAGAACTTCCTGCTACCAGAGAAAGACGTATTGCCAATGCACTGTTCTGCAAACGTTGGTGATGACAACAGTACAACGCTATTCTTCGGTCTATCTGGTACAGGTAAAACAACTCTGTCTGCTGACCCTTCTCGTTACCTAATCGGTGATGATGAGCACGGTTGGGGCAAAGGCGTTGTATTTAACCTGGAAGGTGGTTGCTACGCTAAAACTATCAATCTAAGCCAGAAGAACGAACCAATTATCTGGGACGCTATCCGCTTTGGTGCAATCGTAGAGAACGTTGCTCTAAACGATGCGCGTACAGCTGATTACGATGACACGTCTCTAACTGAGAACGGTCGTTGTGCATACCCGCTACAGCACGTTGAAAAACGTACTGTATCTAACATGGGTGAAGAGCCAGATTCTATCGTATTCCTAACATGTGACCTGACTGGCGTATTGCCACCAGTATCTATCCTGACTAAAGAAGCGGCTGCGTACCACTTCCTGTCTGGTTACACTGCACTTGTAGGTTCTACAGAAATGGGTTCAGGCGGTGGCATCAAGTCTACTTTCTCAACTTGTTTCGGTGCTCCTTTCTTCCCTCGTCCAGCACACGTATACGCTGAGCTTCTAATGAAGCGTATCGAAGAGTTCGGTTCTAAGGTTTACCTAGTAAATACTGGCTGGACTGGTGGTTCTTACGGTACTGGCGAGCGTTTCAGCATCCCAACTACTCGTGGCATCATCTCTGCAATCCAGAATGGTTCCCTAAACGGTGTTGAGACTGAGAAGCTAGAAGGTCTAAACCTGGAAGTACCAGTTTCGGTTGAAGGTGTAGATTCTACACTGCTTAACCCACGTAACACTTGGGCTGACAAGTCTGGTTATGATGCAACTGCAAATGATTTGATCGGTCAGTTCGTAGAGAACTTCAAGAAGTTCGATGGCGTATCTGAAGAGATCATTGCGGCAGGCCCTAAACTATAAGCGGCTAGCTAGCATTTGAAAAAAACCTCGTATTTATACGAGGTTTTTTTTTGCATGTAAGAATGTTCGTCACAATATCGAATAATTTATGTCTGCAGGCTAATGCTAGGATTTAATTACCGAAGTGGCTTTTATGGAAATCGGTAAAATCTGTTTTTGCTTGAAGGGAGGTGCTAAGCAGATTATTCTCAGCTATCTGTATACGATTATGGCAGGCTGTTGCTGATATTTAATACGGGTACTGCCTTATGTACATTTTAAAAAAATGATTATGGAATTCATTACGATACTGTTAGTCCGATACGTCTCTCTTTAATTAAGGAGAGGGCTAATAAATCTAAGGTCTGAAACGCCTGTTTTGGTTTATGATGAGTAGGGCATTTTGCAGCAAGTATCTGTTCAGTCAGGGAATGATATCATTGAGCCGTTGTATCATTTGGAATTGAAACAATAATGGATGTTGTTTACTTAACGGCTTTGGTGTTGGAATAATATGCTAGGAAAGACGAAGTTATATCGCTCTCTTTTGGTTTTGGTGTGCTCTTTTAGTATGACCGCTTGCGCACAGAATGTTAAAGGCGAACGCTCAACTTATCAGGGTTTCGCCCTTTACTCTGATATTCAATATGGGCCAGATAAAGCCCATTCTTTTGATGTTTATACTCGCTCAGATTTTTCTAATGCACCGGTTATCTTTATGGTCCATGGTGGGGCCTGGAAAATGGGCGATAAAAAATCTGACAGTGTTGTAAAAAATAAGGTTAAACGTTGGGTTTCATCGGGATTTGTATTTATTTCAGCGAATTATCGATTAGTACCGCATGCAAATCCTGTTGAGCAAGCTCAAGATCTCAGAGAAGCATTGGTCTCTGCCCAGAATCAAGTTTATCAATGGGGTGGTAATCCCGATAAATTTGTCTTGATGGGGCATTCTGCTGGTGCCCATCTAGTTGGATTGGTCTCTGGTTCTGTTTCGGATGTTACTTCTATCGGAGGCAAGCCTTGGTTAGGTGCTATTTTATTGGATAGTGCTGCGCTTGATGTGCCCTTAGTTATGGATTCAGATCACTATCGCTTTCATGATCAAGCTTTTGGTAGGGACAGAGATTTTTGGTATCAAGCATCACCTTATCATCAGTTAAGATCTGATGCTCGTCCCATATTGGTAACATGTTCGTCGAAACGTAAAGGTGCTTGCGATCAAGCTAATAAGTTTGTCTCAAAGGCTAATTCGATGGGAATAAAGGCATCAGTGTTAAGTAGAAATTATTCGCACAAAGGTATGAATACGGAATTGGGCGCTGATAATTCTTATACGCAGGATGTTGAAGGCTTTATGTCTGGCTTGGACAGCCATGTAAATAGAGTTGTTGTGGGTTCAGAAAAGTTGTCAGCAGATTCTGAAACGCAGACTGGTCCAGTCCGTAAGCTTATCCAAAGAATAAAAGAGAGAAGGGCGCAAAGGGAAGAATAGTTCTAACTCCACAAGTTTTTTCCATTATGAAAAATCATCAGTTGGCTGATCTTATTTTGGGTCCTTGGGTTCATTGTGTCGTAAATCGGTTTATTGTTTGTGTATTAGGTTTTAGCTGTTTATCTTTTCAAGTGCTTGCTGAGGGAGAGAGAGCTTCTCTGCCTGCGGTTGGAGCTATGGCTGATAAAACCTCCATATCCGGTTTATCCTCAGGCGGCTTTATGGCTGCTCAATATCATATTGCTTACTCAGAGAATCTGGTAGGAGTAGGCATTATTGCCGGAGGGCCATGGAATTGTGTTGCGAGCATCCCTGGAAATGATTTCACGCCTAAACTTGTGAGTGCGACCACAACTTGTATGGACCCTTGCAAGTACAGCTGGTTTGGCTGTCCTGAATCTTTATATCCCAATAGTCGTTATTTGTCTGAGCTAGCCAAGACTGAAGCTGAGCGCGGTAGTATTGCTGCGTTAGATAATCTTTCTGACGATAAAGTTTATATCTTCTCGGGCCTCGAAGATAAAACGGTAAAGCAGGTTGTAGTAGATCAGACTCTGTCTTTTTATGAATACTTAGAACTGGATGAAAGTGCTATTCGCTATGACAACAGAGTTGCTGCAGGGCACGGATTCATTACCGATGATCTTGAGGATAGCCAATGTGGGCTGACAGAGAAACCATGGATTAATAATTGTGGCTTCTCGCAAGCGCGGCGCTTGTTAGAACATATCTATGGCGAATTAGAGGTAGATGTTAAAGAGTTGTCCGGTGAGCTGATTAAATTTGATCAAACGCCATTTATTACAGGTGAATACACTAGTCTAGACGATATGGGTTATGCCTATATTCCTGAGAGTTGCCGTAGTGAATCTTGCAGGGTGCATGTGGCTCTACATGGTTGCCGTCAAGGCCATGAATTTTTGGGGGATCGATTTGTAACGGGTACAGGTTATAACGAAACAGCGGACGCTAACCAATTGATTATCCTTTACCCGCAAGTGAAACCATCCTCAATCATGCCTTTAAATCCTCGTGGCTGTTGGGATTTCTGGGGGTATAGCAGTAATAGCTTACCGCCATACCATTACTATAAAAGAAGTGCACCGCAGATGAAGGCGATTAATGAGATGGTTAATCGCTTAATCTCAAAACCACTAATGAGCTTTAGCAGTGCAAGTTTGAGAGTTAGATCGTTAGCTGAATTTAAGCTTCATGTCAGCGCTTTCTAAATAGCTAGCTTCTTGCTCAAGCCCAGCTTCAGTCAATGGGTGATGAGATAGCCACTCTGCAGGAAAATTCATATGCAGCGTTTGACTATCAAAGCTAAAGGTAATTGCCGGTAGGCGGTCTGAAGAGCGGCTACGATGGAGTATAACTGCGAGTCTTAGTAATACGCAGAGTCGACGATAGGGTTCTTGCAAGCGTTTAGGCAGTGTTTTGAACTCGTCTTTAGGGAATTTTCGACGATGGCCTCGAACGAGAGTCGCTAGTTGTTGCTGCTCGCGTGTCGTAAAGCCGGGTAGATCAGAGTGATTTAGCAGATAAGCGCTGTGCTTATGGAACTGACTGTGCGCGATTGTTAAACCAATCTCATGGGTACGTGCTGCCCAACAAAGCATATCGTAGTGTTTCGACGAAAGGTGCCAGCTTTCCTTCAATTGCGCCCAAGCAAGCAGTGCGGTTTGTTCGACGCGTTCGGCTTGTTCTTGGTCAACATGGTAGCGCTGCATAAGTGCGGTAATGCTGCGATCACGCACATCTTCATGCTTTAAGCGACCTGCCATATCATAGAGAACACCTTCACGTAGTGCGCCTTCGGAGAAGCTTAGTTTCTCAAGATTTAGGGCTTCGAATATCCCGCATAAAATGGCTACGCCTGCAGTGAGGACGGTTTTACGTTCAGCTTTAATGCCGTTAATGTCGATATCGTTACTGTGTTTGAAGGTCAGCAGAAGATCTCTAAGTTGCTGCAGCCCTTCCCAGGTAATGGACTCTTGGCTGTAGCCATAATCCTGACAAATATTACGAACGGCTTTGATTGTGCCTGAAGCACCTACTGCACTGTTCCAGCCTAGATTGCGATATTCTCGGACGATCGATTGCAGTTCTTGGCGAGCGGCTGTGCGAGCGCGTTTAAAGTTGGAGGCAGAGATAATGCCATCTTCAAAATAGCGTTTGGTGTAGCTAACGCAGCCCATATGGAGGCTTTCCATTGTGCGGGGCTCAAAACGCTCGCCAATAATAAACTCGGTACTACCGCCACCAATATCAATGACTAAACGGGAGCCTTGATCATCTGCGAGCGTATGAGACACCCCTAAATAGATTAGGCGCGCTTCCTCACGACCTGCGATGATTTCAAGCGGAGTTTCTAGGATAGCTTCAGCTTCCTCAATAAACTCTCGACTATTCTTGGCTTCACGGAGAGCGTTGGTGCCAACGACTCTAACGGAATCTCTAGGGAGGTCTTTTACGCGCTGGGCAAAACGGCTGAGGCATTCAAGCCCACGTTGTTTTGCTTCATCTGTCAGGTAGCGCTTTTCATTGATGCCAGCGGCCAACTGAACTTTATCGGACATTAGGTCAATCGGGCGTATCTCGCCCTGATCAAGCTGCGCGACAACCATGTGGAAACTGTTAGATCCTAAATCAATGGCTGCTAAGCGTTGATCATCTTGTTTATCTGAAACAGTTGAAGGCTCTGTCATGCGTTATCGTCCTATGACCCGATATGTAAGGCTGAGCTAGATTACCAAAAGTACTGCGGTACTGCAGGTGCTTTTCATCTTTTGTTTTAAGGCTTTTAATTTATAAGGATAGTCTACTGGAAATATGGCCTGACAGCCCCATGAAATGGGGTTTTATGGCGTTTGAGGTTTAAGCTTATAGCTAAATAATTGACCGCTATACTAGGGAATTACCCTTGTAGGCGTTACACAATAGGCGGCGAGGATGCTATTATCGGCAGTCTTATTGAAAAATAATGGGCGCAGCGGAGAAAAGTTCCCATGAGTGAAAACATTGTAAATGTTACAGATGCTTCCTTTGAGGAAGATGTTCTCAAAGCTGAAGGTGCAGTATTAGTTGATTACTGGGCTGAGTGGTGTGGTCCTTGTAAAATGATCGCCCCAGTTCTGGAAGAGATCGCTAAAGAATACGGTGACCAGCTGAAGATTTGTAAGCTGAATATCGATGAAAACAGCGAAACTCCACCAAAATTTGGTATTCGCGGTATCCCTACATTGATGCTTTTTAAAGGCGGAAATGTAGAAGCTACTAAGGTTGGCGCACTATCGAAATCGCAGCTTTCTGCGTTTATCGAAGCTAATCTTTAATAGATTGATACCTAGAAAGTGTAATGTAGCTCAAAACATTGCACTTTCTTACCTTCGCACTATAGACAGACCCTTACCTTCCTTCTATAGTGTTGCTTGTTTGGTCCTCCCGCTGAAATCTATTTCCTTCTTTTGTATTTTAAGCGAGAGCGTTTTGACCAACGTTCGACTTTCTTCTTAAATTCCATCCAAATATTAAAAATTAGCTTCGTGCTCATTTTCTTCAAACTATGAATCTTACCGAACTAAAAACAAAAAGCGTTCCCGAGTTACTTGAAATTGCCAAAGGCATGGGAATGGATAATCTGGCTCGTTCCCGTAAACAGGATGTTATTTTCGCTATCCTTAAGCGTCACGCGAAAGGCGGTGAAGACATTTACGGTAATGGCGTCTTAGAAATTCTGCAGGATGGTTTTGGTTTCCTGCGTTCCGCTGACTCCTCATACCTAGCTGGCCCGGATGATATCTACGTATCTCCAAGTCAGATTCGTCGTTTCAACCTGCGTACAGGTGACACGATTGCGGGTAAGATTCGTCCACCTAAAGATGGTGAGCGTTATTTTGCATTATTGAAAGTTAATGAAATTAACTACGATAAGCCTGATAACGCGAAGAATAAGATTCTTTTCGAAAACCTGACGCCTCTATTTGCGCAGGATCGTTTGCGGATGGAAATTGGTAACGGCAGTACAGAAGATCTGACTGCACGTGTTATCGATCTGGTTTGTCCAATGGGTAAAGGTCAGCGTGCTTTGGTTGTATCACCGCCTAAAGCCGGTAAGACCTTGATGCTGCAGAACATCGCTAACAGCATCACCCGTAACAACCCAGAAACTCACCTGATTGTATTGCTAATCGATGAGCGTCCTGAGGAAGTAACAGAGATGCAGCGTACCGTTCGCGGTGAAGTGGTTGCATCTACCTTCGATGAGCCGCCATCACGTCACGTTCAAGTGGCAGAGATGGTTATCGAGAAAGCTAAGCGTCTAACTGAGCATAAAAAAGACGTGGTTATCCTTCTGGATTCCATTACGCGTTTGGCTCGTGCCTACAACACGGTTATCCCATCTTCCGGTAAAGTACTAACCGGTGGTGTTGATGCGCATGCTCTAGAGCGCCCTAAGCGCTTCTTTGGTGCTGCTCGTAACATTGAAGAGGGTGGTAGCTTAACAATCATCGCAACAGCATTGGTTGATACGGGTTCTAAGATGGACGAAGTTATCTTTGAGGAATTCAAAGGTACAGGTAACTCTGAAGTTCACTTGGATCGTAAAGTTGCTGAGAAACGTGTATTCCCAGCAATCAACATCCGTCGTTCTGGTACGCGTCGTGAAGATCTTCTTACATCCGAAGAAGAGCTACAGCGTATGTGGATCCTACGTAAGCTTCTAGATCCAATGGAAGATACTGCAGCGACAGAGTTTGTAATCGACAAACTGAAAGACTTTAAAACAAACGACGAATTCTTCCTTTCGATGAAACGGAAGTAAACCGGTTTGCGTATTAAAGGGTGAGCATCTGCTTGCCCTTTTTTATATCTACTAGGTCTGATTATGGCGACACCCAAATATAAAGATCTGCGTGACTTTATCCACATGCTTGAAGAGCGTGGCGAGTTAAAGCGCATTAAACAAGAGATTGATCCTAATCTGGAGATGACCGAGATTAGTGATCGTACTCTCAAAGCAGGCGGTCCAGCTCTGCTGTTTGAAAATCCTAAAGGTTCCTTTTATCCAGTGTTAGCTAACTTGTTTGGTACGCCTGAACGTGTAGCGATGGGTATGGGAGAGGAGTCTGTAGAAGCGCTGAGAGATGTAGGTAAACTCTTATCTCAATTAAAAGAGCCTGAACCACCTAAGGGTATGAAGGATGCTTGGGAAAAGCTGCCTATCTTTAAGCAAGTGCTCAATATGGGCCCCAAGCTGGTTAAGTCTGCGCCGTGCCAGAAACATGTGATTGAAGGGGATGATGTTGATCTAAATACCCTTCCTATTCAAACTTGCTGGCCGGGGGATGCAGCACCGTTGGTTACTTGGCCTTTGGTGATTACACGCGGTCCTAATAAAGAGCGACAGAATTTAGGGATCTACCGTCAGCAATTAATCGGTAAAAATAAACTGATTATGCGTTGGTTAGCACACCGTGGTGGTGCACTTGATTTTCGCGAGTGGAAACAGGAGCACCCGGGTGAAAAATTTCCGGTTGCCGTTGCTTTAGGTGCTGATCCAGCAACGATTCTAGGCGCAGTGACTCCAGTTCCTGATACCTTATCTGAGTATGCGTTTGCGGGCTTGCTGCGGGGTGGTAAGACTGAAGTTACTCAATGTATTGGCAATGATCTTCATGTACCTGCTAGCGCTGAGTTCATCTTAGAGGGTTATATTGATCCGGCCGAAATGGCGGATGAAGGCCCATTTGGCGACCATACAGGTTACTACAACGAGGTTGATAGCTTCCCTGTATTTACGGTCGAGCGAATTACCCATCGCAGTAATCCGATCTATCACAGCACCTATACTGGACGTCCACCTGATGAGCCAGCGATCTTGGGTGTGGCGCTAAACGAAGTGTTCGTACCTATTCTGCAGAAGCAGTTCCCTGAGATCGTCGATTTTTATCTGCCGCCTGAAGGCTGTTCCTACCGTATGGCGATAGTGACGATTAAGAAGCAGTATCCGGGCCATGCAAAGCGTGTGATGTTGGGTGTCTGGTCGTTCTTAAGACAGTTTATGTACACCAAATTCGTAATCGTTTGTGATGATGATGTGAATGCCCGCGATTGGAATGATGTGATCTGGGCGATCACTACGCGTATGGATCCTCAGCGGGATACCGTGATGATCGATAATACGCCGATCGATTATCTTGACTTTGCATCGCCAGTGTCAGGGCTCGGCTCTAAAATGGGCATGGACGCGACCAATAAATGGGAAGGTGAAACAACCCGTGAATGGGGGGAGCCTATTGTTATGGATCCCGAAGTTCAGAGTAAAGTAGACGATATCTGGGACGAATTGGGTATTTTAAAGTGATCTATGCCTAAGCATATTCTGATCGAAAATAACGGGGATGAAATTCCTTCCGAGTCAGATGAAACCCTGCTGGAAAGTCTGCATCGAGCAGGGTATAAAATGCGCGTCAGCTGTCGCAATGGTGTCTGTGAAATTTGCGAAGTAAAGCTGCTTGAAGGCGAAATTAAACAACGCTATCCGGAACTGTATCTCTCTGTTGATAGCGTTCAAACTACTCGTAGTGCACCAAGTGTACTAGCATGTACATGTAAACCCTTAAGTGATGTAAGGGTCAGGATTGAAGGGTTAAAAAGCCCTGGAGAGTTATCTGTGAAAAAGCTCCTTTGTGATATTAAGGCATTTGAAAAGCTAAACCATGATGTGTACCGCATCCGCCTGCAAATGCCTGCAACGGCTTCTCTATCTGCCGAATTTTTTGCTGGTCAGTATTTAGATATCTTTTTGCCAGACGGTAAACAGGCTTCATTTTCTATTGGTTCTGCGCCAGATACGGGTCGTGATATCGAGTTACATATCCGTCATATGCTTGAGAGTGAAATGTCTAATGCGATTATCGGACATTTAAAAAGTGAAAAAGCGGTAGAGATTGAACTGCCTAAAGGTGATTGCTACCTACAAGCTCATAAACTAAAACCTGATACGCGTTTGATTTTGGCTGCGGCGAGCACGGGCTTTGCGCAAGTGAAGAGTGTGGTAGAGCATCTATTGGCTAACCAATTTGGTAACCCAATTTATATCTATTGGGGCGCTTGTGTAGAGGAAGATATGTATTTGGAAAAGCTTCCAATGCAATGGGCTGCAGAGCATCCAAATGTTCACTTTGAGCCGATTGTGAGCGAACCTGAAAATAGCCCTGGTTGGACAGGTCGTACAGGTCTATTACCGGATGCTGTTCTAGAAGATTTTGCCGATTTTGAGAATGTAGAAATTTTCGCAAGTGGCTCCCCTGGTATGGTGTATGCGTTGCTAGATGCGTGTGAACCACGTGGTTTTGACGAAGCGAATATGCACTCTGATGTGTTTGCTTATGCGCCAAGACCTAAGAGCTAAATTAATCTATTTACTGAAAAAGGAGCCTCTGGCTCCTTTTTTATTGCTCAATCGTCCTTGAAGGCGTGTTTTACACTAGCTAGATGTAACAAAGCTTTCTTATAAATGCTTTTCTGATCATTTTTTATTAGAATCCACGGTTCGCGCTTACCCTAATCGCTTAGTTATGGATCTCTATCTGAACGGTTATCGATAAACGCCGAGCCAGAATTGCACTAGCTAGACGTTTTACCTGTTTCTATCAACTTACTTGGATGTATTCAGATGCAATCATTCGCTGCCTTAATGATTCGTTCCCTTGTTTATCTGCTTTTTATGGCAGGTGTAGCAAATATCTTTGCAATGGAAGGTTATGCCCTGTTGGCAGAGAGTAAGTACGATGAAGGTTCAGCGACAGAGTTGATGCATGATACGTTTGCTTTCGTTACCTGTATGTTGTTTTTAATCGGTGCTTATTACAGTGACACGTTGCGTCCAGCTGCCGTGGTTGTTGCAACGCTGAGTGGCATGATGCTGATTCGTGAGTTTGATGCTTTCTTAGACGAGAATATGTTTGATGGCGCATGGCAGACGCTGGTTTGCATCTTGATTGCTACATCGACTTTATATTTGATTAGGCAACATCACCCGGTTAAACCTTCCTTAATTGAATTCTCGAAACTGTCCAGTGCTGGTATCTATCTGAGCGGTATCTTGGTTGTATTGGTATTTTCACGTCTGTTTGGCCGCGGTTCCTTCTGGGAAGCGGTGATGGGTGATGGCTATGTAAGGGTCGTGAAGAATATTGTAGAAGAAGGAACTGAGCTTATGGGCTATACGATACTGGTTATCGCTGCGGTTGAGTTTCTGTGGCAGATAGTCAGTCAACGAAGAGCGAGCAATGCGTCTCGATAGACTATAGGTTATCAAAAAGTTCGGTAGAGTAAATAAAAGAGGAGCAGAGAGCTCCTCTTTTGCTTTTGGCTGGCAATAACTTCAGTAGCGGGATAAGCTTTATTAAATCCATAACTACCTCAGGGGCTTTTGAGTTCTATGGAAGGGCAAGGCTCTGAAGTATTGATGGTTCGGCAGCCCATCTTTGATCGGAATCTCAAGATCATTTCTTACCAGCTGCGCTATCAATATTCTGAATACATTGAAGACTCGCTATTTGACCCTGAAACGGAAGGGTCGATGCTAGTTATGCACACCTTTACTAGTCTGTTTCAAGACGGGCATATCAATAAAGTACCGGTCTTTCTGCCTTTTCCTAGTTCGATGTTACAGGAGGGTAGCTCTCTAGCATTGCCAAGAAAAGAGATAGTTATTGAAGTCCATCCAGATATAACGGTGACTGAAGAGGTTGTCTCTCACCTTAGAATGCTGTCTAAACAAGGGTACCGAATTGCTTTGGATGGGTTCTCAATGCAACCTCATCTCATCCCCTTAATTAAATTGGTCAATATCATCAAAATCGATTTTAGTTTGATGCATCGGGCTAAAATTAAAAAGCTAGTAGCCACGCTGAATAAAGCGAAAAAGACCGCATTAGCGCAAAATGTAGATGACTTTGAAACCCTACAGTTCTGTAAAAAGGTCGGATTTAAGCTGTTTCAAGGTGGTTTTATTAGTCGTCCAGTTAAGGTACTAGGGAAAGATGTTCCGGGTAATAGCGCGGCTTTAATGCAGCTTTTGCAACAGTTGCAGCGTCCAGATATTACGCCTTCAGAAATTGAAGAGCTGATTATCATGGACCCTAAGCTTAGTTTTAAGATTCTAAAGGTGGTTAATTCCGCTGCTTACCAGCAGAACCGTTCAATTGATTCTATGCAGCAGGCGGTGGTGATATTGGGGCATGACCAAATACGGAAGTGGGCGACTCTGATTACATTAGCCAGTAACCCTGATAAGCCTGAAGAGCTTGCTAGAAACCTATTGGTCCGTGGTCGTATGTGTGAGTTACTAGCAGAATCATCTGAATCATTGCAGCAAGACAGTGCTTTTATGGTGGGGATGATCTCGCAGTTAGACATTTTAATCGATGTCGAGATGGAAGAGATTCTTCGGCAAATTCCTTTGGATGAAAAAATTAAGTTTGCAATCTCTGATTATGAAGGCGAGTTAGGTGAATTATTAGAAGTAGTAATCGCATTTGAAAACGCAGATTGGGATCAGGTACAGGCATCTGCATTCGGTAAAGAATTCTTTGAGGTAGCCTACCGCCACAGTTTGCATTGGGCAGAGCAAGCCATGGCGGCGTTGGTTGATGGAGAGTGAATCGCTATTATGGTTTGTAGCGATCATGATTGAAAATAAAATCATTGCCTTCGGCTGAAGCATGACAGGCAATGCATCCTGTAGGCATCCCTTTGGCTACTCGGCCTGCTAATTTAGCCCCCTTGGGATTAGTAAGGATTTTTCCATTAGCGGCATATTTAACATAGAACCAGTTCTGGTTGTTAGGGTCATACATATCATCTCGTTTAAACATAATCGTGACGGCCTTGAGATATTTTTGTGGATTATTAATTACATCGTCTATGGAAAGTCCGTCACCCCCATAGTTGCGCTTTACTACTAAATCTCCTTTCGTGCCTTTAAAAGTAACTGGAACTTCAAGTAATTCTAAAATCATTCCGTGTGGGGGTGCCCCTTGGTAAGGTCGGGTAATAATTGGGTCGACTCCTACCAAATGTTTTCGTTCCATAAAAGACCATAAATCCTTAGCGTAGTTTACGGATTCTGTATCTCCAAATGGCATAGTTTCAGCGCTAGCAGGGAATGAAAGTATGAGGGTTGTGGATATGGCGGAAATAAGAGGGAACTTCATAATGATGCTCCTTGTGCACATAAAGGGGGTTAAAAAAATGTGCACTTTTTAGGTGTGATTGCCCCAATCTTTCATCTTAATAGGGGCTTCGGGTATCAATAGTGACACAAGATCTGGAATGAAGTTCAATAATTTGTTTTGGTGGATACATTAAAAAAGGATGCTTAAAAGCATCCTTTTTATAGCTACACAACAGAGTATTAAGCGCTAGCTTTTTGCTCTACTGGCATTGGTAGTTCAGGTAAGCCTGATGCCACAATGCTTAGGTTTTCTTGTAGTAAACCTTGTGCCTTTTCATCTTCGCCTAGGTGGCGAAGTAGGCGCGTTAACTCACCTAAAGTCTCTGGTTTAGCATCTAGCTCAAGGCTTTGCTCAAAGTACTTAACTGCCTGCCCCCAGTGCTCATTGCGTAAGGATAAGCGACCTAGGGTTAATAATAGTTCAGGGCTTTCAGCGTGAGCTTTCTGCCAGCTACGAGCACTATCAAGCTGCTTCTTGGCATTTTCGCCATTGATGCGGCCATACAACGTAACCAATTTCTCGTCCCAGTTTTTCTTAATCAAGCTGCGAAGATTTTGTTCTGCACGATCTTCGGCGCCAAGAGAAACCAGTAGTTCGGTGTAATGCTGAACGATTTCACCATTCTTAGTTTGCTCTGTCGGCAGATCAGACCAAGCATCGCTTAATGCTTTTAGGCGGTCTTCTTCACTGGTTTCCACAGGAAGCTTGCTAACACTGTCTTCAAGAATATGAGTACAGCATTCTGCGCTTAGTTCATATAGCTCTTCCGTTTTCAGTGCTTGGTGTTTACGCAGTGCAGGAATTAGTTGAGAAAGCGCTTTCCAGTCATTCAGGCGAAGGTAAACATCTTTCAGCAGCTTCATCACGTATGTGTTTTTAGGTGCTAGTGTGCGTAAACGTAGAAGCGTTGCTAGGCAAGGCTCTAGCTGACCACGAGATAGTTGAATCTCAGCTTGAGAGATAGCAACAGTTACTTCGGCTTCAGGCGTTGTGTTGCGTGCCTTTTGTAGAAGTTCGTCAGCTGCAGCTTCATTGTTTTGCTCATGTGCAGCTTTTGCTGCAGCTAGGTAGTTTACTAGCGGCAGATCAGAGCGCTCAGCGGCTTGTGCCAGCTGCTTCTGTGCTTGAGCCCAGTTGCCTTCAGATAACGAAGTTAAGCCTTTTAGCGTCTTACGGCGGCTGATTAGCTGGTTTCTGTTATCTTTCCAAGCTTTTAGCTTAGTAGTTGGCAGCTGAGTATGAGTGACTAAGTTTAATAGCCAGTGACCAATGACAAAACCTACAGCCAAAACGATGAGAAGAACCCATAGGCTGGTTTCGATCGTTGTTTGGTTATAGGCGATCAAGACGTAGCCTGAATCTTTGATCATCATCTCACCGACGAATGCACCGCCAGCAAGAATGATCAGCAGAAGTAGGACAAGTTTTTTCATTATGAAGCCCCTTGTTCCTTAAGTTTTGTCATATGAGCAAGGTAGTTCTTCAGGCTGCGTAGAGAACCAGAAATATCTGGCATCTCAGCCGTTACTTTAACGCTCTTTAGCTCAGAAATACCGCGCAGCAAGCTTTGCGTAGTACCGTCGCTTTGCTCGAAGTAAGTAGAAACCCAATCGTGCGCTTTGTTTAGGCTGGCATCATAAGATGATTGCTTACGCTGTAATAGAGCAAGCTGAGCTTGTTCTAGCATAAGGTGAAGGTTTTGCTGTAGGTAGTAAGTTTGCTGTGGTGATAGCAATGGTTCAATTGGCTCGTCACGGTGCTGGATAACCACAAGCTTGTTAAGTTTGTCGGTTGCTTTGCTCCATGATTCTTCTAGACCAGCCGTCCAAGATTCTTCGACTACCTCTGGCGTAACTTCTTCCAATAGGTCTGGTAGCTTGTGCTGTTTAGAGATTGGGATTAAACGTAGGTTTTGTACCTGATTGTTTAATGCGCCAAGCTGTAGGAAAACGCCTTCAGTATCCAATACCGGTACTGCTTCTAATGCTGCGATATCAGCAGCTAAAGCCTTACGTACATCGTAAATGGAAACGTCGTCAGTCTCTTTGAGGATTTTGTCAGCGGATTTCAGTAGTTTCAGTGCGCCTGCGGACGTTTGTTCCATTAGTACGCGCTGATTAGCGAGACGTAACAGGTATTCCACTTCAGCTAGAAGCCAGTCTTTACGATTGGTTTTCTGGTTAGCTGTCACTTGCTGGATGCTTTTAGTTAGACGTGCTTGCAGCTCATCAATGTTGTTTTTGTCTGCTTGGCTTTGAGATTTTAGTTGGCCCAATGTTTGATTCATGCCAGCTAATGCTTGATCGACAGAGCCTCGAGCGTCGCTTAGAGATGAGCTAACCTGAGCTTCAATCGCTGCGTTATTCTGAGCAACGCTATCGCTCTGTTGTAGAGATAGCCAGTACAGGTAACCAGCAGCACCTAAAGCGATAATAGAGATAGGCAGTGCTAGTTTGCCAGGCCATGTTGCAGGCTTCTTCTCTTTCTCTTCTTTTGGTTCAGGAGCAGATTGTTCTGATGCAGCGACATTGTCTGCTTCAGCCGTTGTTTCTTCTGCTTCTTTGTTAGTCTCTTCTGCAGCGGCTTCTTCCTGTTTAGCGACTGCTTCTGTAGTTTCTTCAACCACTTCTTCAACAACCTCAGTTGCAGGTACATCTTGAGTGGTTTTCTTATCTTCCTGCGATTGTTTCTTTTTGTTGCTCATCTGTCGATTTCCGCAAAAGTCAGTGACTGCTTCAGGGTGTCGATCATTGCTTGATCGTCAGGCCCCGAGGCCGTGGTTACTCTGTTGAATCCAGCTGCTTCGGCAGCTTTTTTAATACGTTCACTGGGCACAACAAGATGACAGCGTAATAGTGAATCAGTGCTGAATTTCCCATTAGGGCGCTGTATCAAGTCCAGTAAATTGTCGAGTCCCGCACCGCTGCTGATAAATATGGCATCTAAAGGCCGATTAAAAAGGGCATCGGCAATATCAGCGTCGGAATATGCAGGACATTCACGGCGGTAGAGTTCAGCATAGCTAACCTCGGCTCCCCGTGCACGAAGTTCAGTGGCTAATTTTTCCCGTCCACCCTGGCCTCGCATAATTAAAATCTTGTCGCCAGTTATCTGTTGCAGCGCAGGTGATGCTAATAGCGCTTCTGAATCGTACCCCAGAGGGCTGTGATAGGCATCTATACCATAGTTGTTCAATAGTGCCGCACTCTGCTTTCCGATCGCTAGCCATTGAACGCCCAGTGGCAGTTGCGGCCAGTATAAGTCGATCCACTCATAACCAATCTCAACCGCATTTGGGCTGATAAAAATGACATGCTGAAATAGATCGAGATCTAAAATGTGTTGTTTCAGTGGATGAAAGTTTTCATCAGTTTCAGCGATGGGTTGGATTTTGAGTAGAGGAAAGGGGATTGGTTCCGCGCCAAGGGCGCGGAGTTGTTCGGTAAGCTTTTGGGCCTGATGCTCAGGACGTGTCACCAGAACCCTAAGGTTGATTAAAGAGTTAGGCATCTGCTTTGTTATATACAGCGTCCAAAATCTCTTTAGCACCTGCGGCCAAAAGTCGATCAGCCAGTTCTACGCCAATGGCTTCGGCATCAGACGGAGCGCCGCGTTGTTCGTCGCGAAGAATCAACGTACCGTCTGGTTTTGCAACTAGGCCGCGTAGGTAGAGTTCAGAATTTTCATCGTTCAGCGTCGCGTAGCAGGCGATAGGTACCTGACAGCCGCCTTCAAGGCGCTTGTTCATAGCGCGCTCTGCCGTTACACGCCAAGCCGTTTCGGTGTCGTGTAGTGGCTTAAGAAGTTCATGCAGTTCGGCATCATCTGTACGGCACTCAATGCCTACAGCGCCTTGGCCACCTGCCGGTAGGCTGAAATCTACAGAAATTTCTGAACGAATACGTTCAGGCATCTCTAGACGAATTAGACCTGCAGAGGCAAGGATGATCGCATCATATTCGCCTTCGTCTAGCTTACGTAGACGTGTATTGACGTTACCGCGAAGCCATTTGATCTCTAAGTCAGGGCGTTTTTCGCGAATTTGCGCTTCACGACGTAGAGAAGATGTACCGACTACAGCGCCTTGAGGTAGTTCATCAATGCTGTTGTAAGTATTAGAGACAAAAGCATCGGTTGGCTGTTCGCGTGGGCAGATCACGGCCAAACCTAAGCCTTCTGGAAACTCCATCGGTACATCCTTCATGGAGTGAACCGCGATATCAGCTTCACCGGCTAGCATTGCTTCTTCTAGCTCTTTTACAAACAGGCCTTTACCACCCACTTTGGCTAGCGGTGCATCTAGAATCTTGTCGCCTTTAGATACCATGCCGAGTAATTCGACCTTAATGTCTGCGTGATGGCGTTCTAGCTCGGCTTTTACATATTCTGCCTGCCATAGGGCCAATGGGCTTTTACGGGTAGCAATGCGGATGGTTCTGCTCATAAAAGTAGTCTCAAATACGGCATATTTAATATTTGTTGCCGATTGTAGCAGATTGCAGGGCGCGATATAGACACCTCAAGCGAAAGGGCATGATATAATGTCGCGCAAATTTTGTGATATCGGCTAAAAATAGCTGATTAAGTCTCCGAGTAATTTGAGGTTTTCCCATGAGTGATAAAACTAACCAGCAGTGGGGCGGTCGTTTTAATGAGCCAACGGATGCTTTCGTTGCGCGTTTTACGGCTTCCGTTGAATTTGATCAGCGTATGTATCTGCAGGATATTCGCGGTTCTATTGCTCATGCGAAGATGCTGACAAAGGCAGGCGTTCTTACCGAAGAAGAGCGTGACGATATTATCCGTGGTCTTGGCGAAATTCGTGTCGAGATCGAGCGCGGTGAATTTGAATGGTCAATTGAGCTGGAAGATGTGCACATGAACATCGAAGCGGCCTTGACTAAGAAAATTGGTATCACAGGTAAGAAACTACACACGGGTCGTTCTCGTAATGACCAAGTAGCGACCGACATTCGTTTGTACCTACGTGATGAAATCGATCTGATCTTGGCTGAAATTACGCGTCTACAGCAGGGCCTGTTAGGTATTGCTGAGCGTGAAGCTGATACGATCATGCCAGGTTTTACGCACCTTCAAACAGCTCAGCCTGTAACCTTTGGTCATCACCTGCTTGCTTGGTTTGAGATGCTAACGCGTGACTTCGGCCGTTTCGAAGATTGCCGTGAGCGCGCCAACATCATGCCTCTAGGTGCTGCAGCACTTGCGGGTACGACTTACCCAATTCAGCGTGACCTAACTTGCGAACTGCTTGAATTTAATGCACCGGCTGAGAACTCTTTGGATGCAGTATCTGATCGTGACTTCGCGATCGAGTTCTGTTCCGCGTCTAGTATCTTGTTGATGCACCTAACGCGTATGTCTGAAGAATTGGTTCTATGGACATCTGCTCAGTTTGATTTCATCAACCTGCCAGATCGCTTCTGCACAGGTTCTTCAATCATGCCGCAGAAAAAGAACCCAGATGTACCTGAGTTAGTACGTGGTAAGTCCGGTCGTGTTTACGGTCACTTGATGAGCTTGCTAACGTTGATGAAGTCTCAGCCACTGGCATACAACAAAGATAACCAAGAAGATAAAGAGCCGCTGTTTGATGCAATCGACACAGTGAAAGGTTGTCTACGTGCATTTGCTGATATGGTGCCTGCGCTTGAGTCTAAGAAAGAGAGTATGCGTGAAGCAGCGCTTCGCGGTTTCTCTACAGCGACTGACTTGGCGGATTACCTAGTGCGTAAAGGTATGCCTTTCCGTGATGCTCACGAAGTTGTAGGTAAATCTGTAGCCTACGGCATCGAGCAGAATAAAGATCTAGGTGAAATGACGTTGGAAGAGCTTGTTCAGTTCTCCGATACGATCGAGCAGGATGTATTTGAAGTGCTAACGCTTGAAGGTTCTGTTGCAGCACGTGATCATATTGGCGGTACAGCGCCAAATCAGGTGCGTGCAGCTGTGAAGCGTGGCCAAGCTAAATTGGATGCGCGCGGTTAATCGCTCATTTTAGAAAGAAAAAACGCGCTGCCTTGAGAAAGGTCAGCGCGTTTTTTGTTTGTCTGCGGTATGGTTTATTTATCTAAGCTGATATCAACCATTAGATCGCTAGCAATATTTTCTAAATCCTGTTGCAGCTCATCTAAGTCTAGGTCGCTGGATGCGAGTAACTCAGCTTCTGCTTTAAACAGCAATTCAGCCGACATAGAACCAGACACGAGTTCTGTGTTTAGGCGTTCAACGTTTACGTGGCGTTTAGCTAGTGCGCTAGAAATATCACGCACGATGCCAGGTTTGTCATGGCCAACCAACTCAAGTTTAAAGTGCTGAGATGCGCCAGTGACTTCTGGTGCTGAAGACTGTTCAACTGTTACCTTCAAGCCTTGAGCGTCTAGTGCTGTTAGCGCTGCAGTTAATGAGGCTGCTTTATCTTCAGGAACTTCGGTGATTAGAATGCCGGCAAACTTTCCAGCTAATCTGGACATACCGGATTCTAGCCAGTTGCCGCCATTTTCAGTAATGGTTTGCGCTAGCATTTCGACCAGACCTGGTTTATCAGGACCGATGACGGTTAAGACAAGAGATGTCATCATTGTAGGCTCCACTCTGTACATCATTATTAACTTTATAAGATCACTATAACACTATGATCGAAATTATCAGTGCTCTATGGCCGGTATTTGCACTTATTTTATTAGGTTATGCGGCGAGAAAGAGCGGATTTCTAACCGATGACTTTTGGGGGCAGGCGGAAAAGGCCACTTACTTTGTACTGTTTCCTATTTTGTTGGTGTCCCGTTTAGCCAGTACAGATATGACTGCTGTTCCTCTGGATCAGGTGGGGTTGGCTGTTGTGTTGCTGGTTTTGGGTGGTAGTGTGTTGGTCTTTTTGGCTAAACCGTTCTTGAAGGTCGATGCTGCCGGGATTACCTCCATTTATCAGGGTGGAATTCGCTTTAATGTCTATGTGGGCTTGGCTGCTTCGGCAACCTTGTTTGGTCCTCAAGGAGTAGTGGTAGGTGCAGTGGTAATGGCGCTAATGATCCCTTTGTTGAATTTCTGCTGTGTGCTGGTCTTTTCCTACTTTACTCGTAGAACTCAAGATTTTAAGAGCGTGTTGTTAGCGTTGTTAAAGAACCCCCTTATTGTCGGAAGCTTGTGTGGTCTGTTGTTAAATCAGACGGGGGTAGGTTTTCCGGATCTGCTGATGCCTATCGCTGAATTCCTCGGTCGTATGGCTCTGCCATTGGGGCTGTTATCTGTAGGAGCAGGACTGAGCTTTAAGGTCCTAATGAAAAGTGGCCAAGCGCTAAGTGTGACCTCGTTGATCAAGCTGTTATTAATGCCGTTATTGGCCTTTCTGATCTGTGTTGTATTGGGGCTGCCAAATGCTGAAATTATCTGGTTGTACGCGGCCTTACCAACGGCTGCATCCTCTTATATTCTGGCGCGTCAGCTTGGTGGGGATGTGCAAATGATGGCTGCCATTATCACCGGACAGACACTTTTCTCGATGTTAACCATACCTTTTATGATGATTTTTCTTAATTTTCTGCAAAAAAGTTTATAAATCAGTAGGTAATTGGCTCTTTTTACAATTCTGGATTAAAATAATTATGTAACTGGCCGATAGTTTTATTGCCTCATGATTTATAAGGGGTTGCAAAAAACTGTATTTATGAAAAACTACGGCCGGGCATTAAGTAAACGAGCGTTTGTTTAATGTGTGGTAAACCTTATAGGCAGAATAATGAAAAAAGGTCCTGATCTGGTTCTAATCTTGGTAGTCGTGTTTGTACTAGGGTCTGTAATGACCGGCGTATCGCATGCAGATTTCCAGTTTGCTTCCCTGTTTGAGCAAGTCTTTAACAGTTAAGCTTTCAATTGCGTTATAGATAGCTTCTGCTATCAGTAACAATCGATGTTAGAGGGATATCCCAGCTCTCTACAGGTAACTCTTCTACTCTCTGAATTTCATGCGCCAGCCCGATAAGGCTTGGTCCTTTCATGCTTTTCTTCAGATTTTTAAAGCCGAATGTGCGGTCATAGTATCCGCCGCCCATGCCCATACGATTGCCTTTTGCATCGAAGGCGACTAGAGGTAGCAAAACTAAATCTATCGCCCAAGCGGCTCTGCGTTTGTGCGGTTGCAGTTTAGGTTCACGGATACCGTAGATATTCTTAATCATCGGCGTTTGGTTTGTGTACGACGTAAACCATAAGCGATTGTGAAGAATAGGGTGTAAAACAGGTAGGTAGACTTCCTTGCCTAGTTTCCAGCAGTAATGAATCAACGGTTCAGGGTTTATCTCACCGTCATTAGGTAGATATATGGCGATGGTTTTGGCGCGTCTGAAATCTGCGCGGGTGCGTATATTCTTCAACAAACCATGTGCGGCTTGTTTTTGTTGAAGAGGGGTTAATGAACGTCTGAGTCGACGAATACGCTGACGAAGCTGTTTGCGTTGTTGATTCATAGTGATATGAAGATCCCCAAGGTGCCGGTGTCGGATATGGCCCTGAACCCGAAGGTTCAAGGAGGTGGTTACTGAGTATCATTAGGCTTTCCGGTAAATCGGACATGCACACCAGAAACTACGAGCAACCCCCAAAAGTGTGATTATCGGCTCGAGGGACGTAACCAACGGTCGAACACCCCAGGGCATGTTTTTATTATACCCTTTATGGTGCCGGTGTCAGGACTTGTAATAAAAATATTTTCTGCTAGGTGGTGATGTAACTGGCTGTTAAATATACACTTTTATTAAGTTGAAAAGTTTTCAAGGACAGTGGTTAACTGTCCGAATCAGCAGTTTGTGTTTCGTTGATTAACGCTTGATCAATTTTGTTGCCAAGGTGACGTAGGCGTTCTTCAATATTGCTGGTGTTTGCTTGCTTAGATTGCAATAACTCATGAGCCAAGTTGAGCGCTGCCATCACTGCTATCCGCTCAAGTCCTAATACTTTGCCTGTTTTTCTGATCTCTAGCATTTTCTCATTAAGAAAGTCTGCGGAAGCCAATAATTCAGCTTCTGCGTCAGCCGGACAGTTAAAATTAAACTCTTTGTCTAACAGAGTAATAGTGACAGGTTGGGATTCTGGCTGGCTCATTTGTTTTGCTCCAACGCTTTAAGTCGCATGATCATCGCTTGAATTTTGGATTGCGTTTGTTCGTTGAGCTGTACTAGTTGAGCACGCTCCTCTTTAAGCTGTTGTTCACGGGCACGCAGCTGAATATTTTCCTGATTTAGTTGTTCGCAGCGTTCCAGAAGTTGATCGATTTTCTGTTCCAGCGCGTTAAAGTAATGCTCAGTCATGCAGAAAGAATGCCCCTAAAGCTAAATTATTCTCAGCAGGACTATAATCAGCCCCTGTCTGTGGGTCAATGACGCTGCACAGGAAGTGTTGAAATGCTAGGATTAACAGCACGATATTATTGATGGATTCGATTCATGTCTTTAGAAAATGTACCTGTAGATCTACCCGATTTTGAACTTATCGCAAATATGTTTGTAGAGGAGGGGGTGAGAGCTGTTTCACCTTCAGAACTCCACGGAGTTATCTCGGGACATTTAGCTGCGGGTGCACGTTTAAAACCAGCGGCGTTGGAGAAAATTGTTAATGAATTGCTCGATATAGAATCGCTCTCTCAAGATAGCAGTAAGTCTGTGGTGACGAATCTTTACACCGCTACGCTTGGCTGTATGGAAAGTATGGATCTGGAGTTCGATATGGTGCTTCCAGATGATGAGGATGAGATCTCTATGCGTGCTGAATCGCTAGGGCGTTGGTGTCAGAGCTTCCTAAGTGGATTCGGTCTCTATGGCAAACATACAGATGCCAGCTTATCGCCTGAAGCGAAAGAGACGCTAAATGACCTTGGTCAAATCGCACAAATCTCTTCCGATCTGGAAGAGCTTGATGAAAACGAAGCTGATCTGATGGAAGTTCAAGAATATGTGCGTATGGCTGTTTTGATGCTGTTTACCGAGTGTAATAAAGCGTTAGAAAAGAAAGAAAAAGAGTTTGCTAAAGCTAAGCCAGAAAACAACAGGTTGCATTAATGAAGATCGGTCTTGATCAGTTTGTCGCACGTCGTGCTGCGTTGATGGCGCAGATGTCACCGGGCAGTATCGCGATTATTCCTTCTGCGCAGATGAAGCAGCGCAATAGCGATGTTGAATATCCATTTCGTCAGGATAGCAACTTTTACTATTTAACAGGTTTTAACGAGCCGGATGCTGTGTTGCTATTGATGCCGGGTCGTACAGATGGTGAATCGGTGCTGTTCTGTCGTAATCGTGACAAGCTGATGGAGATCTGGAATGGCTATCGTGCAGGGCCTGAAGGCGCTGTTAATGACTATGGCATGGATGAAGCCCATGCCATTGATGAAGTCGACGATATTCTACCGGGCCTATTAAATGGCGTTTCTCGAATTTACTACTCCATTGGTAAAGATGAAGAGCTTGATCAACGCGTTCGACACTGGCTTAACCTGATTAGGGCAAAAGTACGCCAAGGGGCAGTTGCGCCTTCTGAATTGGTGATGCTGGATTGCCTGTTACATGAAATGCGCTTGATCAAAGGCGATGCAGAAAAAGATATGATGCGTCGTGCCGGTGAGATCTCTGCGCAGGGGCATATCAAGGCGATGCAACTGTGTAAGCCCGGCGTGATGGAATATCAGTTAGAAGCGGAGATCTTGCACCACTTTGCGATGAATGGCGCACGCCAGCCAGCGTACTCGACGATCGTGGGTGGCGGAGCAAATGCTTGTGTGCTGCACTACATCGAAAACAGCGAACCGCTCAATGACGGTGATCTGGTGTTAATTGATGCCGGGTGTGAGCTAGATCATTATGCCGGCGATATTACACGTACTTTCCCTGTAAATGGTCGCTTTAGTCTAGAACAAGCGGCAATATACGAACTGGTTTTGAAAGCACAGAAAGCTTGTATTGAATTCGCGAAACCAGGTGTTTTGTGGGAAGCCGTACACGAAAAGTCGGTAGAAGTGTTAACCGCAGGACTGATTGAGCTAGGTTTGCTATCGGGTACCTTGAGTGAAGAGATCTCAGCGGGTCGCTACCGTGATTTTTATATGCACCGTATTGGTCATTGGTTAGGTATGGATGTTCATGATGTTGGCGATTACAAAGTCGATGGCGAATGGCGTCCGTTAGAGCCTGGTATGGTGATGACGGTGGAACCAGGGATCTATATCGCTGCGGACAACGAAAATGTTGAACCTCGTTGGCGCGGTATTGGTGTACGTATTGAAGACGATATCTTGATCACTGCAGAGGGGAACGAAAACCTTACTGCAGCTGTGCCGAAAGAAATTGCAGAAATTGAAGCGTTAATGGCAGCAAAATGAAACAGCACTATGACATTGTGGTGATCGGTGGCGGCATGGTGGGCGCGAGTTTAGCTTGTGCTCTTCTGCCAGCGAGTGAACAGCTTGATCTGAATATCGCCGTAATTGAAGCCTTTCCTATGCCTGAGAAAAGTGCTCTGGAGTATCAGCCAAGCTATGATTCCAGAGCGACGGCATTGGCTTATGGAAGCCGCTCTATCTACGAAGTCATGGGTATCTGGCCAACGCTAAAAACGCATTTAGCTCCCATCAAGCATATTCACGTTTCAGATAAAGGTCATTTTGGTGTGACGCGTCTGCACGCAGAGCAGGAGAGAGTGCCTGCGCTGGGCTATGTGGTTGAAAATCAATGGCTCGGACGCGTGTTGTTAGATCGTTTGCAGCAGGATGATGCGAATCGAATTGATTTTATCTGCCCTGCCGAAGTGACAGATGTTCAGTATGGCTCTGACCAGATGGGCGTCACCCTAGAAAAAGAGGGTGAGACGCTTCAGTTAACGACTGAATTGGTTGTGATGGCTGATGGTGGCCGTTCCTCATTGCGTGAAGGAATGGGCATGAACTACAGCGAAACGACCTATGAGCAACACGCAGTCATAGCCAACGTAAGCTTAGATCGCTCACACAACGATATTGCTTATGAGCGTTTTACCGATACGGGCCCTATGGCGCTATTACCCTTGGAAGAACAAAACGGTGAGCATCGTTGTGGTCTAGTTTGGACAGTGCCTAATGATCAAGTCGATGAAGTGATGGCGCTTGACGAAGCTGAGTTTATAGCGCGTCTACACGAACGCTTTGGTCATCGCGCAGGTAATTTTGTCAAAGTGGGTGAACGACATACCTATCCTCTAAAACTGGTTTTAGCACAGGAGCAGGTGCGTCAGGGTTTAGTGGTCTTAGGTAACGCAGCCCATGCTTTACACCCAATTGCCGGGCAAGGATACAACTTGGCGTTACGTGGTGTTGTCGCTTTGGCTGATCACCTAATTCAAGCCCGTAAGGCAGGTGGCAATCTAGGTGACTTAAACGTACTTCAGGATTTCTACGAACAGCAACGACAAGATCAGCAGCGCACAATTGGGCTGAGTGATCAGACTATGAAGCTGTTTTCTAATAATAATATTCTGCTTGCAGCCGGCCGTAACCTAGGCCTGCAACTCTTAGATATTTGTCCGCCTGCTAGAACCGTCTTTGCCCGTGGTGCCATGGGCTTAGATATGCCCGCTCCAGACCTGAAATAGAGATAGATCATGCCAGAAAATACACAGGCTCAAGTGCTTAATTCAGATGTAGTTATTGTTGGAGCCGGCATGGTGGGAGTTACCCTTGCTGCGGCTTTGGCAGATGCCGATATTAAAGTCACGCTTTTAGAGCAACGCGAAGGCGATATCAGTGGTTTCTCTGAGTTTGTTAAAGGTGCACAAGCTAAGGGCTATGACCCTCGTGTCAGTGCGCTCACCTGTGCCTCACAGCAGATCTTAACCTCTGTAGGTGCTTGGAAATATATGCAGGATTATCGTCTAAGCCCTTACACTGAGATGGATGTTTGGGATGGCGAAGGCACTGGGCATATTCACTTCTCAGCGCGAGAACTGCATGAACCCGCTCTAGGTCATATTGTAGAAAATCGTGTGACACTGGCGGGTTTGTACCAGGTTCTTTTAGAAACACCTTCTGTAGAGTTGATTACCGGCGTGACAGTGACGGAGCTATCTCCCCAGTCTGATCAAGGTCGTGCGGTGAAGTTGAGTGATGGTCGTATCATTCAAGCGGATCTAGTGGTTGCTGCGGATGGCGCGTTATCAAAAACACGTCAACACGCGGGCCTACCAATGGTGGAATGGGATTATGGTCATCATGCCATTGTGACCACTGTTAAAACCGAACAGCCGCACCAAGCGACCGCTTGGCAGCGTTTTACCGAAGATGGACCGCTCGCATTGTTACCTTTGAGTAACGAAGAGGGCGACTACTACTGCTCGATTGTTTGGTCGACATCGCCAGAACATGCCAACGAATTGATGGCATTGCCCGATGAAGCGTTTTGCCAGCAATTAGGTCGTGCATTTGAGAACCGTTTAGGGGACATAGAATGGTGTGATCAACGCAGCGTTTTTCCGTTACGTCAGCGTCATGCTCAGCATTATATTCAGCCGGGCTTTGCTGCGATTGGGGATGCGGCTCATACCATCCATCCTCTGGCAGGTCAGGGGGTGAACTTAGGTTTGCTGGATGCGGCTCAGTTAGCTGAAACATTGATGGACGCTTCTCGTCGAGGTGAGCCTTTAGGCGCCCAATCGGTGTTACGCAGATTCCAGCGCGAACGCCGCAATGACAATATTCAGATGTCTTTAGCCATGGAAAGCTTCAAGCGTTTATTTAATACCAGACAGCCTTTAGCTTGCTTGGCGCGCAATATGGGCATGAACTTATTGGATAAACTATCTCCAGTTAAAAATCATATTGTGATGGATGCGATGGGGTTATCTGGTCGTTTGCCACAATTGGCGCAGAGAAACATTCAAGAATAATCGGCTTGGATAATCTGATCCGACCATAGTCGCAACCCTAGTTTGTCGTTCAAAGATTGAACTGTGAAGAGAATCCCTATAAATTGTCTTCCCTTTTTTTGTTTTTCAGGTCAATTGATTCGCTCTTGAGCTGAAAAGCAGTTGTTAAAGCCTAGCAAGACCTGTTTATGACGATAACAAGGCCTAAGCTAGCCCCTGATAAGAGTTAATAATATGGGTAGCAAAACTGCATTGTACGAAAAGCACCAAGAGATGGGTGCTAAGCTAGTCGACTTCGGTGGTTGGGATATGCCAATCCACTATGGTTCTCAGGTGGATGAGCATCACAAGGTTCGACAAGCTGCTGGTATGTTTGATGTCTCCCACATGACGGTTGTAGACGTTACCGGCACAGACGCTAAAGAGTATTTACGTTACCTGCTAGCAAACGATGTTGCTAAGTTGCAGGAAAAGGGTAAGGCGATGTACAGCGGCATGCTGAATGAAGATGCTGGTGTAATTGATGATCTTATTGTCTACCTAATGACAGAGCCAGGTGTTGCTGGCGAGTGGTTCCGTGTCGTTGTGAACTGTGCAACACGCGAAAAAGATTTACGTTGGATGTCTGACCAGACGGCTAGCTTTGATGACGTTGCGCTAACAGAACAGCCAGAATTGGCGATGGTAGCAGTGCAAGGCCCAGACGCATTAGCGTTGGCTAAACAAACTGTAACAGAGTCCCGCGCTAACTTGATCGATCAGTTAAGTGTTTTCCAAGGTTTAGAGTCTGAAGGCTGGTTTATTGCGAGAACTGGCTATACTGGTGAAGACGGTTTAGAAGTGATGCTGCCTGAAGATGAGGTGGCAGATTTCTGGCAGGCACTCGCGGATGCTGGTGTTGCTCCGTGTGGACTTGGTGCGCGCGACACTTTGCGTTTAGAAGCGGGTATGAACCTATATGGCGCAGATATGGATGAAACTATTTCTCCACTAGCAGCTAATATGGGTTGGACGATCGCTTGGGAACCGCAAGAGCGTGTATTTATCGGTCGCGAAGCACTACAGCAGCAGCGTGATGCAGGTGTGAGCCATAAGCTTGTAGGTCTAGTGATGGAAGCGCGTGGTGTATTACGTGCACATCAGAAGGTTGTAGTAGACGGCATTGGCGAAGGCGAGATTACCAGTGGTACATTCTCTCCGACGTTGGGTTGTTCTATCGCCATGGCGCGTGTGCCTGTGGGCACAACGGATACAGCTGAAGTGGATCTGCGTGGTAAAGGCAAGTTGGTGTCTGTACGTGTAATTCGTCCTTCTTTTGTCCGTAACGGCAAAAAAGTTTTTGACTAAGAATTCGATTTAAACAGGACCCATAGGGGTAGGAAATAAACATGAGTAACATTCCATCTGAACTGAAATACGTTGCTAGTCACGAGTGGATCCGCGTTGAAGGCGATGGCACCGTTGTAATCGGTGTAACAGACCACGCGCAAGACCTTTTGGGTGACGTAGTTTTCGTTGAGCTGCCAGAAGTCGGTGCTGAAGTAGAATCAGGTGATGAAACAGGTGTTGTTGAGTCTGTTAAAGCTGCATCTGACGTATACGCGCCGCTAAGTGGTGAAGTTGTAGCTGTTAACGAAGATCTGGAAGACTCTCCAGAGCTAGTTAACTCTGACCCATACGGTGATGGTTGGTTCTTCAAATTGAAGCTAAGCGACGCTGATGAGTTGAACGAACTACTAAGCGCAGAAGCTTACAACGATCTGTGCGAATCTGAAGCTTAAGTCAGATTTAGGGCCTCGGCCTGAGAAATAAATACCTTGTCCCGGCTATATGCCGGGACAGTTGTCTGTAAAACAGGAAAAACATGTCACTGCAAACTCTAAAACTAAACAGTGGGGCTGAACGCAGGCTGCGTGGTGGTCACCTTTGGATCTACAGTAACGAAGTGGATAACCGCGCGACACCGCTGAAGAGCTTTGAGCCGGGCCAGCAGGTTATTGTCGAAACTGACAAAGGCAAACCTTTAGGCGTTGCTTATGTAAACCCAAATACGTTGATTTGCGGTCGAATCGTCAGTCGTGATCTTAAATACACTTTGGATCGTTCCTTAATCATTCACCGTCTTAAAGTGGCGCTATCACTGCGTGAAAGCTGCTTTACTGATGATTGTTATCGTTTGGTGTTTGGTGACAGTGATGCCCTGCCAGGTCTAGTGATTGATCGTTTCTACGATGTGTTTGTTGTACAGATCTCTACAGCTGGTATGGAAGCGGTATTGGATGACATTATCGACGCACTGAACAAAGTATTCACGCCGAAAGCGATTTTGCTGCGTAACGACGGCAAAATGCGCGATATGGAAGGTTTGGAAACTTATACAGAGATTATTCAAGGTGATATCCCTGAGCTGTGCCCGTTAATGGAAAATTCTGTACCACTGCTAGCACCTCTGCAGAAAGGTCAGAAAACCGGTTGGTTCTACGATCACCGTAATAACCGCGCACAGATGCAAAAGCATGTTGAAGGTAAGCGCGTACTGGATCTGTTTAGTTACGTAGGTGGCTGGGGCGCGCAGGCTTTGGCTGCTGGTGCTAATCAGGCGATCTGTGTCGATGCTTCCCATTTTGCTCTAGAAGTGGCAGCTGAGAACGCGCGTATCAATAATGCGTCTGATCGATTTGAAGGCTTCCACGGTGATGCCTTTGATATCTGTAAGTCTCTGATTGCAGATAAAGAAAAATTTGATGTGGTTGTGTTGGATCCGCCTGCGTTTATCCAGAAGAAAAAGGATATTCGTAATGGTGAGCGTGCTTATTCCCGTATGAATAACTTCGCCATGCGTCTGCTTAAAAAAGACGGAATCTTGGTGTCTGCGTCATGCTCTATGCATCTTCAACGTGATCGCTTGATCGATATTATTCGTAGTAATAGCCGCGAATTGGATCGTAATGCTCAGATCTTTGATCAGGGGCATCAGGGTGCAGACCACCCGGTACATCCGGCGATCCCAGAAACGGATTACCTTAAATCATTCTTTGTCAGAGTTTTGCCATCGTCTTAACCTGACATCTGTTCCCAGATAGGAGCTTTACCATGCAATATCGTCAGCTAGGTAATACTGATCTCAATGTGAGTCTGATCTGTCTGGGAACTATGACCTTCGGTCGACAAAACACTGAGGTCGAAGCGTTTGAACAGCTGGATTATGCCTGGGCGCAAGGTGTCAATTTTCTTGATGCTGCTGAGATGTATCCAGTGCCTGTGGATGAGCGTTATCAGGGGCTAACAGAGACCTACATCGGTAACTGGATGAAGCAACGGAATAACCGCGATAAGGTGATCGTTGCAACAAAGGTTGCGGGGCCTGGAGATTTTGTCAGCTTTATCCGCCCTGATATGCATTTTGATCGCAAAAATATTCGTGAAGCGATCCAAGGCAGTTTAAAGCGTCTTCAAACCGATTATATCGACTTATACCAACTCCACTGGCCAGATCGCACCACTAATTTCTTTGGTAAGTTAGGCTATCAGCATGCTCCAGAAAACGATGGGGCAGCAATTTTGGAAACCCTAAACATTTTAAAAGAGCTGGTGGATGAAGGCTTGATTAGATATGTGGGTTTATCCAATGAAACGGCATGGGGAACCATGAAGTTTCTAGCTTATGCTGAGCAATTAGGCCTGCCGCGAGTTGTTTCCGTACAGAATCCCTACAATTTGTTAAACCGCTCCTCTGAGGTGGGTTTAACCGAGGTTTTGATGCGTGAGCAGGTGTCTCTACTGCCGTATTCACCAATGGCATTTGGTACCTTGAGTGGCAAGTACCTTAATGGCGCTCAGCCTGAGAAGGGCCGTTTAACCCTCTTCCCTGATTACACTCGATATCTGAATGAACAAGGGATCAAAGCGACTGAAGAGTATGTGTCGTTAGCGCGGGCGCATAATTTGGATCCAGCGCAGATGGCGTTGGCTTATGTTAATAGTCGTGATTTTGTTGCCAGTAATATTATTGGCGCAACGACCATGGGGCAGCTGACAGAGAATATAGACTCCGTAAACCTTAACCTTGATGAAGGTTTACTGGCGGAGATTGAAGCGATTCATGTCCGCTATCCGAATCCATGCCCATAGCTTTGGCGAATCGATCAAAAAGGGGAGCTTTAACAGCTCCCCTTTTTTGTTGTGAATTTGTCATTTTCGAGTTCTTTGCCAGACTGTAATCAGCAAGATAAAACAGGTGGGTAGGGTTATGTTACAAGTAAAAGATGCAATGTTTCCTGTGAATAAGCCGCTAAGTGCAGATATGCCCCTAGTTGAGGCGGTTTCTCATATTCTAGATTCTGGGTATTTAGGCTTACCGGTAGTAGATAAAAACTTGAAGGTGGTTGGCTTTTTATCAGAGTTTGATTGTTTGCCTTATTTAGTTACCGACAGTTATCACTGTGATAGCCACGAAATTGTTGGCGATATTATGCGTACCGATCCACTTACGGTTTCACCGGGATTGAGTATTGTCGATTTAGCTCAGCAGATGGGTTTGGATAAACCAAAAGTGTATGCAGTGGTTGAGCAGAATAAGCTAGTGGGTATCATCACGCGAAGCATGTTGATGCATGAGCTAAATGAGTCCTTGAAGCACTGTAAAGTGGTGGCTTAAGGGCTGTTATTCCGTGAAGGTTTAATCGGAAAGGGCGGGGATCATACCGAAGAATAATTATAGAGGGAACGTTAACTTTTAAAATACTAATGGTTGTTTGATCTATATCAGAAACTCCTGATGTAGTAGGCGCATAATCAGTAATACTGATTAACCGAACTAGAGAGGTAAGCCTATGAACCAGGAGTTACAGACCCCAGATGTTGATGTTCAAACTGCAGATGTGATCTTGCCACCGCAAGAAGAAATTTGCCCTACTGTACTGCTGGATCAGGAAGTTACTGATCTGTTTGAGTCCAGCGAATACCCTTACGATACAAAAATTTCCCGCAAAGAATACGAAAAGCGTAAAAAAGAGCTGCAGATAGAACTGTTGAAGATGCAGAACTGGGTGCGTGAGACCGGGCAGCGTGTTGTTATCCTCTTTGAAGGGCGTGACGCAGCCGGTAAAGGCGGAACCATCAAACGTATTATGGAGCACCTTAATCCCCGTGGTGCACGTGTGGTGGCGTTGGAAAAGCCGACCGAGCAAGAGAAAGGACAGTGGTATTTCCAGCGTTACATCAACCATCTTCCTACGGCTGGTGAGATAGTGCTGTTTGACCGTTCTTGGTACAACCGTGCTGGGGTTGAGAAAGTAATGAACTTCTGTTCGCCATCTGAGTATTTAGAGTTTATGCGTCAGACCCCTGATCTGGAGCGTATGCTGGCGCGAAGTGGCATCAAACTGTTTAAGTTCTGGTTCTCGGTAAGCCGTGACGAGCAGTTCCGACGTTTTCAGGCTCGCCGTGTAGATCCGTTGAAACAATGGAAGCTTTCTCCAATTGATTTGGCCTCTTTGGATAAGTGGGATTCATATACAGAAGCCAAAGAATCGATGTTTTTCTATACCGACACAGCAGATGCACCTTGGACGGTGATTAAGTCTGACGATAAGAAGCGCGCAAGACTTAATGCAATGCGCCATCTACTTAGTCGTATGCCTTATCCGAATAAAAGTGAAGAGATTGATCTTCAGCCGGATCCGCAAATCGTCAGCAATGCCCAAGGGCAAATTGATCGTCACCCAGTGCATAAGTAAGAGTTAAGGAGTAAAACGATGACAATGAAACAAACTGCACATGCTCAACATGTTGTCTCGTCTTTTAAGGAGAGATTACCAATAGCAATGTGTAACGATATTGGTGAAGAACATTTTGATGAGTTAGAACTGTTGATTGAGTCAGCGATCAGTGCGGCTGTTTTGGCAGAGATGGAAAAGGCTGCCGATAAGATTGATAAGTTAGCTCACGATGTTCGTCATTTTGCTGAGCACTTTGATTGAACTTTAATAGGTAATAAAAAAGAGAGGCTGTTGCCTCTCTTTTTTTGCTTTAATCAACGTGGGGTTAACGCAAATCTAATACTGGCCAGAGTTTTGCGTTAGCATGATCTTCTAGGGTCTCATCTGGATTGACAGCGACTGGATGAGTGACCTTTTCTAGCAGTGGCAAATCATTATGAGAATCGCTGTAGAAATAACTGCCTTCTAAATTGAAGTCATTATGTTTTAACCATTCATTCAGGCGCGTTACTTTGCCATCTTGGAAGCAAGGTATACCCGCAACTTTGCCTGTGTACTCGCCATCCACTTCTTCTGGGTCTGTTGCAATAATGTCGTCAACGCCCAGCTTGTCTGCGATAGGGCCTGTTACAAAGCGGTTAGTCGCTGTGATAATAAGCAAGTAATCACCTTGTTCGCGGTGGTTCTGTAGAAGCTCAGCCGCTTTAGGCAGCATAATTGGAATAATTTTAGATTCCATGAACTCTAAATGCAGTTTATCTAGTTCTGCACGTTGCATCTGAGCCAAAGGCTTTAGAGCAAAGGCAAGGAATTCGAAAATATCTAATCCGCCATTCTTATATTGCTCGTAAAAGTAGTCGTTTGCGCGACTATACTCATCGCTATCTACAATTCCTTTTTCGCACAGGAATTCGCCCCATGCGTGATCGCTGTCACCGGCAAGAAGAGTATTGTCCAGATCAAAAATTGCTAAGCTCAAAAGAGGTTCCTCAACGAATAAGATAGTGTCGCAAGGATAGGGAGGATATGCTTTGAATGCAATTGTCTGAAAAGGGATTTGCTGAGTATCAAAGAATTATGGAACAATAGCTGAAAAATAATTAGGAATAACTAAAGTGATTGATTCAGATGGGTTCAGGCCGAATGTCGGTATCATTCTGGCTAACTCGCTGGGTCAGGTCCTTTGGGCAAGACGAATTGGCCAAGATGCTTGGCAGTTTCCGCAGGGGGGGATTAATGAGGATGAAACCCCTGAAGAAGCAATGTATCGCGAATTAAGAGAAGAGATTGGACTTGCTGCAGAAGATGTAGAGATTGTTGCAGTAACCCGAGGTTGGTTGAGATACCGATTGCCCAAACGAATGATCCGGCGCAATTCGCATCCGGTATGTGTTGGCCAGAAGCAAAAATGGTTCTTGCTACGGATGTTGAGCGCAGATAGCGCGGTAAAAATTGATCACACTGAATCGCCAGAGTTTGATGGTTGGCGTTGGGTGAGCTATTGGTATCCGCTAGGACAGGTTGTGTCATTTAAACGAGAGGTGTATCGCAAGGCAATGCGAGAATTATCACCTAAACTATCGAGATTTAATGCCATAAATACCTAGAAGGAGAGACACTGAATGCTGGATGTGTTGAAGAAGATTGTACAGGAAGTCAGTATCGCGCCAGATTTGGACTCGGTACTGAATCTGATTGTGCGTCGCATCCAGCGTGCTATGTCCACAGAGGTTTGTTCTGTTTATCTATTTGATCCCGAGGATCAATGTTATGTTTTGATGGCGACCGAGGGTCTAAATCAAGAAGCGGTAGGTAGTGTTCGCTTATCTGCCGAAGAAGGCTTGGTTGGTATGGTGGTGGATCGTGCCGAACCGATTAACCTTGAAAACGCCTCTGAACATCCCGCCTACAAATATGTTGAGTCCACTGGTGAAGAGCGTTTTAACTCTTTCCTCGGTGTGCCGATTATCCATCACCGCGGTGTTTTAGGGGTCTTAGTTGTTCAGCAAAAAGCGCAGCGCCGTTTTGATGAGAGCGAAGAAGCTTTTCTGGTTACATTATCTGCGCAACTAGCAGGTGCGATTGCTCATGCTGAAGCCACAGGCTCTTTAGGTGCGATGGGTGAAGAGCCTAGTAGCGAGATTGTTAACTTACGCTTTGAAGGTGTACCGGGTTCTGCTGGCGTAGCTATTGGTTCGGCTACGGTTGTTGCGCCTCCTGCAGATCTGAATTCAGTTCCGGATAAAGTTGCCAAAGATGTAGAGCAGGAAATTGCGAACTTTGAAGCTGCGTTAAAGCTTGTTCGACGGGATATCAAAGTAGTTGGGCGCAGTTTAGCCCAGCGTTTACGTTCTGAAGAGCAGGCGCTGTTCGATGTTTATCTTCGAATGTTGGATGACAACGCTTTGGCTGGTGAAGTGGTTGCTCGAATTCGTCAAGGGAACTGGGCGCAAGGTGCGCTCCGTGAAGTTGTTACGGAACATGTGCGTCAGTTTTCGATGATGGATGATCCCTATCTGCGTGAACGTGCGACTGATATCAAAGATTTAGGGCGTCGAGTGCTCGCCTATCTGCAAGAAGACGCACCGGCGGTACTCGAATTTACCGATGAAACCATACTGGTTGCTGATGAATTAACTCCGGCGATGCTTGGTGAAGTGCCGAGCGAGAAGTTGGTCGGTTTAGTTTCTGTTCATGGCTCCAGTAATTCTCATGCTGCGATCCTTGCTCGTTCCATGGGTATTCCGACCATTATGGGAGCAGTGGATCTGCCCCTGACGCGTATTGATGGTCGAGAGCTGATTCTTGATGGCTACTCAGGTCGAATCTATGTTCAGCCGGGAGAAGATCTACTAACGGCCTACAGAGATATCTTGCGCGGTGAACAAGAGCAGGCTGCCGAACTTGAAGCGATTAAGGACCTTCCTGCGGAAACTACAGATGGTTTCCGTATGCCTCTTTGGGTAAATACAGGTTTGATCGCCGATGTGGCGCGTTCACTGGATCGTGGCGCAGAAGGTATCGGACTGTATCGAACCGAAGTGCCTTTCATGATTCGAGAGTTCTTCCCGAGTGAGCAGGATCAAGCACAGACGTATCGTAAACAGTTAGAAGCATTCCATCCTCGCCCAGTGACAATGCGTACCTTGGATATCGGTGGAGATAAGTCACTACCTTACTTTCCAATTGAAGAGGAAAACCCATTCTTGGGATGGCGTGGTATCCGAGTGACGCTGGATCATCCTGAGATCTTCCTTGTGCAAGTACGCGCAATGCTTAAAGCAGGTGAAGGTTACGGTAATCTACGTATCATGTTGCCGATGGTGACCAGCGTAGGCGAAGTAGAAGAAGCAAGTCGTCAGATTGATCGTGCAGTTAAAGAACTGCAAGATGAAGGGCATGATATAGAGCGTCCATTGGTGGGTGTGATGGTTGAGGTGCCGGCTGCTGTTTATCAGGTACGCCGATTTGCCCGTCGTGTCGATTTTATCTCAGTGGGTTCCAACGACCTTACTCAGTATCTGCTTGCCGTAGATCGTAATAACCCTCGTGTTGCTGATCTGTATGTTAGTTACCATCCCGCTGTTCTTAGGGCGCTGGTTTTCATTGCGCGAGAAGCCCATAAAGAAAACGTTACAGTGTCTATCTGTGGTGAATTAGCGTCTGAGCCAGGCGGTGCTTTGCTGTTGATGGCAATGGGCTATGACGTGCTATCAATGAACGCGACCAATCTGCCTAAAGTAAAAGCGGCAATCCGCCAAGTGAGTAAGGAAGATGCGGGTCAACTCCTGAAAGATGTGATGGCGATGGATGATGCTGATCGTATTCAGCAGTTTATCAATGAGCGTCTCACTGACTTGGGTATAGCGCTGCCAAAACAGCCGGTTGTTGTTTAGTCTGTTTTTTTCCTTGAGGTCGCTACCCTAAGGCTGGCAAAGTAAGTTGATACTCACTTCTTTTTAAGGGGCCATTATAGTCGTACCCTTGTTCGATAACTGTTGTGCAGCCATCGAGTTCTTGCAGAAGGAGCGTTATAGCCCGAGTGCCATAAGTCTCTGATCGAATAAAGCTAGAAGAGAGCTGTTTTTCCCATTCAAAAGGTACGCCGGTGTCCGGCAAGTTTTCGTCTGCAGCCTGTTGATCGTTAAGCATAATCTCAAACAAAGCCTGCTCAGAAATCATCTCATTTTCGATTTTATCTACTAGCGCCTGTTTTACTTGGGTAAGCTTTGGCCAAGGCGTGTCTAGAAGCGCATTACTCATTCCGTATACGCCGGGTTGTAATTGCTGCGTTTGGCCTCCGCGGTTAGAACTGTAGTACAGACCTGTTTTGTCCCCTGTAAGCAGATTAAAATCGCCGTATTGTGATTTTTCTTTCTCCAATTGCGCTAAATAGCTTTTCGCATCAGTAGAACCCGTTAAAAAATTGGCTGTAAGCTCACCGCGAGATTTTTTCGATTTGGCCATGTTGTTGCCATCACGAAAATTGGTAACGGCTGAGAACTTTCCTGCTTTATTGATGCCCAACCAAGTGCCCATCTGTTCTAGATCCCTTCCGGCAAGCACCTGAGTCTGATCGGGCCAAAAATGTATCGCTTGACTGGCTCTTTGATAAAACTCGTCGCGATTGGCGAGTAAAATCAGGGAGTACTTAGGGTGGGTCTTATACGCGAATGTTATTAAGCACATAGGTAATAGGCCATTAATTGGGTAATATAGCGATCGTTTTTATTGTAAGTGCAAATCGCACAAAGGCAGAGTAAAGGATAAAAGATGCTGATCACAATTCTTACCTACTTAATTCTAGGCGCAGCAGCAGGGGTTGTTGCAGGCTTATTTGGTATTGGTGGTGGTCTGTTGATCGTGCCGGTATTGGTCTTTTGCTTTGAATTGCAGGGGATGGCGCCTAGCGTGTTGACCCATGCAGCGGTTGCCACCTCTTTAGCGACCATAGTAGTGACTTCGATCAGCTCTACTATGGCACATAACAGCAAAGGTGCAGTCCGCTGGGATATTTTTAAGCCTTTAACAGCTGGTATTTTGTTGGGTGCATTTCTCGGCGTTAAAACTGCGGGGCAAATGACTGGTGAATGGCTACAAATTGCGTTGGGCGGCTTTGCTATTTTGGTTTCGATCCAAATGGCGTTGAACTTAAAGCCTGATGCGGGTGAAATATCGGCGAGTACCAAATCTTTTGTTATCTCAGGTGGTGTGATTGGTTGGCTTTCCAGTATTTTTGGTATTGGTGGTGGAACCCTGACAGTGCCTTATCTCACCTGGGGGCGAGTACAGATGCAACAAGCAGTGGCTACTTCAGCTGCCTGTGGTCTTCCGATTGCAGTAATGGCGGCGTTAACCAATGTTTGGGAAGGTTGGGGGAATGCTGATATGCCTGATTGGAGTGCAGGTTATGTCTACCTACCTGCATTTGCAGGTATTGTTTTGACCAGTTCTTATTTTGCTAAGTTTGGTGCTAAATGGGCGCACAGTCTGCCAGGACCAGTTTTAAAACGGATTTTTGCAGTCTTTTTATTCTGTGTAGGGCTGCGTTTCTTAATCAGTAACCTAGTTTAGGAGTAGTGCTGTGTGGGTTCATGATATCAACCCGATTGCATTAGATGTTGGGCCATTGCAGATTCATTGGTACGGCTTGATGTATTTGATCGGCTTTGCCGCAGCTTGGTGGCTAGGTGTAAGGCGAGCGCGTTTACCTGGTTCTGGCTGGACTGAAGAGCAGATATCAGATCTGATCTTCTGGGGTGCTATGGGCGTGGTATTGGGTGGTCGAATGGGGTATGTCCTGTTCTATCACCTTGATCGATTCCTGCAAGATCCGCTTTGGCTATTTGCTATCTGGGAAGGGGGGATGTCTTTCCACGGAGGTTTGCTCGGTGTTATCGCGGCCATGTATCTGTTTGGTCGTAAACACGGTAAATCCCTATTTACCATGACGGACTTTGTAGCGCCTTTGGTGCCGATTGGTTTAGGTGCAGGCCGTATTGGTAACTTTATTGGTGGTGAGCTTTGGGGGCGTGTTACCGATGGGCCTTGGGGTGTGGTATTTCCTCGCGGAGGTGATCTGCCTCGTCATCCTTCTCAGTTGTATGAATTTGCACTAGAAGGGCTTGTGCTATTCGTGGTGCTTTGGTGGTTCTCATCTAAACCGCGACCGAAAATGGCTGTTTCTGGATTATTCCTACTGCTCTATGGTTTGTTCCGATCTTTAGTAGAATTCGTGCGTGAACCGGACGCGCATCTTCAGTTTATCGCATTTGAGTGGCTAACCATGGGTCAGTTGCTTTCTTTGCCGATGATACTGCTGGGGATGTTGTTGGTTGGGCTCGCTTATAAGCGCGGATGAAATTGAGCTTAAAAAAGAGGCCAAATAGGCCTCTTTTTTTATTGTCTGATCTAAACCGAGAACGGATACTGAATCGGGTCGTGGTGCTGATAACCTTCAACTTCAAAGTCATCGACGGTTACCCATGTTTCCAAATCTTCCAGCGTTTTGATATCTGGATTGATCTTAAAGGTCGGTAACGGTAACGGCTCACGTTTAAGCTGCACATCGCGCATTAGCTCAACTTGGTCTTCATAAATATGGGCGTTCACGATCTTGTGATATGCCTTACCCGGTTTATGACCGGTGATCTGTGCTACGATCGCTAGCAAGAAGTACACCTGCACCATATTAAATGTCAGACCTAATGGCACATCGCAGCTTCGCTGAGTGCTGTTTAGGTAAAGTGTATCGCCTAGCAGTGAGAAGTGATGGCTATACATGCAAGGTCGTAAGCAGCCCATGTGGAAGGCACCCGGGTGATAGAAGGTATAGATCTCACCACGGTCATCAATACCGTTTGATAGGTTATCCACAATTTTGCGCAATAGGTCGATACTGCCGCCATCGGGTTTTGGGAAGTTTCTGCCTACTTTTCCGTAGATGAAACCGCAATCATCTTCACCCTTTCGATATGGATTAGCTAGCCACTCAGCATTGTCGTTGGCATTGGCATCCCATGTTTTGGTGCCAATCTTGCGAAAATCTGCTGCGTTATCATAACCGCGGAGATAACCTAACATCTCTGCAATCGCTGATTTGTAAAAGCACTTGCGCGTAGTCACCATAGGGAACAGCCCTTGGCCGACGTCATAAGTTAAATCAGCATTAATGACGGTAAGGCAGCGTTTGCCTGTGCGTTTGTTTTCTACCCAAACGCCTTCATCGATAATTCTTTGGCACAGATCTAGGTATTGTCTCATTGGTTTGTGCTTAACCCTGTGTTTAAATTCAGTGAGATTATGTTACCGAATGTTAAGTATTTTTGGTAAGAATATAAAATGATGCTTAATATCTTAGCGATATAAGTCGATTAGGAGTTTCGATGAACTTAGCAATTATTGTTGCACAAGCTAAAAATCGAGTGATTGGCGTTAACAATAAGCTGCCATGGCACTTACCTGAAGATCTACGTTACTTTAAACAAGTGACTATGGGTAAGCCGATTATCATGGGGCGAAATACCTATGAGTCTATAGGCCGTCCACTACCTGGGCGCACCAATATCGTTATCTCTAGACAGGAATCTTATGCGCCTCAAGGTGTCAAAGTTGTTTCTAGCCTAGAAGCGGCTATTGATATGGCTGAAAGTGTAGCAATGATCGATGGTGCATCCGAGGCGATGGTCATTGGTGGCGGTCAGATTTATGCGCAAGCGTTAGAGAAGGCTGATCGTTTATATCTGACAGAAGTTGATGCAGAAATAGAAGGGGATGCTTGGTTCCCTGAGTTTGCGCGAGAAAATTGGAAAGAAGTGGGTAGAGAAGATTTCTCTGCAGAAGGACCTAACCCATACAACTATAGCTTTATTGTTTTAGATAAAATTTAAAGAAGGCAAAGTAGTATGACGCTCCGTTCGTTGTTGTCTATTCTAGCTGATGGCAAATTCCACTCCGGTCGAGAATTGGGAGAGGAAATTGGAATCAGCCGTAGTGCGATCTGGAAACATATACGCCGTATCGAAGAAAGCGGTCTTGAAGTCTACAGTGTTAAAGGGCGAGGTTATCGAGTCCCGGGTGGTGTAGAGCTACTGGATTATGAGCAGATTAAATCTGCTTTACGCCCAGAGGTTGCAGAACTAATTAAATGTCCAGAGATTCCGTTAACCATTGCCTCTACTAATGAGATGGCTATGAAGGAGTCTCAGAAGGGAGATTGTCATGGGCGTTTGTTTGTTGCTGAGCAGCAGACAGAAGGTCGTGGTCGACGAGGTCGCAGCTGGGTGAGTCCTTTTGCTCGCAATCTTTATTTCTCTTTAGTATGGCGATTTGAGCAGGGCGCTGCAGCACTTGAGGGTTTGAGTCTGCTGATCGGTCTATCTCTTGTTAAAGCATTGGAAGTACTCTCGGTTGATGGGGTTGAGCTGAAATGGCCAAACGACCTACTTTATCAAGGCAAAAAACTTGCAGGGATTTTGATTGAGTTAAATGGAGAAGCGTCCGGTCAATGCCAAGTGATTATTGGTGTTGGTATGAATGTGAATATGCCAAAAGAACAGGCTGAAGATATCGATCAGCCTTGGACCGATCTTAAAACTATTGCTGGCACTGATGTAAGCCGCAATCGACTATTAGCCGAAGTTATTAATCAGCTAGTAGTAAGGCTTGAAGAGTTTGAGCGCACAGGCTTTGCTGCATGGGTTGATGAGTGGCAGTCCTACCATGCTATGCAGAATAAAGAGATCGTATTGCAGGTTGGTGAGAAGATGGTAGAAGGTGTTTGCAACGGTATCGATACCTCCGGCGCACTGCTTCTACAAACGCCGTCTGGCGTGCAGGCTTTTCACGGTGGAGAAGTGAGTGTTCAGCGAAACTTATGATTCTTGAAATAGATGCTGGCAATACGTTTATAAAGTGGCGAGTGCTCGAACAGAATGGTGCTCGAGGTAAGCTGTTAACGCGAGAATTGAACGAGCAGTCAATTCCGGATAGCTGGCTACAAAAATTTTCAAAAATCAGAGTGACGTCAGTTGCAGGTAAAGAAATAAACCTGCAACTGAAGGTAATCTTTCAAGCGCTAGAGCAAGTCGAGCCTATATTTGCTAAAACAACAGCGGAGCAAGCTGGATTAAAAAATAGTTATGTCGATCCGCAGCGGATGGGGGTTGATCGTTGGTTGGCTATGTTAGCGGCCTTTAAAAAAGCGGGTGGCGCTTGTTGTGTGGTCGATTGTGGAAGTGCGATTACTGTCGATCACGTTGATCATAAAGGACAACATATAGGCGGTCATATCATTCCTGGTCTCAGGTTGATGCAAAAAGGCCTATTAGAAAACACATCTGAAATTCTTATCGATCATTCACTTAAGTCCTTTAATCCTCAGCCAGGCAAAGATACAAATTCAGCCGTGTCTAACGGAATTGATTTTGCGTTTGTTGCTTTGGCGGAAAAAATTGTAAAGGATCTAAAAATTGAGCATAGCGCGCTCTATATAACAGGCGGTGATGGCGAGCTGTTCTACAAGATGGCTGGATGCGGGCACCTAGAGCCAGATTTGGTCTTAGACGGTTTGGCTTGGGCGTTGGCTTAGTTATGTTTCGTTGGTTGTTTCTCTTTCTATTATTAGCCAATGCGGTATTACTGTTTTGGCATTCGATCCAGCTAGAGCCAGAGGCCAATAAAATCTCTGAGGCTCGCCAGCAGCTGAATACATTAAAGCTGGTTGCTGAGATGGATCAGGATGCTCTTGAAAGGCTGAAGGCTGAGAAGTCTAGCCGGCAAGAGTGTTTGTGGTTTACTGGTTTTGAAACCGATGTAAAAGCAGCTGCCGTGACGCAATTTATTGTCGGTTTAGGCGGTCAGGCTGAATATAAAGCGATAGAAGTAGCTGTTGCTAGCTATGTGGTAGTGATTTCCTTACCGGAAGATCTAAAGAAACGCTTGGCTTTAATGGATTACCTGGAAAACAAGGGGTTAAGTGAAGTTGGTGACGAATTACTGGACTTTGAATACAGCCTAGAAGGTTATAGTAATAAAGAATCGGCTGTAGAGCAGGTAAAGGTACTATCGTCACTAGCAATTGATAGTCGTGTAGAAAAGCGCGAATCTACTGGAACTCGCTATGTTGTTGTAATGGATGCCTCAGGTGATCGAAATTTATCCAGTAAAATCAAAGAAATAGTCAAAGAAAACTATTATTTTATAAAAATTGAAAAAAAGTTGTGTAAAGGGGTTGCAAAGCCCTGATTCGGTGGTAACATACGCGCCACTTCATTGAGACGCCGGTATAGCTCAGTTGGTAGAGCAACTGACTTGTAATCAGTAGGTCCCGAGTTCGACTCTTGGTGCCGGCACCATCTCATAGGTCAGTGAAGTTTTGAAATTGTTGGTGAGGTTCCCGAGTGGCCAAAGGGATCAGACTGTAAATCTGACGCGTAAGCTTCGGTGGTTCGAATCCACCCCTCACCACCATTCACAGTAAGGCGGGTATGGTATAGTGGCTATTACCTCAGCCTTCCAAGCTGAAGAGGCGGGTTCGATTCCCGCTACCCGCTCCAAGTGAGACTAAGCTCAAGTAGCTCAGGGGTAGAGCACACCCTTGGTAAGGGTGAGGTCGGCGGTTCAATTCCGCTCTTGAGCTCCAGAATTTATTTTTAGGGTAGATATAGTAATATATCTGCCCTTTGTTATATTTGGCACTTTGTAAATTAATTTGCACTGGACAGACTGATGGCTAAAGAACAATTTGAACGCTCAAAACCGCACGTTAACGTTGGTACAATCGGCCACGTTGATCACGGTAAAACTACTCTAACAGCAGCTCTAACTCGCGTATGTGCAGAAGTATGGGGCGGCGACGCTGTTGCATTTGACGGTATCGACAACGCTCCAGAAGAGCGTGAGCGTGGTATCACAATCGCAACTTCTCACGTTGAGTATGATTCTCCAGAACGTCACTACGCACACGTAGACTGTCCAGGCCACGCCGATTATGTTAAGAACATGATCACTGGTGCTGCACAGATGGATGGCGCGATCCTAGTATGTGGCGCGACTGATGGTCCAATGCCACAGACTCGTGAGCACATCCTACTATCTCGTCAGGTAGGTGTACCTTACATCGTAGTATTCCTAAACAAAGCAGACCTACTAGCAGAAGACTGTGGTGGTGCTGACTCTGAAGAATACGCTGAGATGCTAGAATTGGTTGAAATGGAGCTTCGTGAGCTTCTAGACCAGTATGAATTCCCAGGTGATGACACTCCAATCATCCCAGGTTCTGCTCTAATGGCCCTAAACGGCGAAGACGACAACGAACTTGGTACTACTGCTGTTAAGACTCTAGTTGAAACTCTAGACTCTTACATCCCAGAGCCAGAGCGTGCTATCGACGGTGCTTTCATCATGCCTATCGAGGACGTATTCTCTATCCAGGGTCGTGGTACTGTAGTAACTGGTCGTGTTGAGCGCGGTATCATCAAAGTTGGTGAAGAAGTTGAAATCGTAGGTATCAAAGAAACTACGACTACTACTTGTACTGGTGTTGAGATGTTCCGTAAGCTTCTTGACGAAGGTCGTGCTGGTGAGAACGTTGGTGTTCTACTACGTGGTACTAAACGTGAAGAGGTTGAGCGTGGTCAAGTACTAGCAGCTCCAGGTTCTATCACTCCTCACACTCGTTTCGAGGGTGAAGTATACGTACTATCCAAAGAAGAAGGCGGTCGTCACACTCCATTCTTCAAAGGTTACCGTCCACAGTTCTACTTCCGTACAACTGACATCACTGGTGCATGTGAGCTTCCAGAGGGTGTAGAAATGGTAATGCCTGGTGATAACGTTCAAATGGACGTTACACTAATCAACCCAGTAGCAATGGAAGAAGGTCTACGTTTCGCGATTCGTGAAGGTGGCCGTACTGTAGGTGCTGGTGTTGTATCTAAAATTGTTGAATAAAATCAACAATTAGGTATTGCCAACTGGTAGGGAGGCTTATACAATATGCCTCCCTATTATGCAGTAGGCCAGTGGCTCAATTGGCAGAGCAGCGGTCTCCAAAACCGCAGGTTGGGGGTTCGAGTCCCTCCTGGCCTGCCATCTCTTTTCTGGGATGGCATCAAGACACAAGCTATTTTTAAGTAATCCTGAGGCCCTAAGCGTGAATGCCAAAGTGAATTCCGAAGGTTCAAAGTTTGATGCCCTTAAGTGGGTCGCTGTAGTAGCAATTGTTACTGCGGGCGTTGTAGGTAACTCTGTATACGCAGATCAGTCTTTGTTCTACCGTGTGGTTGCACTGCTTGTGTTAGCGTTGATTGCAGGTTTTATCTCTCTGCAAACAGCAAAAGGGAAAGCGTTTTTTACTTTGTTTAAAGAAGCAAAGCAGGAAATTCGCAAAGTAGTATGGCCGACACGTCAAGAAACAGCGCAAACAACAGCGATTGTTGTGGTTGTGGTTCTGATTATGGGTTTGGCGTTGTGGGGGCTTGACTCATTGTTGAGCTGGTTAGTATCTGGAGCAATAGGTTAAGAGGCTGATAAGCATGTCTAAGCGTTGGTATGTTGTTCATGCGTACTCCGGGTACGAAAAGCGTGTAATGAATACGCTGAAAGAACGAATTGAGCTGCATTCTATGCAGGATCTTTTTGGTGAGGTGTTAGTGCCTACCGAAGAGGTTGTTGAAATCCGTGACGGTAAGAAACGTAAATCTGAGCGTAAGTTCTATCCAGGTTATGTGTTGGTGCACATGGATATGAATGATGAAAGCTGGCACTTGGTTAAGAATACGCCGCACGTTCTTGGATTTATCGGTGGTACTGCAGGTAATCCTGCGCCGATCACAGAAGCAGAAGCTAACGAGATCCTAAGTCGAGTTGAGAGCGGTGTTGATAAGCCGCGTCCGAAGACTGTATTCGAGCCGGGTGAAATGGTTCGAGTTATCGATGGGCCGTTTGCTGACTTTAACGGTGTGGTTGAAGAGATTAACTACGAGAAGAACAAGCTGCAGGTGGCAGTGTTGATTTTCGGTCGATCTACACCGGTTGAATTGGATTTCGGTCAGGTCGAAAAAGCCTGATTTAGAGTTTTAAGGAATAACCTCAGCGAGAGCTGGGGTTTTTCTGTCTTGAGAAAATGGGGAGCTGTAAGGCGTTTGAACCCACTAGGAGTTAAATAAAAATGGCTAAGAAGATTGAAGCTTATATCAAGCTGCAAGTTCCTGCCGGCGGCGCTAACCCGTCACCACCAGTAGGTCCTGCGCTAGGTCAGCATGGTGTTAACATCATGGAATTCTGTAAAGCGTTCAATGCTCAAACTCAGAGCATGGAAAACGGCTTGCCAGTTCCTGTTGTAATTACTGTTTATGCTGATCGTAGCTTTACTTTCATCACTAAAACACCTCCAGCAGCAGTTCTTCTGAAGAAAGCTGCAGGTCTTAAGAGCGGTTCTGGTCGTCCAAATACTGAGAAAGTGGGTAACGTTACTCGCGCTCAGATGGAAGAGATCGCAACTGTTAAAATGCCTGACCTAACTGCTGCAGATATGGATGCAGCTGTACGTACTATCGCAGGTACTGCGCGTAGCATGGGTCTGATTCCGGAGGGTGATGAGTAATGGCTAAGTTGACTAAGCGTCAGAAGCTAATCGCTGAGAAAGTTGAAGCGGGTAAAGCTTACTCTATTGAAGATGCAGTTTCTCTACTATCTGAACTTTCTACTGTTAAGTTCAAAGAGACTGTTGATGTTGCTGTAAACCTTGGTGTTGATCCGCGTAAATCTGATCAGGTTGTTCGTGGTTCTACTGTACTGCCAAACGGTACTGGTAACGATGTTCGTGTAGCTGTATTTGCTCAAGGCGAAAACGCTGAGAAAGCAAAAGCTGCAGGTGCTGATGTTGTTGGTTTCGAAGACCTAGCAGAGCAGATGAAAGGTGGCGATCTGGACTTCGGTGTTGTTATCGCAACTCCAGACGCAATGCGTGTTGTTGGTCAGCTTGGTCAGGTTCTAGGTCCGCGTGGCCTAATGCCTAACCCTAAAGTTGGCACAGTAACTCCAGATGTTGTTACTGCTGTAAACAATGCTAAAGCTGGTCAGGTTCGTTTCCGTACTGACAAGAACGGCATCATCCACGCAGGTGTTGGTAAAGCTGACTTCGAAGCGGCTGCTATCAAGCAGAACATCGAAGCACTAGTTGCTGACCTTAAGAAGCTGAAACCAGCTTCTGCTAAAGGCGTGTATCTTAAGAAAGTAACCCTGTCGACTACTATGGGTCCAGGTTTGCTAGTTGATCAGGCTTCTCTAGAAGTTTAATCGACATGAAAGGTTTTTTGAGGGTCTTCTGTACCTGTTACACAGAGATGAAGGCCGTCAAAGACCGCAGGTGATAAGGGTTTCCTTATCTTAATGGGCTAAACCAGCCTGCGCAGACGGTGAGATTCTGTATTTGAATCAAACCACCGTACTCGGAAAGCCTCAGAAATGAGGCGGTTGGTAATAAGTCGAAAGACTACTCCAGGAGTAAATCGTGGCATTAGGACTCGAAGATAAAAAAGCGATCGTCGCTGAAGTCCAGGAAGCTGCATCTAGTGCTCTGTCTGCTGTTGTTGCGGATTCCCGCGGCGTTGAAGTAGGCGATATGACTGCACTGCGTAAAGAAGCTCGTGAAAACGGCGTATGGCTTAAAGTTGTACGTAACACGCTTGCTAAGCGCGCAGTTGAAGGCACTGACTATGCATGCCTACAGGACACTTTCAAAGGTCCAAGTATCATTGCTTTCTCTCAGGAACACCCGGGCGCTGGCGCTCGTATCCTGAAGAACTTTGCGAAAGACAATGAGAACTTTGAACTGAAAGCAGCAGCATTCGAAGGTGAAGTTGTAGACGTGGCTATGCTAGCAAGCTTGCCAACTTACGACGAAGCAATTGCGAAGCTGATGGCTTGCATGAAAGAAGCTGCAGCCGGCAAACTATGCCGTACTATTGCAGCAGTTCGCGACCAGAAAGAAGAAGCTGCGTAAGTTTATACGCACCTTTATTTATACAAGTTTTAATGAGCCTTCGGGCTTACAAATATCAGGAATATAGAAAATGTCTCTGACTAACGAAGATATCCTAAACGCAATTGCTGAAATGTCTGTTAAGGACGTTGTTGCTCTTATCGAAGCAATGGAAGAAAAATTCGGTGTAACTGCTGCTGCTGCTGTAGCTGCTGGTCCTGCTGGCGATGCTGGTGCGGCTGCTGAAGAGAAAACTGAATTTGACGTTATCCTAACTGCTGCTGGCGATAAGAAAGTTAACGTAATCAAAGCAGTACGTGGCGCTACAGGTCTTGGCCTGAAAGAAGCTAAAGGCATCGTTGACGGCGCTCCAGCTGCTGTTAAAGAAGGCGTTAGCAAAGAAGAAGCTGAAGAACTTCAGAAAGCACTGGAAGAAGCTGGCGCTTCTGTTGAAGTTAAGTAATAACTTCATGCTAATCCGAACAGATTTCTGTTCGAAGTGCTGACGGCTGGTGGCTATATGCCACCGGCCTTTTTCCGTTATTTATAGACAGCAAATAAATAGCGGTAACACAGTCCGAAACGGGTTTTCGGCCTGCTTATAAATTGGTGCACTTGCTGGGGAACACTGATGGCTTATTCATACACTGAAAAGAAACGCATCCGTAAGGACTTCGGTAAATTGCCGCAAGTAATGGATGTGCCTTACTTGCTGGCAATTCAGCTTGACTCCTATAAAAAGTTTTTGCAGACAGGGGTTGAAGCAGCAGATCGTTTAGATGCTGGTCTGCATGCAGCATTTAACTCCGTCTTCCCGATCGTGTCCTATTCTGGAAATGCATCTCTAGAATATGTTGGCTACCGTCTGGGTGAGCCTGTATTTGACGTAAAAGAGTGTCAAATACGCGGTATTACATACGCAGCGCCTTTGCGTGTGAAAGTTCGTCTGGTTATTTATGACCGTGAATCCAGCAACAAAGCCGTAAAAGACATCAAGGAACAAGAAGTCTACATGGGCGAAATGCCTTTGATGACTGAAAACGGAACTTTCGTAGTTAACGGTACTGAGCGTGTAATCGTATCTCAGCTACACCGTTCACCAGGTGTGTTCTTCGATCACGATAAAGGTAAAACACACTCTTCTGGTAAGCTACTTTACTCTGCGCGAGTGATTCCTTACCGTGGTTCTTGGTTAGACTTTGAATTTGATCCAAAAGATAGCCTATTCGTACGTATTGACCGTCGTCGTAAACTGCCAGCAACTATCTTGTTGCGGGCTTTGGGTTACCAGGCTGAAGAGATCCTAGATATCTTCTTCGATAACACGTCTTGGAACCTGACGTCTGAAACAATCAACATGAAGTTGGTTGCTGATCGTCTACGTGGTGAGACACTATCTTTTGAAGTGAAAGATCCTGAAGGTAATGTGATTGTTGAAGCGGGTCGTCGTATCACGCCTCGTCACATTCGTCAGATGGCAAAAGCCAATATGGAACAGCTTGAAGTACCAATGGAGTACTTGGCTGGTAAGGCGATTGCAAAAGATGTTATTGATCCATCTACAGGTGAGTTGATCTGTGGCTGTAACGCTGAGATTACAGAAGAACTGGTTGAACAGCTTCGCGCTGCAAATATCACTGAGTTCGAAACTCTGTACACGAATGATCTAGATTGTGGTCCATTCATCTCAGATACGCTACGTAATGATCCTACGCGTAACCAGTTAGAAGCATTGGTAGAAATCTACCGTATGATGCGTCCTGGTGAGCCACCAACAAAAGAATCTGCTGAAGCATTGTTCGAAAACCTTTTCTTCACTGAAGAGCGTTACGATCTTTCTGCTGTTGGTCGCATGAAGTTCAATCGCCGTCTAGGTCGCGAAGAAGTTACTGGATCTGGCGTACTAGACAAAGAAGATATTCTTGAGGTTATGAAGACCTTGATTGATATCCGTAACGGTAAAGGTACCGTGGACGATATTGATCACTTGGGTAACCGTCGTATCCGTTCTGTTGGTGAAATGGCAGAAAACCAGTTCCGTGTAGGTCTGGTTCGTGTTGAACGTGCTGTTCGTGAACGTCTAAGCATGGCGGAATCTGATAACCTGATGCCTCAGGATCTAATCAACGCTAAACCTGTTGCGGCTGCAATTAAAGAGTTCTTCGGTTCATCTCAGCTGTCTCAGTTTATGGACCAGAACAACCCGCTTTCAGAAGTAACTCACAAGCGTCGTGTTTCTGCATTAGGTCCAGGTGGTCTAACGCGTGAGCGTGCGGGCTTCGAGGTACGTGACGTACACCCAACTCACTACGGTCGTGTATGCCCAATCGAAACGCCGGAAGGTCCAAACATCGGTTTGATCAACTCTTTGGCAACATTTGCTCGTACAAATGACTATGGTTTCCTAGAGACTCCATACCGTCGTGTAGTAGATGGCAAAGTAACAGATGAGTTGGATTACCTATCTGCGATTGAAGAGAATACATTCGTAATCGCACAGGCGTCTGCAACAATGGATGACGAAGGTCGTCTATTGGATGAGCTTGTAACAGTTCGTCACCTAAACGAAACAACAGTAATGTCACCTGACAAAGTTCAGTACATGGACGTATCTCCACGTCAGGTTGTATCTGTTGCGGCATCATTGATTCCATTCCTAGAGCACGATGATGCGAACCGTGCATTGATGGGATCGAACATGCAGCGTCAGGCTGTACCAACACTACGTGCTGATAAGCCGCTAGTAGGTACTGGTATCGAACGTAACGTAGCTCAAGACTCCGGTGTATGTGTTGTGGCACGTCGCGGTGGTCTGATTGAGTCTGTAGATGCGAGCCGCATCGTTGTTCGTGTAAACGACGACGAAGTTACAGCGGGCGATGCAGGTGTAGATATCTACAACCTGACTAAATACACACGTTCCAACCAAAATACATGTATCAACCAGCGCTCTATCGTTAATCCTGGTGATACTGTAAAAGTTGGCGATGTTATGGCTGATGGTCCATCCGTTGATATGGGTGAACTAGCACTTGGTCAGAACATGCGTATCGCCTTCATGCCTTGGAATGGTTACAACTTTGAGGACTCCATCCTAATTTCTGAGCGTGTAGTTCAGGAAGATCGTTTCACAACTATCCACATTCAGGAACTAACCTGTGTGGCGCGTGATACGAAATTGGGTTCTGAAGAGATTACATCAGATATTCCAAACGTTGGTGAGTCTGCACTAGCGAAGCTTGATGAAGCAGGTATTGTTCACATCGGTGCTGAAGTAGGCCCAGGTGACATCCTTGTAGGTAAAGTAACGCCTAAAGGTGAAAGCCAGCTAACACCAGAAGAGAAGCTGCTGCGTGCGATCTTCGGTGAGAAAGCATCAGACGTTAAAGATACATCTCTACGTGTTAAAACAGGTACTGTTGGTAAAGTAATCGACGTACAAGTATTTACACGTGACGGCGTTCAGAAAGATGAGCGTGCGCTATCTATCGAGAAAGCAGAGCTTGACGCAATCCGTAAGGATTTGAACGAAGAGCTACGTATCGTAGAGCAAGCAACGTTCGAACGTCTAGGTCGTGTACTTGTTGGCTTGAAAGCTGACGGTGGTGCTGGCCTGAAGAAAGGCGAAGAGATTACAGCTGAATTCCTAGCTGGATTGTCTAAATCTGATTGGTTCAACATCCGCGTTTCTGATGAAAATGCAGTTGAACAGCTAGAGCTAGCTCAGAAGCAACTAGAAGATCGTAAAGAATCTCTAGATAAGCGTTTCGAAGATAAGAAGAGCAAGCTGCAGACAGGTGATGATCTTGCACCTGGCGTCCTTAAGATTGTTAAGGTTTACGTTGCTACTAAGCGTCGCGTACAGCCTGGTGACAAGATGGCGGGTCGTCACGGTAACAAGGGTGTTATCTCTGTAATCATGCCTGTAGAAGACATGCCTTACGATGAGAACGGTGAGCCAGTAGATATCGTACTGAACCCACTGGGTGTACCGTCTCGTATGAACGTAGGTCAGATCCTAGAGACACACATGGGTATGGCTGCGAAAGGCTTAGGTCGTCGTATCAATGAGATGCTGGATCAGGAGCGTGAGCGTACTGAAACAGTAACTGAGATTCGTAGCTTCCTAGATCAGATCTATAATGCAGATCTGGGTGCTGGCATGAACAGCCGCACAGAAGATCTAGATAGCTTCTCTGATGATGAGATCCTTGAGCTAGCTAAGAACCTATGTGGTGGTGTGCCTCTAGCTACACCTGCTTTTGACGGTGCGAAAGAGGTTGAATTGAAATCTCTACTACGTCTTGCAGGTTTGAGCGACACAGGTCAGTCAACGTTGTTTGACGGCCGTACCGGCAACAAGTTTGACCGTCCTGTAACTGTTGGTTACATGTACATGCTGAAACTGAACCACTTGGTAGACGACAAAATGCACGCTCGTTCTACTGGTTCTTATAGTCTTGTTACGCAGCAGCCGCTGGGTGGTAAGGCGCAGTTCGGTGGTCAGCGTTTCGGTGAGATGGAGGTATGGGCACTAGAAGCATACGGTGCTGCTTATACTCTACAAGAGATGCTTACAGTTAAGTCCGATGACGTGAATGGTCGTACGAAGATGTATAAGAACATCGTCGACGGCGATCACCGTATGGAGCCGGGTATGCCGGAATCCTTCAACGTACTTATTAAAGAGATCCGTTCTCTGGGTATCGACATCGAGCTCGAATCCGAATAAGCACAAAACTGTATACCAGGCGGGGGTCGCCTTCGGGCGGCCTCAAGCAAGAACTCCGTTAGGAGCTTGAAAGAATGAAAGATCTGCTGAATCTGCTGAAAACACAGGGCCAATCTGAAGAGTTCGACTCTATCAAGATCACTCTGGCCTCTCCGGAAATGATCCGTTCATGGTCGTACGGTGAAGTTAAAAAGCCGGAAACTATTAACTACCGTACGTTCAAGCCAGAACGTGAAGGTCTATTCTGTGCCAAAATATTTGGTCCAGTAAAAGACTACGAGTGCTTGTGCGGTAAATATAAGCGCATGAAACACCGCGGTGTTATCTGTGAGAAGTGTGGCGTTGAAGTAACGCTAGCTAAAGTTCGTCGTGAGCGTATGGCGCACATCGAACTTGCTTCTCCTGTAGCACACATTTGGTTCCTTAAGTCTCTGCCATCCCGTATCGGTTTGATGCTGGATATGACGCTACGTGATATCGAACGTGTTCTTTACTTCGAATCTTTTGTAGTAATCGATCCAGGCATGACTACGCTTGAGCGCGGTCAGCTACTGAACGATGAGCAGTACTTTGAAGCGCTAGAAGAGTTCGGTGATGACTTCGACGCACGTATGGGTGCAGAAGCTGTTAAAGAGCTATTGTCTTCTATTGAGCTTGAAGAAGAAGTTAATCAACTGCGTGAAGAACTACCGCAGACTAACTCTGAAACTAAGATCAAGAAGCTTTCTAAGCGTCTTAAACTACTAGAAGCTTTCTACAAGTCAGGCAACAAGCCTGAGTGGATGATTCTTGAAGTACTACCAGTACTTCCACCAGATCTTCGTCCGCTAGTACCACTAGATGGTGGTCGTTTCGCGACATCTGATCTTAACGATCTTTACCGTCGTGTTATCAACCGTAACAACCGTCTTAAGCGTCTACTTGACCTTAATGCTCCAGATATCATCGTACGTAACGAAAAACGTATGTTGCAGGAATCTGTTGATGCATTGCTAGATAACGGCCGTCGCGGTCGTGCGATTACTGGCTCTAACAAGCGTCCTTTGAAATCTTTGGCTGATATGATCAAAGGTAAGCAGGGTCGTTTCCGTCAAAACCTTCTAGGTAAGCGTGTTGACTACTCTGGCCGTTCTGTAATCGTGGTAGGTCCGTACCTACGTCTACACCAGTGTGGTCTTCCTAAGAAGATGGCACTTGAGCTATTTAAGCCATTCATCTTCTCCAAGCTAGAGCTTCGTGGTCATGCGACTACAATCAAAGCTGCTAAGAAGATGGTTGAGCGAGAAGAAGCACTAGTTTGGGATATCCTAGACGAAGTAATCCGTGAGCACCCTGTACTACTTAACCGTGCTCCAACACTTCACCGTCTTGGTATCCAGGCATTTGAGCCGGTACTGATCGAAGGTAAAGCTATTCAGCTACACCCACTAGTTTGTGCGGCATACAACGCCGACTTCGACGGTGACCAAATGGCTGTACACGTTCCACTGACTATTGAAGCTCAGTTGGAAGCGCGTGCGTTGATGATGTCTACAAACAACGTACTATCACCTGCTAATGGTGAGCCGATCATCGTACCTTCTCAGGACGTTGTATTGGGTCTTTACTACATGACTCGTGAGCGTGTGAATGCGAAAGGTGAAGGCATGGTATTTGCCGACATCGAAGAGATTCAGCGTGCACAAGGCGCAGGTCAGCTAGATCTTCAAGCGAAGATTAAAGTACGTGTTACTGAAAGCATTCGTGACATCGAAGGTAACCTAGAAACGATTACTGAAATGAAAGAAACAACGGCCGGTCGTGCTTTGTTGTTCGCAATCGTTCCAGCAGGTCTACCTTACGAGCTTGTTAACCAGCCAATGAAGAAGAAAGCGATCTCTCGCCTTCTTAACGAAGCGTACCGTCGCTGTGGTCTGAAAGATACAGTTATCTTTGCTGACCAACTGATGTACATGGGCTTCCGTCAGGCAACTATGTCTGGTGTTTCTATCGGTGTTAACGACTTCGAAATTCCAGCTGAGAAAACAACTATTATCGATGAAGCAGAAGCTGAGGTAATGGATATCGAACGTCAGTTCGCTGATGGTTTGGTAACTCAGGGCGAGAAATACAACAAAGTTATCGATATCTGGTCTCGTGCTAACGAATTGTTGGCTAAGAAGATGATGGATAACTTGAAGACTGAGCCGGTTATTACAAAAGATGGTGAAGAGTCCGAGCAGGAATCTTTCAACTCTGTATACATGATGGCCGATTCCGGTGCCCGTGGTAGTGCTGCACAGATTCGTCAGTTGGCGGGTATGCGTGGTCTGATGGCTAAGCCGGATGGCTCAATCATCGAAACACCGATCACTGCGAACTTCCGTGAAGGTCTAAACGTACTTCAGTACTTTATCTCTACTCACGGTGCTCGTAAGGGTCTAGCCGATACGGCATTGAAGACAGCTAACTCCGGTTACCTAACGCGTCGTCTAGTAGACGTGGCACAAGACGTAGTTATCACAGAACATGATTGTGGTACTGAAGAAGGTCTTGTGATGGTACCTCTGATCGAAGGCGGTGACGTAGTAGTTGCGCTGGGTGATCGTGTACTAGGTCGTACAGTGGCTGTTGATGTTCTAGACCCGCAGGGTGTAGAAGTTCTAATCGAAGCGGGTACGCTTATCGATGAAGCGTGGAAGCATCGCCTAGAAAACGACGAGAAGTACTCTTCTATCGATGAGATTATCGTACGTAGTGCAATCACGTGTCGTACTCGTCATGGTATCTGTGCAAGCTGTTACGGTCGTGATCTAGGTCGTGGTCACTTGGTTAACCCAGGCGAAGCAGTAGGTGTTATCGCTGCTCAGTCAATTGGTGAGCCAGGTACACAGCTAACAATGCGTACGTTCCACATTGGTGGTGCGGCATCACGAGCAGCTGCTGTAGACAGCATTCAGGTTAAGAATGGCGGTGAAATTCGTCTTCACAACCTTAAGTTTGTAGAGCGTCCAGATGGTGCTTTGGTTGCAACTTCTCGTTCTGGTGAACTAGGTGTAACTGATGAGCACGGTCGTGAGCGTGAGCGTTACAAGCTTCCATACGGTTCTGTGATCAAAGTTAAAGACGGTAGCTCTGTTGAAGCAGGCGACATCGTAGCTAACTGGGATCCACATACTCACCCAATCATCTCTGAGGTGGCGGGTAAGGTTGAGCTTTCAGGCATGGAAGACGGTATTACCGTTAAGAGCCAGACTGATGAGCTAACAGGGCTATCTACAACTGAGGTATTGGACGTTAAAGATCGTCCAGCAGCAGGTAAAGATATCCGTCCTATGATCAAGCTATTGGATGCGAAAGGTAATGAAGTAATGCATCCAGGTACAGATTCTGCAGCGCAGTATCTACTACCAGCTAAAGCGATCATGAACCTTAGCGATGGCGCTGAAGTACAAGTAGGTGACGTTCTTGCACGTATTCCTCAAGAAGGTACTGTGAACAAGGATATCACCGGTGGTCTGCCGCGAGTTGCGGATCTATTCGAAGCACGTAAACCTAAAGAGTCTGCGATTCTTGCAGAAGTTTCTGGTCTAATCGGCTTCGGTAAAGAGACTAAAGGCAAGAAACGTCTTGTGATCTCTCCTAGTGATGCAGAGCCACATGAAACAATGATCCAGAAATGGCGTAACCTGAACGTGTTCGAAGGTGAACATGTAGAGAAGGGTGAGGTTGTTTCTGACGGTCCGTCTAACCCGCATGACATTCTACGCGTACTAGGTGTAGAAGAACTGGCGAAATACATCACTGGTGAAATCCAGGACGTATACCGTCTACAGGGTGTAGGCATCAACGATAAGCACATCGAAGTAATTGTTCGTCAGATGCTGCGTAAAGTTGAGATCGTATCTGCGGGTGATTCTACATTCATCCCAGGTGATCAGGTTGAATACCAAGCTGTATTGGCAGAGAACGAAGAGCTAGAGGCTGCTGGTAAGATCCCAGCTAAGTACGATCGCGTACTATTGGGTATCACTAAGGCATCTTTGGCTACTGAGTCCTTTATCTCAGCAGCATCCTTCCAGGAAACAACTCGAGTTCTAACGGAAGGTGCGGTAACAGGTAAGCAGGACTTCCTGCGCGGCCTGAAAGAAAACGTGGTAGTAGGTCGTCTGATCCCAGCGGGTTCAGGTCTTGCTTACCATGAAGAGCGTAAGCGCAAGCGTGCTCAACCTGCTGAAGGTGAGTCCGTGACAGTAAGTGCTGAAGAGGTTCAGCAGGCACTGACAGAAGCGCTAAATGCTTCAATGCCAGATGCTGAATAACAATTTATTCGAAAATATTGAATAAATAGTATCCAGTATTTGACGTTTAGGGCCGGAATTGATTAAAATTCCGGCCCCTTTGTGATTGGATTGTGTAAATCCAATTTTTTTATGGTGTTAAATCAAAACGTGGAGTTTGCTTAATGGCAACGATTAACCAGCTGGTACGTAAACCACGTAAACGCAAAGTTCAGCCAAGCGATGTTCGTGCATTGCAGGCTTGTCCTCAGCGTCGTGGCGTTTGTACCCGTGTATACACCACTACTCCGAAAAAACCGAACTCAGCACTACGTAAAGTATGTCGTGTTCGTTTGACCAACGGCTTCGAAGTTGCTTCCTACATTGGTGGTGAAGGTCACAACTTGCAGGAGCACAGCGTTGTTCTAATTCGTGGTGGTCGTGTTAAGGACCTTCCTGGTGTTCGCTATCACACAGTTCGTGGCGCACTAGATTGCTCAGGTGTTAATGAGCGTAAGCAAGGCCGTTCTAAGTACGGTGCTAAGCGTCCTAAGTCTTAATCGTCGTCCCAACATAGTGCTTTAGTTATCTAAACACTGTGTTGAATACACGGTAAGAGTAAGGCCTAGCATCAATTGCTTGGAATACCTGAAGACCTTTTAATTTATTGAGGGCTTATCAATGCCTAGAAGACGCGTCGCTGCAAAGCGCGAAATTTTACCGGATCCTAAATTCGGAAGCACAGTTCTTGCTAAGTTTATCAACCATGTAATGGTTCACGGTAAGAAGTCTGTAGCTGAGAAGATCGTTTACGGTGCTCTAGATAAAATCGAAGAGCGTTCTGAACAAGATCCAATCGAGCTATTCGAAAAAGCTCTAGAAGCTATCCAGCCAGCGGTTGAAGTTAAATCCCGCCGTGTTGGTGGTGCTACATACCAAGTACCAGTTGAAGTACGTCCCGCTCGTCGTATGGCTCTAGCTATGCGTTGGGCTGTAGACTCTGCTCGTGGTCGTGGTGAGAAGTCAATGGCTCTGCGTCTAGCAGGCGAGTTGATGGACGCTGCTGAAGGCCGTGGTGCTGCAGTTAAGAAGCGTGAAGACGTACACCGTATGGCTGAAGCGAACAAAGCATTCGCTCACTACCGCTTCTAAGATACTGAGGATTAAGTCGTGGCTCGTAAAACTCCTATCGCACGTTACCGTAACATCGGGATTTGTGCGCATGTAGATGCCGGTAAAACGACTACAACTGAGCGCGTCCTGTTCTACACCGGTCTTTCTCATAAGATCGGTGAAGTACATGATGGCGCTGCGACAATGGACTGGATGGAGCAAGAGCAGGAGCGTGGTATTACAATTACTTCTGCTGCAACTACTTGCTTCTGGAAGGGTATGAACCAGCAGTTCGATGATCATCGTATTAATATCATCGATACTCCTGGGCACGTTGACTTCACCATCGAAGTAGAGCGCTCACTGCGTGTGCTTGATGGTGCGGTTGTTGTGTTATGTGCATCTTCCGGTGTCCAGCCTCAGACAGAAACGGTTTGGCGTCAAGCTAACAAATATGAAGTTCCGCGCATGGTATTCGTCAATAAGATGGATCGCCTTGGTGCGGATTTCTTCATGGTTGTAGATCAGTTAAAAGATCGTCTTGGCGCTAATGCTGTACCAATCAATTTCCCGATTGGCGCAGAAGAAGATTTTGTTGGTGTTGTCGATCTGGTTCGCATGAAAGCCATTATGTGGAATGAAGCGGATCAGGGTATGACCTACGAGCTGGAAGATATTCCAGCTGATTTGCAAGATAAAGCTGATGAGCTTCGCGAGGAGCTGGTTGAAGCTGCTGCTGAAGCATCAGAAGAGCTGATGGAAAAATACCTTGAAGAAGGTGATCTATCAGAGGAAGAGATTAAACAGGGGCTTCGTGCTCGTACCTTGGATAACGATATCGTTCTTATGCAGGCTGGTTCTGCGTTTAAGAACAAAGGTGTTCAAGCTGTTTTGGATGCGGTTATCGAATACATGCCATCTCCGATCGAGGTTAAATCGATCGAAGGTACGCTAGATGATGAACAGGAAACTGTTGCACAGCGTGAGGCTGATGATGATGCGCCGTTCTCTGCGCTTGCATTTAAAATTGCTACAGACCCATTTGTGGGTACGCTTACGTTCGTACGTGTGTACTCGGGTGTTCTTAAATCGGGTGATGCGGTCTTTAACTCTGTTAAGGGTAAAAAAGAGCGTGTTGGTCGTATGGTGCAGATGCATTCTAACAACCGTGATGAGATTAAAGAGGTTCGCGCAGGCGATATCGCAGCTCTAATTGGTATGAAGGATGTAACTACGGGTGATACTTTATGTGATGGTGACAATAAAATTGTCCTTGAGCGTATGGAGTTCCCTGCACCAGTTATCTCTGTAGCGGTTGAGCCTAAGTCTCAAGCTGATCAAGAGAAAATGGGTATTGCGCTAGGTAAGCTTGCGCAAGAAGATCCATCTTTCCAAGTTGAAACAGATCAAGAGACGGGTCAGACAATTATTTCCGGTATGGGTGAATTGCACCTTGATATTCTCGTGGATCGTATGAAGCGTGAATTTAAGGTTGAAGCCAATATCGGTAAACCACAGGTAGCCTACCGTGAGAAGATCCGTCAGTCTGTTGACGCAAACCACAAGTTTGTACGTCAATCAGGTGGTCGTGGTCAATATGGTCATGTTGTCGTTGAATTTAGCCCTTCTGATGAAGAGGGTCTAGAGTTTATCAACGAGATTGTCGGTGGTGCTATTCCTAAGGAATACATCCCAGCTGTACAGAAAGGTATTGAGGAACAGATGCATAACGGTGTCATTGCTGGCTACCCGTTAATCGGCCTTAAAGCACGTTTGTACGATGGGTCCTTCCATGATGTTGACTCCAACGAAATGGCGTTTAAAATCGCTGCATCTCAGGCGCTTAAAAAGTTCGCACAAGAAGCAAATGCGTGCTTGTTAGAGCCAATGATGAAAGTTGAAGTTGTAACCCCAGAAGATTACATGGGTGACGTGATGGGTGACCTGAACCGTCGTCGTGGTCTTGTGCAGGGGATGGAAGACAGTTCTTCGGGTAAGATTATCAACGCTCATGTACCGCTGGGTGAGATGTTCGGTTATGCAACCGATCTACGCTCCGCGACACAGGGTCGTGCGACTTACTCGATGGAGTTTCTCGACTACGCTGAAGCGCCACAAAATGTCGCTGACGCTGTAATCAATCAGAACTAATATTTTTATTCGCCTAATTACTTGAGGTAATGAAAAGTGGCTAAAGAACAATTTGAACGCTCAAAACCGCACGTTAACGTTGGTACAATCGGCCACGTTGACCACGGTAAAACTACTCTAACAGCAGCTCTAACTCGCGTATGTGCAGAAGTATGGGGCGGCGACGCTGTTGCATTTGATGGTATCGACAACGCTCCAGAAGAGCGTGAGCGTGGTATCACAATCGCAACTTCTCACGTTGAGTATGATTCTCCAGAACGTCACTACGCACACGTAGACTGTCCAGGCCACGCCGATTATGTTAAGAACATGATCACTGGTGCTGCACAGATGGATGGCGCGATCCTAGTATGTGGCGCGACTGATGGTCCAATGCCACAGACTCGTGAGCACATCCTACTATCTCGTCAGGTAGGTGTACCTTACATCGTAGTATTCCTAAACAAAGCAGACCTACTAGCAGAAGACTGTGGTGGTGCTGACTCTGAAGAATACGCTGAGATGCTAGAATTGGTTGAAATGGAGCTTCGTGAGCTTCTAGACCAATATGAATTCCCAGGTGATGACACTCCAATCATCCCAGGTTCTGCTCTAATGGCCCTAAACGGCGAAGACGACAACGAACTTGGTACTACTGCTGTTAAGACTCTAGTTGAAACTCTAGACTCTTACATCCCAGAGCCAGAGCGTGCTATCGACGGTGCTTTCATCATGCCTATCGAGGACGTATTCTCTATCCAGGGTCGTGGTACTGTAGTAACTGGTCGTGTTGAGCGCGGTATCATCAAAGTTGGTGAAGAAGTTGAAATCGTAGGTATCAAAGAAACTACGACTACTACTTGTACTGGTGTTGAGATGTTCCGTAAGCTTCTTGACGAAGGTCGTGCTGGTGAGAACGTTGGTGTTCTACTACGTGGTACTAAACGTGAAGAGGTTGAGCGTGGTCAAGTACTAGCAGCTCCAGGTTCTATCACTCCTCACACTCGTTTCGAGGGTGAAGTATACGTACTATCCAAAGAAGAAGGCGGTCGTCACACTCCATTCTTCAAAGGTTACCGTCCACAGTTCTACTTCCGTACAACTGACATCACTGGTGCATGTGAGCTTCCAGAGGGTGTAGAAATGGTAATGCCTGGTGATAACGTTCAAATGGACGTTACACTAATCAACCCAGTAGCAATGGAAGAAGGTCTACGTTTCGCGATTCGTGAAGGTGGTCGTACTGTAGGTGCTGGTGTTGTATCTAAAATCGTTGAGTAATTAAAACTCTTTGATTTGAAAAAGCCCTCCTTGTGAGGGCTTTTTTGTGCCTACTTATAAGCTTGTTCGGGGGTGTAAGTATAGATTGTTTGTTAATTGTACAAATTAATCCTGCTTACTGTTGACCTTCGCAAGTGACATAAGTAGAATTTGCGTCCCCCTCATAGTAGGGGGAGGTCGGCGTATGCCGTAAAATTATTTTTTGGAAATGTGTGATCGAAATGCAGAATCAGAAAATTCGTATTCGTCTGAAAGCCTTTGATCATCGCTTGATCGACTCTTCTGCGCAGGAAATCGTAGATACTGCAAAGAGAACTGGCGCTCAAGTACGAGGTCCGATCCCACTTCCTACTCGCAAAGAACGCTACACTGTTCTGATTTCTCCTCACGTAAACAAAGATGCGCGTGATCAGTATGAAATCCGTACACATAAGCGTGTTCTAGACATCGTTGAGCCAACTGAAAAAACAGTTGACGCATTGATGAAGCTAGATCTTGCTGCGGGTGTTGAAGTGCAGATCAGCCTCGGCTAAAAGGCAACTGCGCAGAGTTAATTTTAATTAATGAAGCGCTTATTAAGTGTGGAATGCTCTGGAAAGGGCAGCCGTAGTGGGTAACAGCCCCGTACACAACTGGCAAGAGGTTTTAAAAGAAAATGTCTGTAGGTCTTATCGGACGTAAAGCGGGTATGACTCGCGTCTTCACTGAAGACGGCGTATCCGTGCCAGTCACCGTCATCGAAGTGGAACCGAACCGTGTTACTGCTGTGAAAACAGAAGAAACCGACGGCTACCAAGCAGTGCAGGTTACTACTGGTGCTAAGAAGGCTAACCGCCTTTCTAAGCCAGAAGCTGGTAACTTTGCTAAAGCTGGTGTTGAAGCTGGTCGTGGTTTGTGGGAGTTCCGCCTGTCGGGTGGCGACGAAGTCAACGTTGGCGACGAGCTAACAGTTGCGCGCTTCGAAGCTGGTCAGAAAGTTGACGTAACAGGTCAGTCTAAAGGTAAAGGTTTCCAGGGTGGCGTTAAGCGCTGGAACTTCTCCATGCAGGACGCGACTCACGGTAACTCTCTTTCTCACCGTGCTCCGGGTTCTATTGGTCAATGTCAGACTCCTGGTCGTGTTTGGAAAGGCAAGAAGATGGCAGGTCAAATGGGTAATGCTCAGGTTACTGTGCAGACCCTAGAAGTTGTTCGCGTAGACGCTGAACGCAACCTGTTGTTGATCAAAGGTGCTGTTCCAGGCGCAACTGGCGGTGACGTAATCGTTAAACCAGCTGTTAAAGCTGGCGCCTAAGGGGGTTTGAAATGAATCTGAATTTAGCTGGAGCTAATGGTTCGGTTGAAGTTTCCGACCTGGCTTTTGGTAAAGAATTCAACGAAACGCTAGTTCACCAAGTGGTTACAGCTTACTTGGCTGGCGGTCGTCAAGGCACTAAAGCTCAGAAAAACCGTTCTGCGGTTTCTGGTGGTGGTGCTAAACCATGGCGTCAAAAAGGTACAGGTCGTGCACGTGCGGGAACTAGTCGTTCTCCAATCTGGCGTGCCGGTGGTGTTACCTTCGCGGCTCAGCCGCGTGACTACACTCAGAAAGTAAATAAGAAAATGTACCGCGCAGCAATGCGTTGCATCTTCTCTGAGCTTGTACGTCAAGAACGTCTGGTTGTTGTTGAAGATTTCGCTTTGGAATCTCCAAAGACAAAACAGTTTGTGGCTAAGCTGAACGAGCTTGAGCTGACTAACGCACTGCTGATTACTGAAGATGTAGAGCAGAACTTGTACTTGGCTGCACGCAACGTACCACACGTTGATGTTCGTGACGCTGCGGGTGTTGACCCGGTTGCCCTAGTTGGCTTCGATAAAGTACTAGTTACTGTTGCTGCTCTGAAGAAAATCGAGGAGAAGCTGGCATGAAACAGGAACGCATTTATCAAGTGCTGCTGGGTCCGCACATCTCCGAGAAAGCTACTATCGTAGCTGATGGTTCTCAGCAAGTGGTATTCCGTGTGGCTAAAGACGCTACCAAACCAGAAATCAAGCAAGCAGTAGAAGAACTGTTCAACGTTAAAGTTAAAGGCGTGAACGTTCTTAATGCTAAGGGCAAAACCAAGCGTACACAGCGTGGTTTAGGCAAGCGTAGCGATGTGCGTAAAGCATATGTTGCACTAGCTGACGGCTCTGAGATTGATTTTCTTGGTGGCGAGTAATAGAGGGTATATAAAATGGCAGTGACTAAAACTAAGCCGACCTCTGCTGGACGCCGTCATGTAGTTAAAGTGACTAATACTGAACTGCATAAAGGCAAGCCTCATGCAGCTCTTGTTGAGAAAAAGAGCAAGAGCGGTGGTCGTAACCACCACGGTCGCATCACTACTCGTCATATTGGCGGTGGTCACAAACAGCAGTACCGTATCATCGATTTCCGTCGTAACAAAGACGGTATTCCAGCGACAGTTGAGCGTTTGGAATACGATCCAAACCGTTCTGCGCATATCGCACTAGTTGTATATGCAGACGGTGAGCGTCGTTACATCATTGCACCAAAAGGTGTTTCTGCGGGCGCTAAGATCATGTCTGGCGATTCTGTAGATATTAAGCCTGGTAACACTATGCCTCTACGCAACATTCCAGTGGGTTCTGTAATCCACTGTGTTGAGTTGAAGCCTGGTAAAGGTGCACAGATTGCTCGTTCAGCGGGCACATCTGCGCAGTTGGTTGCACGTGAAGGTGCTTACGCAACTCTTCGTCTACGTTCTGGCGAAATGCGTAAAGTCCTAGTTGAATGTCGTGCAACTCTGGGTGAAGTGAGCAACAGTGAGCACTCCTTGCGTCAGCTTGGTAAAGCTGGTGCTACGCGCTGGCGTGGTGTTCGTCCTACTGTTCGTGGTGTTGCGATGAACCCAGTAGACCACCCACACGGTGGTGGTGAAGGTCGTACTTCCGGTGGTCGTCACCCAGTGTCGCCATGGGGTGTTCCGACTAAGGGTTATAAAACTCGCAAGAACAAGCGTACTGATAAGTTGATCGTACGCCGTCGTAACGCTAAGTAAGAGGATACAGCTGTGCCACGTTCACTGAAGAAAGGTCCATTTATCGACCTTCACCTGTTGAAAAAGGTAGAGTCTGCAATTGAAGCAAACGACCGTCGTCCAATCAAAACTTGGTCACGTCGTTCTACGATCTTCCCGAATTTCGTAGGTTTGACAATTGCAGTACACAACGGCCGTCAGCATGTTCCGGTATTTATTTCCGAGGACATGGTTGGTCATAAACTGGGCGAGTTTGCTGTGACACGTACTTACCGTGGTCACGTAGTAGACAAGAAAGCCAAGCGATAAGGAGTTAGATGATGGAAGTTGCCGCTAAGCACAAAGGCGCCCGCATCTCTGCACAGAAAGCACGTCTGGTCGCTGACCAGATCCGTGGTAAGTCTGTCGGTGAAGCTCTGGATATCCTGGCGTATAGTCCTAAAAAAGGTGCGGCGCTTGTTAAGAAAGTACTAGAGTCTGCTATTGCTAACGCAGAGCATAACGAAGGTGCTGATATTGACGAGCTACGTGTTTCTACAGTTTTTGTTGATGAAGCAATGACTATGAAACGCATCAAGCCGCGTGCGAAAGGTCGCGCTGATCGTATTTTGAAGCGCTCCTGTCACATCACTGTAAAAGTGGCCGACTGAGCTGACTGCTAGGAGATTCCGTTATGGGTCAGAAAGTACATCCTACGGGTATTCGTCTCGGTATTGTTAAAGATCACACTTCTGTGTGGTACGCAGACAAGAGCGAATACGCAAGCAAGCTGCAGAACGATCTGCAGGTGCGTGAGTACCTGGACAAGCAGCTTGAAAAAGCATCTGTTAGCCGCATCGAAATCGAGCGTCCTGCACAGAATGCAAAAATTACTATTCACACGGCTCGTCCGGGCATCGTGATTGGTAAGAAAGGCGAAGATGTTGAGAAACTACGTAACACTGTATCTGAAATGATGGGTGTTCCAGTTCACATCAATATCGAAGAAATTCGTAAACCAGAACTAGACGCGCGTCTTGTTGCACAAGGTGTTGCAAGCCAGCTTGAGCGTCGTGTTATGTTCCGTCGTGCCATGAAGCGCGCGGTACAGAACGCAATGCGTCTTGGTGCTAAAGGTATCAAGATTCAGCTAGGTGGTCGTCTTGGTGGTGCCGAAATCGCTCGTAGCGAATGGTATCGTGAAGGTCGTGTGCCATTGCACACACTTCGTGCTGATATCGATTACGCTACTTATGAAGCGCACACTACTTACGGTGTGATCGGCGTTAAAGTCTGGATCTTCAAGGGTGAAGTTCTTGGTGGCATCGAACAAGTTCGTGCTGAAAAGAATGCGCCTAAGAAGAAAGGTAAGTGAGGTAGACGTCGATGCTACAACCAAAACGTCTTAAGTTCCGCAAAATGATGAAAGGCCGCAACCGCGGTCTAGCACAGCGCGGTAGCACTGTAAGCTTTGGTGAATTTGCACTGAAAGCGACCGGTCGTGGTCGTATCACTGCACGTCAGATCGAAGCAGCGCGTCGTACCATGACACGTCACGTTAAGCGTGGTGGTAAAATCTGGATCCGTGTGTTCCCAGACAAGCCAATTTCTAAGAAACCGCTTGAAGTACGTATGGGTAAAGGTAAAGGTGCGGTTGAGTACTGGGTTGCTCAAATCAAGCCAGGTAAGATTCTGTTCGAAATGAGCGGAGTTGATGAACAGCTTGCATCTGAAGCGTTCACCCTAGCTGCTGCAAAATTGCCTGTTGCAACAACCATTGTTAAACGGACGGTGATGTAATGAAAGCAACTGAACTACGTGAAAAGTCCGTTGATGAACTACAGCAAGAGCTACTAGGTCTTCTAAAAGAGCAGTTTAACCTGCGCATGCAGAAGACAACTGGTCAGCTTGCTCAGAATCATCTTCTAGGACAGGTTCGTCGCGATATCGCTCGTGTGAAGACAGTACTCAACGAAAAGGCAGGTAACTAAGTATGAGCGCCGAAAAACGTACTCGAACTGTTACTGGTCGCGTTGTTAGCGACAAGATGGATAAAACCATCACAGTTCTGGTTGAGCGCAAAGAGAAGCATCCGATTTACGGAAAATTCATGAAGCGCTCTTCTAAACTGCATGCTCACGATGAGAAAAATGAGTGTCAGCAAGGTGACCTAGTTACCATCGCAGAAACTCGTCCTTTGTCTAAGAATAAGTCTTGGGCGTTGGTTCGTATTGAAGAGCGTGCAGCAAAGGTGTAAACTATCGCACCTTTGCTCCATTAGACGGTCCGTCCGCATTGCGGGCGGCCTAAAAATGTTTGTGGAGTAAGACCATGATTCAAACTGAATCTATGCTTGACGTAGCTGATAACAGTGGCGCTAAGCGAGTGCAGTGTATTAAGGTCCTTGGTGGTTCTCACCGCCGCTACGCTTCTGTAGGTGACATTATTAAAGTCACTGTTAAAGAAGCGATTCCTCGCGGTAAAGTGAAGAAAGGCCAGGTTCTTAACGCCGTAGTGGTACGTACCCGTAAAGGTGTTCGTCGTCCAGACGGTTCAGTAATCCGCTTTGATACTAACTCTGCGGTTCTACTGAATGCGAGCGACGCTCCAATCGGTACTCGTATCTTCGGCCCAGTGACGCGTGAACTTCGTTCAGAGAAGTTCATGAAAATCATTTCCCTGGCGCCTGAAGTGCTATAAAGATCGAACAAAATACTGTTCGGTTTATGTGAAAACGCTAACACCGGAAGGTGTTGGCGTTTTTGAGCATGAGAGGGTAGCAGGAAGCGATATAGGTAAATTATGCGCAAAATTAAACGTGACGATGAAGTAATTGTCATCGCAGGAAAAGACAAGGGCAAGCGTGGCACAGTCATGCGTGTTCTGGACGATCGTTTGATCGTTTCTGGTATCAACATGGTGAAGAAGCACACTAAGCCGAACCCAATGTTGGGTAAAGCAGGTGGCATCGTTGAAAAAGAAGCAGCTATTGCAGTTTCTAACGTAGCGATCTTCAACCCGCAGACTAGTAAGGGCGATCGTGTAGGCTTCAAAGTTCTTGAAGACGGCACTAAGACTCGTATCTTCAAGTCTACCGGCGAAGTAATTGGCGGATAAGGGGAGATATCATGTCTAGATTAAAAGCGCTTTATAACGATTCCGTTAAGCAGCAGCTTAAAGATGAGCTGAACTGCCCTAACGTAATGGCTGTTCCACGTTTGACTAAAATCACTCTAAATATGGGTGTTGGTGAAGCGTTGGGCGATAAGAAAATGCTTGAGAACGCTGTTGCAGATATGACTGCAATTGCGGGCCAAAAGCCAGTTGTATGTTTGGCACGTAAATCTATCGCGGGCTTCAAAGTTCGTGAAGGTTGGCCAATCGGCTGTAAAGTAACACTACGCGGCGAGCGTATGTGGGAATTCTTGGATCGTTTGGTGGATATTTCTATCCCGCGTATCCGTGACTTCCGTGGCCTGAACCCGAAATCTTTCGACGGTCGTGGCAACTACAGCATGGGTGTTAAAGAGCAGATCATCTTCCCTGAAATCGAATTCGATAAGGTTGATAAGATGCGTGGTATGGACATTACGTTCACTACAACTGCTAAGAACAATGATGAGGGTCGTGCTCTATTGGCTGCCCTGAACTTCCCGTTCCGTAAGTGATAGGCATACATCATGGCTAAAGAATCAATGAAGGCACGTGAAGACAAGCGTGCGAAGCTAGTTGCACAGTATGCTGAGAAGCGTGCTGCACTAAAAGCAATTATCAACAACCCTAATTCATCTGAAGACGAAGTTTGGGATGCAGTGATCGCTCTACAGAAGCTACCACGCGACTCAAGCAAATCTCGTCAGCAGCGTCGTTGCCAGATTACTGGTCGTCCACACGCTGTATACCGTAAGTTCGGTATTAGCCGTATCAAACTGCGTGAAGCAGCGATGCGCGGTGATGTTCCAGGTTTGAAAAAGGCTAGCTGGTAATCTCCAGTTAGTATAACGGTAAGCGCAGTGGCTAGGCCCTTTGGGGTACCGCACTGTGCTGCACAAGAGGAAGTAAATGCATGAGCATGCAAGATACTCTAGCGGATATGTTTACTCGTATTCGTAACGGTCATATGGCTGAAAAGCAGGCCGTATCTATGCCGTCTTCCAAAGTAAAAGTATCAATTGCCAAAGTTCTTAAGGACGAAGGTTACATCGTTGACTACGCAGTAGAAGGCGACGTAAAACCGGTTCTGAACATTGAGCTTAAATACTTTGAAGGAAAGCCGGTAATTGAAGAGATCAAACGCGTTAGTCGTCCAGGTCTGCGTATCTACAAGAACGCAAGCGAACTACCAAAAGTATCTGGTGGTCTGGGTGTAGCGATTATCTCTACAAGCAAAGGCGTAATGGCTGACCGCGCTGCACGTAGTGCTGGCGTTGGTGGCGAAGTAATCTGCACGGTATTCTAAGAGGTATTTCAATATGTCACGTATTGCAAAAAGCCCTGTTATCGTACCTGCAGGTGTTGAAGTTAAGATTGACGGTCAAACTGTCAATGTTAAAGGTAAAAACGGCCAGCTTTCTCTAGACGTTCACCCATCTGTTGGTGTTGACCTAGAAGAAGGTTCTTTGAAGTTCACAGCTCGTGAAGCTTCTAAGCTGTCTCTTTCCTTGTCTGGTACTACTCGCTCTCTGGTTAACAACATGGTTGTTGGTGTAACTGAAGGCTTTAAGAAAACTCTTGAGCTTCAAGGTGTTGGTTACCGTGCTGCTGCTAAAGGCAACACACTTAACCTTAACCTAGGTTTCTCGCACCCGATCGATTACGACCTACCAGAAGGTATCAAAGCAGAAACTCCTAATGTAACTACTATCATCCTTTCTGGCTCTGATAAGCAAGTTCTAGGTCAAGTTGCTGCTGAGATTCGTGCGTTCCGTCCGCCAGAGCCTTACAAAGGTAAAGGTGTTCGTTATGCTGATGAGTATGTTCGCCGTAAAGAAGCGAAGAAAAAGTAAATAGGGCAGGGTTATGAACGCTAAGAAACAATCTCGTATTCGTCGTGCTCGCCGCTCTCGCCTTAAAATGCGTGAGTTAGGTGCAACACGTCTGTGCGTTACACGCACACCGCGTCACATCTACGCTCAGGTTATCTCTGCTGATGGTGCAAAAGTTCTTGCAGCTGCATCAACTGTAGAAAAAGATCTGCGTGAAACTGCTGGCGGTAACGTTGCAGCAGCAGAAAAAGTAGGCGCATTGATCGCTCAGCGTGCTAAAGAAGCTGGCGTATCTGAAGTAGCATTTGACCGTTCTGGTTACCAGTATCACGGTCGTGTTAAAGCTTTGGCTGATGCAGCCCGCGAAGGCGGCCTGGAATTCTAAAGGGATCGAATATGTCAAATCATGAACAGAAAGACGGCGATCTGCAGGAAAAGCTGGTTCAGGTTAACCGCGTCGCTAAAGTAGTAAAAGGTGGTCGTATCTTCGGCTTTACAGCACTAACTGTAGTTGGTGATGGTAAAGGTCGCGTAGGTTTCGGTCGTGGTAAAGCTCGTGAAGTTCCTGCTGCTATTCAGAAAGCAATGGAGCAAGCTCGTCGTAACATGGTTTCAGTTGAACTGAACGGCGACACGTTGCAGTACCCAATTAAAGCACGTCACGGTGCTTCTAAAGTTTACATGCAGCCTGCATCTCAAGGTACTGGTGTAATCGCAGGTGGTGCGATGCGTGCAGTACTAGAATTGGCAGGTGTCCATAACGTACTGGCTAAGTGCTACGGCTCTACTAACCCGGTTAACGTTGTACGCGCGACTGTTAAAGGTCTTGCTGCAATGAAATCTCCGGAAGATGTAGCTGCTAAGCGCGGTAAGTCCGTAGAAGACATTCTGGGGTAATCGACAATGGCTAAGACTGTTAAAGTAACACTAGTACGTAGCCCTATCGGTACTCTTCCTAACCACAAATTGTGCGTTAAGGGTCTAGGTCTACGCCGTATTGGGCACACAGTTGAAGTAGAAGATACTCCATCTGTACGTGGCATGATCAACAAAGTTAACTACCTGGTTCAGGTAGAAGACTAATAAGGGAGTTACAGCATGCGTCTGAACACTCTAAGCCCTGCTGAAGGTTCCAAGAAAGCGGCGAAACGCGTTGGTCGTGGCATTGGTTCCGGTTTGGGTAAGACATGTGGCCGTGGTCACAAAGGTCAAAAATCCCGCTCTGGCGGTTCTGTAAAACCAGGTTTCGAAGGCGGTCAGATGCCTTTGCAGCGTCGTCTACCGAAATTCGGTTTTACTTCTCGTATTGCTCGTTACGTTACAGAGATTCGTCTGAACGAACTTGCTAAGATCGAAGCTGAAGTAATTGATCTAGATGCTTTGAAAGCAGCAGACATCATCAAGCAGGAAATCAAAACTGCTAAAGTGATCTTGTCTGGTGAGATCAATAAGGCTGTCACTGTTAAAGGTCTTAAAGTGACCAAAGGTGCACAGGCTGCTATCGAAGCTGCTGGCGGTAAAGTCGAGGCGTAAATGGCTAAAAAAGGACCTATACCAGCGGGCAACCAAAGCGGACTAGGTGAGCTTAAGTCTCGTCTACTTTTCGTTTTGATGGCGATCGTTGTTTATCGTATCGGTGCACATATTCCTGTACCGGGTATCAACCCAGATCGTCTGGCCGCATTATTTGATCAGAACCAGGGCACAATCCTGAGTCTCTTTAACATGTTCTCCGGTGGTGCACTGGAGCGTATGAGTATCTTGGCATTGGGTATCATGCCGTACATTTCTGCATCGATTATTATGCAGTTGATGACGGTAGTTAGCCCTACCTTGGCTCAGTTAAAGAAAGAGGGTGAGGCTGGTCGTCGTAAGATTAACCAGTACACTCGCTACGGGACTGTAGCGCTTGCAACTGTACAAGCCTTTGGTATGGCCGTAGGCCTAGCCAATCAAGGTGTATCGTTTACCGCGGATGCCAGCTTCTATTTTGTAGCTGTTGTAACTTTGGTAGCGGGTGCAGTATTCCTAATGTGGTTAGGTGAGCAAGTGACAGAGCGTGGTATCGGTAACGGTATCTCCATTCTGATCTTTGCTGGTATTGTTGCCGGTCTGCCAAGTGCGATCGGACAGGCCTTTGAAGCAGCGCGTCAAGGTGATTTAAACATCCTTGCGCTGCTAGCTATTGCTGTACTAGCGATTGCTACAGTTGGTTTTGTTGTGTTTATGGAGCGCGGCCAACGCCGTATCACCATTAACTATGCTAAACGCCAACAGGGTAATCGTGTGTTCGCGGCACAATCCAGCCACCTTCCATTGAAGGTCAACATGGCTGGTGTGATTCCGCCGATTTTTGCATCCAGTATTTTGCTATTCCCTGCTTCTATGGGCCAATGGTTTGGTCAGAGTGAAGGCATGGATTGGCTGCAAAATGTTGCATTAGCGCTTGGCCCAGGTCAGCCGCTTTACATTTTGCTATTCTCGGTCGCAATTATATTTTTCTGCTACTTCTATACAGCGATTGTTTTCAATCCTAAGGACGTAGCAGATAACCTGAAGAAATCAGGTGCTTTTATTCCGGGTATTCGTCCAGGTGATCAATCCGCACGTTACATTGATACCGTGCTGGGCCGATTGACCTTATTCGGTGCGCTTTATATTACTGCTGTATCTTTGATGCCTCAGTTCCTAGTAGTCGCAGCGAATGTACCGTTCTATTTCGGTGGCACCTCACTCCTGATCGTCGTAGTTGTCGTGATGGACTTTATGGCGCAGGTTCAGTCTCATCTGATGTCACATCAGTACGAGTCCCTGATGAAGAAATCTAATCTCAAAGGTGGCGGCGCAGGACTTTCGCGCTAAGGCCACAACTGGAGTAGATCATGAAAGTACGTGCATCTGTTAAAAAGATCTGTCGTAACTGCAAAATCGTTCGTCGTAACGGTTCAGTACGTGTGATCTGTAAAGTAGAGCCGCGTCACAAGCAGCGTCAGGGTTAATTAATCCCTGATTTGGGCGCAGATGGTGTGCAACACTTGATTTAATTTTAATCAATGTGTATTATTGCGCGCCTTCTGCGAACAGAACAAATTTTTATTGGTGTTTGATAATTTCAACAAACACCTTTTATTAAACGGAGTAATAGAATGGCCCGTATAGCTGGAGTCAACATTCCTGACAATAAGCATGCGGTAATTTCTCTGACTTACATTTACGGTATTGGCCGCACGACATCGTCTGCGATCTTAGAAACTTGCGGTATTGCACCGACTACTAAGATCTCTGATTTGTCCGATGAGCAATTGGACATCGTTCGTGGAGAAGTTGCTAAATTTACTGTTGAAGGCGACCTACGTCGTGAAGTATCCATGAGCATCAAACGTTTGATGGACCTTGGTTGTTTCCGCGGCATTCGCCACCGTCGTAACCTTCCGGTTCGCGGTCAGCGTAGTAAAACTAACGCGCGCACTCGAAAAGGCCCGCGTAAGCCGATCCGTAAATAAGTGGTAAGCGATAGGAATTCCGAATATGGCAAAGCCAGGTAATCGCACACGCAAAAAAGCGAAGAAGCAAATAGCGGATGGGTTCGCCCACATCCACGCTTCTTTTAACAATACGATCATTACAATTACCGATCGTCAGGGTAACGCTCTATCTTGGGCAACTGCGGGTGGCTCCGGCTTCCGTGGTTCTCGTAAGAGTACCCCTTTCGCTGCTCAGGTTGCGGCTGAGCGCGCTGGACAGGCTGCATTAGAATATGGCCTGAAAAACTTAGACGTATTTGTAAAAGGCCCAGGGCCAGGTCGCGAATCAGCGGTTCGTGCTCTGAACTCTGTAGGCTACAAAATTGCAAATATCACTGACGTGACGCCAATCCCTCACAATGGTTGTCGTCCACCGAAGAAACGTCGCGTTTAATCTGGAGACGGTAATATGGCTCGTTATCTTGGACCAAAGTGCAAACTGTCTCGTAGGGAAGGTACAGACCTTTTCCTAAAGAGCGGTGTTCGCGCACTGGACAGCAAGTGTAAAGCTGAGACTGTCCCTGGTGTTCACGGCGCTCGTCGCGGTCGTTTATCCGACTACGGCCTGCAGCTACGTGAAAAACAGAAAGTTCGTCGTATGTACGGCGTACTGGAACGTCAGTTCCGCAGTTATTATAAAGAAGCGGCTCGTCGTAGCGGTGCAACAGGTGAAAACCTTCTGCAACTGCTAGAAGGTCGTTTGGACAATGTTGTATATCGCATGGGTTTCGGTTCTACACGTGCCGAATCTCGTCAGATCGTATCTCACCGCTCAATCACTGTTAACGGTCAGGTTGTGAACATCGCTTCCTACCAAGTTAAAGCAGGTGATGTTGTAGCAGTACGTGAAAAAGCTAAATCTCAGTTGCGTATTAAAAACGCTCTAGAACTAGCTGGCCAACGTGCAGCAGTTGAGTGGGTTGATGTAGACGCTGCAAAAATGGAAGGCACATACAAAGCCACTCCAGAGCGTTCTGATCTGTCCGCAGATATCAACGAACAGCTAATTGTAGAGCTGTACTCGAAGTAATTTTAACTTTAATTTGGTGGAAATATGCAGCGTTCGGTAAATGAGTTTCTAAGTCCACGTCATATTGACGTACAAGAAATCAGCAAAACGCGCGCTAAAGTGACTCTAGAGCCACTTGAGCGTGGATTTGGCCATACGCTGGGCAATGCATTACGCCGCATTCTTTTATCTTCTATGCCGGGTTGTGCCGTAACAGAAGTTGAGATTGAAGGCGTTTTGCATGAGTACAGCACAATTGAAGGTGTTCAGGAAGATGTAATTGAGATCCTCCTGAACCTGAAAGGGGTTGCAGTGTTGTTGCACAACAACGACGAAGTAACCCTGACTCTGAGCAAATCTGAAGCAGGTCCTGTAACTGCTGGTGATATTCAACTGAATCAGGATGTTGAAATCGCTAACCCGGACCACGTTATTGCTCACCTTAATGAAGGTGCGAGTCTAAACATGCAGCTAACTGTTGGTCGTGGCCGTGGTTACGTTCCAGCTGATCTGCGTGTTTCTGATGAAGAAGAGACTCGTGCAATCGGTCGTCTACAGCTGGACGCTACTTTCAGCCCAGTGCGTCGCGTTTCTTACGTAGTAGAAAGCGCGCGTGTAGAGCAACGTACTGACTTGGATAAACTGGTTATTGATATCGAATCTAACGGTACCATTGATCCAGAAGAAGCTATCCGTCGTGCGGCTACTATCCTTCAGCAACAACTTATTGTGTTTGTTGACCTGGAAGATGGTGCTGATCAAGCTAAGGATGAACCAGAAGAGCCGGAAATTGATCCAATTCTTCTGCGTCCTGTAGATGATCTGGAGCTGACTGTACGTTCCGCCAACTGTCTGAAGGCAGAACAGATCTACTATATTGGTGATCTGATTCAGCGTACAGAGGTTGAACTGCTTAAGACTCCGAACTTGGGTAAGAAGTCGTTGACAGAGATCAAAGACGTACTTGCATCTAAGGGCTTGTCCCTAGGTATGCGTCTTGAGAACTGGCCACCGGCTAGCCTGAAGAACGACGATAAAGTCGCTTCCTGATTCGGCGATAACAACTGACTGGTTTGGTAGGGATTTATCATGCGTCATCGTAAATCTGGTCGTAAATTAAGCCGTACCAGTGCGCACCGCAAAGCTATGTTTAAAAACATGGCAGTATCTTTGTTTGAGCACGAGTTGATTCGTACAACTCTGCCTAAAGCTAAAGAACTGCGCGGCTATGCAGAGCCACTGATTACACTGGCTAAAAACGACACTGTAGCGAACCGCCGTTTGGCATTCGCACGTACTGGCAGCAAAGTTGCTGTTGGTAAACTGTTCAACGAACTAGGTCCGCGTTACAACGCGCGTCCTGGTGGCTACGTTCGTATCCTGAAGTGCGGTTTCCGCCCAGGTGACAACGCTCCAATGGCTTACGTTGAGCTAGTTGATCGTCCAGCTGTAGAAGCTGCTGACGAAGCAGAAGATTAAGATTTCTTGATCTAAAAAAACCCGGCTTTATGCCGGGTTTTTTATTGCCTGAAATTTAGTAAAGGCATTACTATTACCCTTCAGATTGCTTGTTCGATGATAGGTTTTTAGCTGTAATGAATACTGATAAATTGGTTAAGTTTCTTCGCTACTTAGCTGCGATTCCAAAAAGTCTTTACGTCAACTTACGCTTATTACCTTTTGATCAAGCGATTAAGCTTCCTATTATTGTTTCAAATAGAACTAAACTCATTTCACTAAATGGTAAGGTTAAGTTAGATAAGGTTAAAACTGGCTTGGTTCGTATCGGCTTTACTGGTGCCGATATGATTGATTATCGCTACAGTCGAACAATGCTCCAAATTGATGGTCAGTTCACTGTTAAGGGCAAAGTTAAGATAGGTAAAGGAACACGATTAATTGTTGCCGGTGATTTGGATCTTGGCACCAATTTTATCGCCACAGGTGATAACACGATTATCTGCGAAAAACAGATGTCTATCGGCAGCGACTGTATGTTCGCTTGGGAATCTGTGGTCATGGACACTGACCAGCACGCAATATTCGATCAATCAGGTGATCAGATCAATACCGAAGATCGAGTGGTCATTGGTAACAATGTCTGGCTAGGTGCAAGAAGCTTTGTATTGAAGAACTCTGTGATTGCAGATGGCTGTATAGTTGCTGCAAATACTACGGTAACTAGATCAATTGCCGAGAAAGATGTGATCATTGCTGGAGCACCTTCTAAGAAAATCAAAGAAGGTGTTCACTGGCAACACTAAACTAGATCGTATTTAGTTCTACCCAATTGCTTAACCTGATTATTTCAGGTTAAGCATTGGCTTTAAAAACCTACCTGTATGCGAAGCTGGGTTCTCAGCAACTTCTTCAGGTGTACCTTCGGCAATGATCATTCCGCCTTTAACGCCACCCTCAGGTCCTAAATCTACAATCCAATCGGCTGTTTTGATCACATCCAAATTGTGCTCAATCACTACAATTGTGTTGCCGTGATCGCGTAAACGATAGAGTACGTTCAGTAATTGCTGAATATCGTAAAAATGCAGGCCTGTAGTTGGTTCATCAAGGATATACAGAGTTTTACCTGTATCACGCTTAGATAGCTCTTTAGCTAGTTTTACGCGCTGAGCTTCACCACCAGATAGTGTTGTTGCAGCTTGACCCAAACGGATATAGGACAAACCAACATCCATTAAGGTCTGTAGGCGACGAGCCAGTGCTGGTATCGCATCGAAGAATTCTCGCGCATCTTCAACCGTAAGATCTAAGACTTCATGGATATTCTTGCCTTTGTATTTGATCTCCAACGTTTCACGGTTGTAGCGCTTACCTTTACAAACATCGCAAGGGACATATACATCAGGTAGGAAGTGCATCTCTACCTTGATGACGCCATCACCCTGACAAGCTTCACAGCGACCACCTTTGACATTAAAACTAAAGCGCCCTGGCTTATAGCCACGCGAGCGTGCCTCTTGAGTACCGGCAAACAGTTCACGTACGGGTGTAAAAATACCTGTATAGGTTGCTGGGTTTGAGCGCGGAGTACGGCCGATCGGGCTTTGATCAATATCGATCACTTTATCAAAATGATTAATGCCTTCGATCGATTCGTGAGGTGCGGGATCCAAGGTAGTAGCATTATTAAGTTCAGTTGCTGCGATTGGATACAGCGTACCGTTGATCAGAGTTGATTTGCCCGAGCCCGATACACCGGTAACGCAGGTTAGTAAACCTACTGGAATCTTAAGATCTACATCGTTTAGGTTGTTACCGCTAGCACCGTTAAGGCATAGTTGTTTCTTACTATCAGCAAGATGACGCTGTTCAGGTACAGCGATCTCTTTAGTCCCTGTTAAATACTGGCCTGTGATAGAGGCTGGGTTTGCCATGACTTCATCTGGCGTACCTTCAGCAATAACTTGTCCGCCATGTACACCTGCGCCAGGGCCTATATCAATGACATAATCCGCAAGACGAATAGCGTCTTCATCATGTTCAACAACAATGACTGTATTACCCAAATCCCTCAAGTGGACCAGAGTTTTTAATAGGCGCTCGTTATCCCGTTGGTGCAAGCCGATTGAAGGCTCATCTAGAATGTACATAACACCAACAAGGCCAGCGCCAATCTGACTTGCCAGACGAATTCGCTGTGCTTCACCACCTGATAGAGTATCGGCATTGCGATCTAGAGAGAGGTACTCGAGGCCTACGTTGACAAGGAATCTTAGGCGTTCACGAATCTCTTTGAGAATCTTTTCAGCAATTTCGCCTTGTTTGCCTGTTAGATGAAGATTCTCAAAGTACTCTAAACTCTCTCCAATTGGTTTTTTAACGATATCAGGGAGTGTCTGCTGATCTATATATACGTGTCTCGCATCGCGGCGTAAGCGACTGCCGTTACAGGACGAGCACGGCTGCATATTTAGATATTTGGCTAGATCTTCACGAACGGTATCAGATTCGGTTTCTTTATAGCGGCGTTGTAAGTTATTGAGCACACCTTCGAATGGGTGTGCCTTATTGATGATATCGCCGCGATCATTTAGGTAGCGGAAAGTGACGGTTTCTTTGCCACTACCATTCAAAATAAGGTCTTGTTCTGATTTTTTCAGGGATTTGAATGGTGTATCCATATCAAACCCGTATTGCTCTGCTACCGCTTTGAGCTGCTGGAAATAATATAAGCTGCGGCGGTCCCAGCCTCTAATCGCGCCTTCGGATAGGGTCAGGTTTGAATCGTGAACGACTTTAGATGGATCAAAGTATTGCTTAACCCCTAAGCCATCACAGCTTGGACAAGCACCATGAGGATTGTTGAAAGAAAACAGTCTCGGTTCAAGCTCCTGAATACTATGTCCACATTCTGGACAGGCAAAACGAGCTGAGAAAATTAATTCGTCAGCGTCACCATCCATGTAAGCAACTTTGGCAATGCCGTCACTGAGGTTAAGTGCTGTTTCGAATGACTCGGCTAAACGGGTCTGGAGATCATCGCGAACTTTGAAGCGGTCAATAACTACTTCGATATCGTGCTTCTTGTTCTTATCTAGCTCTGGCGCACTATCGAGGTCAACGACAATTCCATCGATTCTGGCGCGAATGAAACCTTCAGCGCGCAAGTTGTTTATAGTGTGTAAGTGCTCACCTTTTCTACCCTGTACTACAGGTGCTAACAGCATTAATTTGCTGCCTTGCTCAAGCTCAAGTACTTGGTCCACCATCTGACTGATTGTTTGAGCTGCAAGCGGTAGATCATGATCCGGACAGCGTGGCTCACCTGCACGAGCAAACAACAAGCGCAAGTAATCGTAAATTTCGGTGATCGTACCAACCGTCGAGCGAGGGTTGTGAGATGTTGATTTTTGTTCAATTGAAATCGCAGGGGATAAGCCTTCGATATGATCAACATCGGGTTTTTCCATCATCGATAGGAACTGACGAGCATAGGTCGAGAGAGACTCAACATAGCGGCGTTGACCTTCTGCATAGAGCGTATCAAATGCCAGTGAAGACTTACCTGAGCCGGATAACCCTGTAATAACAATGAGTTTGTCTCGGGGGATCTCAAGATCGATATCTTTAAGGTTGTGGGTACGCGCACCCCGGACCTGAATCTTATCCATAATGGCTCTCAGATGTGGAAAACAAAACATCCCATTATAGAGATTTTTCGTGGCCGCTGTAGCTTTTCTAAACGATAAAATCTCTATGGGATAAGAGTGGGCGAGAGGGTGATCGCATGTTAAGCTTGCTTGTTATACGCGCAGGTTTATCAATCTGACGTGAGAGAAGATTTTTGGAGAAAGAAAATGGCACGTGGTGTTAATAAAGTAATTTTGGTGGGCAATCTGGGTGGAGACCCAGAAGTACGTTATATGCCAAATGGCAATGCTGTAACTAATGTAACCATCGCAACGTCTGAATCATGGAAAGATAAGCAGACGGGCCAGCAGCAAGAGCGTACTGAATGGCACCGTGTGGTATTTTTTAACCGTCTAGCGGAGATCGCTGGCGAGTATATGCGTAAAGGCGGCAAGGTTTACGTTGAAGGCGCGTTGCGTACCCGTAAATGGCAGGATCAAAGTGGCCAGGATCGTTACACGACTGAGATCGTAGCAAGCGAAATGCAGTTGCTTGATAGTCGTGGCGGTAACGAAGGTGGCTATGCTCCTCAGCAACAACAGGGTGGTTATGCACAACAGCCACAACAGCAGCAAGCACCGGCGCCACAAATGGCACCGCAGATGGCTCCACAAGCTGCGCCTCAGCAAGCTCCTCAGCAGCGTCCTGCTCCAGCACCGCAGCAAGCGCCTGCACCTCAAGCGGCGCCGGGTTTTGATGATTTTGATGATGATATTCCGTTCTAATATTTGTAGAGCTGGATAGATCGATAAAGACCTCGCATTGCGAGGTTTTTTCGTTTTAGGCCTTTCATAGGGCTTGGTTGGGAGCGCAAATCTATTTTGGATGCTTGGACGATTACTGTGGATCTTTGGAGGCCTATAGCAGAAGTTTTACGGGTAAATTTAGTGACAGCATAAATACAAACAGAATGATTTTTAGGAGTTAAAAAATGCCGTCAGTCGAAATTTATACCATGAGTTATTGCCCATACTGCATTGCAGCCAAACGCTTGTTGAAAAAGCTGGGGTGGCAATTTAACGAGATCGAAATTACAGGTAAACCTAAGGTTAAAACCACCATGGTTCAACGTACTCAGCGCAAAACTGTGCCGCAGATCTTTGTGAATAATCAGCATATAGGTGGCTTTGATGACTTTTCAGCTTATGTTCAAGAGCAGAAGTTACTGTGAGAGGAAGGTTGCGGGCAGTTGTTAGTCAGTTATCAGGGTGTTAGATCAAGCTTCGACTAAAAATAGCTACCCTGCTAAGGGTTTACTGGGCCTTACCGGGAGATTGAGGTATATTTTTTAAGAAGTGAGGTAACTTTCTGCTGTTATGCAGGGTGAATAGTTTTATTAGTCAAAATGAGATGCCGGAGAGTTTGGTTTAATGGCACTGGATCTACTGTTAAAGCCTATCAAAATATTAATTACCGGAGCTCATGGGCAGGTGGGGAGCGCGTTGACGCGTGCTGTAGAAGCGGATAACTTTTTTGAGGTTATTGCTTTGGGAAAATCTCAGTTAGATGTTACTGATCCAGAGCAGATCTCTGAGCAACTAGCTCATCATCTACCAGATTATGTTGTGAACTGTGCTGCGTTTGATGATGTCGATGAAGCAGAGTCACAATCAGAACTTTGTTATGCGGTTAACTCTGATGGAGTAGAGGCCTTAGCGTTTGCTTGTGGTGATCTGTCTATCCCAATGTTTCACTTATCCACTGACTACGTGTTTGATGGTCACTATGCCAGCGGCTACGCCGAAGAGGATGAAGTCGCACCTTTAGGGATTTATGGTGATAGTAAGTGGCAAGGTGAAGAGAGACTCCGTCAAGCTTTGCCGAAGCATATTATCTTGCGAGTTAGTTGGTTGTTTAGTGAACAGGGTAACAACTTTGTTTTGCGAACCCTTGAGGCAGCTAAGAAACAATCAGAGCTACAAGCTGTAACAGATCGTAAGGGCTGTCCTACCTCTGCATCTGATGTGGCCCGAGTTATTCTCGCTATGCTAAAGCAGATTCATAATGGTGCCGATGCCTGGGGCACTTTCCATTACTGCGGCGCTGAGGTGATCAATCGTTATGATTTCTGTAAAGAGATTCTGATTGCTGCAGGTCAGTACGAAAACTTTGATGTGGAAAAGTTGGTCCCAGTATCGAGTAAAGATTACGTCACTGAAGCATTACGTCCAAATACGTCTGTTTTAATGTGTAAAAAATTATTGAGTGTATTTGGGATAAGGCAGAGACCTTGGCGACAGGAGTTGCAATGGTTGATGCGAGATATCTATCCATCATCCTAGCCGCCAAGTACTATAGATTTCTTAACCCCAAGGCATTGGGGATTTAGAAACCGCAACGGCTGCAATGTAAATGAAAGCAAACAGAGCGCCTGCTAGTGCTGTTGCTTGAATTGCTTTGGTTTTGCCGCGTTTGATAGCGATTGTTCCTAAACCAATATACACCACCAAAGCGATCACTTTAGCTGTTAGCCAGTGATGAACAAACGGATATTGCTCAATCATTACCGCGAGCGTTAGCGCGCTGATCAGCAGTGCGGTATCAATAATATGTGGTACGATCTTTAACCAGCGTTTTTCTAGTTTTTCTGGGCAAAATAGTGCCAAGCCACCACGTAAAAGAAAGAGTACGAAGCTTAAGGCTATGCAGGTTAAATGGATGTGCTTAATGGCGAAGTACATTAGGTTTCCTATGAAAATTGGTCTAACTGCTGTTGAAATGAATTTGTGCTATTTTAGTGCGATAAAATTATAAATTACATGCTTCATTGATAAACCATGGCCAATTCTAAAGATGATACGCAAGCGCTGGTAGATCGGTTTGGCAGAACTGTCGACTATATTCGACTCTCTGTAACTGATCGTTGCGATTTTCGTTGTGTTTATTGCATGGCTGAAGAGATGACTTTTCTTCCGCATGCTCAAGTACTTACACTCGAAGAGATTGATCAGATAGCTCAAGCTTTTGTTAGCTTAGGTGTAAAGAAGATCCGATTGACTGGTGGTGAGCCGTTGGTTCGTCGTGATGTCATAAAGCTGATGCGCAGCGTTGGTCAGTTAGATGCTGAGTTAGCAATTACCACCAATGGTTCTCAGCTTGTTCATATGGCCCAGGATCTCAAAGATGCTGGCGTCAATCGTCTAAATATCAGTATTGATAGCTTGCGTGAAGATCGTTTCAAAGCGATGACCCGTATTGGTAAATTGCCAAAAGTACTTGCAGGTATTGATGCGGCTATTGAAGCAGGGTTTGATCGTATTAAGTTGAATGCGGTGGTTATGAAAGGCCGCAATGATGACGAAATTCTCGATCTTGTAGATTTTGCGCGTGATAAAGGCGTTGATGTTAGTTTTATTGAAGAGATGCCTTTAGGTCAAATTTCCGAACATGATCGTGGTGAAGTTTACTGCTCAAGTGATGAAGTTCGCGCGATTATTGAGCAGAAATATGAGTTACAGCCAACTGTAGAACGAACTGCTGGGCCTTCTCGTTATTATCGCATGAGTGATAGTGAAAGCCGCGTTGGTTTTATCTCACCTCATAGCCATAACTTCTGCTCTGAATGTAACCGTGTCAGGGTAACCGTTGAGGGGCGTTTGTTGCTTTGTTTGGGTAACGAACACTCTGTTGATCTTCTACATACATTACGTGCTCACCCTAATGATCAGGAAAAACTGAAGCAGGTTATTATCGATGCTATGGATTTGAAGCCTGAGAAGCACGAATTTGATCTAGATGATGAGCCACAAATCATTCGTTTTATGAATATGACAGGGGGCTAAACGAGTTCATCGTTGTCCTTGCTTCCGTACTTTCTTATTAAGGAAAATACTCATGTCCCATACTCCTGCCAGAGCGGAATTTATTCCGCTAAATATTGCCGTATTAACTGTATCTGATACCCGTACTCTTGAATCAGATACCTCTGGGCAAGCTTTGGTTGATCGTTTAGAGGCTGCAGGCCACGTACTTGGTGCACGTGAAATAGTTAAAGATGATGTCTACCAGATGCGAGCGGTAGCATCGCGTTGGATTGCTGATTCAAATATCCATGTAATTATCTCCACGGGCGGTACAGGCTTTTCGGGTCGCGACTCTACCCCAGAAGCGATGGCTCCTTTGTTTGATAAATCTATTGAAGGGTTTGGTGAATTTTTCCGTCAAGTTTCTGCCGGTCAGATCGGCACCTCTACCATTCAGTCCAGAGCGTTAGGTGGTCTTGCAAATGGTACCGTGATTTTCTGTCTGCCTGGCTCTACCGGTGCTTGCCGTACTGGTTGGGATGATGTGATTGCGCAGCAGTTAGATCATCGTCATAAGCCTTGCAATTTTGCTTCGTTGATCATGAAGCATCAAGAAGATAACGCTTAAGGTAAGAAAATGGGAAGCTGTGATTCTCAACCTGGTTTGATCCCTTTTGATGAAGCGCTGCAGCGCCTTTTAGCTGGAGCACATGTTTCTGTAGTGACTGAGATTGTGCCTGTTGCAGAGGCCTTAGGGCGCGTATTAGCTGAAGCTCCGGTCGCTTCTGTGTCAGTCCCTCCGGCTGATAATAGTAGTATGGATGGTTACGCTATTAATACGGCTGATTTGGGTGCTAAGACAAGCTTAGAAATCAGCCAGAGAATCCCTGCAGGTACGCCTCCGCAGTCTTTAGTTGCAGGTACCTGTGCCCGTATTTTTACTGGAGCAGAGATTCCTCAAGGTGCCAATGCAGTTGTTATGCAGGAAGATGTTCACCTTGAGGGGGATAAGGTTGTTTTTCCTGCAGATGTGCCGGTTGGTGATAATGTCCGCAGTGCTGGCCAAGATATTTTGGCTGGTAGCCAGGTGCTCGCAGTAGGTACACGTTTACAAGCCGCTGATCTAGGGATATTAGCGTCGGTAGGCTTGTCTTCTGTGTCTGTATATAAGCGCCTCAAGGTTGCGACCTTATCCACAGGTGATGAGCTGGTGGAGCCAGGTACCTCTCTTGGTGAAGGGCAAATCTATAACTCTAATCGCTATATCCTGACTGGACTTTTACAGGGTCTAGGTATGGAGGTTGTTGATCTAGGTTGTGTAGAAGATACGCGTGAAGCGACGCTAGCAACATTGGAAAAAGCGGCTGCATCGGCAGATGCCATCATCAGTACCGGTGGTGTTTCTGTGGGTGAAGAGGATCATGTCAAATCTTGTGTCGAGCATCTTGGTCAGTTGGACATGTGGAAGATCAAGATCAAACCTGGAAAGCCTGTTGCCTATGGGCAGGTCAAAGGCACGCCCTTTGTCGGTTTGCCGGGTAATCCAACGTCTACACTCATAACTTTTTGTTTGTTGGCGAGGGCCTTCTTGCTTAAGTTGCAGGGAGCTTCATTCGAGCCGCCGCTTCAGCTTTCTGTACCTGCTGGCTTCCAGAGAAAGCGAGCTATTCAGCGTCAAGAATATCTGCGAGTTCGGTTTGAGGATGGGCGTTTACAGCCGTTCGCAAACCAGAGTTCCGGAGTATTGATGTCTGCTAGTTGGGCAAATGGAATTGCTGTTATTCCTCCTCAGACAATTGTAGAAGAGGGTGATTTGGTCGGATTCATCCCGTTTTCTGAACTTCTCGGTTAATTACATTTAATTTCCCTGAAGTTTGCGTGAGAAAACGGTAAAATAACGGCCTTTTTAGTAGAGCTTTCGAGGAAAGAATGACAGATCAGCAGGATCCGTATAAAGAGATCAGACCGTTCAACGATAGTGAAGTAGCGGATGCACTCCTTAATATTCTTCACAATGATGAATTCCTGACCGCTGTTACGCGTTACCAGTTTCCTAAATTATCCTCGAGTATTGGATGGTTGTTAAAACCATTTGTTCGTATTGCCTTGGCTGCCAAGATTGGTGAGATCGATAGTGTCTATGAGTTTCAGATGCTGGTGGCTAACTATATGAAGAAGATGATTGGCCGTTCGACCACCAAGCTTACTTGTAGTGGTATAGATGAGCTTGATCCTGAAGAGTCCTACCTGTTTATCTCAAACCACCGAGATATCGCAATGGACCCAGCATTCGTCAATTGGGTTCGTCATCAATACGGCATGGATACAGTTCGGATTGCAATCGGTGATAACCTGCTTCGTAAGCCTTATGTTTCTGACATTATGCGTTTGAATAAGAGCTTTATCGTCAATCGTTCTGCGACAGGGCGTGAAATGATGAAAGCGCTAACGCAGCTATCTTCTTATATCGATCACAGTATCTTAGGCGGTCATTCTATCTGGTTAGCACAGCGAGAAGGCCGTGCAAAAGATGGGAATGATGCCACAGACCCAGCCATTTTGAAGATGCTTTATATGGCGCATCGAAAATCGCGTAGTTTTGCTGAGCAGGCTAAGCGTCTGAATATTGTGCCGGTTTCTATCTCTTATGAATACGATCCATGTGATGCCTTAAAAGCGAATGAGCTGCATGCTAAGGCGACTGATGGTGTTTATGAAAAATCTGAGTATGAAGATATCTCTAGTATCGTGAAAGGCATTACCGGTGATAAGGGGCATGTACATGTCGCTTTTGGTGATCCTATCGATGCTGACTTCGATACGCCTGAAGAGCTAGCGGCTGAGATCGATCGTCAAATTCATGAAAATTACTATTTGCACCCATCTAATCTGATTGCAGCAGGTCGTAGTGATGATGCTACTGCTGATCAGAAGGCTGGTTTAGAAGCGCGTATTAACAGTGTTGAAGGCGGTGCGCAGGATATTCTTCGTCAGATGTACGCTAATCCTGTTCTAAATCAGGCAACGCAAACACAGGAGTAATTATGAGTCGTTTAACCCATCTGGATGATCAGGGAAACGCTAACATGGTGGATGTTTCCGAAAAGCAGGTGACTTTTCGTGAAGCGACTGCCTATGCGGAAGTTGAAATGCTGCCTGACACCATGAAGTTAATTACGGAAGGTGGTAACAAAAAGGGTGATGTTTTAGCGGTTGCACGAATCGCAGGTATTCAAGCTGCAAAACGCACCAGTGATCTTATTCCTCTTTGTCACCCATTGATGTTGAGTAAAGTTGCGGTAGATCTTCATCCTAATACCGAGCGTAACGTTGTTGAGATTACGGCAACCTGCAAGTTGGCAGGTCAGACGGGGGTGGAGATGGAAGCGCTAACGGCGGCATCTGTTGCGGGTTTGACGATTTACGATATGTGCAAGGCTGTGGATAAAGGCATGGTTATGAGCGCAGTTAAAGTATTGGAAAAGAAAGGTGGCAAAAGCGGTCACTGGAAGGTGGAGAAGTAATCATGGTTAAAGTGGTGTATTTCGCCAGCTTGCGCGAGCGTTTAGGTGTAGCTGAAGAATCTATCGAAGTGAGTCAGCCTGCTGATGTATCTGCAGTGCTAAATCAGCTAGTTGAGCTTCACGGAGAACAGTGGCAAAAGATTCTGGTTGATACGCCTATATTGATGGCTGTTAACCAAGAGATGTGTGACGAGAAGGCCGCTGTAGCTGCTGGTGATGAGGTTGCATTCTTCCCGCCGGTAACTGGGGGTTAAGCATGTCTAAAAAAGCGAATCCACTGCACTATCTACGTGCAGTGTTTTATTACTTAGGCTTTTACCCTCTAACCATTGTGCATGCCACACTGAGTTTAATCATCTCGCCGCTATTGAATTTCCAGCAGCGCTTTAAATTTGTCACTCTGATTAACTACTTTTATATCTTTTGGTTAAAACTGTGTTGTGGTGTGGGTGTAAAGATTACTGGGCGTGAAAATCTGCCTACTGATGGCGCTTATGTTGTTGTAGCTAACCACCAGAGTGAGTGGGAAACGCTGTTTTTACAAACCTTGGTCCGCCCGCAGTGTACAGTGCTTAAAAAAGAGCTTCTTAAGATTCCTTTCTTTGGATGGGCGCTAGGTCTGTTGAATCCTATAGCGATTGATCGTAGCCAAAGGCGTGGCGCACTTAAGCAGCTTTTAACAGAGGGCAAATCTCGTTTAGAAGATGATATCCCTGTGATTATCTTCCCTCAGGGTACGCGAGTGCCTGTGGGTAAAATGGGTAAGTTTAACAAAGGCGGAGCGATGCTGGCGTTAAGTGCGGGTGTGCCGGTGATCCCAATGATTCATGATGCTGGGCTCTATTGGCCAGGCAAAAGCTTTGCGAAGATCCCAGGTACTGTACAAGTCCATGTGGGCGAGCCAATTCCTGTAGAAGGCCGTACAGTGGATGAAATCCATGAAGATATGGTGGCTTGGTTAGAAGAACATATGAAAGCGCTAGAGATAGCCTAAGCCAAATTTCAGATATAAAAAAACCGCCGAATGGCGGTTTTTTTATATCTAGAAGACTGATTAGTCTTTTAGTTTTTCGAATACCAATGTGCAGTTAGTGCCGCCGAAGCCGAAGCTGTTGGACATAACGCGTTGTAGATCTACGTTTTCCTGCTTCTCGCTAGCGATTGGTAGGCCTTCTGCTTCTGGGTCTAGCTCATCGATGTTTGCAGATGCTGCGATGAAGTTGTTTTCCTGCATAAGCAGAGAGTAAACCGCTTCTTGTACGCCTGCTGCACCTAGAGAGTGACCAGATAGAGACTTAGTAGAAGTAACCGTTGGCATATCATCGCCAAAGGCTTCTTTCATCGCTTTCAGCTCTTGCATGTCACCCGCAGGTGTAGAGGTGCCGTGTGCGTTGATGTAATCGATCTTGCCGTCTACAGTTGCCATCGCTTGCTTCATGCAGCGAGCAGCGCCTTCGCCAGAAGGAGCAACCATGTCGTAGCCATCAGAAGTTGCACCGTAACCTACTAGTTCAGCGTAGATCTTAGCGCCACGAGCTTTAGCGTGTTCGTATTCTTCGATAACTAGGATGCCAGCACCGCCAGAGATAACGAAGCCATCACGGTTTGCATCGTATGCACGAGAAGCTTGTTCTGGAGTTTCGTTGTACTTGCTAGATAGTGCGCCCATAGCATCAAACATTGCAGTCTGTACCCAGTGAAGTTCTTCACCGCCACCTGCGAATACTACGTCTTGCTTACCAAGCTGGATCTGTTCCATTGCGTTACCAATGCAGTGAGCACTGGTCGCACAAGCAGAAGTAATAGAGTAGTTAACACCTTTGATTTTGAAAGGTGTTGCTAGACAAGCTGAAACAGTAGAACCCATTGTGCGAGTAACACGGTAAGGGCCTACGCGCTTAACGCCTTTCTCACGAGTGATATCGGCTGTTTCAACAATGTTGTCAGCAGAAGCACCACCAGAACCTACGATAAGGCCAGTGCGCTCGTTGGAAACCTGATCTTCAGCTAGGTTTGAATCAGCAATTGCTTCTTTCATTGCAATGTAAGTGTATGCTGCTGCATCACCCATGAAACGTAGCAATTTACGGTCGATTTGCTCAGAGAAATCGATATCGATGCTGCCGGCTACCTGGCTACGGAAACCGCGCTCTTTATAGTCTTCTTGGAATTTAATACCAGAACGACCCTGCTGCAGTGATTCCAGAACGGTTTCTTTATCTGTACCCAGACAAGAAACGATACCCATACCGGTAACAACAACGCGACGCATGTGCTTCTCTCTCTTTTTCTAATTTAAGGTGCTTATTTTCCGTGAATCAGTAGTGTTTTGCCACTAAATTCGTAAAAAAGTAGGCGGAAAATAGAAGAAAGGCCCTGAATTCAGGGCCTTAATAGATCAGAAATCTTCTGTAGATGTGAATAGGCCTACACGAAGATCTTTCGCGGTGTAGATTTCACGACCATCAACGGACATGCTGCCGTCCGCGATGCCCATAACCAGCTTACGCTCGATAACGCGTTTAAGTTGGATACGGTAAGTAACTTTCTTCGCAGTAGGTAGTACCTGTCCGAAGAATTTAACTTCGCCAGATCCTAATGCGCGACCGCGGCCTGGGTTGCCTTTCCAGCCAAGGAAAAAGCCAACAATCTGCCACATAGCGTCTAGACCTAGACAGCCTGGCATTACTGGGTCTTCCTCAAAATGGCAGCCGAAGAACCAAAGATCTGGGTTGATATCCAACTCAGCGATAATCTCGCCTTTGCCGAATTCGCCACCGTCTTCGGTGATTTCCAGGATGCGATCCATCATTAGCATGTTGCCAATTGGTAGGCGCGCATTGCCTGGTCCAAACATTTCGCCGTGGCCGCAAGACAGCAGCTCATCGCGATTAAAAGAGGAAGGTCTTGTCATTAGCTTCTGTTTATCCAGGTTTTTATAAGTCAAAATATCGCGCAATTATACAGATTTGAATGCAACTAGGCACGATCTGTGTCAGGTTTATTGAATAAAAAGTTTACGACTTAGGGTGTAAAAGGCGAAATGGAACATGATTTTTGGCATCAAAAATGGTCCGAAGGGCGAATAGGTTTCCATCAAATGGAGATTAACGCTTACTTGGTCTCTTATTGGGAAAAGATGGATTTGACCGCTGGTGACAAGGTTTTTGTCCCTTTGTGCGGTAAAAGCAAGGATATGCTCTGGCTTCGAGATCGTGGTCATGATGTATTGGGTGTAGAGCTCAACCCAAATGCTTGCTTAGACTTTTTTGCTGAGAATGGTTTGGTTGCGGAGACGAGTGAGGCTGCAAAATTTATCTCACACAGATGCGAAAATCTGAATCTTCTTTGTGGTGATGTTTTTGCGATAACCAAAGAAAGCTTAGTGGATGTAAAAGGTGTATATGATCGGGCGGCGCTGGTGGCTTTGCCAAAGGAGATGCGAGCTGGCTATGCTAGTAAGCTCATTGAATTGTTACCAAAGGGTGTGAAAATTTTGTTAGTGACCTTGGAATTTGATAGCCCGCAAGGACCACCGTTCAATGTTTCTGGTGAAGAGGTAAAGAGCTTGTTTGGCCAGCGTTTCAAGGTGGAGTGTTTAGGTGAGGCTTTAGATGGTGATCGGAAGGAAGTGATTTGGTTGCTGAGCGACTGAATGGCGTCAACTATGCACTTAATTAATGGTAATTAAGTGCACAGATATAAGCTTTTAGCTTTTACGTTTTACTGCCAAGTTGGCAATTTGAATTAACGTTTCTTTGAATGATGTGTCTTGTAGCGCATCAAGTGCTGCTATCGCTTTATCGGCTTCGCCTTGGGCTTTCTCTTGGGTGTATTCGATAGCGCCAGTCTCTTTTACGATATCCATAATCGGTTGAAGATCGTCTAGACCGCCTTTGCGAATTGCTTGACGAACTAGTTTGCGTTGTTCGTCGTTACCAGTGCGCATCGCATGAATAAGTGGCAGGGTTGCTTTGCCTTCAGCCAGATCATCGCCCACGTTCTTACCCATTTCTTCTGCTGTGGATAAGTAATCCATAACATCGTCGATAAGTTGGAAAGCAGTGCCTAAATGTAAGCCATACAAGCGTAAGCCTTCTTGCTCTGCTTTGCTGGCTTCGGCAAGGATCGCGCCTGCTTCGGTAGCGGCTTCAAACAGCATAGCGGTTTTACCAAGAATAACCTGCATGTAGGCTTCTTCTGTGGTATCCGGATTTTTGGTGTTTAGTAGCTGTAGAACTTCGCCTTCAGCGATAACGTTCGTCGCATTGGAAATAACTTCCATAATCGGCATTGAGCCAATTTCTACTAATACCTGAAATGCGCGGGAGTAAAGGAAATCGCCGACCAATACGCTTGGTGCATTGCCCCATTTTGCATTGGCGGTATCTTTGCCGCGGCGTAGGTCAGAATTATCAACTACATCATCGTGCAGTAACGTGGCTGTGTGGATAAATTCGATAATCGCCGCTAGCGGGATGTGCTTATCGCCTTGATAATTTGCAGCATTAGCAGCAAGCAATACGAGTAGCGGACGAAGACGTTTACCACCGCTTTCAACGATGTAATGACCAATTTTTTCTACCAGAGGTACGTTAGAGCCTAGGTGATTAATGATGTAATCGTTTACGGCTTCAAATTGAGGTTCTATTACAGGGTTGAACTGGTGAGGCTGCATAATAAGTAATGGCTGCTACTAAACTTAATGGAATCAAGAATAGCGCATGCTAGGTGTATGCATAGTTTCTGTCAAGAAATGCTGGTTTTACGCTATGTAAATAAAGAAGCTTAGTTGTGTATAAAGTGGGTTTGCTATATAATCGCGCGCCCTGACCCATCCAATAATGGCTCCCTACCATATGGTGTAACCATTAGAAGTAGGCCTTTTTCTAGTAGCTGGGTGGGCAAATAACGGAGATTAAAATGTACGCAGTAATCGTAAGCGGTGGTAAACAGTACCGTGTCCAGGAAGGTGAAACCCTTAAACTGGAAAAACTGCAGGCTGAAGCGGGCGCAAATGTTGAGTTTGACCGTGTTCTGCTAGTTGGCAACGGCGACGACATCAAAATCGGCGCACCAGTTGTTGACGGTGCTAAAGTGACTGCTGAAGTTGTTCAGCACGGCCGCGCTAAGAAAGTTGAGATCATCAAGTTCAAGCGTCGTAAGCACCACATGAAGCGTCAGGGCCACCGTCAGTGGTTCACTGAAGTTAAAATTACTGGCATTTCTGCCTAATATTAACCTAGTTTAGGAGTTAGATAGATGGCTCATAAGAAGGCTGGTGGTTCTACTAAGAACGGTCGCGACTCGGAGTCGAAACGACTTGGTGTCAAGCGTTACGGTGGTCAAGTAGTTGCTGCAGGTAACATCCTAGTTCGTCAACGTGGTACTAAATTCCACGCTGGTACAAACGTAGGCTGTGGTAAAGACCATACTCTATTTGCGAAAGCAGATGGCGTTGTTAAATTCGAAGTTAAAGGCCCGCAGAAGCGTCAATACATCTCTGTAGTTGATGCGTAAGCAACGGTTTTAAGCTTCTAAAAAGCTCCGCCAAGGCGGAGCTTTTTTGTTTATAGTTATTTAAAATATTTTTCAGGGGATCTACCGCTGAGTCTTGTGGTTTTTCAGGGCTTAATTGTAGGTTTCCTACGTTTAACTTTTGGGGGATAACATGAAGTTTGTCGATGAAGCAGTCATCACGGTTGAGGCCGGTAAGGGTGGCAATGGGTGTATGAGCTTTCGGCGTGAAAAGTATATCCCCAAAGGTGGTCCTGATGGTGGCGACGGCGGTGATGGTGGTTCGGTGTTTTTTGAAGCGGATGAAAACCTGAATACGTTAATTGATTACCGTTTTACACGTCACTATAAGTCTGAAAATGGCAAGGGTGGTACGAGCCGAAATTGTACAGGGCCTAAGGGTGAAGATCTGGTGCTTAAAGTACCAGTCGGCACCACTATTATCGATACGGATACTGATGAAATCCTTGCTGATATGACCGAAATAGGTCAGGTCGAGAAAATTGCTCAAGGTGGTTTTCATGGTTTGGGTAACACGCGTTTCAAGAGTAGTGTTAACCGTGCGCCGCGTCAGACAACCAAGGGTTCAATAGGTGAGACTCGAAACCTTAAGTTGGAGCTTAAGGTTCTGGCGGACGTTGGTTTGTTAGGTTTGCCTAATGCGGGTAAATCAACTTTGATCCGTGCTGTATCTGCGGCCAAGCCTAAAGTGGCTAATTATCCGTTTACCACTTTGGTACCTAATTTAGGTGTGGTTCGAATTGAGCAGAATCGTAGCTTTGTGATTGCTGATATTCCGGGGATTATCGAAGGTGCTGCTGAGGGGGCAGGTTTAGGTATTCGTTTCCTTAAGCACTTGGCGCGTAACCGTATCTTGTTACATCTAGTTGATATGGCGCCTTGGGATGATGTTACGCCTGAGCAGGCAGCTGCGGTAGCGGTGGGTGAACTGAAGAAGTTTAGTCCTACTTTGGCGGATCAGCCGCGTTGGTTGGTGTTGAATAAGCTTGATATGGTGCCTGAGGAAGAGCGTGAGGCGCGTTGTCAGGCGGTTATTGATGAGCTGCAATGGGAAGGTCCGGTTTATCGTATCTCTGCGCTTAGTCAGCAGGGCACGGATGATATGATGCGCGATATTCAGGCGTTTTTGGATCATCGTCTAGAAGCGATAGAAGAAGATCCTTCTATCCTTGAGCAAGAGCAGCAGATTCGTGAGCAGGTTGATGCGGAGGCGCGTGAGCGTGTTGAGCAGATGCGTGCGGATATGCGAGCGCGTCGTGAGGGCGAAGATCTGGATGATGACGACTTTGACGATGATGATTATGACGTTGAAGTTGAATATGTTCGTGAATAGCAATTGAAGTGATTGTTGCTACTGCAGACGGTGTTAGGAGTTTTTAAGTGGCTGTAGGTAGGGAAAAACTCAAGCGCGCAAAGCGTTGGGTGGTAAAGATTGGTAGTGCGCTCCTCACCAATGATGGTAAGGGGTTGGATCTTGAAGCAATCAGTCGCTGGGTGGATCAAATAGCTGCTCTGAAAGCGTCTGGTCTTGAGGTTGTGTTGGTTTCCTCGGGTTCGGTTGCTGAAGGTATGACTCGCCTAGGTTGGGATTCGCGACCGCATGAGGTCTCTAAGCTTCAGGCGGCTGCGGCTGTTGGGCAGATGGGCCTTGTGCAGGCTTATGAAACAAACTTTCAGCGCCATAATACCCATACAGCGCAGATCCTTCTGACACATGAAGATCACTCCAATCGTAAGCGTTATCTCAATGCTCAGGCGACTTTAAAAGAGTTGCTTGAGTTAGGCGTTGTCCCAGTTGTTAACGAGAACGATACGGTTGTCACTAAAGAAATTCGTTTTGGCGATAACGACACGCTTGGAGCGCTGGTGGCTAACTTGGTTCAAGCTGATGCTTTAATCTTGCTAACTGACCAAAAAGGCCTGTTCACGGCGGATCCGCGTCATGATCCAGAAGCAACTTTGATTTCCGAAGCGAGAGCGGGTGATGAAGCGCTCGAGGCGATGGCGGGTGATGGTGGCAAGCTGGGTCGTGGTGGTATGGCGACCAAAGTGCGTGCAGCTAAATTGGCGGCGCGTTCTGGGGCTGTGACCATGATTGCGAGTGGTCGTGAAGATAATGTCCTTCTGCGTTTAAGAGGGGCGGAAGATATAGGTACATTGTTGGTACCTGAGAAGGGGCCTATGGTGGCGCGCAAACAGTGGATTGCAGGTCATTTGCAGGCGCGTGGAAATCTTATGCTTGATGCGGGTGCGGTTAAGGCGCTGCGTGAGCGTGGTAAGAGTTTATTGCCAGCGGGTGTTCGTAGTGTGAGTGGTGACTTTTCTCGAGGTGAGATGGTGATCATTAGCGATGAATTTGGTCGTATCGTTGCGCGTGGTTTGGTGAACTACGGTATTGGAGATGCGCAAAAAATCATCGGTAAGCCGAGTGGTGAAATTGAATCCATTCTTGGTTTTATGGGTGAAGAAGAGTTAGTGCATAGGGATAATTTGGTCCTCTCTTAATTGAGGGGCTAAATTTAGACACAAAAAAAACCGGCATAAGCCGGTTTTTTACGCTTAGCTCTAATTAAAGAGCAGCAATCTGTTTGTTCAGACGGCTCTTAGTGCGTGCGATTTTGTTCTTGTGGAAGATGCCTTTAGACACTGAACCATCTAGAACTGGCTGTGCAGCTTGGAATGCTTCCTGTGCAGCAGCTTTTTCGCCTGCTTCTACAGCAGCAACAACTTTCTTGATGTAGGTACGTACCATGGAACGCAGGCTAGCGTTATGCTGGCGACGCTTCTCTGCCTGGCGAGCACGTTTACGAGATCCTGCGGAATTTGCCACAGTCCGGCTCCTTAAAATTAGTTAGTAAGATATCGGCTTATTGGTATACGCCGAAAATTAGAGGCGAGATTATTCATATTTGAGAGCTGTCTGTCAATAAAACTGCAGAAATTTTCTTGTTGAAGCAGTAATATTCCCATTCTCTTGAGTGTCATTCATGAAATTATAGGCGGAAGCGGTGTCGAAGCAGGAAACGGAAGTAAAAAAATCAGCGGGATTACTGCGATCAAGTGCCGTGGTTGGTGTGATGACCATGCTTTCTCGTGTGCTCGGTTTGGCGCGAGACGTTGTGGTTGCCAATTATTTTGGTGCTAGTGGTAGTGCTGATGCTTTCTTCGTCGCGTTTAAAATACCTAACTTTCTTCGTCGGCTATTTGCTGAAGGGGCGTTTGCTCAAGCTTTTGTGCCGGTGTTATCAGAATATCGTACGCAAAGGGATCTAAAAGCCGTTCAGCAGCTAGTGAATTATGTTGCGGGCACGTTGGGAAGTATTTTAATCGCAATTACTGTATTGGCTGTGGTAGCGGCGCCCATGTTAACCGCTATGTTTGCTCCAGGTTTTTATATGGGGGATGAGGGTAAATTTGAACTCGCAGCCGAGATGCTGAGGATTACGTTTCCGTATTTGCTGTTGATATCGTTGACTGCGTTTGCCGGTTCTATTCTGAATAGTTATGAGCGTTTTGCTGTGCCTGCGTTCACGCCTGTACTGCTTAATATCAGTTTGATCTGTTCTGCGATCTTCCTGAGTCCGCTGTTCGATCCACCTATCTTAGCTTTGGCTTGGGGTGTCATGATTGCTGGCGTGGTGCAGTTGGTTTTCCAATTGCCGTTTTTAGCGCGTATTCATCTTTTACCTAAACCCGTCTGGGGATGGAATGATCCAGGTGTTCGCCGCATCATGACGCTGATGGTTCCGGCATTGTTTGGGGTGTCTGTTACTCAAATCAACCTGCTTTTGGATACGGTGTTGGCATCGTTTCTACAAACCGGCAGTGTCTCTTGGTTGTATTACTCAGATCGCCTGGCAGAGCTGCCTTTGGGTGTGTTTGGAATCGCCATTGCGACGGTCATTCTACCTAGCTTGTCGCGTAAGCATACAACTCAATCTGGAGAGGCGTTTTCGTCTACTTTGAATTGGGCAATGCAGATGGTGATGTTTATCGGTATACCGGCGGCGGTAGCGTTGTTTGTGTTGGCCGAACCGTTGTTGATCACCTTGTTCCACTATGGCGCTTTAACTGATCGTGATGTCTTTATGGCTGCGGCTAGTTTGCGTGCTTATGCCTGTGGTTTGCTCGCCTTTATGCTGATTAAGGTTTTGGCTACGGGCTATTTCTCTCGCCAAGACACCAAAACGCCAGTGAAAATCGGTATTCAAGCTGCTGTGGCGAATATGGTGTTTAACTTGATCCTTATTGGACCGTTTGCGCATGTTGGTTTGGCCGCTGCGACAGCGATGTCGGCGTTTATGAATGCTGGTTTGTTGTTGTATGGGTTGATTAAATCGGGCGTGTTTAGCTGGTCTTCGGGTTGGGTCGTGCAATTACTACGAATGTTGGTAGCTAATGTGGCGATGGCTATTGTCATCATCCAGTTGATGGGTTCAGTTGACGAGTGGCTACAGATGGATCTGTGGGCGCGAATCTCTCAAATGGCGATTTTGGTGGTTGCTGGCGGGGCTGTTTATGCTGTTGTGTTGGCTTTTGCAGGCTTGAGAGTGCGTCATTTGAAGCATAATTAAGTTTATTTTGCATTCTGTTGCTTACAGCGGGTCACAGTAGTACAGGTTGGATATTATCTGAGCTATAATGCCGCGTTTATTTTTGGCAGTAGCAAGAGTACCTGATGGAACTAATTCGCGGATTACATAACCTGCGCGAAAAACACCGAGGTTGTGTCGCAACTATCGGCAATTTTGATGGCGTGCATTTAGGCCATCGACAGGTGCTTGCTCAGGTAAAGGCAAAAGCGAAGGAGCTAAACCTGCCTTCCGTTGTGATTACCTTTGAGCCTCAGCCTCAAGAGTTCTTTGCAGGTGATAAAGCACCACCGCGCTTAACCCGTTTTGGCGAAAAGTACAGATTGTTGCAGGCAGAGGGTATCGATCGCCATCTTTGCCTAAATTTTAACGACCGTCTACGTGCGATGACAGCGGAGCAGTTTGTACAAGAGCTATTACTGCATGGTTTAGCGGTGAAGCATTTTGTTGTTGGCGATGATTTTCGTTTTGGTTGTGATCGTTCAGGTGATTACAACATGTTGTGTGATGCAGGCGAACGTCACGACTTTACAGTGGTAAATACACAAACGTTTTTGAATGCTGATGAACGTGTCAGCAGTACGCGTATTCGCAGTGTGTTACAGCAGAATGATCTTGAAGCGGCTGCCGTTTTACTCGGACGCCCTTATGCTGTTTCTGGTCGTGTGATGCATGGCCAAAAACTGGGCCGCCAGCTCGGAGTGCCAACGGCAAATGTACGTATGCATCGTTATGCTTGCCCTTTGCGCGGGGTCTATGCGGTAGAAGTTAAAGGCCCAAATTTTACTGCTCAGGGTGTGTGTAACGTTGGTATACGCCCAACCGTATGTGGTCAGCAGCCGGTGCTTGAAGCACACCTGTTTGATTTTGATAAAGATATTTATGGGCAGTTGCTAACTGTCGAGTTTAAGCAGTTTATTCGTGATGAGCGCAAGTTCTCAGATATCGACGCGCTTAAACAACAAATTTTTGCAGATATTGAAGATGTGCGGGCTTACTTTGACCGCACCCGTAGTTAATTCGGAACTTATAACCATGACCGATTACAAAGCAACATTGAACCTTCCGGAAACAGCCTTCCCAATGCGTGGCAATTTGGCTCAGCGTGAGCCGAAAATGCTACAGGGTTGGCAGAAGATGGATCTGTACCAGAAAATTCGCGAAGTCAGTGCTGGCCGCGATAAGTTCACTTTGCACGATGGGCCTCCATACGCAAACGGTGATATTCACATTGGTCACTCGGTTAATAAGATTCTGAAAGACATTATTATCAAATCCAAAACAATGAGCGGATTTGACGCGCCTTATGTGCCGGGTTGGGACTGTCATGGTCTGCCAATCGAACATAAGGTTGAGACTAAGCACGGCAAAGCGGGTGTAAAACTGTCTCACAAAGACTTCCGTCAGAAGTGCCGTGACTACGCGGCACGACAGGTTGAAGGTCAGAAGAAAGATTTTATCCGTTTAGGTGTTCTAGGTGATTGGGATAACCCATACCTAACAATGAATTTTGATACCGAAGCCAATATCATCCGTGCTTTGGGTAAAATCGTTGAAAATGGCCACCTAGTTAAAGGCTTCAAGCCAGTTTACTGGAGTGTTGTGGGTGGTTCTGCCCTCGCTGAAGCTGAAGTGGAATATCAGGACAAGACTTCTACAGCGATCGATGTGCGTTTCACCCCGGTTGATCAGGACGGTTTCCTTGCGAAATTTGAGGGTCTTGAAGGTGAAGGCGAAGCGTCAGTTGTTATCTGGACAACAACGCCTTGGACACTGCCATCTAACCAAGCGGTATCTCTAGGTGGTGAGCTAGACTACGTTCTTGTTCAACTAGATCTAGGTTTAGGTGCAGAGCGTATTCTTCTAGCGGAAGGCTTAGTTGAAGATGCTATGAAGCGTTACGGTGTTGAAGAGTACAGCATCGTTGGTCGTTGTCAGGGCCAAGCCCTAGAGAAATTTGAACTACAGCACCCATTCTATGAGCGTACAGTTCCTGTCATCTTGGGCGATCACGTAACCCTTGATGCGGGTACAGGTGCCGTACACACAGCACCAGACCATGGTGTGGAAGACTTTGAGGTTGGCCGTAAATACGGTATCGGCACAATGAACCTAGTGAACGCTTCGGGTGTTCTAGGTGAAGGTGCAGGCGTATTTGCAGGCGAGCACGTTTATAAAGTTGACGATAAAGTTGTTGCTCTATTAACCGAAAACAACAAGCTTGTATTGGAACATAAGTTCCAGCACAGCTACCCTCATTGCTGGCGTACTAAAACGCCATTGATCTACCGTGCAACGCCTCAGTGGTTCGTAAGCATGGAAGAGAAGGGCCTGAAGAAAGATGCTCTAGAAGCGATCAAAGGTGTTGAGTGGTTCCCTGGTTGGGGTCAAAACCGTATCGAAGCGATGGTTGAGCAGAGCCCTGATTGGTGTGTATCCCGTCAACGTACTTGGGGTGTGCCAATTGCACTGTTTATCCACAAAGAAACTCAGCAACTACACCCGAATACGCCAGAGCTAATCGAACAGGTTGCTGTGCGTGTTGAAAAAGTGGGTATGGATGCATGGTTCGATCTGGATGCTGCAGAAGTATTGGGCGACGAGGCTGATCAGTATGAAAAAGTAACTGATACCTTGGATGTTTGGTTTGATTCGGGTGTGACGCACTATTCTGTCGTTGATCAGCGTGACAACTTGGAATACCCAGCTGATATGTATCTTGAAGGTTCGGATCAGCACCGTGGTTGGTTCCAGTCTTCTTTGAAAACTGCGATTGCTATCAAAGGCAAAGCGCCATACAAACAGGTGCTAACGCACGGCTTTACCGTTGATGGTCAAGGCCGCAAGATGTCTAAGTCGGTTGGTAATGTTGTATCGCCACAGGAAGTAATGAACAAGTACGGCGCGGATATCTTGCGTCTATGGGTTGCTTCAACTGACTACAGCGGTGAGATGACTTGTTCTGACGATATCTTAAAGCGTGCTGCGGATGCTTATCGTCGTATTCGTAACACGGCGCGTTTCTTCTTGGCTAACCTAAGCGGCTTTGATCCTGCCCAGCACATGGTGAAGCCTGAAGATATGGTCGCGTTGGATGCTTGGGCAGTAGATCGTGCAGCTCGTTTGCAAGAAGAGCTAATCGAGCACTTCAACCAATATGAATTCCTGCAGGTATTTCAGAAAGTATCCCACTTCTGTTCTCAGGATATGGGTGGTTTCTACCTAGATATCATCAAAGATCGTCAATACACAGCAGCGACTGATTCACATGCGCGTCGTTCTGCTCAGACTGCGCTTTATCATATTGTTGAAGCGTTGGTTCGTTGGATTGCGCCAATTTGTAGTTTCACTGCTGATGAGATCTGGGCAACGCTTGCAGGCGAGCGTACAGAGTCTGTTCATTTGGATACGTGGTATCAGGGCCTAACCAAATTACCTGCGGATAGCGCATTTGATTCTGCCTACTGGGAACAGGTAATGACAGTGAAAACTGCGGTTAATAAACAGTTAGAAACTGAACGTAGCGATGGCAACATTGGTGGTAGCTTAGAAGCTGAAGTGACTTTGTATTGCGATGACGCTCTACAGGCTCTACTAGGTAAACTAGAAGACGAGTTGCGTTTCGTTTTGATCACATCAAAAGCGGCAGTAGCCCCATTAGCTGATGCACAAGATGCTAATGATACAGAGCTTGAAGGGCTTAAGGTTAGCGTAGTTAAAAGTGCTGCTGATAAGTGTCCACGTTGCTGGCACTTCCGTGAAGATGTAGGTCAGGACTCAGACGATCCTGAGCTATGTGGTCGTTGTGTTGATAACGTTAAAGGTGCCGGTGAAAGCCGTAGCTTTGCTTAATGACACTGAGCACTGAACAACAAACACAACCAGTGCGGAGCTGCCTCATCTGGGGTGTGCTCTCGCTGCTGGTGATTGTACTGGATTTAGGTAGTAAATACTTAGCGGTAACTAATTTAAAGTATGCCGATCCTAATCCCGTACTGCCAATGTTCGACCTAACGCTGTTGTTCAACACTGGCGCTGCTTTTAGCTTCTTGTCAGAAGCAGGTGGCTGGCAGCGTTGGTTCTTTGTAGCAATTGCTTTGGTCGTGAGTGTTGTACTGGTGATCTGGCTAAAGCGTACGCCTCGTATATATTGGTGGTTAGGTCTAGCACTGTCTCTCGTATTGGGTGGTGCTTTAGGCAATCTATACGATCGGGCAGTACAAGGGTATGTGATTGATTTCATCTCCCTGCATTATCAGAATTATTACTTCCCTGCTTTTAATATTGCGGATACCGCTATTACGATTGGAGCGATTATTCTGATTCTGGATATGTTATTTCTGGAAGGGAAGCGCAAATCATTTGAAGAGAGTTCACAATGAGTAAATTGATCGGTCCGGGTAAAACCGTTACGCTGCACTTCGCAATTAAACTGGAAGACGGTCAAATAATTGATTCTAATTTTGAAGCCGAACCCGCGACATTTACTGTGGGTGATGGTAATTTGTTGGAAGGTTTTGAAAAAGCACTGTTCGGCTTGGAAGAAGGGACAAAACAAACCCTAAAAATCCTACCAGAAAATGGCTTTGGAATGAGTAATCCAAGTAATGTGCAAAATATCCCTCGCAGTCAGTTTGAGGGCATGGAATTAGAACAAGGTTTGGTTATCTCATTCGCGGATGCTGGTAATGGTGAGCTTCCAGGTGTAATAGCCGAATTTGATGATAAGATGGTTTCGGTTGATTTTAATCATCCGCTGGCAGGGAAGAAGCTAGATTTCCAGGTAGAGATTCTTCAAGTTAGCTAAGGTGAAATTAAGAACCCGAATTTTTTAATTCGGGTTTTTTGTATTTGTTCTATCTTAAGCTATTCTTACTTGAGACCCCTCGTAAAAATCTACCTATGGCGTATGTTCCCTTAAACGACTAATCTTAAATTATAAGAACTTTATTTATTGGATGTCGTAAATGTTGTTTAGGGAAAAAGGCTTCACTCTTATAGAGCTGATGATCACAATCGCGCTCCTCGCGGTTCTGTTGTTTATAGCAGTACCTAACTTTTCTGGCTTTGTTGCATCTAGCCGTCTTGCCGCATCTAAAGAGCTGCTAATTTCTAGCATTTCTTTGGCTCGTTCTGAAGCGATCAAGCGTGGTGATAGGGTTGCAGTTTGTCGAACAACAGACGGTGCTACTTGTGCTGGTACCTCTCAGACAGCAGGAAATGCGGATTGGTCTGAGGGTTGGCTAGTGTTCCTAGATGCAGATGATGATCAGACAGTTGATGCAGATGAACTGATTAAAGTCTATGCAGATATTGCCGATTCTGTTTCGGTACAGTATACCCGTGGGGATGTTTTTGTTTATGAAGGTATAGGCCTTCTTGATCTGGCAACCACAGATGATGAAACCTTTACTATTTCTGATAGTGGTGATGCCGATATAGGCATGGCCATATTTTTAAGGCCCACAGGCAGAATTAGGATGTGTCAAGAATGGCAAGCGAGTACGGCGGCATGCGCAGACAACAATTAGGCTTTAATTTGATTGAGGTAATGATCGCTTTAGTGATCATATCTGTTGGTTTGTTAGGGCTAGCGGGCCTTCAAGTGTCATCTTTGAAACAGAATCAGAGTGCTTACTATCGTAGTCAAGCAACCTTGTTCGCTTATGATATAGCAGATCGTATGCGAGCAAATATGGACGAGGTTAATGCGGGCAGCTATTTTGTGGCGAGTGGCGCTGAGAATACTGATTGCATCAATTACACAGGTTCTGCATCAGGGTGTGATGCAGATGAAATGGCATCTCATGATATTTGGGAGTGGCAAGAAGCTATTGATGCTGAGCTCCCTTTAGGCGATGGCCGAGTATGTAGAAGTGATCTAGCCGACGATGATATGGGGGCGCCAGATTGCGAAGCAGCAAACTCGGATAACCCCGTAGTGGTTTATGTCTGGTGGAATGATGATAAAAGTGCATCAGGTGCTACAGCCCAGTTTAGTGTGAGTATCGAATTATGATGGCCGATTTGAAACGAAGACCTAACCAAAAAGGCTTCTCGTTAGTAGAGCTGCTCGTATCTGTTGTTATCGGCTTGTTGTTAGTGGTAGGAGTTCTTCAGGCTTTTATAAGCAGTAAAGAAACCTATACCTTGCAGTCCGGTTTAGCTAAATTGCAGGAAAATGGACGTTTCGCGATGGCTTTTCTAACACGAGATTTAAGGCAGGCAGGTTATTCTGGTTGTACAAGTAATACAACTTTTGCAAATACGCTACGAGATGCTAGCTCTGCATTGCCTAGCTATCTTGACTTTGATGCCACAATTACAGGAGTGGATAACCTTGGGGCTGGAGTGGTCTACAACACAATTTCAGCTATAGAGACTACAGATGTAGTAGAAGTTCGTTTTGCTGATAATTCAAATTCTTGTGATGTCGATTTTCATAATGTGAATTCTGCCAATTTACATTGTACCGATACGAACCCATTCAATGTCGGTGACTTGTTAGTTGTTACTAATTGCACTCACACTGCTCTGTTTCAAAAGACAGGACCGACAGCAAATAACCAAATTATTGTACACAACACCGGTAATGGCACGGACATTGGTAACTGTACTAAGGGCTTGGGCGTGCCAGTTGAGTGCACAACCAATGGTACAGGTTATCAATTCAGTGATGGTATTGTATTACAGTTGAATTTCTATCGTTACTTTATTGGTACGAACACTCATGGTGAGCCTGCTCTTTTTAGGGAAGGAATTTGGAATAATGCTGGTGTGACCGAAACAAGAGCGAGTGAACTTGTTGAAGGTATAGAAAACATGCAGGTGCTCTACGGAGAAGATACCGATAGTGATGGCACTGCTGATTATTATGTCCCTTTTGATGAAGTAGCTGATGACGAAAATATAATCAGTATTAGGGTGAGTATTTTGGTCCGGTCCAGTGAGGATAGTATTGCGAGAGATGGTCAGACAGTCGCATTTAATGGCACCACTACCACCTTTAATGATGGACGATTGAGAAAAGTATTTACCACAACCATTGCGTTGAGGAATCGACTATGACATTGCACCCGAGACGCAGTCAGCAGGGCACGACACTCATTATCACAATGATTTTTCTTTTAGTGCTCAGCATTATCGGTTTGGCAGGTATGGATGTTACTGGCTTGGAAGAAAGGATGGCCGGTAATATGAGGGATCGTAATATGGCATTCCAAGCGGCTGAGGCAGCGCTTCTCGAAGGTGAGGATTATTTGGAATCGATCGTTATCTTACCTGCATTTGATGGTTCTGATGGACACTATGCCTTGCCTGGTGATGGAACTAAAAATTGGGAAGAGATAGATTGGACCTCCTCTAGTGCTGTTAGGGCGTATACGGGGGGCGGTTTTACCGAACTTGCTAGCCTGCCTGGATATATAGTGGAAGATCTGGCAGCCGCTGCTGCTAGTGATAGTTTGGAAGTCGGAGTGCCTGTAGATAATAAGCGATTCTATAGAGTCACTTCACGCGCAGTAGGTCAGACAGGGTCGTCTGAAGTTATGTTACAAATAGTGTATAAGCGCTAGGGGGCAATAATGAAACTCTTCAATGTTAAACAGCTTTTTCACCTACTGCTTCCTTCAATTCTATTGTTGCCTACGGCGGGCCACGCGACAATTGCGCAAGCTCCCTTATTTGTAAACACGGCAATTCAACCAAATATTTTATTTTTGGTGGATGATTCGGGGAGTATGGGCTGGGCTATATTAAAGTCTACCGGTGCATTGGCTGATGCTGAATACAGTGATAATAGTGACTTTCCTTCAGATGGCATCAATGATGACGGCACAGTTGATATGACGCCTAGTGAATTTAGTCGAGCAGAAATATTAGAGGCGTGTGTTGGCTATAACGTCGTTTATTATGATCCAACTGAAACTTATACCCCTTGGCCAGGGGTAGACATAAATGGTGATGCGTACGTTGATCAAAGTATATCGGCGGCTCGAGCTAACCCCTACGATCCCGATGATGGACATGGAGTGGTCGACTTAGTTGATTTCTATGATGGAAGCCCAGGTTATTTTACATGGACCGATTCCAATAATGATGGTGAATTCCAGCGAGGGGAATGCCCTGATCCTGATGATGCTGGCTTTGATTATGATGCAGACTTTACGTCTACAGATGAGATGACAGCAGCCGAACAGACGAATTTTGCTAACTGGGCATCCTACTACCGAACTCGAGAACATGTAACGAAAGCCGCTTTGCTGAGTATCTTTGATTCTTCCACTGCTCGATTGGGTCTGGCTACTCTGCATAACAATAACACTGTTGCATTTCCAATTCTCGATGTGACTTCAGGAACTAATCGCTCAGACTTGATGGATAAAGTTGGTCTAATCAATTCTTCGGGAGGAACACCATTAAGACAGAAGTTGGAAGAAGCAGGTGAATATTATGAGGGGACTACTGATACTGCATTATTCGGCACTGAAGAATCGAGCCCCATTCTGAGCTCAGCGGATGGTGGTAGCTGTCAACAAAACTTCACTGTATTAATGTCTGATGGTTATTGGAATGGTGATAATCCTTCAGTAGGCGATGCTGATACGGATAATAATACGGACTATGATGGTGGAGTATATGCAGATGGCTCACCTATAGCAGGCTCTGGTTCCTTAATTGATGATTGGCCAACATTTCACGAAAGAACGGAAGAAACGCTTGCTGATGTAGCAATGCATTATTATGAAAGGGATTTGGACTCCTCTCTTGATAATGAGGTGCCGACATCTATCTTTGATAGTAATAATCAGCAACATATGGTGACCTATACAGTAGCTTTTGGTGTTAACGGAACTTTAGATGATACGCCACCAACAGTATCTGGTGCGAAAAACTGGCCATCTGTTGAAGGGAATACCTCCACAACGATTGATGATATGCGCCATGCTGCATTTAATGGTCGAGGAGAATTTTTATCAGCTGCATCGCCTTCTACATTAATTCAAACCTTCAATAATGCCGTAGCTAGTATTGCAGGGCGAATTTCGTCGGCTTCTTCAGTGGCAACTAACTCCACCCGTTTAGATACAAACTCAAAAATCTATCAAGCTCGTTTTACCAGTGAAGCGTGGTCTGGAGATCTGTTAGCTTTTAGTTTGAATGCTTTTACGGGGGCGGTTGATAGTTTGGCTTGGAATGCTGCAAGCAGAGTACCAGCAGAAAATAGTCGTAATATTTTTACTTATAATGAAGACAACGCTGCAGGTTCGCGAGGTGTTGCATTTGAGCATGCTAACTTAAGTACGGCACATCAAGCGCTACTAACTACAGGTCAGGTAAATTATCTCCGAGGTGACCAGAGCGATGAAGGTACTCTATATCGTTCACGTACAGCCGTTTTGGGGGATATAGTTAATTCGGACCCTTTGTTCTCAGGAAGAGACGATTTTAATTATTACGTCTTGGAACTTGATGGTTCGGGGTTTGCTACTTATGACAATTATTTGTCCGGTACAACTGAAGATTGGCAGAAGGGTAATCGTACCGATATGCTCTATGTGGGCGCTAATGACGGAATGCTCCACGGGCTTCTTGGAGATGGTAATACTGCTAACACCTGTTCTCTGGGATCAAAGGCGTGTGAGGGTGAGGAGGTCTTAGCTTATGTACCTAAAGCGGTGTATAGCAACTTGGCCGATCTGACCTCAACAGGCTACAGTCACCAATTTTATGTAGACAATTCACCCGTTCAAGGTGATGCCTATATTGATTGGGGCGGTAGTCAAGGTGAAGGCTGGGGTACAGCATTAGTAGGGACGTTAGGTGCCGGTGGTAAAGGTATTTTTGCCCTAAATATTTCTGATCCACTGAATTTTAGTGGCGAGCATGTTCTCTGGGATTTAGATGACGGTGATCTAAGCGATCTTGGTTATACCTTCTCAAAACCAACCGTTGCTAAGATGGAAAATGGGGAGTGGGCGGTAATTTTTGGTAATGGCTATCACAGCGCAAACCATGAGCCTGTTCTTTATATTCTCAGTTTAGAAGATGGTAGTGAAATTATAACTCCCTTAAAGGCAGGAACTGCATATCGAGGAACCGCCGCTAGCACAAATGGTTTATCGACCCCAATTGTGATTGATACTGATGGTAATCGAAAGGCAGACACCATTTATGCGGGTGACCTTCAGGGGAATATGTGGAAGTTTGATGTTAGCTCTTCGAATGACGGTCAGTGGGACTTTGCGTACAAGGATGGTAATGGTGCTAATGCTGATCCGTTACCCTTATTCACGGCTTGTGCAGCTAATACTTGTACTACCACAAACCGCCAGCCAATTACCTCAAAGCCACAAGTTGTGAGTGGAACCAGTGAAGGTGTAATTGTGTTATTTGGCACAGGTAAGTATTTTGAGACAGGGGACAATATAGATACATCTACAACACAATCATTCTACGGCATTAATGATACCGGTAGTGTCGTAGATGAGCGTGCTGACCTGCAAGCCCAGCTGATCGTTGATGAGCAGCCTATTGCAGAAACTGGGTTTACCCATGATATTCGAGTGACTTCGGCAAACGATGTGGATTACACCACGCAAAAAGGTTGGTACTTAGACTTCTATTATGATGAGACACCATTAGATAGTGCTCATGATCACCCAGGAGAGAGGGTCGTTGCCGATCCATTAGTGCGTAATGGTCGAGTTATCTTCCCAACCTTGATTCCGGAAACTGACCCATGTTCATTTGGTGGTACAGGTTACCTTATGGAACTTGATGCTCAGACAGGTTCTCGTTTAGAAATTTCACCATTTGATAATGATGGCGATGGCAATATCAATGACAATGATTTTGTACATATCGATACTGATGGAGATGGTGTTAAAGATACTTGGGTACCTGTATCAGGTAAAAAATCAGGTGTTGGTATTATTAAAACTCCGGGTGTTATCTCTACCGGTGATAATGAACTTAAATATACTTCAGGTTCATCGGGTGATATTGAAGTAACTGTTGAGTCGGCGGGTGACAAGCTGGGTAGACAGTCATGGATTCAGGTGAAGTAAGGTAAGGAAAAATGAAGAAGAACGCAGGCTTTACGCTAATAGAACTGATGATTGCAGTGGCAATAATAGGAATCATTGCTTCGGTTGCCTACCCGTCATATCTGTCATATTTGCGAGACTCACGTAGGGCTGATGCCGAAGGAGTGTTGATCGAAATGTCTCAATGGATGGAGCGTCAGTATACGGTCGACGGTAGTTATAATGCCGACGGTACGCCAACTTTACCAATTCAAAAATCGCCAAGAGATGGCTCGGCTACTCATTATCAGATTGCTATTACAGCGATTGATGCTGATTCATTTACTCTTACGGCGACAGCTCAGGGTGGTCAGACTCAGGAAGAGTGTGGAAATTTAACGTTAACGCAAACAGGTGCTAGGGGTTCATCTGGACCAGGAACTAGATGTTGGGATGATTAATTAATTACTCATTCTAGGCTAAACGAATAGCACCACCTACAAAGGACTGTGGGGGTACAAAATGAACAAGGATTGTTCTCGCAAGTTTCGGGGGCACGCATCTTTGCGTGCCTTTTCTTTTGGCTTCTCATTGATTGAATTACTAATAGCCATAGCAATTCTGACTATACTGCTTTCGGTTGCTCTACCGAGCTTTGGGCAATTCTTTCAGAGGAATCAGCTGATTTCTGAGCAGCAAAAAATACATAGCTTACTTTCATATACACGCATGGCAGCCGTTACTCAGGTTCAGAATGTTGTTATATGCAGATGGGATGGTGAGAGTGGATGTACAGGGACGTCTGCATCTAACACTTTGATCTGGCCTGAGGGAGCGTTGGTTTTTGTCGATCTAGATCAGGATAGAGAATTGGATGAACCGGACGAGAAGGTTTTAAAAATATTTCCTTTCTCAGATGCTAATCAAATCTCTTGGAATAGAGGAGAAACTCTCGTTTACGAAGCGGATGGCTCAGTGAGGGGTGGATCCAATGGGACGTTCACCATTGAAAATGGTGGTGAAGTTTATGAGTTGGTCATCTCGTTGACCGGGCGGGTGAGAAGAACAATCTAGTCCATTTAGTTATGAGAAAGGCTGACAACGTAGTAACCTAGCATCAGTAATCATGCTAGGGATGTAAGATGTCAGATTTTCTAATAATTGGTGGTGGTGTGATCGGTATGATGTTGGCGCGCGAGCTTGCTCAAGCTAATGCTGATGTCACGTTGTTAGATCGCCAAATGTGTGCACAAGAATCTTCTTGGGCGGGCGGTGGTATTGTTTCGCCTTTATATCCTTGGCGTTACCCCGATGCAGTCACAGAGCTGGCCACGTGGTCGCAAAGTAGTTATATCCATCTAGCGCAAGATCTTTTGGATGAAACCGGTTTTGATCCTGAATTACGCCAAAAAGGGATGTTGATGGTGTCTGTAGAGGATCAGCATGATGCTCTAGATTGGGCGCAAAAATATCACCGACCTTTACGTAAAGTGGATGCTGACTTCCTCTACCAGAAAGAGCCTAATCTTTGTTCTGGTTTGGAGGAGGGCTTATGGATGCCAGAGGTGTGCAGTATCCGTAACCCGCGTTTAGGTCGTTCCCTACGTGAAAGCCTAGTGCTTAATCCACGAGTGACGCTGTTAGAAAACCAAGAAGTAAAGGGTTTTGAGCTTGATGGTAGCCAAGTTGTTGGCGTTGAAACGGCAGAGCATAAGCTTCGTGCTAATAAAGTAATTATTGCTGCAGGTGCATGGAGTGCAGAGTTGCTATCAATGTTAGACAGAGAGTTACCTGTAGAGCCAGTACATGGACAAATGATGTTGTTTAAAGCCAAACCAGGTTTGGTAAATCGTGTCATTTTAAAGGGCGGACGTTATGTGATACCGCGTAAAGATGGTCGAGTGCTGGTGGGCAGTACAATGGAACGTATAGGTTTTACTAAACGCACAACCGAGGATGCTGCAAAATCCTTACATGCAACTGCGTTAGATATTATTCCTGCGTTGGCTGACTATGAGGTCGAACATCATTGGTCTGGCTTACGTCCTGGCTCGCCAGAAGGTATCCCTTTTATCGGAGAGGTTACTGGCTTGGACAATGTGTTTATCAACGCTGGCCAGTTTAGAAATGGTTTAGTACTTGCGCCTGCATCTACTCGATTACTTGCCGATATGTTGCTGGGTCGAGATACAATTATCTCTGCTGATCCATACAGAATGGATCGATAAAGAAAATAATAAAGCCTGCAAAACATTAACATTGTTTGCAGGCTTTATAGCGAAGCTTAGTCGTATATGGTTGGAATTGGCTGACGTTTATGTTGTGTGCGATTGTAGATCTCGATAATGCGTTGCTCTACTTCCACTTCAACGCTCTTGCCTTCTAAGAAATCATCAATTTGATCATAGCTTAGGCCTAGTGCTTGCTCATCAGCTTTTTGAGGTTCCAAGCACTCAAGATCCGCAGTAGGTGTTTTATCTACAAGTAGTGTAGGCGCACCTAAAGCTTGAGCCAGTTGTCGAACTTGGCGTTTGCTCAGGCCAAATAGCGGTGCAAGGTCACAAGCACCGTCCCCCCACTTGGTATAGAAGCCGGTGATGTTTTCTGCTGAGTGATCAGTACCAATGACTAAGCCGCCGACAATGCCAGCAACTTCGTACTGAGCGATCATTCGTGCTCGTGCTTTTACGTTGCCTTTAGCGAAATCTACGGCGCCCTCTGAGGCCTGATTGAGTTTTGCTTCAGCTAGAGAGGCTGTGACTTCTGTGTGTATGCCTTCGACGCCAGGTTTTACATTAACCGCTATAGACTGTGATGGTTGGATAAATTGAAGTGCTAGTTGCGCATCTCCTTCATCTTTCTGTACGCCGTAAGGCAAACGCATAGCAATAAATTGATAGCTGTTATCGCCGCTTTCTTGGTTTAGTTCATTGACTGCTAATTGCGCGAGTCGGCCACAGGTGGATGAGTCCACGCCGCCACTGATGCCGAGTACAAGGCTCTTGAGGCCGGAAGCTTTAAGTGTGTTTTTAATAAAGCTTACTCGACGTGCAATTTCTTTAGCAGGGTCGATTTCAGGTAGTACCTGCATCTCTTTGATAATCGCTTCTGCCTGCATATTTTGTCTCTCTTATTTCTTTTTAAGGTTCCCTAAGAAGTAAAAAGGCACCTTGAGGTGCCTTTAAGTTTTTCTTAGTTATTTCTTTTGTTCTTCGTCTTCATTATCAAATACACCGAAAGTGATGGTGCTGAAGAGAGAACGGTCAGGTTTCGGAGTTTCAGTGCTCTCATTCATACGAACTGGAGTGGCAACTGGAACCTCCTTAGCCTCACTAAACAGGTCAAACGTCGCGGCATCAAATAGAGTCTTCTCACCTTTATAAACAGGTGTGTATTGGTAATTCGGGAAGTTCTTTGCCAATACCGCTTGCGTATCTGCTGCTAGATCTTGCTGACCTAAATGTGTGTAAGCTTCAATCATGACCGCTAATGCATCAGGTACAGCAGGTGTTTCCTGCATATTTTCAATGACGTAACGTCCGCGGTTAGCAGCAGCAACAAAAGCTTCGCGTTGGATGTAGTAGCGGCCTACATGGACTTCATAAGCAGCAAGACGGTTTTTAAGGTAAACCATACGCTTTTGCGCATCAGGAGAGTATTGACTATCCGGGTAGCGGCTAACCAGTGTTGAAAAGCTCTCAAAAGAATCTAGGGCTGCACCTGGATCACGTTTAGTCTCATCAACAGGTAAGTATTGAGTAATCCAATTGATATCTTGTTCAAACGCAGTCAAACCTTTTAGGTAATATGCGTAATCAATGTTGTCGTGATTGGGGTGCAAACGGATGAAACGATCAGCTGCTGCACGTGCTGCTTCTGGTTCGTAGTTTTTGAAGTACGCGTATACTAGTTCTAATTGTGCTTGTTCAGAGAAACGACCAAATGGGTAGCGAGCTTCAAGAAGTTGTAATTTTTCGATCGCGACATCGAAGCTTTCGTTATCCAATGCTGTGATTGCTTCCTGATACAACTGCTGTTCAGGAACGTCTGGATATTCTTGAATATCTTCAAACCATGAACAGGCAGCTGTCATTAGACAGAATAAAGCAACAATAAGACTCTTGGTAATACGCATCTTTATATTAATCCCGGTGTAGTCTCTTGCCCGAAGGGTTATACTGGGCAGAAAGAGGCTATATGCAATTCAACGGCCTATTTAACCATAACTGATAGGGCCTGTTAACAGACCCAGACATATCAATTTAGAAAGTTCTAACAGGTTCGAATGTCTGATCAAATACATTTAGAAGCACGCATCGAAGATGATCTTGTTGGTAAGCGCTTGGATCAAGCGGTAGCACAGCTGTTTCCCGATTATTCCCGCTCACGTTTACAGGGTTGGATTAAAGATGGTTCAGTTAAAGTTGATGGTGAGGTAAAACGTCCCAGAGATAAATTATTTGGGGGGGAAACCATTGTTATCGATACTCAGCTGGAGATGATCGAAGATCATCAGCCACAGGATATACCGCTGGATATTGTTTACGAAGATGATCATATCTTGGTAATTAATAAACCGGCGGGGTTAGTTGTACATCCTGCTGTAGGCCATCGTGATGGTACCTTGCTAAACGCACTGCTGTTCCACTGCCCTGATATAGCACAAGTGCCACGCGCAGGTATTGTTCATCGTCTTGATATGGATACTACTGGCTTGATGGTTGTGGCAAAGACCATTGCGGCTCAAACAGAACTGGTTGATCAGTTGCAAGAGCGTTCGATGGGGCGCGAGTATGAAGCTGTAGTTCACGGTGTAATGACCGGTGGTGGTACAGTTGATGAGCCGATGGGGCGTCATGCTAAAAACCGTCAAAAGATGGCCGTTGTTGGTGTAGGCAAAGAAGCGACTACGCACTATCGTGTATTAAAGAAAATGCGTGCCCATACCCATATCCGATTGAAGCTTGAAACGGGCCGTACCCATCAAATTCGTGTGCACATGTCGCATATTAACTATCCTCTCGTAGGTGATCAGCTTTATGGTGGCCGTTTCCGTCTACCTAAAGGTTGTAGCGATGAGATGATTGAAGGCCTTCGCGACTTTAAACGCCAGGCTCTTCATGCCAAAAAGCTGGAGCTCTGGCATCCAGAGACGGGCGAATTAGTTTCTTGGGAAGTTGATCTGCCTGACGACTTTGAACATCTTTTATCGTTGCTTCAAGCCGACTTAGATGCTCATGCAGATGAGATGGTGTAATTAAATGCAATTTATTCTCCCAGATTGGAATGCGCCTCAAGGGGTTAAGGCGTGTACCACTACACGTATCGATGGTGTGAGCCATGGTGTTTATCAAGGCTTAAATCTGGGGGATCACGTTAAAGATGATCCTGAACACGTCAAACAAAATCGGCAAGCTGTGATTGATGAACTGAGCTTATCGCGTAACCCTCAATGGCTATCGCAAGTTCACGGAATTGATCTGATCGAAGCTAAAGATGATGGTGTTTGTTGTGAAGCAGACGGTTGCTGGAGCCAAGAAACGGGCCAGGCATGCGTTGTGATGACGGCTGATTGTCTTCCAGTATTGTTTGCTGATGGTAATGGTAAACGTGTTGCTGCAGTTCATGCAGGCTGGCGAGGGCTGCTTGATGGTATTTTGGAGCAAGCTGTCGTGGGCTTTGATGAGCCAGAAAATCTACATGTTTGGCTAGGACCGGCTATAGGCCCAGAGGCATTCGAAGTAGGGGAAGAGGTGCGAGATCAATTTGTCGCGGTTCGGGCGCAGGCTGGTCAAGCTTTTACCCCTGTTGTTGGTTCACCAGACAAGTATCTAGCAGACATCTATCAGTTAGCTCGCCAAAGGCTAAATGCGGTAGGTGTAAGTTTTGTCTCTGGCGGCGAGTATTGCACCTATACTGATGCAGAGCGGTTTTATTCCTATCGTCGAGATGGTGTAACAGGCCGAATGGCAAGTCTGATCTGGATTGAATAACGTGGATTTAATTACTACCAAGCCCGAACTCTTTGTTGATCTTCTAGAGATCGACTCCAGCATCGTTATCGATCTTAAATATTTTACCGGCGATAACTTTGTTGGTGAGTCAATTTGCGGTTATCTGAGCGAGACTTGCCTGTTAACAAAACCTGCAGCAATGGCATTGCAAAGGGTTCAGCATTCATTGGCTGAATTTGGTCTGGGGTTAAAAGTATTTGATGCCTACCGACCTCAGCGTTCGGTTGATCAGTTTATTGCTTGGTGTGACCAAGATGGTGCTAACCATACACAGAAACGATTCTTCCCTACATTGCAGCGCCCGGAACTGTTTAGCAAAGGATATCTTATTCGGCATTCCAGCCACACTCGGGGAAGTACGGTTGATCTGACATTGATCGATTTAGATTCCAGGGTAGAACTGGATATGGGGACAGAATTTGATTTCTTTGGTCCTGAATCTTGGTTTGATTCAAACGCGGTATCTGCGCAGGCGCGTGCGAATCGAATGTTACTGCAGCGCGTAATGGTTCAGCATGGCTTTGTGCCTTTCCATCAGGAGTGGTGGCACTTTACCTTGCAGGATGAGCCATATCCGAATCAGTATTTTGATTTCGAAATAAGCTGATTCGACTTGTTTAATTCCAATGTTGGCTCAGATTAAACGCAGCTAGCCAATCAGGGATCAGATCTGCTGGCATCGGTTTAGCGATGCCATAACCTTGCGCATGGTTGCAGCCTAATGCCATCAAACAGCGGCCATGCTCAGCGCTTTCCACACCCTCGGCTATGACTCCACGATTAAAGGCTTTACCTAAGCCAATAATCCCTTCAACAATCGTTTTATCCTCATCGTCTTCCAGCATATCCATAACAAAGCTGCGATCAATTTTTACGGTATCAGCAGGAATTTTGCGAAGGTAAGTCAGAGACGAATAGCCCGTACCAAAGTCATCTAAAGCGAACTTAATACCTAACTTGTGACATTTATCGATGATGTCGCAGGCTGCGCTGACATCATTGAAAGCGGTGGTTTCTAACACTTCTAATTCAATTGCTTCAGGCGGGACCTCTGGGTATTTGGCTAATAGATCAGCCAATTGTTCAGGAAATGCTGGGTTTTGTAAGTGCTCGGCTGAAATGTTGATGCTGGTGGATAGCTCGAGCCCTGCTGCTCTCCAAACGCGTAGTTGACGAATTGCTTCATTCATCACCCACGATCCAAGTTTTGTTGCCAGATCGGAGTTTGTTATATGCGGTAGGAAGCTATCGGGCGGTAGTAAGTTCAAGGTGGGATGCTCCCAGCGGATCAGTGCTTCCATGCCGTAGACTTCGCCTGTTTGCATGTTGATCTTTGGCTGGTAAAACAGAACAAATTCTCTATTGATCAGTGCTTCGTGGATCTCATCTTGAGCTTTATGTTGGTCTTGTGTTTGCCTATCTACAGCAGGATCAAAAAAATGGTAGCGGTTACGCCCTGTTTGTTTTGCGGTATACATCGCCTGATCCGCATGACGGATCATCGTATCGGCATCGGAATTATCATCAGGGTAAAGTGTCGCGCCGATACTGGCTGATATAGATAGGTTGCGCTGCTTTATTTGGAAAGGCATCGCTAAGGTGCGATTTAAATTGGCCAGAATCCCTTGGCAGTGAGTGACATTCTTTAGCTGTGTTAGGATAACGACAAATTCATCGCCACCGAGTCGTGCAATGACCTGTTCCGGTCCTAGGGTCTCTTGCATCCGCTTAGCCGCTTCGATTAAAAGCATATCGCCAACATCATGGCCATAAGTGTCATTGATCGGTTTAAATTCATCTAAATCGATATAAGCGACGGCCATTATCTGTTTATGGTGTTTACAGTGTTGCAGAGCAGTTTGTAAACGGTCAGATAACAAAACTCTGTTGGGCAATTGAGTCAGCGCATCAAAATGAGCCATCTTCTCCAATTGATGTTGATGTTCTTTCAGCTGAGTAATATCTGAGAATATGCTGACGTAATGCGTGGTATCCCCATTTGGGCTCTTAACTGCCGCGATATTTAGTAGCTCAGCGTAGATCTCACCAGATTTGTTACGATTCCATACTTCACCACGCCAATGCCCATTTTGCCTGAGGCTTTGCCACATGGCGGCGAAAAATTCTTCACTATGGTGGCCCGATTTTAATATGTTGGGCGAGTGGCCAATGACTTCTGCAGCGCTATAACCTGTTAATTGATAGAAAGCGTTGTTTACGTCCAGAATGATCCCTTGTTCATTGGTGATCATTACGCCTTCACTAGCATGTTCAAAAACACTGGCAGCTAAACTAAGTTGTTGCTCTGTGCGTTTTCGTTCAGAGATATCGGATATCAGCGTGACAAAATGGTTGATATGACCTTCTGCACTTTCTTGTGCACTCATTGCAATCTCAGTATGTACAACCGGACCAGAATAGCTGATTAAACGGATTTCCTGTCGGACATGGTCTGAATCACCGTTAAGTAAGCTTTTGCACATCAAGCTAAAGCTGGTTTTATCATCAGGGTGAATCAGTTCTGATATTGGTGTGATTTTCAGATGTACAGGTTCATAGCCAAGCATTTCGCATAGATAAGTGTTGGTTTGGATCCAGTTGCCTTCAGTAGTAATTAATGCCATACCAATTAAGCCGAGTTCAAAATAGCTACGGAAGATTGCTTCGCTGGTGGTTAAAGCTTGCTGTGCTTCATGTAGCTGAGTAATTTCGTGACTCACACTTAAGACGCCAATGACTTCCCCAGAAGCTGCTTTCATAGGGGTCTTGGTCGTTTCAAGCAGCGCGCGGTGACCGTCATTAGCAAAAGTTACCCACTCTTGGAAGGTGTTGGTTTTATCTATTAGCAGCGTGGCTAGGTCGTGTTTTCGGAAAGTATCAGCAAGTTCCTTATTTACAAAGTCATAATCGGTTTTGCCAATGATTTTATGTTCAGGTGCACCAACGAACTCTTCAAAGCGAGGATTGCACGCTAGATATATGCCGTTTGGGTCCTTAAGCCATACTAGTTCAGGGATAGTGTTTACTAAAGAGTCGAGGAAAGAGCGTTCTTTATGTAGTTGTTTGTAGGCAAGTGCACCACCTAAAGCTACAAAAAGCTTTTCAACGATGGGCCTTAACTGTCGGAGCTCCTTTTTTGAAAAGTAACTGTTATCGCGTAATAGCCGAACATAGCCGAGTGCCCCTAAGCGAAATATTGCTGCGCTTCCCTCTGAGCAGTGATGTTCAATGAGTTGTTCGATTGTGGCGGAGCAAAGGTCATAACAGCAGAATTCATCTTCATCCGGAAGGGATATTGAGGGATGACCAATAGGAAGGTTTGTCTCTTTAGAGCGGCTAAACGGGAAAGCATAAAAAAGGTTATATTCTTGTATTGAATGGGTAAATTTCTCCGGCAATAGCCAAATGCCAAGATAGGTTATTTCACTTTGTCGCATTAGTGCAGTAGTGAATTCTTGGCATACTTTGTCGGGGTCGAGGCTATTTCCAACAGCTAACGATAATTCATACATCCGCTGTATATCAGACCTTAAGTCTGTTGGAGTTTTACTCATAGAAACTGCATATGCCGAAAGTTTTGTTATAGAAGTTTACCGGACGATCGCCGTTACTTGCTATTTCACCTAAGGCTAATATGCCGGAGACATCTGTCCCTGGATTAATTTGGTTGACCTGCTCATAAACTGTACGAAGTTCAGCTGGGAATTGGCTATCTAGCGCAACGGTGCGAGATAAACAGTCACAAACTAAAACACTGGAGGTTAAGTCAGTAATGACTTCTTCAGCAGCTTGCCTCGCTGCTTCAATTAGATTATCTGGGGAGCCTTCGACTAGGTACATCAGTGCACCTTGAGGAATATCAGATAAAAACATTACATCGGTATTGCCGCATAACGCTATTGGATCTCGTACAACATCTTCCGAACCTGGATGCTCAACGGCAAAAGGATAACGTGGTGTCACATCTTTATAAAAGCGTTCTGGAGGAGTGTTTCTTAATTTTTCAGGCAGGGCGTGACGGTATGCAGATTCGGCATCTTCCCAATCTAGTTCGTGTAAAATGTTTCCAGTTGTTCTGCTGGCGACATAGGGGCCAGAATGTCGAATCCAACCATGTTTGGCGACGCTATTACTTGGTTGGTTAATTATGGCTATTAAGGCTGTATCATTTAGGGTACCCCAAGGGCCAAAAATACAAGTGTCAGGTCTTAGTTCATGGTTTCCCGCACCTGCGCCAAAGTAACTGCAGCGTTTACTAAAACGGTTATATAACTGATTTAGTAAATTATCTATTTGGGGTGAAAGGCAATCTACTAATGTAAGGCATGTTGCACCGCTCTCTGGTATGTCACTGTATGTAGGAAGGGTTTCAATTTGGGCATCTTTTGAAGGCATCGGTATAGCTACTGGGGGAGTAAGGCAGTTAACCTTTATAACTAAAGCTCCTTCATAGAGCATGCGTTTTCCATGAATAAGACCAGGAAAGACTGCTCCAAAAAAACGACAGTCAGCGTTATTGAGGGGCTGAACTAAATTATCTAAATCGTTTTGATGTTTGTCAGCGAGAAGGATTAACCAATGTTCATCAGTATTGAGGGGCTCACCACTGATAACACCGACTAACTCTTGAATATTGTTAAATCGAACGTACATCTGACACCTTACTTCGTTTTTGTATTTATATTCAGGTATTCAATAGCTCATTAATATACTGAGACGCACTATAATGCAATTCTTGGTTTAGCACGCGTGCTAGTGAGTTTCTGCACTACACTTCTTATTCTTTTACCTCTTGTTTAGACATATAGCTTAGTGAATCATTTTCGTGAGGCCGTGTATTTATTTCATTTCTTTTGGTGCGATCGTGGTATTTTTATCACATGTATATATGAGGTCGAAAGTTGAAACTTTCGTGGTTTCGGCTAAAAATTAGTTAATCTAAAGTATATCCCGACTTATCTGGATAATTGGTTTAGTTGCTAGTGTTGGTAGTTTAGTTTATTGGCTATGTAAGGAAGGCTATTGCTGAAATAGCTTTGCGGAGCACAGAGGGATTTAGATGTCTGATTACAAAGTGTTGTTTACAGGTTCGGTTTGCTCAGGAAAGACAACGGCGATTCGTTCTTTGAGTGATATCGAAACTGTTGATACTGACGCTAAGGTTAGTGATTCTGCTATACGTAGAAAACAGAAAACTACCATTGCAATGGATTATGGAATATTGGAACTAAACAGTACTTCCAAACTGCATCTTTACGGCACTCCGGGGCAAGAACGATTTAAGTTTATGTGGCAGCTGATGATGAGCGATTTAGTTCATGATGCTGAAGCGTTGATTCTTATGGTGGATAACACCCGTAATGACCCTTTTAAAGATATCCGCTTCTATGTCGAGGAGTTTCGAGACTTTATCATTCGCCGCCGTCTAATCATTGCTGTAACTCACTCTGATATAGAGCCAGATCCTGATTATGATTATTACATGACCGAATTAAAGGCCATGGGTCTATATACTTCTGTTGTCTTTATTGATGCACGAGATCCCACATCAGTTTTGAAAGTTGTAAAAGAGCTAGTGGGTAATCTAGAAAAAGACATAGATTGGAAAGGCATGAGTAAGCGCCTAGAAGTTAACAGTACTATGCCTGATTCTGACGATGATCTCGCAGCAGGTAATAAACCAGAGTCTCATGCGATTGATAATGTTTCCTTAATGGACGCTGCTATGAATACCCGCGGTATTACCGGTGCAATGCATTTGGGTGCAGATCGTAAATTGCTGAGTGCTAGTGTTAGAAACCAACAAAATAAAGAACTTCTACGTTCTATGGTGAACCTTGTTGCTGCTTTAGAGAATAAAGCAGCTTTTATGGGACGCATAGATGATCTAGTGTTGTGCGGTCCTAATCAAGAAACCTTATCCGTCTTCGTTGAAAAAGAGCAGGCCTTAGGTCTGTGTTCTGATCGAGGCTTAAGTTTGAATGTGGTTAAACAGCAAGCTTCTGATCTGTTGCAGTGGAGTCATACATGATAGAGCTACTGACGCAGGTTGATAAGCCGGGGGTGATTGAGTGCAGTATGGTGTTAAGTGGCAAAGAGGTTGTCGCGTCCAGCTTTCCGGCTGAATATAAAAATCATGCGACTATAGGAAAGCAGGCTTTTATTTATGTTTTTTCCAATGTTGCAAAAATGCGAACCAAGCATAATGAATCTCATCTAGAAATAGGTGATCGTCGTATTAGTGGATATCAATTAAAGCCAGGGTTGATTTTGGTTTGCCTATCGGCAAAAGATTCAAATATTGCGTTGGTGCGAAAACATATTCGCGAAGTGCATACTGCTTTTCTTCGAGAACAAGTGGCGAAGAAATTGGATTCCTAAAGCTTTATTCTTTTACTCCATCATGGTTTTTAGTGTTGATCCTGATCAACCGCTAACCTGATGTCGACTTTATAATAATTGTTATTTTGCGCTGCACCATAGATGCTTTATTTGCAATCTGCCCAGACTGGGCTAGTTGTATTAGTAGAGGAAATTTTTAGCTTTGGTTCAGGTAACGAGTTGTAAACTGCAGTTACCTACTGACTAGACAAGGACTGCGTGCATGCAAAACTACAAGATCCTTTTTACAGGATCGGTGTGTTCAGGAAAATCTACAGCTATTCGATCATTAAGTGATATTGAAACACTGGATACTGATGCGCGTGCCAGTGATGTTACGGTTCGCCGTAAGAAAAATACCACAATAGCTATGGATTACGGTGTACTGGATCTGCATGATCAGGCACGAGTACACCTATACGGTACTCCAGGCCAAGAGCGTTTTCGTTTTATGTGGGAGATGTTAGCGTGTGAATTTGCTCATGATGCGATTGGCATGGTGCTGCTGGTGGATAACACTCGTAAAGACCCTTTCCGCGATATCCGTTTTTACGCTAAAGAATTTAGTGATTATATTAAAAAGCGTCGTTTAATTATTGCTGTTACCCACTCTGACGTAGAGCCCAACCCACCAATTCAAGCTTATCAAGCTTGTTTGAGGGAGATGGGGTTGATGGCAACGGTTATTTTCCTCGATGCTCGGGACCCACGTGCTGTCTTAGGGGTTGTTGAAGAGTTGATTTCTGCGGTTGAACTTAATGTTCAATGGGATGAGCTATGTGAGCGTCTCTTAGGAAATAATGGTTTCTCATTAGACTTTTATAAGCCAATTTATGAAGAAACTATGTTGGATGCCGCAATGAATAAACGTGGCGTTTTAGGCGCTATGCACCTTGATGAGAATCAAGAGGTCCTCTGTTCTAATATTGACAGCTCCTCACGTAAAGCATTGCTAAAAAGTGTGAATAAACTTTCTAAGGCATTAGCCGAGAAAGCCGCTTTTATGGGAGAAGTGAGTAACATAGTTATAGCTGGCCCTGAAGTGCAAACTCTTTCGATGTTTACCGATCAGGAACAGGCGCTCTGCTTATGTTCCGATAATGATATTTCTCTTCCGGTGTTGAGACAGCAGGCCAGTGACCTTCTGCAATGGAGTAAAGAAAATGACTATCTGGCGTGAAATGAAGGAGAAAGAATTGATTCTGCAAGGGTGTTTGATGTCGTCAGGTGCAATTGTAAAATCCACATTTCCTGCTGAATATAAAAAACAATTAGCTGTTGCACGCCAAGCATTACTCTATATTTTTAAGAGCGCTGCTCAGAACAGTGAAGGTTATGATGAAGCGCATATGGAAGTTGGATATCACCACTATAGTGGTTATCAGCTGGATGCAAATACGATTCTGATTTGTTTTTGCGACTCAGATGCACGGCAGCATTATTTAAGAGAATATATAGATGAAAATAAGCAGCGCTTTTTAGATCTACTTTCTGTTTGATAACCTCCTATTTCATATAAGTTTTGTCTAATTTTTGACCGCTAAGCCCTTGAAGCGGTCCTGACTTGTCCCCATACCTCTGTTATACCGATAACTTAGTATCCATAAACAACACATCATTGTGTTGCCAGATACAGGTTCTTTTAAGGCTATATGGAGGTTGTATGCGTCCGGATAAATTTACATCCAAACTTCAAGAAGCATTAGCTGATGCTCAATCATTGGCTGTTGGGTTAGATAATAACTACATAGAACCTATTCATATTTTAAGTGCATTGATTGAACAGCAAGGAACAGTGCCGCTGCTAGAACAAGCAGGTGCAAATGTTCATGCACTAAAAAACCAAGTTGATCAGACCGTTAGGCAGTTACCTAAAGTTCAGAATCCTGATGGTGAACTGCGTTTCTCTCAAGATGTAGCGCGGGTATTTAACAAAGCCGACAAACTTGCCCAGCAAAAAGGCGATCAATATATCGCTAGTGAATTGATTCTGTTGGTCTTAGCAGAAGATAAATCCAGTGCCGGTAAATGTTTAAAAGATGCGGGCGTTATCCCGAAAAAGCTAGATCAGGTCATAAATCAAATTCGAGGAGGGGAGTCAGTGCAGGACCCCAATGCAGAAGATAATCGTCAGGCTTTGGATAAGTACTGTATTGATCTTACTGAGCGCGCAGAAGCAGGAAAGCTAGATCCTGTCATCGGTCGTGATGACGAAATTCGGCGTACTATTCAAGTATTGCAACGCCGAACTAAAAATAACCCAGTGCTTATTGGCGAGCCTGGAGTAGGTAAAACGGCGATTGTGGAAGGGCTAGCTCAACGTATTGTCAATGGTGAAGTGCCTGAAGGCTTAAAGCGTAAGCAAGTCTTATCGCTCGACATGGGCGCTCTAATTGCGGGTGCTAAATTCCGTGGAGAGTTTGAAGAGCGCTTGAAAGCGGTATTGAACGAGCTTTCCAAGCAGGAAGGACAAGTCATCCTCTTTATTGATGAGCTGCATACTATGGTGGGAGCCGGCAAAGGTGAAGGGGCAATGGATGCGGGTAATATGCTAAAGCCTGCATTAGCTCGTGGTGAACTGCATTGTGTTGGTGCGACTACCCTTGATGAATATCGCCAGTATGTTGAGAAAGATGCAGCCCTTGAGCGCCGTTTCCAGAAAGTAATCGTTGATGAGCCTGATGAGGAATCTACGATTGCGATTCTTCGTGGCTTGAAAGAACGTTACGAAGTACATCACGGTGTTGATATTACTGATTCTGCGATTATTGCTGCGGCTAAGCTCTCGCAGCGCTATATCACTGACCGTCAGTTACCGGATAAAGCCATCGATCTGATTGATGAAGCTGCATCCCGTATTCGTATGGAGATGGATTCTAAACCGGAAGATATGGATCGCCTCGAACGCCGTCTTATTCAGCTGAAAATGGAACGTGAAGCACTGAAGAAAGAGAAAGACAGTGCAGCACAACAGCGTTTGAAGGAGCTTGAAAGCACTATATCTAATGTTGAAAAAGAGTTCGCTGACTTAGATGAAGTTTGGAAGGCAGAGAAGCTCGCGCTGCAAGGTTCGCAAAAGATTAAGGAAGCGTTAGATCAAGCACGTATCGAACTTGAAAAGCACACTCGCTCTGGTGATCTGCAGAAAATGTCAGAGCTTCAGTACGGTAAAATCCCTGAGCTGGAAAAGCAGTTAGTTGCGGCGTCAGAAGCGGAAGAGCAAGGTCAGCAAGAGACTAAGCTTTTACGGAACAAAGTTTCTGAAGAAGAGGTTGCAGAGGTTGTTGCACGCTGGACAGGCATCCCTGTCAGTAAAATGTTGGAAGGTGAACGCGAGAAACTTCTTCGAATGGAGCAAGCGCTTCATGATCGGGTAGTTGGCCAAGAAGAGTCGGTTATCGCTGTCTCTAATGCTGTTCGTCGTTCTCGTGCAGGGCTAGCCGATCCTAACCGTCCAAATGGCTCCTTTCTTTTCTTAGGCCCTACGGGTGTAGGTAAGACTGAGTTGTGTAAAGCACTCGCTAGCTTTCTGTTTGATACAGAGGAAGCGATGGTGCGTATCGATATGTCGGAATTTATGGAGAAGCACTCAGTCGCACGATTGATCGGTGCGCCTCCAGGCTATGTCGGTTATGAAGAGGGTGGTTACCTCACCGAAGCTGTGCGACGTAAACCTTATTCTGTACTGCTGCTAGATGAGGTGGAGAAGGCGCATCCTGATGTCTTCAATATCTTGCTGCAGGTATTGGAGGATGGACGTCTGACCGATGGCCAAGGCCGAACCGTTGATTTCAGAAACACCATCGTGGTGATGACATCGAACTTAGGCTCTGATCTGATTCAAAACTTTAGTGATGATGACGATTACCAGTTGATGCAGAAGGCTGTAATGGAAGCGGTAGGCACCCATTTCCGTCCAGAAGTGATCAACCGTATTGATGAAGTGGTGGTTTTCCATAGTCTTAAAAAAGATCAGGTGGCCGGTATTGCCAAGATCCAACTGCAACGTCTACAGAGCCGTTTAGCAGAGCGCGATCTGAGCTTGACGTTAACCTCAACAGCGATGGATAAGCTGGTGGATGTAGGCTTTGAGCCTATCTATGGTGCTAGACCTCTGAAGCGAGCGATCCAGCAGTGGATTGAAAACCCATTAGCGCAGGAGATACTCTCTGGCCGTTATGCGCCGGGTACAGAGATTGCTGTTGATGTTGAGCAAGGCGAATTTGTATTTCGCTAAGCTTGTTATAGACAGCTAAATATAAAAAGCCAGTGCCCCTAGTTCACTGGCTTTTTATTGGTTTTTGGGGTTAAGGAAATTACTTTGAAATTCAGTAAGTTATTGGGTTACTCTTGATGCCTCAAAAAATGAAGTGAGCATCAAGAAAGCTGTTTCTACCGTTAGTTATACCGGTAATTAGCGTAGAGAGTATGCGGTGAAAATGAGCATTTGAGTGCTGTCACTGTTGAAATTATTCATTTAAATTCTCGGATTGATCATCTATTCTGGATAAGAGGTCGAGCAAAAGTTTCAGTTGTTTGGCTATAACTACAATTATTTTTGACGAGTGTTGTTAAGTACTAGAGGGCTAGAATGAGTCAAATCAAAGTGCTGATTGTTGATGATGCGCGTTTTATTCGTGATCATGTTTCGCGCATTGTGAAAGAGCATTTTCCTGATTATCAGATCGATGCAGCGGAAGACGGTGATGACGGCCGTTCGAAAATGGAAGCGACCAATTACGATCTAATCTTGTGTGATTGGGAGATGCCAGGCATGTCTGGTTTAGACCTTTTAAACTGGGCTAGGCAGCAGCCACACTACGGTGATATCCCTTTTATCATGGTAACCAGCCGCGGTGAACGTGATTACGTTCTAAAGGCGATTCAGGCGGGTGTTAATGATTACATGGGGAAGCCTTTCGAAGACTTACAGCTCGTTGAAAAAGTTAAGAAATATATCGGTAAGCGTATCGAATCTAGTGCTGCATCACGCCGTAAAGCGGCACAAATGTTAGCGACCGGTAAAAGTGCTGCAGCGCCAAAAGCGGCGAAGAAGCCAAAAGGCTTGGCTCAGTTACGAATCTCTTCAGGCGTACTTCGTTGTGCAATCAAAGATATCACTCTTCAACAAGTTAAGATCATGGTTAAGCGCGAAGAGGGTATTCCTAGTCTACTTGAGCAAGTGGTAGTGGATATTGAGCAAGTAAAAGGCGGCAAGGTTGCGCAGATGAATGGTTATATCAGTAGCCTATCTGCAAATGAGAAAAGCATTGATACTACTTTCATCGGTGTCGATGTTCAGTTTATGGATAATGACCCTGAAAAACTGGAAGTGTTAACGGGTTATATCTCTAGTCTCGGGAAAAAATAACTTATTGTTATTTAAAATAAAAAAGGCTGCTAAGTGCAGCCTTTTTTATTGCAGGAGTATCGCTTAATACAGAGCTTGCTCGTCCTTAATTACATCGATCAGAACTTCCAAAAACAGTCGATCTGCTTCGCTATGCTCTAGCGGAATCTTGATATTAGTCGTCGCAGAAAGCTTGTCAGCAATTACTTGAGCGGCGTTTTCATCATTCAAGTGCTCACGTGCAATCTCTAAGGCTTTTTCACTGATATCCGGTTCTACTAGCACTTTACGGATAAAAGACATCAATTCGTTGATTACACGCTCTTTGTTTTTAATCTCAGCGATACTCATAGGGATCTCCTGTAAACGTACATTCAGAGCCGATGAAGGGTAGTGTAAAGGCTCTGTTCTGAGTTCTGCATAGCAAAACTATAACCCGATACTGAATTTGAGCATAGTATTTGGCGTGAATCGCCCGTTATTCCGCAGGTGCGGCATGAATTTAGTTGAAAAAATAAGCACCTATGTGAGATAATTTTCGCCTCGAATTTTGAGGCCTTGAGTGTGTAGGACAACCCGAAGCTCAGGGAGACAGCTTTCTGAGGGCCGTTTCTCAAAGGTCTGTCGGTTGGGCGATCCCCAGCACCGGCACACACCCGAACGTGAACCTGCAGCTCTACCCCTGGAATGGTTCAGAGTGAGATCGCTAGAGATTCAAAAATATTGTCTGGTACAGGCACGTTCAACGTTACAGAAACAAAAACTGTTAATTTCGTCAGTAACGAGACACTGACGTCGTTAGAGGGTGAGAAAAGTGGAATTACTTTCAGGCGCAGAGATGACAATTCGCGCGCTTCGTGATCAAGGCGTTAAATACATCTACGGTTATCCAGGTGGTGCATTGCTGCACATCTACGATGCAATTTTCACGCAGGACGAAGTCGAACATATTTTGGTCCGTCACGAACAGGCAGCTACACACATGGCCGATGCTTACGCACGAGCTACCGGTAAAGCGGGTGTGGCACTAGTTACGTCTGGTCCAGGCGCAACCAATGCAGTAACGGGTATTGCTACTGCATACACAGATTCTATTCCAATGGTGGTTATTACGGGTCAGGTTATGTCACACCTGATCGGTGAAGATGCTTTCCAGGAAACCGACATGATCGGTATTTCTCGTCCGGTAGTTAAGCACAGTTTCAGCGTGCAGCGTCCGGAAGAAATCCCTGAAATTATTAAGAAAGCATTCCACATCGCTGAAAGTGGTCGTCCAGGTCCGGTTGTAGTCGATATCCCTAAAGATATGACTACGCCTACAGAGCGTTACGAATACGAATATCCTAAGAGCGTTAAAATGCGTTCTTACAATCCGATCGCTAAAGGTCACACAGGTCAGATCAAAAAAGCAGTAGATATGCTTTTGGCTGCCAAACGTCCAGTTATCTATACAGGTGGCGGTGTAATCTTAGGTGATGCGAGCGCTGAGCTTATTGCACTCGCTCAAGAGCTTGGCTACCCAGTAACTAATACACTGATGGGCTTGGGTGGTTACCCAGGTACGGATAAGCAGTTTATCGGTATGTTGGGTATGCACGGTAGCTATGAAGCAAACATGGCGATGCATCACAGCGACATGATTTTGGCTGTAGGCGCACGTTTTGATGACCGTGTAACTAACGGTACAGATAAGTTCTGTCCAACAGCTAAGATCGTTCATATTGATATTGATCCAGCTTCGATCTCTAAAACGATCAAAGCGGATGTGCCAATTGTAGGTCCTGCTCAGGCTGTTCTTAAAGAGATGTTAGAGCAAGTTAAAGCAGCTAAGAAAGCACCTTGTGCTGATAGTCTGCAAGCTTGGTGGGAGCAGATCGATGAATGGCGTGCACGTCACGGTGGTCGCTACCGCACAGATGATTCTGAGCTAATGAAGCCTCAGCAAGTTATCGAGATGCTTAGCAAAGTGACTAATGGCGATGCTTACGTTTGTTCTGACGTAGGCCAGCACCAGATGTTCGCTGCGCAGTACTACAAGTTTAACAAGCCAAATCGTTGGATTAACTCTGGCGGTCTAGGCACCATGGGCTTCGGTCTTCCGGCTGCTATGGGCGTTAAGCTGAACTTCCCTGATGAAGAAGTCGTATGCGTAACAGGTGAAGGTAGTATCCAGATGAACATTCAGGAGCTATCTACCATTAGCCAGTACGATATTCCGGTTAAGGTTATCTGCTTGAACAACCAGTCTTTGGGCATGGTTCGTCAGTGGCAGGATATGAACTACGAATCTCGTCACTCTCAGTCTTACATGAAGTCCCTTCCTGACTTCATCAAGCTGGTTGAGTCTTACGGTCATGTAGGTATCCGCGTTGAGCGTCTTGAAGACCTTGAAGGTGCTATGCGTGAAGCCTTTGCAATGAAAGATCGTATGGTATTCATGGATATCGCAGTTGATCCGTTTGAACACGTATACCCAATGCAGGTACCTCGTGGTTCTATGCGTGACATGTGGCTGAGCAAAACGGAGAGAACATAATCATGCGTCATATCATTTCTGTATTGATGGAAAACGAGCCAGGTGCTCTGTCTCGTGTTGTTGGTTTGTTCTCTCAGCGTAACTTTAACATTGAGTCTTTGACCGTTGCGCCAACTGAAGATGAGACATTGTCTCGTCTAACAGTGACTACGCTAGGTGATGACCGTGTTGTTGAGCAGATCACTAAACAGCTAAACAAGCTTATTGATGTTGTTAAGGTTGTTGACCTAACTGAAGGTGAACACCTTGAGCGCGAACTGATGATGATTAAGATGAAGGCGAACAATGGTACTGTTCGTGCTGAAATCAAACGTACTGCGGACATCTTCCGCGGCACTATCATCGATGTTACGCCGAACACTTTCACCGTTCAGTTGGTGGGTGCAAGCAGTAAGCTGGATGCCTTTATTGAAGCACTAGGTACTTCTAACATTATGGAAGTTGTACGTTCGGGTGTTTCTGGTATTGCACGTGGTGAGAAAGTTCTAACTTTGTAATTACTTAAGTTAGTCTGATTACTAAAGCCGCTTCTGGTAACAGAAAGCGGCTTTTTTATTGCAGGTAAGGATATGCTTTTAGAATTAGAGAATATGGAAAAGTCAGATGTTTATCATGCGCTGACGCAAGTTGTGGTACCTCGTCCTGTGGCTTGGGTGCTCTCTTCTAATCAACGAGGTGCACTCAATCTCGCGCCGTTTTCGTACTTTTCAGCGGTGTGCAGTGATCCACCATTGATTATGCTATCTATAGGTTCAAAGCCTGATGGCTCACCAAAAGATACCTATGCAAATATTGCAGATACCGAAAAATTCGTAATTCATATCGCAAGTTCTGATCTCGCGACCAAGGTGACCCATAGTTCCGTGACGTTGCCTAGGGGAGAATCGGAAATTGAGTTATGTGATCTGGAAACAGTCGATGTTGAAGGTTTTGAGTTGCCTAGAATCCTAGGTCCCAAGATCGCGATGTCTTGTTCTCTGTATCAGCAGCAGGATATTGGTAATGCTCCGCAACGACTCGTCTTTGGTCGTATAGAGAAAATATGGTTGGATGACGCGGTGGTCGAAATGGATCAACAGGGCCGACCTAAAATTGATGCATCGTTAGTCGATCCACTGGCACGCCTGGGTGGTTCCGATTACCAAACCTTCGGCGACGTGGTGACTGTGCCTAGACCAGCGTAAAGCAGAAATCTGAAGTTTTATTTCAGAGCCTCAGGCTGCAAAAGATTGTTTGAGATCAGCAATCTTTTGCACCGATATATCGACATCTACATGTAACATTCGGTCCGATGCTCGGCGTTGATAGGTGGACGACTGCTCACGTCTACGGCGATCGACACCATTAAAGTGAGTTGAGCGGTGCTGTTCAATCCACTCTTCGGCATGCGTCAGGGTCGGTAGGTAAGGGCTAAGTTTGCCAGTGCCTTTTTCATACCAGTAATAAACAAATTGGTAATCACGAAAGTCTTTAATCAGTTTAGGCATGGCGCTTAGGGTCAGTAGTAGATAAAAACTTAATCATACTGACTGAACCTTAACAAAGTCTTACGTGTTGGGAATTAACTCTAGTTTATTTGCGGTAAATGGTTTCGATAAGGTGCCAGCCAAATTTGGTCTTAATCGGACCATGCACCTCATGCAGTGACTTTTTGAATACGACATCATCGAATGGTTTCACCATATCGCCGCGACGAAATTCGCCCAGATCACCACCTTGGCGTTTGCCCGATGGGCAGAGGGAGTATTTTTTAGCGAGCTTTCCAAAGTCATTGCCTAACTTTAGGCGCATTTTTAGCCTTTCCGCTTGGTCGCGGGTTTTAACCAATATGTGTCGGGCGCAAGCGCGGTTAGCCATGTTCTGCTCTCCTAAAAGTTATGGGTTAATTTTATCGCAAAAAGGCAGGGGCTGCAGGTTCATGGTAGGAAAAGAAAAGGCGCTGATAAACAGCGCCTTTGCATGATCTTAGTGGATAAGCTTATTAGCCCATCTGAGACTGGAGATAGTTTGGCAGACCGATTTTTTTGATCAAACCTAACTGTTTCTCCAACCAGTACGCATGATCTTCCTCGGTGTCTTCCAGAAGCTTCTCTAGGATTTCACGGCTGACATAGTCTTGCTCTTCTTCACAGACTTTAATCGCGTCCTTAAGCTTTTTATCTACTTCATATTCAACACGAAGATCTGACTCAAGCATTGAAGGAACGTCAGTGCCGACTTTAAAACCATCACGGGTGGTCATATCTGGCGTACCTTCCAAGAACAGCATACGCTCAATCAATGCAGCTGCGTGGCCTTTCTCATCATCAAACTCATGATCGATACGCTCGTACAGCTTATGTAAGCCCCAATCATCGTACATACGGGAGTGGATGAAGTATTGATCCATTGCTGCTAGTTCCATCGCTAACAGGCCGTTTAGTGCGTCAATGACTCTTTGATTACCTTTCATTGTCTTCTCCCGTTAAATCTGAGATTGCAGGTAGTTTTCGATACCTGCATTCCTGATTAGGTATTGCTGAGTTTCGATCCAGTCTACGTGCTCTTCTTCGTATTCTAGGATATCTTCCAGCAGATCGCGGCTGACGTAGTCTTGCGCCGTTTCGCAGTAAGCGATCGCTCCACGCAAAATTGTCAGTTGCTCCAATTGGAAATCCATATCACATTGCAGCATCTCTTCAGTATGCTCGCCGATGCGTAGTCGACCTAACTGTTGTAGGTTAGGTAGTCCTTCCAAAAACAGAATGCGCTCGATTAGATCGTCTGCCTGTTTCATATCTTTGATGGACTTTTTATAAGCTTTCCCGTTTAGCTCATCTAGGCCCCAGTTCTTGTACATACGTGCGTGAAGAAAGAACTGGTTGATTGAAGTGAGCTCACTTGTCAGAACCTTGTTCAGGTGACTAATGACTTGTTTGTCGCCTTGCATGGGGGATCTCCTTTAGTAATAACCGCCCAGCTATGTGTGGGTTAGCAATTTCAAAGTGATCAAGAGTCTAGTTTATAAAATGACTTAAATCAAAAAAAATCCTTATAAAACAATAGGTTGCAAAGATTAATGCGTTAGATTCTCATTGCGATTCTGTATAATAAATAACCAGTTTTTTATTGTGTGATTTTGGAAAATAAATTTAATAAGTAAATCAATTAGTTGGCGAGTTATGAAGAGCATTCAATAATTGCAGTTCAATGAGAATAATTTTCAACAAGATTCTCGTTAAATGTATTGAAAGTTGCTTATTTGATAATTATTATCATTACCCGATTTAATTGAGATTGGTTATTGTTTCAATGTTCGTTTGTATTTGTGAAAATATTACCTGTAGTGATGTTCGTGATGCCGTAGATCAAGGCGCGCGAAGCGTACGTGATCTAAACAAAGAGCTTGCCGTTGGTAGCCAGTGCGGTAAGTGTGTGTGCATGGCACGTAAGGTAATGAAAGAACATCTAGACGACATGGATTTTGATCTAGCCGTCCCTGCTTAATCTTCTTGTTTTAGTATCTCTACCGCTTCGCTCAGCGTCTCTGAAATCGGAGCGTCCAGCTTTAGATCCAGAAGTGGATCTGCCCTCGTTACCCCAATCGTTAAAGAACAGATCGGTTTTCCCCACTCATGGGCACGTTTGCAGAAACGATAGCCTGAATAGACCATCAGAGAACTACCAATACTCAGTAAACCATCGGCATCTTCTAGTGCATCCAAGGCACTAAACACACGTTCTTTCGGGACGTTATCACCAAAATAGACAACATCTGGTTTTAAAATTCCTCCGCATGCTTGGCATTCAGGTATAGAAAAATTTTCAAATAGATGTGTTTCTAGATCGGCATCACCATCGGGGCGAAGGGGAGCTTCAGGGATCTCGAAATGGGGATTGATCGCTTCTGTATGCTTGTGGATATCTTTGCGATCGTAATTCTGTGCACAACTCATGCAGCTGACTCGATCAGACCGACCATGAAGATCGATAACGGCTTGGCTGCCGGACTTCTGGTGTAAACGGTCGACATTCTGTGTGATCAGTAAGCGAATAAATCCCATTGTTTCTAGCTCAGAGAGTGCTGTGTGAGCCGCGCTCGGCTCGGCATCCCTAATGGCAGGCCAACCGATCAAACTACGTGCCCAGTAGCGCTGACGGGCGTAGTGGCTCTCCATGTACTCTTTATGCTGGGTTGGGGCAGAGTGCTGCCAGTTACCTTTAGCATCTCGGTACGCGGGAATGCCTGAATCTGTACTTACGCCAGCCCCTGTCAGGACAACAAGGTTGGGATGAGAGCGAATGAATTCGGCAAGTTGGAGAGCTTCTGACATAGGTTATTCACAAAGGCTAAGAATGCTATCAGTGTAACCTATTTTAAGGAGGGCCGACCTAAACAAAAAAGCCGCGCTTTTCAGCACGGCTTTTTAGTTTTAAAGCTATTTAATTTGGCTGATTATGCGCCAAATTTAGCCTTTGCTTCGATACGGCGACGGTGCAGAACTGGCTCAGTGTAACCGTTTGGCTGTACGCAGCCTTCGATTACTAGTTCGCACGCTGCTGCGAACGCAACGCTGTCTTCGAAGTTACCAGCCATTGGGCGGTATAGAGGATCGTTTTCGTTCTGGCGATCTACTACAGCAGCCATACGCTTAAGCGTTTCCATTACCTGCTCTTCAGAACAGATGCCGTGGCGCAACCAGTTAGCAATGTGCTGGCTAGAAATACGTAGTGTTGCACGGTCTTCCATTAGGCCAACATCGTTGATGTCAGGCACTTTAGAACAACCAACACCTTGGTCAATCCAGCGAACAACGTAACCTAGGATGCCCTGTGCGTTGTTGTCTAGCTCTTGTTGGATCTCTTCAGCCGTCCAGCTTGGGTTCGCTTCAACTGGTACAGTTAGGATGTCGTCTAGATTCGCGCGATCGCGTACTTTCAACTCGTCCTGACGTGCGAATACGTCTACCTGGTGGTAGTGAGTCGCGTGAAGAACAGCAGCTGTTGGAGATGGAACCCATGCAGTGTTAGCACCAGACATTGGGTGGCCGATCTTAGCTTCAAGCATGTTTGCCATCTGATCAGGGATTGGCCACATACCTTTACCGATCTGAGCGCGACCCTGTAGGCCACATAGAAGACCGTTGTCTACGTTCCAGTTTTCGTAAGCACCGATCCATGCAGCAGCTTTCATGTCGCCTTTGCGGATCATTGGGCCAGCTTCCATAGATGTATGGATCTCGTCACCAGTACGGTCTAGGAAACCTGTGTTGATGAATACAACACGCTCTTTAGCAGCGCGGATACACTCTTTCAGGTTAACTGTTGTACGGCGCTCTTCATCCATGATGCCCATCTTCATAGTGAAGCGTTCTAGGCCAAGCATGTCTTCGATACGAGCGAATAGTTCATTCGCGAAAGAAACTTCTTCTGGACCGTGCATCTTAGGTTTTACGATGTATGTAGAACCTGTAGTTGTGTTGCTGAACTTACCTTTACCCTGCATATCGTGCATAGAGATAAGCGTAGTTACAACACCGTCCATGATGCCTTCAGGCACTTCGTTGCCGTCTTTGTCTAGTACCGCTTCGTTAGTCATTAGGTGACCAACGTTACGTACGAACATCAAGCTACGGCCTTTAAGGGCAAGGTTAGAACCGTCTAGTGCAGTGAATTCACGGTCAGCGTTGATAGAGCGAGTGAAAGTTTTTCCACCTTTGCTAACTTCTTCAGTTAGATCGCCTTTCATCAAGCCTAACCAGTTGCGGTAGATAACAACTTTGTCGTCGCCGTCTACAGCAGCTACTGAGTCTTCACAGTCCATGATCGCTGTTAGTGCAGCTTCCATCGCGATATCTTTGATGCCTGCAGCATCATCTTTACCGATCTGGCTTTCACGGTCGATCTGTACTTCGAAGTGCAGACCGTTGTTTTTGAATAGGATAGACGTCGGTGCAGCTGTGTCGCCAGTGTAACCGATCAGCTTTTCAGCTTGTGCTAGCGTAGTTTCGCTGCCATCGCGCATTACAACAACAAGTTTGTTGTCTTGGATGCTGTAGCCAGCAGAATCTTTGTGAGAACCTGCCGCTAGTGGGGCTGCTGTGTCTAGGAAAGTACGTGCTGCTTCGATAACTTTAGCGCCACGAGCTGGGTTGTAAGAAGCAGACTTCTCAGCACCGCCTTCTTCAGATACTGCATCAGTACCGTAAAGCGCGTCGTATAGGCTGCCCCAACGTGCGTTAGCTGCGTTAAGTGCGAAACGAGCATTCATTACAGGTACTACTAGCTGAGGACCAGCCATTGTCGCCATTTCTGGGTCAACGTTTGTAGTCGTTGCTTCGAAATCTTCGCCTTCTGGCAATAGGTAACCGATCTCAGATAGGAAGCCTTTGTATGCTTCAAGATCGAAAGCCTGACCTTGGCGCTCACGGTGCCATGCATCGATCTGCTCTTGGATCGCATCACGTTTAGCTAGTAGGTCACGGTTCTTTGGCGCTAGATCGTGAACGATGGCATCAAAGCCAGCCCAGAACTGTTCGCTAGTTACGCCAGTACCTGGCAGTGCTTCGTTGTTAACGAAATCGTATAGAGCCTGTGCAACCTGAAGACCGCCACTCTGTACTCTTTGACTCATAATGAATTGCCCCAGTAAATATTCTGTCAGTTCCGGTGCCAGGCAACCGGTCACTGTATGAATGATCGCTGTAGATTTATTTGCAGCTAAATTTGTGCATCGCACAGTAGCGCAATGGTTTCTTATTGTCGCCTAAGTCGACCCAAAAGTATGATAAATGGGCCTTATATTCGGTATAAATTGAGCGAATGGCTATTCAATGAGGTGGTGTTTAACTGTATAGAACGGCCGGGTATTCGACAAAAAACTCTGGCTTTGGGCCTAGTGCACAGATGGCTAGGGAGTAGTCGGGAGCGGATAATTGCCATAATTGTTCTTGGCTGATGAGTAGATCTTCTCTCATGGTGGGATAATGCTGTTTTATTGTACACAGCGTATCAAGCGGCTGCCGTAGGCCTACCCCCTGCGCTTTTATTAGAGCTTCTTTAGTAACCCAACGATCATAAAACTCAGCGATAGGATTCTTCGCACCTTGAATTGCTTGTTGTTCCGCAGCGGTCATGCTCACTTTGAGAAGGTTTGTTGAAAAGTGCTGTTTGCGGTGTGCTTCTACATCAACTCCACAGATCAGAGAATTTGAAAAAACTAAAGCAACGATTCCACGGGAGTGGCTTAAATTAAAGTGAATCGGGTGTTTGTGGAGATAAGGCTTGCCCATGGAGGTCTTACCAAAATGCAAAGGAGTGGATTCTTCTAACTGCAGATAGCCTGATAAAACCCGCCTTTTTAAAATATGTGCTAGAGCAAAATCTTTTTTGTGTAGAGGGTTAACAAAGGCTTGGTAACGGGCATGTTCATTCTTATCTAAAACGCCTATAAGTTCCTCAAGAGGGTAATCATCTGTACGTAAAATAATAGCCTGAACCCAATTTCGATGTTGGCTATATTTTGAGGATTGATCAAAACAGGGCTTCAAGTTATGTGCCTTGTTCGGTCAGTTTATGTAACCACTGAAAGAGTGGTTGTGGGGCATCCATTAATGAAAAGTGTCCCCCAGAAATCATATGTAAGTGATAATCCTGATGGGTTACTTTTTTCCACGCCAATAAGGCTTCAAACGTTACATGGTTATCATCTAAGCCGCCAAACACATCTATAGGAATAGGAAGTTGGGAGCTCGGTGTATGTTCGTAATTATAGATAAGCTCCAGATCGGACTTTAAGATGGGGAGTGTCATATCCATCAGTGGTTTGTTATTTAAAACTTCTTTAGGCGTGCCGTCTAAACTGCCTAAATATTCTTTTAATGAGTGCTGTCCTAGTTGTGGGAGTCCGCTGGAAACAGGAAGCCAAGTCGGGCTATTCCGAGCAGAGATAATTAAACGTTCGGGAAGTTTCTTATGAGTACGCTGTAAACAGCGTACGGTTTCATAAGCGATTAAGGCTCCCAGACTATGTCCAATAAATATCCATGGTTTATCTGGGAGTTGCGAACAGCTCGCGGCGAGTTGTTCGGAAAGAGCTGTGATACTTTCAGCAAAAGTTTCACGCATGCGCCTGCCGCGACCAGGAAACTCAAAAGCGATCAGTTCATAGTTATCTTCGCAATGGCTTTTCCATTTATAAAAACTTTGAGCGCTGCCCCCTGCAAAGTGAAAGCACACGAGCACTTTCTCGGCAGAGGGTAAGGAATTAATTGTAACTATGCTTGGATCTGCGGTATGAACAAGTGAATTCAAGGTCGCTCCAGATTACTCAGTAACTAAGCTAAGTTCATTGGCTAAATACAGTTTTCTCATTAAGCTGCGCTGTATTTTTCCGCTGGTAGTTTTGTGCATGCTAGTGGGCTGGACGAAGATTATCTGGTTAAGCGTAATACCATGTTCTTGCGCTACCGAAGCCCTAATAGATGCTTTCACCTGTTTTGGATTTTCTTTCAGAGCGCGTTTTATCTCACGATTAATTTCAACCGCAGCGACTATACATTGACGATTTTGATCGTCATCGTGACAGAAAACGGCACCGCTTTGAGGCTTGTTCTCGGGAAAGGACTCGATGATTGAGTATTCAACATCTTCTGGGTGAAGGTTACGCCCTTCACATATGATCAAATCTTTTAGGCGGCCACTAATATACAGTTGTAAATCGTCCTCTCCGATAAAACCTAAGTCACCTGTTCTCATAAAGTGCTTCCCAGGCTCCCCCAGTATTTCGGCTCTGAAAGCGTTCTCGGTAGCGACTTCATTTTGCCAATAGCCTTTAGCCATTGCTTCACCATGCAGCCAGATCTCGCCCACTTCACCTGGTGCACATCGCTCACAAGTATCAGGGTTAACAATGCAGGTTTCGACTTCCCATGAAGCTTCCCCACTGCCAACCAATAAGCGACTTTTTTCCTCAGTTGATGGCGGCACGATACGACGTTCGATTTCCATCTGCCATGTATCTACTTCTTGGCTGCACGTCGGTTTTCTTACGGGTCCTCCGGACACAAACAGTGTTGCTTCAGCAAGACCATAACATGGCAAGAATGAATCGGCTTCGAAGCCATGTTTTGCAAAGTTATCCACAAAGCGAGATAAGCTTGTAGCACGGACTACATCGGCGCCGTTGAGTGCGATGGTCCAACTGGAAAGATCTAAGTCTTTATACTTGTCAGCTGAATAACGATCTACGGCAAGGTTGTACGCGAAATTTGGGCCGCCTGCCATTGTTGCTTTGTAATCGGAAATGGCTTGTAGCCATATAGAAGGCTGACGAACAAAGGTATTAGGTGCCATTAAAACGGTGTGATTTCCTAATACCACAGGTAGTAGCTGACCTAGGATTAGACCCATATCATGATGATGGGGCTGCCAAGAAACGATGTCCGTGGTGTGATCTAGTTGCCATGAATCACGCATCATACGCAAGTTAGTCGTGATGTTGTGATGGCTGACCATGACCCCTTTCGGATCGGAGGTAGAGCCCGATGTATATTGTAAAAAAGCAACACTTTGCGGATCGATATTACTCAGGCTTGCTTGGTCTTCAATATCGGTTGAGGCTAAGGTATCAGTCGGGACTAGCCAGTTTAAGTTGATCTGTTCTGAATTAGCAAAGGCAGCTTGGTTTTCTTCTAAACAGCTAGGATGACTTAAAGCTAAAGTTGCACCTGAATCTGTAATGATCTTTTCGCAACGATCTAACCTACGACGGTTAGGCAGATTAAGAGGCACCGCAATACGCTGAGTCATCAGGCAGGCAACAAAGCTTGCAATAAATTCTAGGCTTTGTGGAAAGAAAAGAATGACGCGATCACCTGCTTCGCTGTGTTGCTTTAATTGTTGCGCAATCGAGAGAGATTTTAGATATAGCTCGCGGTAACTAATAGTTCCACTGACTTCTCCTTGTTCATCAAGAAAGGTAAACAGTACTTTATCAGGATGTGCCCAGGCTCTTATAGCTAGCGCGTCATGAACTGGTAAGCTTGCAGTTGCACTAAACAGCTCATTTACAGACATTTCTGATTTATTGAACATTTTTATGCCTCCTGAGAGCTGTTTACAGAGGATAATTTACTAATCTCTTCTGCCAATTCGCCGATGGTGGGGAACTCAAAAATCAGCGTTGGATTCAGAGGCGTTGATAACTGTTCCTCTAAAATACCAATCAGCTTTGTGCCAGTGACAGAACTCATACCAAATGCACCTAAGTTGATATCCGGGTCTATATCTTCCATAGGAATGTTCATCTCTTGGAAAATAAATTCGGTAATGGTTTGTTCGATACGATTAACTAGTTCCATGTTTCTTGCTCCAATGAATCAGAAGAAATATTGATAGACGGACAAAGTAGATCGGAAAGTTGTCCGGCTGAAATTGCAGAATAGGTGTGATGTTTTTCAGTTTGGCGCCATGTATTAAAGAGGGCCAAACTGCTATCGCCAGGAATCAGATAGGGTTGAATTTCTTGCGCAATTATCTGGCTGATCTGCTCCCTGGTTCGGCTTAATTGCTCAGGGGCTGTGACAATTACATTCTCTAGTAATTGTGGATCTACCGATAAAGGTGCTTGGTTTAGCAGCTGCTTAATAGTGTTAAGGCTGCCTTGATCTGAATCGAGATATGCTCTCTGTAATTGCCTATTGAGATCTTTTACTTTGCTATTTAATACGTAGCAATTTGATGATGAATTTAGGTCAGGGAAGAGCCAGTCAGGCTGTGTACAGTACTCAGCATAAGACACCTGACTTAACTGCTGTTTTGTCTGTGGGTTCAGCTCCGCTTCTTCGGTGAGTGTAAATACTGAACCTGCAATTACAAAATCGGCTCCGCTACTTAGCCAGGAATGGATATTAGCAGGGTTACCTGCCATTCCGCTAATACCTATGTAAGGGGAAGGTGTATCCGAGCTTTGCCCCTGTTTATAAGCAAGCGCTTGGGTGAATAAGCTCAGACTCGGTTCCTTTTGTGTATTTGCGGAAGAAAGTTCTAAGCAGATGGCATCGGCGATAGCATAGAAATTTTCCAGTTCCTGTATGGATCTAATCCGGGCCAATAGCTTGCAGGTAGGATGTTCTGATTTATAAGTTGTTAATGCATGGCTGGGTTCGCTTGCACTGACTTCTATGTAACTGATTTTGTATTGTTTTAGCAGTTCCAGCTGAGTTGTTTGTTTGTAGAGATCTGAACTTAATACGATACCGTACTTATTTATTACGTCCGGTTGCTGGTTTAAGGTTTGTAGCTTGTTTTCCAGCTCACTGTTCGATAGATGATCGCCGTCCAGCATACTCAGCGTCCCGTGCTTTGCTAAGCTGGCTATTAAGGTTGTGCCTGCCGCACCATTAAGGGAGCTGACTAGAAGGGGACTGCGGCAACGGAATGCTTTACAAAAGTTTAGTGCTTGTTCAGGCATAACGAATGGAGAAGGCTCTGAGCGATCGGCTTTTTGTGCATGAGTCGAACTTTTAGCGGCTTTAAGGGCGGGTTGGTTTTTTAGAGCGTGCTGTTTAATGTCCTCTATCATCGGGCTGAGAATGGCTGGCTCGCCAAATTCAATAAATGAATAGACATTATTATGCAGAATGTACTCAACACATTTGACCCACTGTACCGGGTGGGTCAAATGTTGCGATAGATTAGTCGCAAAATCTTCTAGTTTATGTGGCTTTCCAGTTAAGTTAGAAATTACGGGAGTAATTGGTTGTTGAAACTGACAGGTTGCTAAAAATGCTTTAAATTTTTGTTCAGCGGGCTGCATTTCTGGTGTGTGAAAAGCGCCACTGACTCGTAGACGAACAGCTTTAACACTGCGTTCACGGCAGTACTTAAGAAATGCATCGACCTTATTTGTTTTTCCACCGATGACAATTTGGCTAGTACTGTTGATGTTGGCGATATAAAGGTCGTTTAGGTGTGAATCGTTCAGGTGTAGTTGCAGCTCTTGTCGCGGTAAACCTACGATAGCTGCAAGAGTGCCTTGGTCTTCTTCAGACATAAGTTCTGAGCGGCGCTTTACTATCCGTAAGCCGGTTTCAAAGTCGATTGCACCTGCAGCAGTTAAGGCCGCATATTCACCTACGCTATGCCCTAAAAAGAAATTTGGTGCTTCATATTGCTCCATAGTGCGTAAGTAGCTTAGATAAGACACAACATAAATTGCAGGCTGAGTATATTGGGTCAGATTCAGTTGTTGTTCCGGATCTTCCAAGCACAAACTTTCGATGGAATAGCCTAAAATACGGTCGGCCTGTCGCACCTGCTCTGGGAAGTGCGAAAACAGCTCCTTGCCCATCCCTTTACGCTGAATGCCTTGGCCGGGAAAAATAAATGCGCTCATACGTGGGCCTCCATCATTATTTCTACGTTTGCTTCCGAGTTGGGTAGTGCGCGTAGCTCTAGACCTGTCATTTGCATAATTAATTTATCCCCGGCATAGATCTGAGCATCGAGGGTTGTTGTATCGGAAGCTCTGTAGACCTTTACACTTATCTGACGGTCATCAGGTATTGGCATATAAGTGATGCTGGCTATTTTGTATGGTAAAGCGTTTGTTTTAGTGCTGAGGGCTTTACAGGCAGCAATTAGATGGCTGAATAAAAATGAACACCATTGAGGAGCAGGTGAACTTGTCAACTTCGGAGAAAAGTTTAATTCCAGATAATTTTCTGTGCTTGCTGCAGTTTCGACGTAATGTGCCTTGTTAGGGAATACTGCTCCTCTTTCCGCAAAGCTTTGATAAAGTTGCTCTACGCTTAACTGTTGTAAGTGTGTTGGCGTATTGTGAACTTTAGAAAGGTTCGCTGCTGTTTTTCTTATATTTCCTTGCACTAAAACCTGATTGGTTGTGCTGTTCAAACACTGGATTAACTGAGCCTGAGAATGGGTATTAATTTCAATGTTAGTGGAGCGTGTCAAAGAATGAGGAGGGCCGAAGACTATATTAGTTAAAGCGTTGTTGTTTGTTTCCGTTTGGTCGGCAACGAGTTGCGCCAGACTCGCCAGAGAACTAGGGAATGGAGATTTATCTTCGCAGATGTTGTGCCAGCAGTTTAATGCAGAGGCTTTTGTTATGGATGTTGGCTGCAGTGTTTCGCTCGGTGTTTTAAACCAGACTCGCTGCAACTTAAATGGGTATGCAGGCAGGGGTAATTTAGCAGGGGCTGCTGTTGCTGGGTAAACCTCTTGCCAGCTTAATAGCGCTTTTTTGTTGCTAGTCCAATAGTGTGCCCAGCTTTCCAACTGATTAAGGGATGTATGTTCGGTGGTATCAGGTTTTTCTGTAGAGCTTTTCTTGGGGCAACCACAGATCCATTGAGTTGTGCTAAGGCTGGATTGTTCTGGTGCTCGTTTCTCAAGCAGATAGGTGCGTAATGTAGCTAATAGCTCTGTTTTGGTTTTACAGATGAATGCTATACGCTGCGCTAGGGTACTGCGACCATTTAGCAAGGTGTAGGACAGTTGCTGCAGAGTAAGGTTGCAAATAAGTTCTCTTGGAATACTGGTGGTGCAGAGCAGGTGAGTATGCTGGATAGTACTATGGTGCTCCATTCCTGATTTAAGGACAGTTAAGCGTTCGGCTAATTCTGATATGTTTTGGCAACCGCGGATATCAATTAATGTTGCTTGAATATCGAAGGTGGAAGCTATCATCGACAGCGACTCTTGCAGCATCGATGGAGATAAATTTAGCTGGTGTAAGGTCGGGTTTTCATCTGGCTTTATGTGAAAATGTTGCTGCAGGGCTTTGTTCAATAAAGCACAGGTATTTCGTTGTGCTGCTATTTCATCTTCTTCTAAATAGGTTACTAGCTGTTGGACCCGGGCGTACAAGCTGTCTTCATCCTGTGCCGATATGGGGATAAGGTAAGCTTCTGGTTGAGCTGTTTCTTTATGGTTCGTAGAGAGAGAATAAGATTCTAAAACAACATGAGCATTTACACCGCCAAAGCCAAAGGAGCTTATACCTGCTCTAAGAGGTTGGTTAGTGATAGTCCAAGCTTGATTGTCCGTTGGGAAAAATAAACCGGTTTCTTCAAGGTCTATATGTTGATTCAGCTGGTTAAAATGTAGGTTCCCTGGCATGCGTTGATGCTGCATAGATAGAATTGTTTTAATTACTCCGGCTATGCCTGCAGCTGCTTCCAAATGACCTATATGGCTTTTAAGTGCGCCGATAGCAATTGGATTTTTAGTTTGTCCAATGGCTTTCTTTATTGCATTTATTTCAATAGGGTCGCCTAGAGGGGTGCCAGTGCCATGACTTTCAATTAGATTTGCATCAGATGGATGTAAGCCAGCACGTTCCCAAGCCTGACTAATCACCTCGGCCTGTGCATTTACATTTGGGGCAGTAAAACTATGAGCGCGCCCACCGTGATTTTCTGCGCTACCTCGTAAAATTGCATAAATATAATCGTTATTTTGTTGAGCTAGTTCTAAGGAGGTCAGGACGATTGCTGCTGCACCTTCGCCCCGAACATATCCATCGGCATTGTTATCAAAAGTCTGGCAGCGACCTTCTCTGCTTAACATTCCTGCCTTACCAAAGGCGATAAACAGCTCAGGGCCTAGTAGTAAGTTAACGCCACCAACAAGAGCCATTTCGCACTCACCCTCGCGTAATGCATGGGTTGCTCGATGTAGGGCGACTAGGGAGCTAGAGCATGCTGTATCAATGCTTTCGCTTGGGCCATGAAAGTCAAAATAGAAAGAGACTTTATTGGCAATGGCGGTTAAAGCCATTCCAGTGCCTCGATAGGTATCTATAGGCACTGCATTTTCACGCATTAAAACAGGGTAATCAGCGTGGCCGACGCCGATAAATACGCCCACTTTTTTACCTGCTAATTGGTGTGGATCGTAGCCCGCATCTTCCAAAGCATTCCAGGATGTTTGCAGCATTAAGCGCTGCATAGGATCCATCGCTTCGGCCTCGCGCGGTAAAATACCAAAGAATTTGGCATCAAAGTGGTCAGGCTTGGGCGTAAAGCCTGCGCAATGGGAGTAGGTAACATGCTCCCCGTTTACAGTTTCCTCATCATAGTCTTGCCACAACCAACGGTCTTTAGGCACCGGTTGAATTGCATCTTTAGCATCAGTTAGATTTTGCCAAAACTGCCAAGTATCTTGGGCAGCCGGGAACCTACCGTGTATGCCTGTGATTGCAATAGGTGAGTATGGTTGAGTTGATTGTGGCATCTGACTCTTGCTCCTAAGCGTTGGCAACTAAAGCGTCATTATTAATAGACTGTAATGAGGCGCTTTGTATCTCATTTTGTTCGGCCTGAAGATGAGCTTTTGCTTCAATAGGTTGTGTGCAACCAGCTGCAACAGCGCGCTTTTGGCCTTTCTTGATCTCTTTTTTCAACTCATGCATATAAGTAGGGCCGTGCATCTCATAGTTATTACGCAATGTGGCTAAAAACTCTTTATCGACAGTTTTCCGATCCTTCTCAATGCTTCGTAATTGTTCATCTTGAGTAGGAAGTCGGTAGGAACCCGCTAAATAGTCAGCGACGAGCTCTGCTTGACGTTCCATCATATCGAGGAAGCCCCAAGTTACTGCTTGGAACAGTCCAATAAAGGCTAGATTATTGATTTCTGGTTTGAAGATACGCTGATATAGCGGTACTCGATTGTCTTCGGCATTCAGGATTTTTTCATCCAGGAATGGGAACGTTGTTTGGTAACCAGTGGAATAAATTATTGAATCGACTTCAACGGAAGTACCATCAGTTAAGTGAACTGTATGGCCTTCGATGCGCGAAACTTCAGGAACGATTTTGAGCTTGCCATCACCAATTCTATTGGCAAAGTTTTCAGATAGCGTTGGTAAGCTGGACATCATCAAATGGTCAGGTTTTGGCATGCCCATTTGTTTACGTTTCGCGATTAGCGTCTTATACAAGCCTGTGTGCATTAGGCCGAAAAGAGGGTAAGGAAGAATCTTTTTTACCCACCAATCGTTTAGCTTCCACATCATCTTATCCATACGGACACCGAACAGGTAATGTGGTAATACATAAACACCACGACGAAGAGACAGAAATGTCATTTCGGCATCATGACTAACATCAACGGCTACTTGTGAACCACTGTTGCCTACACCAACTACCAGTACTTTTTTACCCTGATATTTATGACGGTAGCGGTATTGTTGAGAGTGGATTGCATCACCTGCGAAATTATCGCGTTTTACATAATCAGGGTAGTTAGGAGTGTTGTGGTGGCCGTTAGCTACGATAAGTGCATCGTAGAAGCGCACCTCACCAGAACCTAAAATGACTTTCCATGTACCGTCATCTAAGCGTTCAGTTTTATCTACAGCACAGTTTAAATGGATGTTCGGTGTTAAGTTAAAATGTTCCGCATAGCTTGTTAAATAAGCCAAAACTTGTTTATGCGAAGGGAAGTCTGGGTAATGATCCGGCATAGGCATGTCTTTGAACTGATAAAGTCCTTTTGGTGTATTCATGTTCATGCTGTGCCAAACAGAAGTATGCTTCCCTGTTTTATCAAAATGCCAAATGCCACCTAAGTGATCGCGACGGTCAAAACAGTCATAGGCGATGCCCTTTTTCTGCAACTGACGTGCTGTTGCAATACCGCCGACACCCGCACCGATGATACAAACTGTTGGTAATCCGTTTTTGCTCTTAAGCGGCGGAATCTTTACTTCTCTTGGTTGTACTGTGTTGTCATTCGCGGGAGAAGTTGTGTGTACATCGTCTGAGATGGATGTCGTAGTATTTGGGTTTTCCTTTTGCATTGTTTTGCTCCTTGGTTTATCGGTTACTAGGTTGGCAAGGAAGCTCGAAGTTTGTGTTTCACCGATAGATTTTGTGTATTCAGCACAATTTTTCAGTACGCCATTAATGCCTAAACTGAGAGTGCGGCGGAGGTTGTGGATAATCAGATCAATTTCTTCTCTGGTTATCGTTAATGGGGGTAAGAATCGGATACAGTTGTTGTGAATCGGGCACACGGCTACAGCTACGCCTTGTTTGCGATCTCTTAACATAGCCCCCCATAGTAAGTAGCCAAAGCTTCGTTCAACAAACGGGTTTTGCCCAGTTAGATCCATTTCTAGGGTGAGTAGCAGTCCCTCACCACGGATTTCTCTAATAATTGGCAGATCTTTTTGTAAGCCTTGAAGAGCTTGCTTGAAGTATTGGCCTTGCTCGATTGCGGCTGCTTCTAGTTTGTCGCGTTTAATTGCCTGTAGGCTGTTTAAGGTTATATGTGACGCAAGTTGTGAGCGGTTGCGTCCATATAAATCGGCAAAACGTGAAGGATTTGTTTCAGCAGATTGTTCGGCTACTGTCTGGTTGAATAACACTATTCCCATAGGCAAAAGTGAATCGCATAGAGCTGTACCTAAAGCAACGATATCTGGTGCGTTAACTAAGCTTTGGCTGTGGAGTAACTTGCCTGTCATTAGGTTGGTTTGTGTTTCATCAACCCCGACTAAATACCCCTGCTTTTGCTGATGTTTATTAATTAGCTCTATTAAGTGCTTTGGTAATGGACGGGAAGCGTTAGCATCGACTTGAATCGTTTCAAACCAGACCATACCGATCTCACCACTAAGGAGCTGCTCCTCTAGCTCCTGAGCTGCATTTTCTGCTGCAGGATCAATAAAAACGGTATGTGGATAAATAGGCTGGAACGGTTGCCGGAAAATATCGAAGACTTTATCGCAAGATGAAGCAGCACTGAGTAGAGTGAAGCCTAAACCGCCAGTAAAACATAGTAATTTCTTCTGTTCTGGGCGAGCTAGGAATCCTAGGGTCAGAGCCGCTTCTACCGCAGTAATATTGCCCGATGCGGGTAAAGAGTGCTGGAATCCAGTTTGTTCCTGCACCTGCTGTTGTAACTCAATCCAGTAATCCTTTTTGGAATCGTGTTGCTGCACTACTTCACTGATCACATCTTCAGGGTTAAGCCCTCTTGGGCAGGTACCAACGTTGACAAAACAATCAATTATTTCAGTGGATGGGCTGCCATCACGGCTCATGCGTGAGCGCATACCACGGGCTTCGTAAAAACGAGCATCGAAACCGTGTAAACGGGCTACTTTGGCATAACCAACATTGCCGTATTCCAAGTGAGTTTGAAAATTTACATCGCTACTTGAAGTAATACGGCGTAAGTGTTGATGCTGTTTAGGGGATAAAAGGTTTACCAATGATTGGCTTAAGTGTTCGTAGGCCAGTTTTAGAGTTAAACCAAAGCTGGTCATAACATGGCGAACATAGCTTTCGTTTGGTGTCATTAACCACGGGTTTTTGACTGAACTGTGCACCATGCAAGCACCTACAGGGGCTTGGAAATCTGAAATGCATTCGCCCAGCACTATTAGATCTGCTGTTTGTTGTAGTTTCGATAGTACGCTGGTTGTTAAGCAACTATTGGGTACGCTTTGTTCTAAGAGAATACTCAGTAAACCTTGTTGCTTAATCTCCAGTAGGAATTTATCAACTTGCTCTGTTGATTGATTCGATAAAGCTAGCGTGACCGCAGCAATATCCTTACCTGCGTGCTGTTGAATAAACGCTTTACCTGCTGAGATCGACGGGACGACTTTAACACCCGGAACCAAAGCGTCAGCTAAATCGCGTTGTAACGGGTTGAAGTAGCGTTCCCAGTAACCATTCTCGTCTATCAGAAGCAGGGTTCCTTTTCCATCAGGATTGCGGTTGCGAGCATGGTGTCGTGCTAAACGAAAAGCCGCATCTAAGGACTCTTCTACAGATGTCATAAAGTAGCTGCGATAGCTCCCATCTGATTGGTTACTAGTACAGAATATATTCAGTAGATAGGCAGCTTGAGCGGAAGCGTTCGAAAGAATAGCGCAATGCCCTTGTTCGCCGTTATTTATGTATTCTTCAAGTAGTTCTAGGCTTTGTGGCGTCGTTTGACTCAGGATGCTTTTAGCGGCCTGAGGTAATTGCTTTTTTGTTGAATTGTTAGTTCTTGATTTTGATGATTGCTCGGTAGTAAGGAACTGCAACAATAGTTGGTTGTATTCTTTGTAATGAGTAAACCCGAGCAGGTGCCCTGCTTCTTTAAACTCAACATGTTTTGCTTGCGGTATTTTTGCAGCAATCTTCTGGGAATAGTGCGATGCTTGATATTGATCATCACCGCCGGATACCACCAGAGTAGGAACAGAAATACTACTTAGTTGGTCATAAAACTCACAACCTTCAATGACTGTCTGATAAGTGGGTAATGAAGGGACGCTCCAGTTGCGGTTGAGTTGCATAAAGAGTGCACTTTTTTGTAGCTCTTTCATCAGCGTTTGAAACTCTGTTGCACCTTCTGCTGTGGCAGAACTAACCGTAATACAGAGCGATGAGCATCGTTCTGGGTAGCTTAGGCAGAACGATTGTGCCAATACACCGCCAAAAGAATAGCCAACCACTGGTAGTGTGCGGATACCTAAAGCATCGAGTACATCTTTAATATCTTCAGTGATACTTTGCAGCGATAAATCTTCATAAAAGTCAGAATTTCCGCAGCCTGGCATGTGGAACATGATCAGCTGGTGGTGTTTACCTAACTCTTCTAATTGCAGACGCCACATGACGTCGTATTGCATCACTAGACCACCTAATAGCAAGATAGGTTCGCCTTGACCGTAGGTGGCAAATTCAATATTAGAACGATTTTTGCGTGTGAGCGTGAGTTTTGCCGCTTGCTCAACATAGCCGTTCATTTCATCCAGTATTGCTTGGGTCGGGTGAAATGTAGAGGCATTGTCGATTGCTGGATTGGCGTTTATTGGAGCTGATACTGGTACTGAAGAGAGCTTAGCTTGGAGTGTAGTCTCTGTTGGTGCTGTTACCGCATTATTACTCCACAGCTCTTCAATGCTTAATAGCTGTGGTTCATCCTCAACGCTTTCAACGCTTTCAACGCTTTCAACGCTTTCAACGCTTTCAACGCTTTCAACGCTTTCAACGCTTTCAACGCTTTCAACGCTTTGATTTGATTGCCACAGGTCTTCAATACTTAATAGTGCCGAGTCAGAGGGAATTTTTTCTGCTGCAGGTGTCGCTACTGGGGTATTGGAATTAGTTGAAGGCACGGCCTGTAATTGAACGACAGGAGCGGTAGCAGGCTTTTCTGATTCAGCTGGAGCACTTGTTGTATCGATTTGGTCTGCGTATTTATTCTCCATTTCCTCCTTATGATTTACCATTAAGTAACCGGTGAAACTCTCCAAATCCTGAAATTCGAAGAAGATTGTTGGAGGCAGTGTGATGTTAAATCGTTCGGTAAAGAGGTTGCCAATTTCAGTTGAAGCAATGGAATCCAGACCATAATCCATTAACGGGCGACTGGCAGAAAAATCTTCAGGGGCAAGTTTTAGTACTTGAAGAATCAAGCCCTGTAGTTCTGTTTCAAGCAGGTTTTTTACGTGCTCCTCTGCGCCTTGTTTTGGGACTGGAAGGCTGACTTCAGCTTTCGTCGCTAAGGCTTGCTTGTTATCTAGTAGGCGTAGAGCTTCTGCCGCGCTCAGGCTTGGGTTATTGCTTGGTTGGATTAAATTACTCATTGTGAGGCTCCAATCTGAATTTGGCGTAAGGGTTAAGCGCTACGTGCTGTGAGAGGAACTTCTTGAATTTTGCTGGTGACAAAATTCACAGCCTTTATGTATTTCCATAGATCCACTTCATGTTCGTGGCGTTGGGTATGCATAAAGCGATCTTGCCCAAGATCTAGCATGGATGGGTGTTGCTTCATCCTTTGGAAGGTTTCCCAGGCGGGGGATTGCAATGAGCGTGCTTGAACATAACTGGCGACAAAACGGCCCATCATATTGGCTAGATTGCCAATTCCTGAAGGCGTATTCAGATATCCGACAAAGAGAAGGTCATCAAATTCAGCGGGAACCATACGAAGGAAGAGAGAGTGAAGCTTATCCGGCCAGTTATATGTTTCCACAGGTAAGAATGGCATGTTGATGTCGTACCCTGTTGCCCACACCAGTAGATCAATTTCTTCGCTACTGCCGTCGTTAAAGTGGACCGTCTTTCCTTCAAAGTGACTGATATTTTCTCTAGGGTTGATATCGCCATGACCGATGTAATAGAGAATTTGTGAATTCATGATCGGGTGGGCTTCTTCAATCTTATGATCAGGTTTCGGCAAGCCATAATCGGTTCCGTCGAATCCAGCTAGTTTGAAAGTGCTTTGCACATGCTGCCAGTAATCATCAGGGCTTGGATAATTAGCGGCTTCTTCCATAAGCCATTCTTGTGTTGGACGACCGTTAATAAATTTCGGCATGTAGTGATAGCCGCGATGAGTCGAATGAAACGCCTTATCTGCAGCTTGTGCGGCATCAACGGCAATATCACAGCCAGAGTTACCGCTGCCGACGACTAGAACTCGTTTTCCTCTAAAGCTTTGAGAAGAGCGATAATCGCAGGCATGTAGTATTTCGCCGGTGAACTTGCCCGGAAACGTTGGTGTTTTTGGTTTTCCAAGCAGGCCATTACAAACAACCACGAGGTCATAAGTTGTGCTTGTGCCATCCGCAAAATCCAGTTGCCACCCTCGTTCCAATTTTTCCATATGCTGTACGCGGGTGTTAAAGCGGGTGTGTTGGTCCAATGAAAAATGTAGGGCTAGGTCTTGTAAATATTCAAAAACCAAAGTGTGTTTAGGGTAGTCGGCATAGTGATCAGGCATAGGGTAATCAGCGAATTGAGTGTTACGCTTTGAACTGATCAAATGGACTGAATCATACATTTTTGATGCTGGACCATCAGGCTGCCAGTTTCCGCCAAAGCGGTTTGTCGCTTCGATTATTTCAAAATCTATACCCGCTTGTTTAAAGGCTTTAGCAACACCAATTCCGCTGGCACCAGCTCCAATGATTGCTATGTTTTTCTCAGTCATCTTCTGTTCCCTAAATTTTGTGTGTGGTTCCATGCAGTGTCGCTAGCGTTAGGCCATTGCGAGTAATAATTCGCGAGCTTTTTCTTCACTGATCTCATTTCTTTCTATCAGGTCCAGTATTTCACTAGGAGTAAGCTTTGCTTCGGGTGAATCGAAATCTGGCTCTCTGATCTGTTTTGGTGTTCTCTCTTCAGTTGCAGGAGTGGGAACTGTTTTAGCTTCCGAAGCAGGTGTGTAGCTGCTGACCTCTTCGGTAGTTGCCCAATACCTGCGTTTTAAGAATTGGTAACCCGGTAAAGGAACCTTACGCCAATGGGCGTTTGGCATAGAGACAGGTTCCCCTGATAGCCATGCATGGGCTTGGTTAGACAGTGATTCAGATACTGATTGGATATCGAAAATAGCGCCTTCAGCTTTTCTCTCGGAGGGTTGCTGTAGCCAATGCTTAATCTGATGAATTAGCGATTGGAAATTAGTTGCTATAAACGCTGCTCGGACTGGATGATGAACTCGGCCATGACATAGGGTTTGAGCAACATCAGCGGTAGTAAATTGCTCTTTACCTAGAAGCAGTTTATCAGTGCTTAGCTCTATGCTTTGGAGATAGGTTTGGAACTGGATCAGCATTTCTTGTAATTGGTTGTGGCTATGGGCAGAGAACATAAATAACTGTTCGTCTGTCGCTTTTTTAGCTGGAGCTGACGTTAATTGTTCTTCAATTACAAGGTGAGCATTGGCCCCACCAGCACCGAAAGAACTGATAGCTGCCAACCGAGGTAAGGTTTGGCCATTAGGGGCTTGCTGTGGTTTCCAGTCACTCAGTGTTTGTTGCACATAAAAAGGCGAACGTTGGAAGTCTATTTTACTGTTCAGCTTTTCTGAGTGAATCGATGGAACGAGCTTTTGGTATTTCAGCTGCAACAACACTTTGGTTAGTGCGGCCATACCTGCAGCTGACTCCAAGTGACCGAGGTTAGATTTGATAGAACCTATAGGACATTGCCAGTTTGCAGAAACTTGGTTTTTAAGGGCTTTAGTTAACCCTCGTATCTCAATAGGATCGCCTAAACTGGTGCCTGTGCCATGAGCCTCGATATAGCCCAACTGTTCTACTGGTGTTTTACAGCGTTCAAAAGCACGGCTGATAACTTGAGCTTGTGCATCGGCATTCGGGACTGTGTAGCCTGAGGTGCGGCCACCGTGGTTGAGATCACTGCCACGAATAACAGCGTAGATGTGATCATTATCCCTTTCTGCGGCGCTTAGGGGTTTAAGTACAACTACTCCAACACCTTCTCCTGGGACGTAGCCATCGCCACCTTCACCAAAACTTCGGCATTTGCCTTCTGTTGATGCGAATTGAAGATCGCTTAACATGCGGTATTTATAAGGGTGAGATGAAATGTTCACCCCTCCTGCTAGCGCTACTTCACAGCCGCCACTTTGTAACAACTGACAAGCAACGTGGATGCTGGTTAATGATGAAGAGCACATGCTATCCACTGCGAAGGATGGTCCATCTAGATCCATGCAGTAAGACACTCGATTGGCAATGGATGCATACGAGGAGTTCGTCAAAGTCTCTGGACGTTGCGGCCAGGATTGAGCCCCGTAAAATTGGTATTCGCCATACATCACACCGGCAATAACACCCACTCGTTGTCGTTCTTTACTGTTTCTAGCACCAGATAGGGAGTCGGGCGTATAACCTGCATCTTCTACTGCGTGCCAAGCGGATTGTAAAAATAAACGTTCTTGTGGGTCCATGCGTTCCGCATCGCGGGGCGAGATACCAAAAAACAGAGGGTCGAACTTATCGAAGTCTTCAATAAATGAGCCCCAACGTGCATAGGCGCTATCTTTTCCTTCTGTTTGAGGCCAGCGTGCAGGAATTTCGCGTACTAAATCATTACCTTCACTTAAGTGCTGCCAAAGGTCGTTTAGATTGGATGATTCAGGGTATTGACCAGCGAGACCTATAATAGCGATGTCGTTATCAGTGAAGCCGTTTTGCGTGGGAGAATTGTTTTGCTCTGGGTGATGAACCTCGTTGAAGGAGAGGCCTTTAACTGTTTCTATGTCGGTTTTGGTTGGGAAAAGGGTAGCAACATCATTGCTATGCTCTTCAATGATGAGCTGTGACAATTCGTTGATCGAACGTACTTCAAATAATGCGGTTTTCGAAAGTTCAGGGAAGTCGTTCTCTAATAAACTATTCACTTCCATGACTAGAATAGAATCTAACCCTAAGGCATCTAAAGAAGATTCAGGGTCAATTTTCTCTATAGGAGTGCCAGTAACCTTCGAAAGATGCTGTGAGAGATATTTTTGTAATTTTTGAGCAACGTTGCCGCTGACCTCCGGTATTGATGAAGGTGTTTGTGTGTGCGGCATAGCCGTACTAGTGATCCCCATTATCTTGGCAACGGCCTTCTGTTTGCCATGTACTGGGATCATGACCGAATGAGTCTGGGTAAGTGCGTGCTGGAATAGTTTTACACCGGTTTCTTCAGGCAATAATGAGAGACCATTGCTGCTTAACCATTCAGTGACATATTCAGTTGCTTGCATACCCGTAGAGGTTTGCCAGAGTGGCCATGCAATAGAGATACAATGGCCAGAGCGCGAGCCTGTAGAGCTCAGTTGATTTCTCTGTTCAGCAAAATTATCTAGCCATGCGTTCGCTAGAGCGTAGCTGCTTTGACCAATGTTGCCATGTATGCCTGCAAGAGAAGAGCACAAAACGAAGTGTTTTATCGTATCGGCTTTCGTGTATTGGTCTAGCCAATAAGCACTTAGTGATTTAGCGCAGATGACCTCTTCTAAATCATAGGTGGAGAGCTTGCTGAAGAAATCATCTTTTAGCATTCCGGCACAGTGAATAACACCTTGTAACGAACCCGATTTGTTATGGATCTGTTCAATCAGCAGTTGAACCTGCTCTTCATTAGCACAGTCTGCACTCCAGTAATATGCCCGCGCTGCTCCTAACTCTATTAAGGTTTTGAGTGTCTCTTGTTGAACTGCTGACTGCGGTTTTCGGCCTACAATATGCAGAGTGAGACCACCTTGATTTGCTAAGTTTTTCGCAAATAACTGACCAATAGCACCTAACCCGCCGGTGATAAGAATGGAGTCGCCCGCTTGGAAATTGGTCGTAGTTTCAGTTTTTACAGGGATTTGCTGTGGATCGAATTCCAACTGTTTTTGCCAACGTCCTGAATTATTTAAGCGGATATGAACTACACCCTCTTTGGGGCTGGAGGTGATTTCTTTAGTGAGAGGGCCGAGTTCCCCTGCTAAGTTATCTTGCTCTATAACCGATGCGCTAATTGTCGGAATTTCCTGATGGATTGATTTCAACATTCCGGTCAACGCACTATTACTGTGAGTGGGTAATAACACAATGATATGCATGTGGGTGCTGATCTTTGACTCGCACAATGAGCGCAGAGAGGAGATCAGCTGAGTTGTGCCGTTTAGCCGTAAATGTGATTCCCAGACGGGGGCATTGGCCAAGTTTTCTGAATGATGCAGATTAAAAATGACTGTATCAGGCTGAGCACTCTGCTCTTGGAGTAGGCGGGTCAGAAGACCAAACTGTTGCTGATTTGTTGGATCAGCATTGATAATTGTTTGATCGTAGAAACTAAATGCCGTCGCTGCTTGTTGTAACCACAATCTGCCTCCGAGCTCATGCTTGTATTGATCATAGAGCTCCCTGTTTTGATCAAATAACAGGATGTTCTTCTGGTCACTTTCGTGGTAATTAGCCGTCAATAAAGGAGTGCTGTTCCAGACGGGACGTAAGATATGTGGTTTATGCTGCGAGGCCTGAGGTGAATAATTTCTAAACGAAAAATCCTCGATAGTGAGTAGTAATTGACCCTGCTGAGAATACACATGGAAATTAAAGGTTTCTGTTTCAGCCGAGTTAGTGGCGAGTTTTTCGGCATGAACATAGATTGTTTCTGTCAGAGCAGCAAAAAGTGATAATTTTTTACAGCTGTAAGGAATATAAGCGCTGTGGATGGTCTCGGCGCTGGTATTAGTGGCAAAAAATGCACTTTGTAGCACTCCATCCAGTAAGGCTGGGTCTAAAGTTGTTATCGGCTGACCTTCACGTCCTGAATGACGCAATTTGAGCTCGGCTAAACAAGCGTTGTCACCTTTCCATACCTTATTAATACATTGGAAACTTGGCCCGTAATGGATGTCCAATGCTTCGAAATTGGCATAGAAATCGGTGGTGCTGATTGGTTGAGAGCAATGTTGTCGTAAAGTATCGAGAGATAGGTGTGGCGTATACGCGGAAATATTGTTATCGATGCTGTATTTTCCTCGAAAATGGACAGCTTGTTTATTGTCATCAGTGATCGAGAAAAAGGTCACGCCGGAACGAGGAGTGTTAGATTCGATTATGCAGTTTATTGAGCGATGTTCCAAACCTTTCAGGGTTACTGGAGTAGCCCAGGTAAGGTCATAAAGTTCGCATACTGTGGTGGCATGTTGGGTTTGGATTTGGCGCTGTAAAATATCGATGTATGCAGCCGCAGGTAAAACCTTCTCGGCCTTAATAACGTGATCCTTTAGGTAAAACTCATTGCCATCAAAATTCAGCTGGTTTTGTTGCTCATTGTTAAACCAATGGGATTCTTTAGCAAATGGGTAGAGAGGTGCTTGTGTAAGGGGAGGAGTGACCGCCCAATAGCTCGACCAAGTTACCGTTTCCCCGTTGACCCAGCTTTGTGCTATCTCAGTAATATTCAGCTTAGATCGTTGCTGATTGTTTGGTTTGTTGGCCTGGTTTACTTTGCTGCTAAACCAACTTGAATTAGCGTTCTGCTGATTACAAAAATCGTTACAAGATTGAATTAATTGTTGTATCGAATCGGCGATAAAAACACATCGGTGGCTATTTTCACTACGTCCGCACTGAAGGGTATACGCCAGAGAGGATAAAAAATCCTGTTGATTTATTGGAGATTGAATTTGTTCCGCGTAATGACGTAAATCATCAGCAAGCTGCTGTAGCTGTTCCGTTGAGCGGGCAGAAATAGGGAAAAGTAATGGGCCGATTACTTTTTCGGAACTAGGTTGAGCGGGAGCCTGTTCCACTATTACATGCGCATTAGCACCCCCAGCCCCAAATGAGCTTATACCTGCACGCATTATGCCGTCAGCTGGTGTCCAATTTTCTAGCTTTTGCGGAATGTGGAAGCGCGTTCCCTCAATGCCCAAATCAGGATTTAACTTAGAAGAATGAAGAGAAGGGGGAATCTGCCGATGTTTAAATTGCAGGCAGGTCTTAATTAAACTTGCAATCCCAGCAGCCGATTCCAAATGGCCAATATTGGATTTTACTGAGCCTACAGCGCAGGTCTCTGGTGTATTTGATTCACTAAACAGGGCTTGTTTTAATGCTTCGATCTCTATTGGATCGCCGAGCTTAGTGCCTGTTCCATGGGCTTCGATGTAGCTAATACTTTCTGCTTCAAGGCCCGATTTCAGGAGCGTGTCTTTAATTAATTTTGCTTGAGAGGCAGGGCTAGGCACGGTGTATCCATTAGTTTGACCGCCGTGGTTTATTGCGCTCCCTTTGATGACTGCTTGAACTCTATCACCATCCCGTAAAGCGCTGGATAGAGGCTTAATGAGAACGGCTCCGACCCCTTCACCCGGAACAAAACCGTCGGCATCGGCACCGAAAGAATGACAGCGGCCAGTAGGGGATAGCATCTGTTGCTGGCACAGTTGGACATATTTTGCAGGGTGGGTGTATAGGTTTACTCCACCTACCAGTGCAGCTTGGCATTCTTTATTACGTAAGCTTTCGATGGCGTTATGAATAGCAACAAGAGATGAAGAACAAGCGGTATCTATCGCTAAGCTTGGTCCACACATATTAAGGCAATAGGAAACTCTATTTGCTGCTGACCATGGCATTCCAGAAGGAATTTTAGAAAAATTGCTGTGCCAAGAAGTTGGTCCTAGTAGAGGGTAAGTATTGGTCGTTATGCCTAAAAATACGCCTATATCCAGAGCACCATTCTCTGTGCGGATTTGGTTCGAACGCTCCCCAAGCAAAGCTGCGTCTTCCATTACATGCCAAGCGCATTGCAAAAATAGACGCTCTTGGGGATCAATTAAGGCCGCTTCTCGATGTGGAATACCAAAGAATTGAGTATCGAAATGATCAATATCAGAGAGGAAGCCTCCCCATTTTGCGTAGCTAAGGCCACTGCTGCGTGAGGCAGTGTTTTCTTCAAAGAAGTTAATTAGTGACCATCGCTCAATAGGAATCTCGCTAATGGAATCTTGACCTTTGGTTAAGTTTTTCCAAAAGTCATCAAGCTGAGCGGCATCAGGGAATTGCCCATGCATCCCAATAATAGCGATATCTTCCGATTGAAAACTGTTGTTGATAATTGGTAATTCTGGCCATTGACCCTTTTGAGATGGGAAAGATATTTCTGACGTTTTTGGGAATGTGGTAGGAGCCAAGTTTGCGATGAGCTTGGATGCTGCTTCTGGGGCTATTTTTATCAGCTGTAAAGCAGCATCTTGAGGTGTCTGGCAGTCGAATAACAGGGTTTTAGGGGTATTGGGAAAGTGTACATTGATCTTCGAGTTAAAATTTAAAATTGAAAGAGATTCAAGTCCAATCTCACTAAATAACGTATTGTTTGTGAGGGATTTTTCGTCCAATCCAGTAACTTCACGTAAAACATTGAGAACATAGCCGAGCAGTACTTCTACTTCAAACTTTTGTGAGGAAGTTTCTTTTTCTGGATAACTCATAAAGTTATGACTCTTATATCTAGTGTTTAGTATCGGATTTGATGTATGTTTTTTTGTTTTTATATCTTTTAAAACAGCTAGTTATTGTTGGTTCTTGGCTTTTGTAAATAAGCGCCTGCCGGTTAGAAATAATTAGTTGTTGTTAAGAATATCTCATTTCTCTAGCCTGCTTTTGGATAAAACACTTAACCGCAAGGGTAAAGCATGGATGTCTCAAACCAGTATATTACTGGATCAATATTTGATAATGATTATCAGTCAAATAAAAAGTAACGTTGCTAGAATCGTTTTAATATTAATTTTTGTCAATTGACTTTTTAGTAGGATGTTCAAAAGGATATCCTTTTATAAAGTGTGGTTATGATGCCAAAGTAGTAATTTTTAGTGTGATGTTTGCCTGATAAATGCAGGTGGTATCACCCTGTGAGGCGAGGTTTTTTAAGTGTATGACGAAGGTGTATTACCTAATTGAAGTGCTGTATAGATTTCTAATCTGTAAGGTTTTCAATATCGCGCTAAAGTTATAAGTAGCTACAAAGCACGTGGGGTGGCGTTATGACTGTATTTGATCGTGATCTGCTCATTAAAGGGTTAAGTCCATATACTGAAACAGGCTTTGGAGTTCCTAGTGAAAGTGTTCGTGCTTATCTAGATTGTTATGGTTTGTTAGAGGTTGTTAAAAAATCGAACTATCGTATAGGACGTATAGAACTCGATGAAGTTTCTGTGACGTTACAATCCTTTTCGGTTTTAGACCGTTCCCGTAACCGCGGAACGGTTGTGTTAGTGCATGGTTATATGGACCATGTTGGCTTATATCAGCACCTGATTGATGACCTTTTGAAAAGCGGGTTTGATCTGCTCTGTTATGATTTGAGTGGTCATGGTTTATCCGATGGTGATCCGCTGGCAGTGGACGATTTTCAACATTATGCGACTCAGCTAGCGGAGCTGTTGGCCAGTTTAGATCAGGAGCTATCTTACCCGGTTCATTTAGTTGGCCAGAGTACAGGTGGTGCAGTGGTGATGGCACATCAGCTGCTGTTTACCGATCAAACTATGCCTTCTTTGGGTGAGCGAGTGTTGTTGGCGCCCTTAGTAAGACCAAGCCTGTGGCGCAGCATACAGCGTAAATTTCGCTGGCTGAAATACGTATTACGCCGAGTGCCGAGACGTTATAGCCAAAACTCTCATGACGATGATTTTATTCGCTTTCTAAGAGAAGGGGATTGTTTGCAGCACCGCGAAATTCCTGTGAGTTGGGTCGGAGCGATGTTGGCGTGGGGGGATTGGATAGAAGCGCATCTGCCTGTGCCTGGGCGTATTCATATGATTCAGGGTACCCTCGATAGTACGGTCGATTGGCAGCACAATATGGCAGTGTTGGGTAGGCTTTATCCGGAGATGGAATTAACGTTGATTGATGAGGCTAAACATCATCTGGTGAACGAAACACCGCAATACCGAGATCAGGTGTTCAATCAGATTGAGTCGATATTTAAACGCTGGGAAAACGAAAACGGGCAGCCCTAAGGCTGCCCGTTTTGATCAAATCAGATCAACTTAGAACAAACGACGGCAGCGGATAGTGCCTTCGATCTGCTTCAAGTTTTCTAGTGCTACCGCTGAGCAATCTGCATCAACGTCTACCACTACGTAACCAACTTTCTCGTTAGTCTGTAGGTACTGACCGCTGATGTTAACGCTGTTTTCAGAGAATACAGTGTTGATTGCAGACATAATGCCCGGCACGTTGTTGTGTACGTGAAGTAGACGGTGAACGTGTGGGTGCTCTGGTAGAGCAACTTCTGGGAAGTTAACAGACGTGATAGAAGAACCGTTATCACTGTACTTGATCAACTTCTCAGCTACTTCGTAACCGATGTTTTCCTGAGCTTCCATCGTAGAACCGCCTACGTGTGGAGTTAGGATTACATTGTCATACTCACGAAGTGGTGAGATGAATTCGTCATTGTTAGTACGTGGCTCAACAGGGAATACGTCGATAGCCGCGCCTAGTAGACGACCAGAATCTAGTGCTTTACATAGCTCATCGATTACAACAACAGTACCGCGAGCAGCGTTCAGGAATATAGAACCCTGTTTCATTTCAGCGAACTGAGCTTCGCCCATCATATCTTTAGTTGCTGGCGTTTCAGGTACGTGTAGAGAAACGATGTCACTCATGTTTAGAAGCTCTTTCATAGAGCCAACCTGAGTCGCGTTACCTAGTGGTAGCTTAGTGACTACATCGTAGAAGAACACTTGCATGCCCATCGCTTCAGCAATAACACTTAGCTGAGAGCCGATGCTACCGTAACCTACGATACCTAGCTTCTTGCCACGGATTTCGTAAGAGTTTTTAGCCGATTTCTGCCACTCACCACGGTGAGCTTTAGCATTCTTCTCTGCAACGCCACGAAGCAGAAGAATTGCTTCAGCGATCACTAGCTCTGCAACAGAACGAGTGTTAGAGAATGGAGCATTAAATACTGCGACACCACGCATCGTTGCGGCTTCCAGGTTTACCTGGTTAGTACCGATACAGAAGCAACCAACAGCTACTAGCTTTTCAGCAGCTTCAAATACTTGTTCAGTTAGCTGAGTACGGGAACGGATACCGATGAAGTGAACGTCCTTAACACGCTCAATCAACTCTTCTTCTGGTAGGGAACCAGTTAAGAATTCGATGTTGGTGTAACCATTCTGATTAAAAGTGTCCACCGCAGATTGGTGTACGCCTTCCAGAAGCAAAATTTTGATTTTGCTTTTATCGAGAGAGGTTGTTTGGCTCATGGTGTGCAGCTCTTTAATTTGCGTGGCTTTTCCTAGAGTTTAGGAGGGCCACAGGTTTAAACGCTTTAAAATTAAGCGCGAATATTAGCACAGCCAAAGTTGAAAAGGATGAATGATAAGCTCAGATTGGCGGAAAAATATTCATCTTGAGATGAGGTGGATTGTATAAAGCGGGTATTTGGAGGGAAAGGCTTCTATATTGGGAATATAGAAGCCAAGCTTTTACTTAGCCGTAGAAGCAAAGGTAAGCAGTTGCTTGCTCAACTTTAAGCTGGAAGCTCTGGTTCGCTGCAACTTTAAACTCTGTACCTGTTGGGAAAGACTGGAACTCTTCGCTGCCAGGTAGTTTAACGATTAGCTCGCCGCTAACTACTTTCATTAGTTCGTCTTCGCTTGTGCCGAATTCGTATTCGCCTGGTGCCATTACGCCAGAAGTTACTTTACCTTCGCTGTTTTCGAAGCCGATAGATTTTACTTTGCCGTCAAAGTATTCGTTTACGTTCAGCATGTTTGATCTCCTAAAATTTGCGCGAATCATAAAATTAAATGCTAATCGCTGCAAATTTCAGGAATTAATCGGGCTGTTTTCCAACACAAAATCGACAAAGGTTTGGTTGGCCTGAGATAGATAACCATCTTTACGCCACGCAATTGAAAGATCCAACCACACCGGTTTTGTGAAAGGGCGCGCCACTAATCCCGGTTCATCTTCGATCACCATCGCCATCAGGGTTGAGATGGCATACCCCTGTTTAACAATCGATTTAATCAGAGGAATCAGATTCGTCTCAAAGCTGATTTTAGGCGTAATACCGGCCTGTGCCGCGAGATCATCGACTACATTGCGGTGGAAAAAGCCGGTATTAAACATCACCAGCTCTTCCGCAAAGAGTTGTGCATATTCAACACTGTCTAAACTGGCAAAGGGGTGGTCGAGCGGTGAGATCACCATCATCTGTTCTTGCAGAAAGACTTTGGATTCTAGATTCTTACTGGGGATAGATTTATCGACGATAACCGCTAAATCGAGTTCCCCTTGCTCTAAAAGTCGTTGCAGTTTGCCTGCGCCTCCATCAATAACGGTTAATGTTAATTGTGGATAACGATGTCGAAACGCCATCAAAATAGGCGGAAAATAATAAGAGCCAAGCATGCTTGGAATGCCTACGCGCACTTCGCCTTTGAGCAAGCCTTTCAGCTCCTGCATCTCCAAAATGGCATCTTCGGTAGCCTGTAAAATCTTATTGGCATGGCGATAAAGGTGTTCACCTTCATCAGTCAGGCTGATTTTACGGTCGTATCGATGTAGAAGTTTTAGATCTAACTCTTCTTCTAGCTTTCTGATCGCCATACTCATCGCAGGCTGTGCAATGTGTAGCTTTTCAGCGGCTTTAGTAAAGCTGTTGAGATCGGCAACGGTTTTGAAATAGCGTAGGTGTTTTATATCCATCATCATATTTTCTTATCAAAGCTATAAGAAGTATATATTTTTATGATGGCTTTGCGATTGCTAGTCTTCCACCACGAATGAGAGGTGGAACATGATCGAAGCAGGTACAAGTCAATTTTGGCGCGCAACTATGGCCTTATGCGTAGGCTCTTTTATGGTGTTTGCCAATCTCTACATCACGCACCCTTTGCTACCGATGTTGGCTGAGGAATTTGAGATTAGTCCATTGTTAGCCAGTTGGAGCTTAACAGTGACTACTTTGACTTTAGGTTTGTCTTTGTTGGTGTTTGGCCCCCTATCTGATGCCCTTGGACGCACGCGGTTGATGCTTATGACGATGTGCGGGGCAGTGCTTTGTAGTTTTGTATTGTCACAGGTATCTGACTTTACATGGTTGCTGTTCTGGCGAGCATTGCAAGGTATTTGCTTAGCAGGCTTACCAGCTATCGCGATCGCTTATATGGGCGATGAGTTCACAAAAAAAGGCTTAATTGCCGCAGTCGGTTTGTATATCAGCGGCAACACTTTAGGGGGCATTGGTGGGCGTCTTATAGGTGGTTTTGCCGGTGAACTGTTCGGATGGCAGGAAGCATTCGCCTTGATGACCTTCATTAGCTTCTTCTGTCTATGTTTGTTTGTTTGGTTGTTACCGCCATCAGAGAATTTCAGCGCAAGAAAGGTCGTGCCAACTCAGATGATGACAGATGCCTATCAGCATCTGTCTAATCCTCTGTTGTTACTAGCTTATATCGTTGGCGGACTTAACTTCTTTATCTTTATCAACCAATACAGCTATGCGACATTTCTGCTTGCTGATGAGCCCTATTACCTATCGGCGGGGGTGCTTGGATTACTATTCCTGACTTACCTCAGTGGTACGGTGGGCGCTGCGTTTTCTGGGCGTATTGCCAAAAATATTCCGCAGCCATTAGTCATGGCTATGGGGATCATTATCTTGATGACAGGTACGCTGCTGACTCTTCAGGGCAGTTTATGGGCGATCATTTTAGGCTTCTTGGTCAGCGCCTTTGGTTTCTTTTTAGCTCATTCTTGTGCAAGTAGTTGGGTTAGCCATACTGCGCTGCACGCTAGAGCGACAGCATCGTCTATTTATCTGCTGTTCTATTATCTGGGGGCTAGTAGCGGTGGTTTCTATTTAGATCCGTTTTGGCATTCGTGGGGCTGGGATGGTGTGGTCTTTGGTTCCTTGTGTATTCTGCTGATTACTTTGCTATCCAGTTTAATGCTCTACTATAAAACAAGCGTAAAACTGGAGCGCTGTGCGGCAGGGGGGTAAACTTCACCCCAAGATAATTAAAGGAGTACCTATGAGCTATCAACACAGTAATGTCGACGGAGATTTGGTAAACCTGCCAACGGGTAAAGTGATTTGTGTCGGTCGTAACTATGCCGATCATGCTGCAGAGCTGAATAATCCAATACCTACCGAGCCTATGTTGTTTATCAAGCCCGCTACGAGTGTGGTTGATATGACTCAGCCGTTTACTGTGCCGCAAGGGCATGGTTCTGTTCATTTTGAAACGGAGATGGCAATTCTGATTGGTTCTAAACTAAGCAATGCATCTGAGGAAGAAGCGAAGGCGGCAATTAGCGGCGTGGGCTTAGGGTTAGATCTAACTTTGCGTGATCTTCAAGGAAAGCTAAAAGAGAAAGGTCATCCGTGGGAGAAGGCGAAAGCGTTCGATGGTTCATGCCCACTATCTCCTTTTATTGCTGCAAGTTCAGTTGCCGATCTACAAGACGTAGAGATCAAATTGACCGTTAACGGTGAGATCCGTCAGCAGGGCAACAGTGCAGCTATGTTGAATCAAGTGTTGCCGCTTCTTAGTCATGCCAGTGAGTTCTTTACCCTTGAGCCGGGTGATGTAGTGTTAACCGGCACGCCTGCAGGTGTAGGCCCAGTGGTACCTGGAGATAAACTGCAGGTAGAACTGACAGGTCTTCTTTCCGTAACAACAGAAGCTGTGTAATACGTGAAAAGCTTCGTTCTGTTTATTGCGTTATTCAGCGCGCTATTTACCTTACCTGCGGCGGCAGTCGATCCTGCGGTTCGCTGGCAGCAGCCTGAGTTTATTCTTCAGGCCTTCAAAGAGGTGGCGCTGCGCAATGAATACAGCCTTCAAGGGCGTATGGTCAGACGCTGGAATAAACCAATTCGGGTGTGGCTGGATCACCAAGTGCCCGACGCTGAGGTGCATACCAGTTTGGTAAATATGCACCTCAAACATCTGTCCGAAATCACCGGTTTATCGATTAAGACCGTCAGTCGTAAACAGGACGCTAACTTGATTATGGTTTTCACTAAGCAGTCTTTGTGGAAACGTCAGGTGGGTGAGCTCTTTGGTAAGCGTGCGGAAAAGATCGTTCATGGTGCGGTTTGTATGGCGAACTTCCGAGTGAATGGCCGCTATGAGATCGATCAAGCGGCGGTAATTATTCCGGTTGATCAGGCTAGGATGCATGGCAAATTAGTGACCTGTATCGTTGAAGAGATCACGCAGGTGATGGGCTTGCCGAATGATTCGGAAAAGGTTTATCCCTCTATTTTTAATGATCGTACTCCAGAGACATTGCTATCTGGTTTAGATTACCTTCTGCTCAAGTTGCTCTATCAGCCGGTTCTTAAACCGGGTATGACCGAAGAGCAAGCCTTACCTCTGTTGAAGAAAGTTATCTCTGAATGGCAGAGTGACGGTACGATTCAATCTGCTCATAAAATTGTTAAGCGCGGAGAGCTTTATCCGCTGCTAGGTTACTAAGGAATTTGTATGTCGTTTTTGTGGATAAAAGTCTTTCATATTCTTGCAATGACCAGTTGGATGGCGGGTATCTTTTACCTTCCACGTATCTTTGTTCATTACGTTGAAGGGCGTGAAGCAGGGCAGGATGTTGCTCGATTAGAGATCATGGCCGGTAAGCTCTACGGCTTTATGAGCATTATGGCGATCTTCACCTTAGGCCTAGGCTTATGGCTGATGTTTGGCTACGGTATTGGCGGTGGCTGGATGCATGCAAAACTAACGTTTGTCGGCTTGCTGATCGGCTATCACTTCTGGTGTAAAGCGTACTTAAACAAAATGAGAGCGGGGACTTTAGATCGCAGTGGTCGCTACTTCCGTTTGTTTAACGAATTGCCGTTACTGATCTTTATTCCAATTTTGATCTTTGTTGTCGTAAAGCCGTTCTAATTCAGGACGAATGGAGCAGACGTTGGTAACTTAAGCTTTATGCTTTGCCAGCGTTTGTTCAACGCGAGCGGCCAGTCGCTCAGCTCTCTCTTGAAGTTGCTCAACTTCATTGGTGAAAAAGTCCATCTCTGGACGTGTAGGGATAAACCTTACTTCCTCTTTCACAAACTCATCCAAGTTGTGGATAAAGCTAGAAGCACTGTTTTTATACCACTGAGCTTTCCAAGCTGTGTACAGAGCTACTTGGTGTGCAGGAAGGTCGCCAATCACATCACCTAGCATCGCTTCCCAATCAATTTGAGCGTCGCTCAGAATCTGTTGGAAGCGGGTAGCTAAAGCGCTGTCACCGCTAACCTGAACCGTCTTACCAAACATCGCATCAGACTTGTCTTTGCTCGTTAGAAGAGTGATAAAGTCGGCGGCGTTACCACGAAGCGTGGTGGTCGGTTCATCGTTGTAGACCGATTGGATCTGAAGACCATCGGCATTAGGAAGTAGGTAAAGGTTAAGTGCAGGTGAAGTGCACTCAATCGCTATCACTTTGCCAGTGAGACGCTCAAGATGTTGCAGGGTAACCGGGTCACGTTTAAGCAGTTGGTTGCATACCGTTTCTGCAGTCGTGAATAGGGTAGCTTGAAGCATCTCGAGCATGAGTTCGATCCTAAAAAGCGATTAAGGCTTGATACCTGTGTGTAGCGCAACGATACCGCCAGTCATGTTCTGGTAGCGGCAGTTTGTCAGACCCGCATTCTGCATCATACCTTTCAGTGTTTCCTGATCTGGGTGCATGCGGATTGACTCAGCCAAGTAGCGGTAGCTATCAGCATCGCCAGCAATTGCAGAACCCATATGCGGTAGGATGTTGAACGAGTAGAAATCGTACGCTTTGGTTAGTAGTGGGTTATCTGTTTTAGAGAACTCCAATACCATCAATTTACCGCCCGGCTTAAGTACACGTGCCATGGAGCGTAGCGCCGCATCTTTATCGGTTACGTTACGAAGACCAAATGCGATTGTGATCACATCGAAGGTGTTATCAGGGAATGGCAGGGCTTCAGCGTTTGCTTGCACAAACTCAACGTTGCCTGTTACGCCTTTATCCATCAGCTTGTCACGGCCAACTTTCAACATAGAGTCGTTGATGTCAGCAAGAACAACTTTACCTGTAGGGCCCACAAGGCGTGAGAAACGCATGGTCAAATCGCCGGTTCCGCCTGCGATATCTAGGACAGTGTTACCTGTGCGAACGCCACTTTGTTCGATAGTGATTCGTTTCCAAAGACGGTGAACGCCACCGGACATTAGATCGTTCATCAGATCGTATTTGCCAGCAACACTGTGGAAGACATCAGCAACACGCTGTACTTTTTCCTCTGTTTTGACATTTTCATAGCCAAAGTGAGTGGTGTTGTCGTTGCGTTGATCTGCCATATCCGGATGTCCTGAAAATCTTAGATTAGAGGGGGATTTTAACCTTATCCGCTGAAATTGTCTGCGATTGAAAAGGGATTATTTTCGGTTGAGGTGACCCAGAAATAAAAAAGGACTATTAATGAATAGCCCTTTTTAGTGTTTGTTTACGATGTAGGATGTTTATCGCCCGATAGCGATCATACCGCCATCGCGTGATTCGCCAGCATCTGCTAGTTTCTGAAGATACTCTTGCCAATACTGGTCGTGATTGTAGGCAAGGTCATGTAGGCAGTCCCAAGTATAGATACCGCTATCATGACCATCATCAAATACAATCTTTAGAGCGTAGTTACCGCTAGGTATCAACTCTTTAATGCCTACCAGCTTTTTGCCAGTTTGCAGCACGCCATTGCCGATGCCATGGCCGCGCACTTCAGCAGATGGAGAGTGCACGCGCAGGTACTCGGCACTTAGCTCAAAGGTTTTATCCTCATAGCTTAATTCCAGCGTGCGAGACTTCTTGTGCAGCTTAATCTGTGTCGGTAATGGTGCTTTAGACATCATCTTACTCCCAGTTACAGGGTCCTAATTACAGGATGTAGTGGCTTAGGTCTTCATCTTTGCTTAGCTCGCTAAGCTGCTGATCAACAAAAGCTTTGTCTACTTTGATAGTCTGACCAGAGCAGTCTGATGCAGCAAAAGAAAGCTCTTCTAGTAGGCGTTCCATCATTGTGTGTAGACGACGTGCACCGATGTTTTCTGTGCTTTCGTTTACTTCAAATGCCAGTTCAGCGACACGATGAATACCTTCATCCGTAAACTCAACGCTCACGCCTTCAGTACCAAGTAGCGCTGTGTACTGATCAGTCAGCGACGCATTTGGCTCTTTCAGAATACGGCGGAAGTCTTCTGGTGTTAGAGCGTTTAGCTCAACACGGATAGGCAGACGACCTTGCAGCTCTGGGATCAAGTCAGATGGCTTAGCTAAGTGGAATGCACCGGATGCGATAAACAGAATGTGGTCTGTTTTGATCATGCCGTACTTAGTGCTGACTGTGCAGCCTTCGATTAGCGGCAGCAGGTCACGCTGCACACCTTCACGAGATACGTCACCGCTGCTGTTAGAGCCACCTTTGCAGACTTTATCGATCTCATCTAGGAAGACGATACCGTGCTGTTCAACTAGCTCAACTGCAGATTGTTTCAGCTCATCTTCTTTAACAAGGTTCGCTGCTTCTTCATCGGTTAGGGCTTTAAAAGCATCTTTGATCTTCAAACGGCGAGACTGTTTCTTACCACCGCCCATGCCAGAGAACATGCTTTGCAGTTGGTTAGTCATCTCTTCCATGCCCGGAGGTGCCATGATCTCAACACCCATCTGTGGCTGAGCCACTTCGATGTCAATTTCTTTATCGTCTAGTTGGCCTTCACGTAGTTTCTTACGGAATACCTGACGCGTAGCGCTGTCTTCGCGAGTAGGTTCTTCGCCAAAGTTTGCAGGACGTGCTGGTGGTAATAGGGCATCAAGAATACGCTCTTCTGCTGCTTCTTCAGCTTGGAAGCGTACTTTATCCATCTCCTGCTCACGCAGCATCTTGATCGACATATCAACCAAGTCACGGATGATGGTTTCTACGTCACGACCAACATAACCGACTTCGGTAAATTTAGTCGCTTCAACTTTGATGAACGGTGCGTTAGCTAGTTTTGCTAGACGACGTGCGATCTCAGTTTTACCTACACCAGTAGGACCGATCATCAGGATGTTTTTAGGGGTTACTTCAGTACGCATCTCATCATCAAGTTGCATACGACGCCAGCGGTTACGAAGTGCGATAGCTACTGCGCGTTTTGCTTCGTCTTGGCCGATAATGTGACGATCCAGCTCGGATACAATTTCACGTGGTGTCATGTTAGACATTTTTAGCTCCTGTGGCTGGATTACTGAACTGAATCAAGTTCTTCGATAGTCAGGTTGCCGTTGGTAAATACACAGATACCAGCAGCGATATGTAGGCTCTTCTCAACAATATCTTTAGCAGAAAGCTCAGTATTGTCGGTTAGGGCGCGTGCAGCAGCCAAAGCGAAGTTGCCGCCAGAACCAATAGCGATAACGCCATCTTCTGGTTCAATAATGTCGCCGCTACCCGAGATTAGGTACGTTTTTTCTTTGTTAGCAACCAGCATAAGTGCTTCAAGTTTGCGCAGCACACGGTCACCGCGCCACTCTTTCGCTAGGCTTACAACGGCATTGAAAATGTTGCCTTGGTGTTTCTCTAGCTGAGCTTCAAAAAGATCAAGTAGGGTAATTGCGTCAGCGGTACTGCCGGCAAAACCGGTAATTACATCGTGCTTAGGCAGAAGGCGAACTTTACGTGCAGTGCCTTTCATTACAGTGTTGCCTAGCGATACTTGGCCATCACCGCCTACAACTACTTTATCGCCACGACGTACGGATACTATCGTTGTCATTATCTGCTCCTAATGGGAGTGAATCTTAAACAGTGCGCTATAAATCGATGAAGCGTATTGCACTGTTTCTTTATAGGTTTAAAGAAAGATGGTGACTAAGAGATGAATTTCAAGGCTGTAAAAACAAAAAGCCCATCGACTTAAGGATGGGCTTTTAGCTTTTACTGTTTGATTCGCAAAGGCTGGATATTTTGCTGAACCAATTTGTCGTAGGCTTTAGATAAGCGCGAGCGGTTATCGAATGGGCCGACACGCACCCGATACCATTGGGTGCCGTCTTTACTGGTGCTGATATTGGTGTGGACGTTTGGCAGTCCAAGTAGTATCAACTGAGCGCGCATTCTCTCGGCATCGGCTTTGGCCTTAAATGAGCCGGCTTGTAACAGATACTTATGTTGAGTTTTGGCATCTTTCGGCGTGGATTTATACACATCCTTAGGTGCTTCAACTTCGCTCTCTTTAAGCATTTCGTAAAATTCGAAACGGCTCTTATCAGTTGACGCTGTCGACTTCTCAACCACCGGTGCCTGACTTTTAACTGGCTTTGATGGAGCTGGTTTCGGCTTTTCAGTCGTCTGAGCAGGCTTAGGCTTGCTGTTGGCCAGTGGCGTGCTGGCTTCGCCAGGATCAACCTTAGTTAGGTTATATAAACCGTAACCAAGGCCGCCCAGCAGCAATAAGGTTAACGCCAGTAGCCCAGTAGGAAAGCGCTTTTTCTGCTTAGCAGGGGCTCTCTTTGGGGCAGGCTTAGCGCGGCTAGCTGAAGCTTTACCACGCTTGGTTTTGGCGTAATCCTTACGAGATGCCATCTACTTACATTTGCTCCGGTGCAGATACGCCTAGTAGATCCAAACCGTTTGCTAGTACGTGACGTACTGCTACAGCCAGTGTTAGACGCGCGTTACGTACATCCGCATCTTCTACTAGAGTCTTCTCTGAGTTGTAGTAAGTGTGGAACTCTGCCGCTAGATCTTTCAGGTAGTTAGCGATCTGGTGTGGCTCACGTGCATTGGCTGCATTCTTAACCACTTCTGGGTATTTGCCCAGATTGATCACTAGGTTCTTTTCAGATTCTAGCTCTAGCTTATCTAGTGCAGCGATGCCTTCAGCTTCGTTCCACTCCAAGTTGCCTTCGCTTAGTTTGCGGAAGATAGAGCAAACACGCGCGTGAGCGTACTGGATATAGTAAACAGGGTTATCAGCAGACTGAGAACGCGCCAAGTCGATATCAAAGGTTAGATGGCTGTCAGACTTACGTGCTGCTAAGAAGTAACGTGTTGCATCACGGCCTACTTCGTCGATTAGGTCGCGTAGGGTTACGTAGCTACCTGCACGCTTGGAGATCTTAACCTCTTCACCACCGCGCATAACGGTAACCATCTGGTGAAGTACATAGTCAGGCCAGCCCTGAGGGATGTCTGCTTTAAGTGCTTGAAGACCTGCACGTACACGTGTGATCGTGCTGTGGTGGTCGGCACCTTGTTCGTTGATAACCGTGTCGAAACCGCGCTGCCACTTATCAAGGTGGTAAGCCACGTCGGGTACGAAGTAAGTGTAACCGCCATCTTTCTTGCGCATTACACGGTCTTTGTCATCGCCAAAGTCCGTTGTGCGTAACCAAAGTGCGCCGCCATCTTCGTATGTGAAATCGTTTTCGATCAGCGTTTGAACGGCAGCTTCTACTTTGCCTTCTGCGTATAGAGAAGACTCTAGGAAGTAGACATCAAAATCTACTGCAAACGCTTTAAGGTCTAGATCCTGTTCGCGACGTAGGTAAGCAACAGCGAAGTGGCGGATAGATTCCAGATCATCTGCATCTTTAGCGCCAGTGAAAGACTGGTCTTCAGATTCAACCGTATCGCCAGCCATGTAGCTGTTCGCTAGGTCGATAATGTAGTCACCGCGGTAACCATCTTCAGGCCAGCTTGGATCATCTGGTGTTAGGTTTTTGCAGCGTGCTTGTACCGACAGCGCTAGGTTGTTGATCTGTTGACCAGCATCGTTGTAGTAAAACTCACGTGTCACATCCCAACCGTTCGCTTCCATGATGCGGCATAGGCAGTCACCTACTGCTGCGCCACGACCGTGACCGATGTGCAGAGGACCAGTCGGGTTTGCCGATACAAACTCAACCTGAACTTTTTTACCTTCGCCGTTATTGTTACGGCCGTAGTTGTTCTTCTGCTCCAGAATGTTTTTCAACAGAGAGCTAGTAGACGCACCACTGATAAAGAAGTTGATGAAGCCTGGGCCCGCAATCTCTGTGCGTTTTAGGTTGTCTGATGCTGGTAGTGCGTCAACCAATTTCTCAGCCAGTTGGCGAGGGTTGCAGCGAGCTGGTTTAGCTAATGTCAGAGCGATGTTAGAAGCGTAGTCACCATGAGATTTATCACGGGTGTTTTCCACCATGATTTTAGGTTCTACGTCGGCAGGCAAAGTGCCATTTTCAATCAGTGTCTTCAGGGCGGAGTCAATCAGCTCTGCAATTATCTCTTTCATTAGCGTACAAATACCGTTTGAAGTAAGTCGGTGAGCCCAAGGTCGATCAATTTGATCGGATGGGGCTTCAGAAGAACCGCGTATTATCCCTGTAAAATCTGCCTATGTTAAGAGCTGAAAGGCGAGATCTGCTTAAAAAGTATCCGCTGGATCGACATCTATAGACCAGCGTACTTTTCGAGACTCTTTATTTTGCTCCAGATACCAACACAGGTTGGCTAATAACTGATGAAGCGCTTTACGATTTTGCGCATAGATCATCAGCTGTGCTCGATGCATACCCGCACGTTTTTCCATAGGTGCTGGGAAAGGTCCGATCCAATGGGCATCTTGTGGTAGCAGCATGTCATCTTCCAACTGCTGTCTAATCGCACTCAAAAATGATTCGGCTCGACCATTTTGTGTGGTTTCTGCGCGAAGCAATGCGTAGTGCGTAAACGGCGGTAGTTGCGCCATTTTACGGTTATGCAGCTCCTCTTGCGCGAATGCGCTGTAACCATGCTGAACCAGTGTTTGCAGGGTTGGGTGATCTGCGTGGTAGGTTTGCATCATGACTGTACCCGCATGGTCTGCACGGCCTGCGCGTCCAGCAACTTGCAGTATTAACTGTGCTGTACGCTCCATACCGCGGAAATCAGCGCTAAATAAGCCGCTATCGGCATTAATGATTGCGACCAGCGTAACCCGTGGGAAATGGTGCCCTTTGGCGAGCATCTGCGTGCCGACCAAAATGCAGGGGGCGCCACTGTTTACCTGATTCATGATCTCCTGCATCGCGTTCTTTCGCTGGGTACTGTCGCGGTCGACACGAATCACCGGGAAGTTCGGGAAAAGCTTCTGCAGTGCTTGCTCGCTGCGCTCAGTTCCTACGCCAACCGGCTGCAGTTGATCGCTATTACATTCAGGGCAGCGATGCGGAATAGCGGCTTGTTTGTCACAGTGGTGACAGTGCAGATGCGCAGGACGTTGATGCAACGTCATATGGGCATCACAGCGGGTGCAGTCTGCTATCCAGCCGCAATCGTGACAGGTTAACGTCGGCGAGAATCCACGGCGATTCAAAAACACCAAAACCTGAGTGCCGCTTTCTAGGTGCTTCTTTATATTCAGTATCAATTGCGGCGACAGGCCATCTGATAAGTTCTCCTGCCGGATATCCAACAACCTGAATTCAGGAGGAGATGAGTTACCCGCGCGTTGAGTCAACTTGAGCCAGTGATAGCGGTCTTCGATCGCATTCTGTAGCGTCTCTAAAGAGGGTGTGGCACTGCCTAAAACAATAGGGATCTCTTCCGAACGGGCACGAACGACCGCCAGATCGCGAGCGGAGTAGCGGAAGCCGTCTTGTTGCTTAAACGAAGCATCATGCTCTTCATCAATAATAATGATGCCGGGCGCTTTCATCGGCGTAAAAATAGCCGAACGGGTACCAATAATTATCCTCGCAATGCCTTCGCGCGCTTGTAACCATGCATCCAAGCGTTGGCGATCGGTTAAATTGGAGTGCAGGGCAACAATAGGTACGCTAAAGCGTTGCTGAAAGCGCGCTACGGTTTGCGGTGTCAGGCCAATTTCGGGTACGAGTACTAAGGCTTGTTTGTCTTCATTAATTATCTTTTCGATCGCTTGCAGGTAAACCTCGGTTTTACCTGAGCCAGTGACACCTTCTAATAGACAGGCATTAAAACCATCAAATTGAGCGATCTGCTTTACGCAATTATCTTGCTCTTCATTTAAAGGAAGAGGTGACTCATGCAGAATCGGACCTGTGTGTTGTTTATGTTCGCGCTTAAATGATTCGGCGAGCTGCTTCTCTTGTAAGGTTTTAAGGGTGGCGGACTGCCCGCCTTCTGCACGGAAAGCATCGCCGCTGATTCCTTGGGGATGATCGAGTAATAGCTGCAATGCCTCCAATTGGCGTTTAGCGTTGCTCTTGATAGTACTTAAGCAAGCGCCTTCGGTGGCGCGCCATAAAGTTTCGTGCTGATATTCGCAGGCTTGACCTTTACGCAGTAAAACCGGTAGTGCTTGTTGTAGGGCATCGCCCTCGGGGTGTTGATAATAGCTTGCAGACCAACGTGCCAGTTTAAACAGGTGAGCAGGCAGAGGCGGTGTGTCATCTAAGATCTGTGAGGCACTTTTAAGCTTGTTATGATCAAACTCACTGCTTTGCGCCACCTCGACTAAAATACCAATGACTTCTCTGTTCCCAAACGGGGCTAGAACGCGAATACCGGGCTTTAATGAAAGGGGATCGATCCCTTCCGGGCAGTGGTAATCGAACAGTCTGCGTAGGGGGCTAGGAATGGCAAGCCGTAAAATGCTCATATATGCTTAAATTGCTCACTTTTTAAACGGTTTTAAGTTGCGCAGCATTATATCGATGCGTATAATTCGCCGCCTACTTAACGTACCAGTTATTTTGCTGGTAGTTTAAATCAATGCGGTGCCTGGCAGAAGATCAGGTGGCGGCATGAATCTAATGAGGTTTATCATGAAAGCTGGTATCCACCCGGAATACGCAGAAATTAACGCTACTTGTTCTTGCGGTAACGTTGTTAAAACTAAGTCCACTCTGGGCAAAGACATCCACTTGGACGTTTGCTCTTCTTGCCACCCGTTCTACACTGGTAAGCAGAAAGAAGCTACTTCTGGTGGTCGTATCGATCGCTTCAACAAGCGTTTTGGCGGCCGCGGCATGAAAAAATAAGTGATGTCACTTATGAGAATTTTGAAAAAGGCGCTCCCATTGTGGTGCGCCTTTTTTGTTTCTGGTTACAGTGCTGCTGTTACCGCAGCTCAGTGTGAACAACCTCATCATGCTGAAACGGTAAGCGTTGCGCATATCTATGATGGCGATACAGTAAAACTGACCGATGGTCGTCGTGTTCGTCTTATCGGTCTTAATACCCCAGAAACTGCCAAGGAAGACAAACCTGCTGAAGCTTATGCTGATCAAGCAACCACTCATCTGAAAACCTTGTTAAAAGGTGCTGATCTAGCGTTAGTGGTCGGTAAAGAGCCAAAAGATCGCTACAAGCGTTGGTTGGCTCATCTTTATGCTGATGGCCAGCATGCTGGAGAATCTCTGCTTGAGAACGGTTTGGCCTACCATATAGCGGTACCGCCAAATCTTGCTTACCTTGATTGCCTTAAATCTGCAGAACTACGTGCGGTAGATGCCAAGCTTGGGTTGTGGAATCAAACTCCGATTCGAGATGTGGCTTCGCTAAAAAATCGTGAATCAGGCTTTAGAATCTTAAAGGGTAAAGTGGCAGCGGTTAAAAAGATCCGTTCTGGTTGGATTTTAGAGATTGGTGACGAGTTAGCCGTAAAATTTAGCCCTATTGTTGCAGAGCAGCTAGGAGGCAAGGCAAAAATTGAAGATTTTGAGGGTAAAGCCCTTACAGTAAGGGGCTGGATTAAGCCAAAAAGTCATAACGCACCTGCACACTACCAACCTTGGTTGATGACTATTAGCCACTCTGCACATATAGATCATTAAACAATATTCCTATCTTTATGCGACTTCTTGCAGGTTTTTTTAGTACTTTAGGTTTAACCTAAAGAAAAAAAGCCTGTTGCAGGTGCGGAATAGTTGTTCGACAAATCTGTTTTCTATATAGTTCTGTGTTCGACTTTTTAACTAGATTGGAACAGCAGCTATGTCTGATGATATGAAACAAGCCGCTCTTGATTACCATGAGTTCCCACGTCCAGGTAAAATCAGTGTGGAACTGTCTACAGACGCTGAGTCTCAGCGTGATCTTTCCTTGGCGTACAGCCCGGGTGTAGCAGAGCCGGTTCGTGAAATCGCAAAAGATCCTGAAAATGCATACCGTTACACGGCTAAAGGTAACTTAGTCGCAGTAATTTCTAACGGTTCTGCAATTCTAGGTCTAGGTGACTTAGGTCCATTGGCTTCTAAGCCAGTAATGGAAGGTAAAGCACTGCTGTTCAAGCGCTTCGCTGGCCTTGATTCTATCGATATCGAAGTTGACGCTGAAAGCCCACAGGCATTCATCGACACTGTTGCGCGCATCGCGGACACTTTCGGTGGTATCAACCTAGAAGATATCAAAGCTCCAGAATGTTTCGAAATCGAACGTGTTCTGATCGAGCGTTGTAACATCCCTGTATTCCACGATGATCAGCACGGTACAGCTATCGTAACAGCTGCTGGCATGATCAACGCACTAGAAGTTGCTGGCAAGAAGCTAGAAGAAGCTTCAATCGTATGCCTAGGTGCTGGCGCTGCAGCTCACGCTTGCATGAAGCTGCTAGTGAACATGGGTGCTAAGATTGAAAACATCTACATGATCGACCGTACGGGTGTTATCCACTCTGGCCGTGAAAACCTAACTCCAGAGAAAGCAGCGTTCGCGTCTGAAACAGACAAGCGCACTCTAGACGATGCTATCGACGGTGCTGACGTATTTGTTGGTCTATCTGGTCCTAACCTGCTTTCTGCTGAACAGCTATCTAAAATGGCTGCTAACCCAGTTGTATTCGCATGTGCTAACCCAGATCCAGAGATTCGCCCAGAGCTTGCTCACGAAACTCGTGATGACGTTATCATGGCGACAGGTCGTTCTGACTTCCCTAACCAAGTAAACAACGTACTTGGCTTCCCATTCATCTTCCGTGGCGCAATGGACGTTCGTTCTACTGCAATCAACGAAGAGATGAAAGAAGCAGCTGTACGCGCTCTTGCTGATCTGGCTAAGACTCCAGTTCCTCAAGAAGTACTTGATGCTTACGGTCTAGACTCTCTAGAGTTCGGTCGTGATTACATCATCCCTAAAGCAACAGACTCTCGTCTACTGGGTGCTGTATCTACTGCAGTTGCTCAAGCAGCGATCGATTCTGGTGTTGCTCGTCTGCCACTACCAGACAACTACCCACTGTCTTAATCGACACTGGGGTACTAAAAAAAACCGGCTTAGGCCGGTTTTTTTGTGTCTGTAGAAAACTATAAAAAAATATAGGTTTCTGTTCGGAATTTAAGAAATTAAGAATTTTTCCTAGTTTCACATAGAGTATTATTCAGTAAGCTTAACTAGGTAAAAAACTTAGGTACAAGATCATGGAAGATGACAAAAGATCCTGCAGTAATTGTGAGAAGCAAGAAAGACTCGGCTTTCCACATGCTGACCTAAAGCTAATTAGCTCAATCCCTGAAAGCTCGATCTATCGCTGTGAATGCTGTGGCGCATTCTGGATTCACGATGGCGAAGACGGCTGGGAAAATCTGGATTTCGACACCCTTTGGGGTTTTGCCTGCTAACGCAGTAGCCAGATAGAAAAAGACATATTAAAAAAGCCCTGCTAGTTTTGCTAGCAGGGCTTTTTGTATTTTTTGAGCATTAAACAATGCACTAAGAGCGTTCTATAACATCAAGATACCCTGCGCACGATGATTTAAAATAGTTATTACGGCATAGTATGCGGGTAATAATGTATGGGCTCTGGTATGCGAGACAGGAAAATCTTATTTGTATTCTTAATTTACCTCGTATGTCTAGGTCTTACTCTGTCTGTTGGCGTTTCTCTTTTTCAGCGAAGTCTTTATATCGAACTTGATCAAAAAGTGAAGAATGAAGCTGAAAATGTCAGTACCTATTTCAATAAAGAACTTGCCCGTTATGCACATATTCCAGAGCTGTTAACGAACCATTACCAAATTCGTCAACTACTGCAGTTCAATACTGGAGCGCAGGAATTAAGCCTACTGTTACTTGATATCGCAAAAACGACCGGTGCAAGTGAAGTGTATGTGCTCGATCTGAAAGGCGATGTTGTTGCTGCAAGTAACTTTCAAAACGCATCGAGTTTTATTGGCGGCAACTTCGCTTTCCGTCCCTATTTTCAGCAGGCAATAAAGGGTCAGAATTCGACGTATTACGCCCTAGGTGTGCGTTCTAAAGAACGTGGCATCTTTTTTTCCTCTCCGGTTTACGTAGACGAAAAAATCATCGGTGTTGCTGCTGTAAAAGTAGATGTTTCCAGATTTGAACAGGATACAGAATGGCTGTCTGGCCAGCATTCTACAAAGTTTATGGTATATGGGCCTGACAATGTCATCTTTATGTCTAATCATCCATTCTGGCGCCTCAAGCAGCTCAGCGAGAGCGAAGAATTGAGTTGGGCGCAGATTCAAGAGAGCCAGCGTTACCTCGACCTGACGCAAAGTATCTTAAATAACAGCAAAAGAAAGTATGCACTTGCTGATTTGCAGCAGTGGCAAATAGAGTACGCCGAGGCCGAGCAGGGTTTGTATTTTTATGGTGAATCCAGCTTGCCTAGCATGAGTCTTAAGCTGGTTACGTTTAGCCCCGCGGCAACGGTGGGCTATCAAGTCACCAATTTTATGATTTGGCTCTCGCTGGGGTATAGCGTGGTCTTTGTTTTGGCGTTCTACCTTTATCGACGCTTTGCTGGCTATCGTCAGTTGCTGTATACCCGCAGGGCGCTAGAACAGGAGATATCGGTTCGCACTGATGAGTTAGATAAAGCGCATAAAGCGCTTATGCAGTCGACTAAGCTAGCTACGATTGGGCAGATGTCAGCTTCGATCAATCATGAAATCAATCAGCCACTCAGTGCTATGAATGCTTATATAGCTGCCTGTCGGCGATTACTTGATAAGGGCGAGTACCAGCAAGCTAGAGCAACACTTAATACCATTCAGGATATGACTGAGCGAGTGCATAAAATTGTTTCACAGTTAAAACAGTTCAGTCGGAATAAAGAGTCTTCATTAGCTTGGTGTGAATGGTCTAAATGCCTTGATGCCGCTTTAGTTGTGGTAGGGCCCCAGATCACAAACTATAAAGTAGATTTGTCTGTGGAGCGCTACAGCGGTTTTGTTTGGGGTGAGGCATTAAAGTTAGAGCAAGTTCTAGTGAACCTCTTATCTAATGCTATAGATGCTATGTCTGAGCAGCAGGAAAAATCTATTAGTATCAGCTTTAGCCAAAGAGAAGGTTATGTGGATATTCATATAACCGACAGTGGTATTGGCTTGGACCTGCAAAATATAGACACTATATTTGATGCTTTTTTTACCACTAAGTCCGATCAAGGCTTAGGGTTGGGCTTATCTATCTCGCGTAACATTATTCGTTCTTTCGATGGTGAGCTGACGGCTAAGAATGCGGATTCTGGGCTTGGGGCTACATTCACGATCTCGTTGAAATCAAGTAACACTGGAAGCAATTAAAATGACAAAAGTTTGGATTATCGACGATGAAGAGATCATTCGTGACTCCCTTAGCCAGCTTCTAAAGATAGAAGGTTATGAAGTCCAGGCGTTCGCGAACGGTACGCAGGCTTTAAAAACACTGGATGAGCATTTCCAAGGTGTTGTGATTTCAGATATTAATATGCCAGAGATGTGCGGCACCAAGCTTCTTAGTGAGATCCAAACCATCGATGTTGATATACCGGTCATCATGCTAACCGGCTATGCCGATGTACAGCTTGCAGTCTCATGTTTGCATCAAGGAGCTTACGATTTTTTTGAAAAGCCGATCACTGAGCAGCTGTTGGATAGTGTTAAGCGTGCCAGTGAAAAAAGAGCCCTTGTCCTAGAAAATCGAGCACTTAAAAGTAGTTTGAAAGCAGTACCAGAAAAAGGGGTGCGGATACTTGGCGACACCCCTGAAATGAAAGATATGATGCGGCTACTTAATACCGTAGTTGATACCCCAGCAGATGTTTTGATTAGTGGTGAAACCGGTTCCGGTAAAGAGATGGTTGCGCGCTACTTACATGAGATGAGCAGTCGCGCTGATGCAAATTTTGTTGCGATTAACTGTGGCGCTATACCCGAAAGCCTAATTGAGAGTGAGTTGTTCGGGAGTAAAAAAGGCGCCTTTACCGGCGCGACAGAAAACCGTACCGGGCAGCTAGGTTTCGGCCAAGGCGGTACTATTTTTCTCGATGAAATAGAAAGCATGCCTATGTCTATGCAGGTGAAAATGTTGCGGGTGTTAGAAGACAGAACCATTACTCCCGTTGGCAGTAATACTGCAATCCCGCTGGATGTTAGATTTGTAGCAGCAACTAAAATTGATCTGCTTGAACTCGCGGAGCAAGGGTTGTTTCGCACCGACCTCTATTATCGTTTGAACCTAGTTAAAGTGGATATACCCCCTTTACGTGCGCGCAAAGCCGATATCCCATTGTTGTTTAAACACTTTAGCTCTATAGCTGCTGGGCGTTATCACAAACCGCTAACAGCGCTTGCTAGTGAAGAGTCCAATCAACTCATGGCTTACCATTGGCCGGGTAATGTTCGTGAGCTGCGCAATGCCGCTGAAAGAAGGGTGTTGCTTGGGATGCCAATTTCGATCGACGCCGATCAACCAAGTGTGGCTATGCCAGAGGATCTTTCCTTAAGTGAAAAGGTCGCTTTTTTTGAATGCGCTGTAATAGAGGAGGCCTTGAGCCAATCCTCCGGTTCCGTAAAAGAGGCGATCTCGCTACTGCGCGTACCCAGAAAAACCTTTTACGATAAGTTGGCAAAATACGGAATTCAAAGACGAAGTTTTGTAAAAGACTGAGCTAGTGCATTAGCGTGGTTTATACCGCAAAACGTTGACTTAATTAGCCCTGTTTTCGTGATTTATCTATGTGTGGTTTTAGTGACAAATCACCCGCTAAGGCTGTGTGGCTATCCGCATTATGTACCTTGTTTAAAAATAGCTATTCTTTTTAACTTGTTGAAAGTAAATAGTTTTTTAGATTGTTTTTAAAGCTGGCAATACTCTTGCTATCTCTTCTTCCCATGACGTGAAAAGTAAACGTTCACCAATTTAAATACCGTTTAAATTAAGGTTGGAAGAATAGTATGAATGACAAAAATAAAAAGATACCTTGGCTGATGTTATCCCTCGGCCCTTTAGTCATGTTGATGACATTATTGATCGATCCGCCTTTTGCGGGGCTTTCAGTTGAAGCTTGGCGCACCGCCGGATTAGCGTTCTGGATGGCGAGCTGGTGGATATCCGAAGCGGTTCCGATCCCTGCGGCCTCTCTATTACCTTTATTTGTAGTGCCTGTTGCAGGTATCGCAAACATCAAAGCGGTTGCTGCACCTTATGCTCACCCACTGATTTTTCTATTCCTAGGCGGTTTCCTGATCTCTATCGCAATGGAGCGTTGGAACCTGCATAAGCGTATTGCGCTAAAAACTATGCTACTAGCAGGCACCAAACCAAGTATCCAGATTTTGGGAATTATGTTGGTGACGGCATTTCTGTCGATGTGGATGTCCAATACAGCTACAGCGGTAATGATGCTACCTATAGCGCTATCCGTAGTGAAAATTGTCACCGACCGTGAACCGAACAATGAGAGTTTTGCTAAAGCAATGCTCTTGTCCATCGCTTATGCTGCTAGTATCGGCGGTATAGCAACGTTGATTGGTACGCCACCGAACGCGCTGATGGCTGCATACCTATCTGATAGCTATGGCATGGAAATCGGTTTTGCACAATGGATGGCGATGGGTCTGCCACTATCAATTATCATGCTGATAGTAGCGTGGGTTCTGCTTACCAAAATCAGCTATAAAGTCGATCAGGCTGGTGCGGTTAGTGCTAAATCTGTATTTAAAGAACAGTTGCAAGCGCTAGGGCAGATGTCTGCTGGCGAAAAGAAGGTGTTGTTTATCTTCCTATTTGCGGCAATCGGTTGGGTAATGCGTCCATACCTCGCTAAGTGGACAGGTATTGGTATCTCAGATACCGGAATCGCAATGGCGGCGGCTATTCTGCTATTCGCCTTGCCAGTTAAATCCGGCGATAACGAACGTGTTCTAGATTGGGAAAGCGCACAAAAAGTACCTTGGGGTATCTTGATCCTATTTGGTGGTGGCCTAACTCTGGCGGCTACCATTAAGTCTTCAGGCTTAGCTGAATTTATCGCTCTACAGATTCAAGGTGCAGACACTGTTTCCCTAATTGTGGGTGTGTTGATTGTTACTGCGTTGATTACCTTCTTGACGGAAATCACCAGTAACACAGCAACGGCGGCAGGCTTCTTGCCGTTATTAGGACCAGTGGCTGAGTCGATTACAGGTACGCCGCTTGTATGGGTTATTCCTGCAGCGATTGCAGCCAGCTGCGCCTTTATGATGCCTGTTGCTACTCCGCCAAATGCGATTGTGTTTGGTTCAGGTCGATTGAAAATGGCAGATATGATGCGTGCAGGTTTTGTGTTGAATTTTGTTGCAATAGGCCTGATTACACTTGCCAGCGTAACTGTTCTTCCAGCAGTGTTTGGTGTGTAGAAACTAGTTTTTAAGAGTAATAAAAAAGCCACCCGAAGGTGGCTTTTTTATTTGTATTTGGTGGGATGGCGGGGGGCGAACCCTGCTAAATCCCTCGACGGCTGGTCTTCATAATATGGAAATTTACGAATATGCTACATGTGAGTGTTACAGATAGAAAGGTCTTCTAACTGCGTTTTTACGCACCTTAGTGTACGCTTTCAGTCCTATTCAAAAGTTATCAAAGACTGGAAGGGTAGTTTGGATCAGTTTAATGATTATGTAATCTGAATTCTCTTTTCTTCCATTTGAACTATTGGGTTCGGTACAGGGTTAGCTTCGATCTCTTTCAGTATCTCCACCAGCGCAAGCCTGACTACAGAACTGCTGTTCTCGTCCTGTAGTGGTTCTATAGCGTCCTTTAGCTTTTCCATTGTTGATTGAACTTTTATTTCAAACCAGACTTTATCAGTCTGTGTCCTCACTCGCTTAGTGAATTCGAGCCACTGCTGATGAAAGACATGGTTATAAAGCTCAGCACAGTGTTCCATCCAATAATCATCGAGGCCTTTCTCGCGCAGTCCTGGTGTTTCGTCATCCATTAAATCATACGGGTGCATTACGATGATCTCATCTCTAGCTCATCCCTTGAGCTGCTTTCTCATGTTCCTGATAGTCGACTCACTGACGCCAAGCCGTCGTGCTAATGATCTTTTGCCTCTATTCTTAAGTAATGGCTGACAAGTGGTAGGGGTGAGCCATAGACTTTTACGGATAAGGTTCTTCACGTTTCCTCATCGATAGTAATTAACAGGGGGAGGGTAAAGGAGGTGCATCGATGCTGCTCTTTACCTAATATGCGTTAATTGATTTTTGGAGTTAGAGATGTACAAATTGATATTTGAAACATTAGATTTTAAAGGGGTACAATAAGTTAATGGCATATTAAATGTAGGGGAATATTGTGAGGCCAATTGAATCGAAGAAGTATTTAGGAGTTTTATTATTATCAATATCCACCTCAGTCCTTGCGACTGACCCCGCAGTAGATGGGGATGCGGTAGCTGTACCGGATGTTGATAATGAAATTTTTCAACTAAATGGCACGGTTACAACGAACACCGGGAACATAACAACGAATACCGGTAACATAACAACGAATACCGGTAACATTGCTACTAATGCTGCGAATATTGCTGCTTTATCATCAAATACCACGAGTATTAATAGGTTGAATCAAGAGTTGGATGAGTTAAAGGACGATGCTTTCTCAGGTATTGCTGCTGCAATTGCTCTTGGTGCAGTCCAGATGCCTTCAGCACCGGGAAAAACAGCAATATCTATAGGTACGGGGTATTATGCAGGCGAGTCAGCTCTAGGTATTAATGTTACGCATGCTGTAGCGGGCTGGGGAGCAAATAAGGGGAATATCAGTGGCGGTATAGCGGGAGCTGGTTCTAACGGAGAAATAGCAGCGAGAATGAGTGTAGGCTTTGAGTTTTAATTGGGGATTTTGCGGTTTTGAGTTAGTTAGATAGATGGGGTGAGTATATTTTATCGGGGGCGCTCCAGAATTTGTAATCTAGCCATTATCTACTAGTTTCTAGCAGCCATAAAAAAGCCACCCGAAGGTGGCTTTTTTATTTGTATTTGGTGGAGATGGCGGGGTTCGAACTGTGCCATTTTTCTTCTCCACCACTTTTGAGAAAACTCTCAATCCCTCAAGTGCTTACAAATCACAAGTAAGGTTAAAAGTGGTCCAGAAGTGTGCCTAAAGTGTGCCACTCTGGAGTTTGGTTTTTCAAAAGTGTGCCATGAAGTGTACCAAAGTTCATTGGGTCGCTTAATGACAATTTGGATGTAAAGGTTTACAATTCTCAATTGTAAATGGAATTTGTAAACCCCGGGGCAGCATATGATTGGTGAAAGGTTACATAGAGCGCGTAAGGCTTCAGGCTTATCCCTGAGAGCGTTGGCGGATGAAGTTGGTGTATCCCAAACTACTATCAGTAAGTATGAGAAGGGCGCATCTATGCCGTCGTCAGCACAGGTATTGAAGTTGGCAAAGGTGTTAGGGGTTAAGTCTGAATTCTTTTTCCGACCGGTGAAAGTTCAACTTAAGGGAGTGGAGTATCGTAAACGTTCCACTGCTCCCAAGAAGCTGCTTGCTCAAATTGAAGCGGATGTTTTGAATCAGGCTGAACGATGGACTTCATTGTTGTCATTGTACCCTCAGCAGCCTGTTCCTGAATTTTCATTACCAGCAGGACTACCTGAACTTATTTCTGAGTTGGATGATATAGAAGACGTGGTCGATCATGTTCGCGATACTTGGGATTTAGGTCTCGGCGCAGTTCCAGACATGATTGATGTTCTTGAATCTATGGGTGTGCTGGTTATTGTCACTTCCATTGATGTTCAGGGGCGTTTAGATGGGCTTGCTGCGTCAGTAAATGGTACTCCAGTGATTGTTGTTTCTGAACAATGGCCGGGTGATCGCCAACGTTTTACTTTGGCTCATGAACTGGGGCACCTGATCTTGCATGGTCGTCTTGATGAGTCAGTCAACGAAGAAAAGGCTTGCGATAGGTTTGCAGGAGCCTTTTTATTACCAAGAAAGTCTGTTCAGCAGCACTTAGGAGATCGGCGTAGCCGAATTGAACCTCGTGAGTTGTATATGCTCAAGCACGAGTTTGGTATCAGTATGATGGGGGCGATGATGAGGGCTGCTCAGCTTGGAATAATTTCTGATGCTGTAAAGTCATCTCTCTTCCGGTTCTTTTCTGCTAAAGGTTGGCGTACTCGTGAGCCCGGAGATGCTTATCCTGCTGAAACTACTTACCTTTACCGGCAGCTGGTATACAAAGCATTGGCCGAAGACTACATCGGTGAGTCGAAAGCTGCAGAGTTGATGGGAATGTCAACTTACTCCCTACGTGAGGAGCGCAAGATGGGAGGCATGGATGCGGCCGCTGCTGATCAGTGATACGAACGTCATAATAGATTTGGAAGAAGGGGGAGTGCTTGAGCTTCTTTTTCAACTACCGCATGAATTTGCTGTCCCTGATATTTTGTACGATGAAGAGTTGCACGAGCAGCATTCCCACTTAATTGGCCTTGGGCTTCAAACATTGGAGTTGAGTTCCGATAGCATGGGGTACGCGATGGGGCTAATGGAAAATTATGGTGGCCCGAGTGCTAATGACTGTTTTGCATTGGCACTAGCAAAGCAAGAAGATTGCCCATTGGTCACTGGAGATAAACGTCTTCGAAAAGCTGCAGATCAGGAGCAAGTCAGTAAGCTGGGGACCATTTGGCTGTTAGAGCAGCTTCTCGAGCATAACTTGGTTTCTATTGAGGAAATCGATGAATCTGTTAAGAAAATGAAGTTGGCGGGCAGCAGGTTGCCATGGGGTCTTCTAGCTGAGAAGCTGGACAAATATCGTATCTAAATTGATTGGGTTGAATTGTGGTTTACAACCCCCATTTAACCCTTACACACACATGTTTAATGGGGTGATTACATAACCATATGTGGTCGACCTCATAAAATCATACACACATCACACACACGCTTACACGGATAGACATAGCGAAGGATTTCGCGTCTGGTTCGCCTTCGATTGGAGGTGGAAAATTTTACTGTGAAGTCACTCTTTGAAGAGGGCGGGCTTCGTGTTTTGGTGCTGTGAAAATGAAGCTTTACCTTTCCTGCCTCGACTGCGTTCGAGTTATCTGTGTCAGTTTGTCCGATGAGGATTATGTGCGGTTAAATGGTGTTTTGACCGAGATAGCATGTAGTCAACCTAGTATTAAATTTAAGAAGACGAGGCATGGTGTTACGTGGTTTTTTTGGCCTGTCTGTGATGGTCATTATGCAAAAGTAACCGTGGGACGTTCTACACGCCTATCTTGCTCCCTATCAATAAGATATAACCCATCGAGAATAACTGATTACACTGCATTGGAAGAGCTTCTAGCCATGATCTCAGGATGCATCGAGAATGCACCAGAGAAGTTGAGAATCAACCGTGTGGACTTTGCGAATGATCTGGTCGTGGCTGCGGATCGTTTTTTTGTGATGAAGCCGACCGGTTGGCAGAATGCTCGTATTTACCCCGGTCATAGCTCAAGTACTTTGTATTACGGAAAACCAGATTGCCCCAGAGCAAATCGGGTGCGTGTTTATGATAAAGCTAAACAGCTAATAGAAACGAACAACCGTCATTATCCCGTTTGTTTTCCTGTCCTTGATGCGGGTGAAAGCCTGATAAGAATTGAATTCTCACTAAAGTTCGCTTTGCCGCTGGCATCTATGGAATCCGGGGCAATCGATAGTTCCCGCTGGAACAGTAACCAAATGCCCAACCTGAGACGTCATCTCGAATTGTTACGTGTGTTCGAGTGGAGTGAGGTTGAGGAGAGCTTGAAGTCCTTACCGAATAGGAAGTCCCTTTTTTTTCAGTCGACTGCTTCTTCTGTGTGGAAAGCGTTGAGGGCAAAACACCGGTTGTGGTTTGCTGAATCACTACGGCGAGAGATGAAAGCAGTGCCAGCAAGTGCTCGTGCAAAAACGCGGACAATCTGGGATAGCTTCAACAGCTCGGCTTTATCGAAAAGCAATTGGAAGGATGTTCTTGTTGATGGGGTACATCAGTCGTTGGAACAACAGCTTCATACAGAAATATACCGGCTTTGGCATGCGGTGACGCCATCAAACGTGGAATTGACGCGCGAGTAGGGGGTTGCCGACCTATAGAAGTAGAGACCGGGAGAAGTGTCCGATTGCGGCATGCTCAATCCCGGTTTTTTTACATCTAGAGGAACATATTTATGAACAACCATGACAATCGTTATCTTTCATCACTGCAGGCTGCTGACTACCTTGGGTATAAGAATCGGACCATGATCCAATCACGTTATACGGGGGTGTTGGGGGGAGTGAAAGCACCATCCCATACTAAGCGGGGGACGCGTACTTACTATCAAGTTAGCGTTCTCAATGAGTGGGTAAGCCAGTTCGGCAATTCTTGTGCTCAGGAGAATTCGGGAGCTCAGCTATGAAGCCTGTAACCGAATACGAAGTTGAACAGAGTAGCGATGTTGCCCCTGTGTCCCTGTACACGTTGATTAATGAAACAGAAGTAATTTCAGTTTGTGCAGTTATTGAGATGCAGGCTGATGGTATGCCGTTGTCAGAACGATTGCTGTTCACTCGTTCTCATTTGGATGATTGCCGGACTCGCGTTTCAGTGTATTCCCAAGATTATTACTCTGACAATTGGGTCTGGGATGTGAGTATCGTGACTAATCAACAGTTGGATAACGATGCTGCTATGAACCTTCTGTCTAAACAAATGTTTGGAGATAAGGTTGTGGACCTTCTCTTCCAGAAACTTCGGTGAATAATCAATAGAAGGCAATATGGCGATTCGGCTTCGATAGCTTAACGAAGGTGTATCGCCATAAGCTGGGTATTGCTTGAATAATCATCGTCTTGTTTGGGTTTACCCTAGCGAGACAGTTCATGGGTGTCTCGTATAGGTTGAAAAGGTAGTAATGAGACGGTAGTCTTATAGGAGTCTAAGGCTTATATGAGACAGTTTCTATGGCAATATTTGCATACTGCCGTGTTTCTACGGCAGACCAGAATACAGAAATGCAACGTGATGCACTCGTTCAGGCATACCCGGATGCCATAGTGCGTGAAGAGAAAGCATCTGCTACCACTCGAACTGATCGGCCAGTACTTGAGCTTTTGCTTGATATGGTAAGCAAAGGTGACAAGCTAGTTGTCTGGAAGCTTGATCGACTGGCTCGTAACCTCAACGACCTCACTAGTATTGTTGATCTCCTAGATAAGAGGGGAGCTTCACTGGAAATTCTTGATCAGCGCATTGATACTGCTACAGCGAGTGGTAAGGCCTTCCTTCAAATGCTGGGAGTGTTTGCAGAGTTTGAAACAAACCTCCGTAAAGAGCGTCAGATGGCCGGTATTACTAAGGCCAAAGAAGAGGGTAGGTATAGGGGGAAGCAGGCTGTAATCGATCCTGAAGAGGTCAAAGGGCTTCGTGCGATAGGGCTGGGCGCTACAGAGATTGCCAAGAAGTTAGAGATTGGCCGTGCTTCAGTATACCGAGTTTTAAAAACGGAAAGAGAGGAAGTTAATGCAGGAACTGCAGCGTGATATTCAACTTTCAGAACGTGAGATAGCTCGTTACATGAAGTGGGCTCAGCAATTACAGCAGAAACACGCAGATGACTGTGATGGCCCTCTCGACTCTATTTCGATTACATTCCAGTTATCGGTTTTCGGTACTGAGATAGTTGCACATGCTTCTGGAATTCCAGATAACGTGCCTCAGATCACTCTTCGATCAATCTAGCGATACTAGCCTTGCTCAACCCCTTTTAGTGTCTGCCCGTTCTTCAGCTTTCATTCCAATAGGCCGTTAGCGCTACGCCCCATAATTACTGCTGCAGCTGCTGATGGGCTACTGAACAAGTAGTCTTCAGCTAGAGTCAGTTTGCCTTCCTGATCTTTTATCATCTCTTCATCAATTAGCTGGTCACGCAGTGATGCGAATCCTTTTGGAAAAGAGGGGACGGTGTCACCTGCTAATTCCGCTCCAGCCATCACCATAAAGCCATCAGGCTTTCTCATTCCTTTGGCCTTCGCTCCACGAGCTGCGTCAATCATAAATACCTGTTCGGCTTCACCGGCTCCAGAGGTGTCTTCTCTTAAGCTTTCGAACGGTTTAAAGCCGATTGCTCCTACCAGTAGTTTCACGTACTCAATAAATTCTTTCATCTCCGCTTCGTCAGATTCCGAGATCAGCGAGCGACTGGGAACCTGAGTGTTTGCCAGATCGTATCGATGAGCCTCACGGGCATCCTCATATAGCCTTGCTTCAAGGTAGCGGATATGTGCTTTGTTCAGATTCTCATCTTTGCTGATGAAGCCTACTGCTTCGGTCCAGAATTCCTTCTCAAGATGTTGTCGCAATCGCTCATACAGATTCTCTGTTTCACCTATGTAGACAGCAGGCTTGCTTCCGGGGGCTTCAGGATTACCAAATAGGAAATAGATAGCAGTTGTCTTTAGCTCATCACGATCGGAGCAGTCTTTCACTCGCCCACGCGGGATTCGGAATGCTTTACCTGTCCAGTTTGATAGCTCGCAGATGATTCTGCCGTTTGGATCAGCATCCAGCAGAAACATTTTAATTGTTTTAGCGAATCTACTAGTGTTCATTCCTTTTGCCTCTTCAGCGTTCTTCTAGTTCTGTTTCAACTTGGCTATAGATTCTCTCCCAGCCATCTTGATCATATTTAGCTGGAAGCTCAGATGCCATAACGACAGGAACAGACTCTGAAAACAGCTCATACAGTTGGTTGCCAACTTCATGATGTAGTTGGTGGTAACCCTTTTTTGAGGAGTATGCATCTAGGTAGGTAAGTAGTAACAGGTAAATCGTAAGGGCTGCTCTATCGGCATTATTGATGTCATTACGTAACCTTAATGCATCTTCGCACAGGTGTTCAGCTTCCTTAATATCCATCTCGTAATCCCTATCTTTATTCAGGAATAGAGAGCAGTATTTCAGGCTTGCTGCCAGCTTACCTTCACCGTATCCATCTCCCATGTCGGGACAAGTCCAAAGCACACGACAAATGTTATCGATAGAATCTGTCAACAGGTCTGAAACGGAGTCGGCAAAGATGTTATACCCATTAAAAAAACGCTGGAGAGCACCAAAGAACGCTTTTGTTTCTTTGATAGGAACTGGCCGAGCAGTCCAATAAAGCACGTTGTTGAAATCTCTCAACTGATAAAGAAAATCATCGTGCCTTAACCCAAATGCTAAGGAGTCTCGTCCCACAAGTTTACTTTTTAGCTGTTTAATAAGCACATTCGACTCGGAAAGTTTAAGGAATCTCCGGTCTCTAAGAAATGGATAGTGTGAGAGGACTACGCCCTCAGAAATATCATCTATGACCGGCAAGAGTATTACTTCTTTCTCTTGCCTTTCTCTTTGACGAATGAGTTCCAGTTCCTTATTGGCCCAGCTTTTCTCTAGGAATGCAGATGAGAAAACCACAAGTCCAAACTTTGCACTGCTCAAGGCTTTATGAATACTATCGTTGAGGAAGTCACCGACTTCGAGTTCGTCTTCATCAATCCAAGGTGATATTTCATTCTTGCGTAGAAGCTCTACAAGAGGTTTTACCAGAGTTTCCTTGTCTTCCGATGCATGGCAAATAAAAACGTCTCTACGGCTCATCAGGTGTCTCTAGATTAGTCAGGTCTTCCACTCCAGCCATTTCAGATAGCATTTGTGAATAGATCGTTAGCTTCTGTTGTAACTGGTCCAAATCAGCACGAAAGTCGCTGCATAATTCCGGGGAATCATCGAAACCATTTCGCTTAGCTACAGGATGCCATTTAGCAGTAAAGGGGCGAATAATTTGATTCAGAACGATAACGGCTATCTTTGTGAATTCTAGGCAGTGACGGCCATTCTCCCTGAGGATGTCACGCGTTAATGGGAATAGTTGGTGAACACTGGATAAAGCCGCGTATTCGTCACCTTCCTTCAATTCAAGCTTCTGCGTAGTCACACGTGTCAATAACTCAACATAAAGCTGCCATGCAGCAACTTTGTCCTGCTCTTGTGGCTTCCATTCTGCGTCAAGGAACGGTGTCTTGATCTTCAGTGAAGTCATTCCCCAGCTGTCTAGCCATTCACGCCATTTCATCGGTTAAAGCTTCCTTTCTGTGTTTTATCATTATTTACCTGAGCGATTTTGTTTAAAGCTACGGAGAGAGTTGTTAGGTTTGGATTCATGGCGTGACTCAAAAGCTTCGTGAATCCAGTCTTGAACTTCGAAAGGGTCATTTGTCCAAGAATAAATTTTGGAGTAACCACACTTGATGTTGTCTGCAAGACGTGGAGGAATCGTTCGATCTAGATACTTTGTGGTGGAGTCGTTTGCAGCGTTTTTAAGCAGAATACGATCCATTATGCTTAGAGACCTCGTTTGAGGTTTGTACGAAGGCAAGATTATCCCAAGTAATCCTGACCGGGGATTGCGTTTTGTGTTCCTTATCGATGATGCGATTTCCCAATCGACATGCTTACGTTGCCATGTTTGTGATCCAATAAGTACCACCGTAACAGTCGAATCACGTAAGTAATCATCACGGATGATTTGTCTAATCTTCTCGTCGGACAGGCCTGTATCAATTTCACCAATTTGTACTGACTGAGGAATCAGTACATCGTGAAAGTCTGAGAACATCTCTTCAAAGTATTCACGATATTCTTGATCGTTGGCATGGTGATAGCTCACAAATACCTTGTGGCGTTGGCTCATATTGGACTCCTTTTCCAATTATCCTTTGAGCGTGAAGCAGTTGTGGTTCCAAATGGTAGCTTTCTTCGAATTAGGCGTCTAAGTTACACTGCTTTATTTGGATTGCAAGGTGCTTCACCTCGTTAACTCAGGTGCCAGCAAAAAGGACACATTAATGACCAGTTCCACACCTCTTACACTTCAACAGCTTGAATCTTATCTCTGGGAAGCCGCTGATATTTTGCGTGGCAATATGGACGCTTCTGAGTTCAAGGATTACATCTTTGGCATGATGTTCCTGAAACGCCTCTCCGACTCGTTTGAAGAAGAGCAGGAGAAGGTTGTTTCTTATTACGAGGGTAAGGGTAAAAGTGCAGCAGAGGCGCTTGAGTTAGCTCAGGATGAAGATGAGTACGACAGCACGTTTTTCATCCCAGAGATTGCCCGCTGGAGTCATCTGAAAGACCTTAAGCATGACATCGGTGCTGAGCTGAACAAGGCCACTGAAGCGATTGAAGAATACAACAGTGCTCTGGAAGGAGTGCTGGTTTCCATCGACTTCAATATTAAAAACAAGTTGAGTGATAAAAAGCTGCGTGATCTGCTATCACACTTCAGTCAGCACCGTCTGCGCAACGCCGATTTTGAACGTTCTGATCTGTTGGGTACTGCCTATGAGTATCTGATCAAAATGTTTGCCGACTCTGCTGGTAAGAAGGGTGGCGAATTCTATACCCCGAGCGAAGTGGTGCAGTTATTGGTTGCTCTTCTCAAACCTCATGCCGGTATGCGTATCTACGATCCTACTGTGGGCTCAGGCGGTATGTTGGTACAGACTCGTAACTACCTTGCCTCCCACGGTGAAAACCCGGCAAACCTGTCACTGTTCGGTCAGGAAATGAACCTGAATACGTGGGCTATCTGTAAGATGAACATGTTCCTGCACGGTGTGTTCAGTGCTGATATTCGCAAGGGTGATACCTTACGTGAGCCGCAGCACAGTCAGGGTGGTGAACTTATGTTGTTCGACCGTGTAATCGCCAACCCACCGTTCAGTTTGAAGAAGTGGGGTAAGGATGAAGCGGACAATGATGGATATGGACGCTTCCCTTACGGTACACCACCAAAAGATGCTGGGGACTTAGCTTTTGTACAGCACATGATTGCCTCTCTTAATGCTGAAGGCATGATGGGTGTGGTTATGCCACACGGTGTGCTGTTTCGTGGTTCCAGTGAGAAAGCCATTCGTCAAGGAATCTTAGAAGATGATCTGCTGGAAGCAGTAGTGGGCTTACCGTCCGGGCTTTTCTACGGCACGGGTATCCCCGCTTGTTTGCTGATCATCAATAAGAACAAACTTGCCGACCGAAAAGGCAAGGTACTGTTCATCAATGGTGAACTGGAGTTTGAAGAAGGTAAAAACCAGAACAAACTCCGTGAACAGGATATTCTGAAGATCGTTGAAAGCTTTGACAGCTTCAGTGAGATCAAGCGTTACTCCAAAGTGGTGACCTTGGCGGACATTGTCGAAAACGATTACAACCTGAACATTCGCCGCTATGCTGACACCAGTCCACCACCGGAAATCTTCGATGTTCGTGCCATCCTACACGGCGGTGTGCCTGTACGTGAAGTCGAGGATGAATACATTCAGGAAGAAATACTAAAAGGCTTCGATGTGTCACTGGTGTTTGACCGTGATGGGGAGTCTTCAGCGGGTAGAGAGTATTTCCAGTTCAAGACTGATATAGAAACCAAGGAAGCCATTCGTGACCGTGTGGGTAATGTGGATTCAAAAGTGGTCACCCAGTTGGAACGCTGGTGGGACAAGTACAAAGTGTCACTGCACGAACTGGACGCCCAAGCCGCGGATGCTGAAGAGGTCATGAAAGGATTCTTAGGGGAGCTGGGTTATGAGTAATGTCGTCCCTGATGGGTGGGATGAAGATCATCTTAGCAATGTATCAACGATAATAACCAAGGGAACCACACCAACAACGAATGGTTATCAGTACACTGCCAGTGGAGTTAAGTTCCTTCGGGTTGAAAATATTTCGCATAGCGGAACCATAATTGAGAATGACTTAAAGTTCATCAACGACGAAGCAAACAATGCACTGAAACGTTCGCAGTTGCAGGCCGGCGATTTGTTGGTGTCAATTGCTGGTGCTATCGGTCGTTCAGCAATCGTTACGGAAAAGAACTTACCCGCTAATACCAACCAAGCTGTTGGAATTGTCAGGTTAATTCCAGATGATGTTCTTCCGAAGTATGTTCGGTATTCTATCGAAAGCCCTTCTGTAGAAAGGCAAATTAGTGATCTTCAAGCAGGTAATGCACAGGTTAATTTAAATCTTCAACAGCTGGGTGATTTAAGATTCTTACGTCCCCCACTACCCGAACAACAGAAAATCGCCGCTATCCTATCCTCTGTTGACGATGTGATCGAAAAGACCCAAGCACAGATCGACAAACTGAAAGACCTGAAAACAGGCATGATGCAGGAATTGTTGACCAAGGGTATTGGTCACACTGATTTCAAGGATTCCCCCGTGGGGCGTATTCCTGTTGGGTGGGATGTTCAAAGCATCAATGATTTCGTATCGAAGGTTGGAAGCGGTGTGACCCCTAAAGGAGGCAGTAAAGCTTATGTTGAAGTGGGTATCCCCTTAATTAGAAGTCAGAATGTTTATCCGGATGGTCTTCGCCTTTCAGATGTTTCTTACATCACTGAAGAGCAGCATGAAAAGATGGCCAACAGTAAGTTACAGCCTAATGATGTTCTTTTGAATATCACAGGGGCATCTATTGGGCGTTGTTATTATCTACCAGACGATTTTATGGAAGGTAATGTAAATCAGCATGTATGTATTATTCGGTTGAAGAAACAGATCATAAATCATGTTTACTTAACGTTGATTTTGAATAGCCAGTTTGGGCAGTCACAGATTATGAACTTACAGGCTGGGGGGAATCGAGAAGGCCTTAACTTCCAACAAATTCGTGCTATCAGAGTGGCTATTCCTCCATTGCAAGAACAGATTAAAATTGCAAATGCAGTATCGAGTGTTGATCGAAAAATAGCTGCTCAGAACAATAAGCTGGAGTCAGTAAAGAATGCCAAAAAGGCCTTAATGCAGGACCTTCTCACTGGCAAAGTACGTGTAACCGTGGATAACTAAGATAATGAATCAGGATGAATACAACAAGGTTGAAGGACCGGCCATCAGTCAGTTGCAACAGCTCGGTTGGGAATATGTCCACGGTGCTGAGTTTGCGCCTGAAAATTCTGAAGAACGCCGATCGTTTAAGGATGTGGTGCTTGTTCAGCGACTTGAGCGATCGGTCAAAAGGCTGAATCCTTGGATCAGTGATGAGAACCTTCGTAAGGTAGTTCGCGAGATTACTCACCCGAACTTTGCCTCCCTGATGGAGGTGAATCACAATCTCTGGCAGGTATTAGTTAACTACCAGTCTGTCGAGCAGGATTTGGGTAAAGGCCGTAAGGGGCAGACAGTTAAGATCATCGACTTCGATAACCCGGAGAACAACGAATACCTCTGCACCAACCAGTTCAAGGTGGAAGGTGTTCATCAGAAGATAATTCCTGACATTATTTGCTTTGTGAACGGCTTACCTCTGGCTGTGATCGAGTGCAAATCACCTTACATTACCAATCCGATGGCTGAGGGCATAAATCAGCTGCGTCGTTACGCTAACCTTAGGCTTCCTCATGAAAATGAAGGGGCTGAGAAGCTGTTCTGGTACAACCAGATGATGGTATCCACCTGTCGTGATGCCGCCAAGGTTGGAACGATCAGTTCGACTGCTCAGCATTATGGTGACTGGAAGGATGCTTATCCTTTTACTGACAATGATCTGTCAGCGTTAGGTGGCCCTGACGTGGAGGCTGCTACTGAGGTCAAAGAAGCGCCTTCTCCTGCGTACTTAGCTGATGCCAAAAAGGTTGCAGGTCTTAATGATGTCACGGCGCAGAAGCGCTTGTTGGCTGGCATGTTCAGTAAGTCAAACTTCTTAGACCTGATTCGTAACTTCACTATTTACGAACCTGTTGATGGGCGCTTAATCAAGAAAGTTGCCCGTTACCAGCAGTTCCGTGCAGTGAACAAGGTGATTGAGCGGCTGAAGGCAGGTAAAGATAGAAAAGAAAAGTCGGGTGTGGTTTGGCATACGCAGGGGTCCGGTAAATCACTGACGATGGTAATGCTGGCAGTGAAGATGCGTCGTGATCCTGAATTGCAGCAGTATAAGCTGGTGTTTATTACCGACCGTACTCAGCTTGATGAGCAGCTTTCAAATACCTTTCGCGATGCTCAGGGTGAGACGGTATACAACGTGGGTTCTGTATCTGAATTGAAAGAGCTTTTACGTAAGGACTCCTCTGATCTTGTGACTGCGATGGTGCAGAAGTTTCAGGATGCAGAAAAAGAAGGTGAGTTTGCTGATCTGAACCCCAGTGACAAGATCATAGTGCTGGCAGATGAAGCACACCGTACCCAGTTTGGTGGCTTAGCTATGACCATCAATGCCGCTTTACCGAATGCACCTAAGATCGGTTTTACCGGTACGCCATTACTGAAAACCCAGAAGATGGGGCAAGCGTTTGGTGGTTATATCGATCAATACAAGATTAACGAAGCAGTGGAGGACGGTGCTACGGTTCGCATTCTTTACGAAGGCCGGGAAGTTAAAACGGAAGTGGCCGGAGATTCGCTGGATGCGTTGTTTGATGAGTACTTCGCTGATTATACCGAAGAAGAGAAGCGGGAGATCAAGAAGAAGTATGGTGTGGAGCGAGCTGTGCGTGAAGCACCTGCCCGTATCCGTTGGGTTTGTCTTGATCTGTTGAAGCATTATCGTGAACACATCCAGCCTGATGGCTTTAAAGCGATGATTGTCGTTGGAAGCCGTCATGCAGCAACGGTGTTCAAGAAAACTTTGGATGAGTTGGAGGCCCCGCCTTCTGAGGTAATCATTTCAGGTGACCATAACGATGTACCTGAGATTGCTCAGTACACCGACAAGGTTAAGCAGAAAAAGACCATTCAAGACTTCCCCAAACCGCTGAATGAAAATCCGACTGCCTTCCTGATTGTAAAGGATATGCTGCTAACAGGCTTTGATGCGCCGAACTGTCAGGTGATGTATATCGACCGTCAGTTGAAAGAGCATACGCTGATGCAGGCTATTGCCCGTGTGAATCGTACATACAAGGGAAAAGATTGTGGCTTTGTGGTTGATTACTACGGGCTTTCTGAGCATCTGACAGAAGCTTTGGAGTTGTTTAGTAGTGAGGATGTTGAAGGTACGTACTTCACACTGAAAGATGAAATACCGAAGCTGAAAGCAACCCATACACGTGCAATCTCTTTCTTCAAAGATGTTAAGTCTGATGATGTGGACGACTATGTTCTGGCGTTAAAAGATGATGAAGTGCGTGCTCAGTTTGAGATCGCTTTTAAGCGCTTTGCCAAGCAGATGAATGTGGTACTGCCAGATAAGGCTGCTTCACCGTTTGTGGCTGATCTGAAGCATCTGGGTAAAGTGAATAATGCCGCTCGACTTCGCTATCGTGATGAGCAGTTAGATATTTCTGATGCTGGTGAAAAGGTTCGTCAGTTGGTTGATGAGCATATCCTCAGTAGTGGGGTTACTCCACGTATTCCGCCAGTTGATCTGCTGGCTGCAAACTTCAAAGATCATCTGGATGGAATTAAGTCCCCAGAGTCTCGCGCGTCTGAGATTGAGAGTGCGATCAAACACCATATTACTATCAACCTTGAAGAAGACCCTGAGTACTATAAGTCACTGAGCCTGCGTCTGCGCGACATTATCGAGAAGACTGCAGGTAAGTGGGATATGCAGCTGGAGCTGCTGCACGAGATGATGGATAACATCGAAGTTGATCATCAGAAAGCAGCACAGGATTTGGGACTTTCTGAGACAGAATTGTCGTTCTACAACATTATGATGGCAGAGGTGATTGGGCCGGAGCAGGATGTACTGGATGACGAGACTCATGAAGCCGTGAAAGTCTCTACTCAGTCATTGGTTGCGATGCTGGATAAAGCGACCCAGACCGTAGACTTCTTCTCCAAGCAGGATGAAGTAAAGAGAATGAAGAAGTTGATTAAGCGCGAGGTGTTGGATCAACCGTTCGGTACATCAGGCTTGGTCAAAGTACTGCAGGAGCGTTTTATGGAACTGGCACAGACAAAATTTGGGAAGTGAAATGGCAGATTTCGTATTTGTTAATGAATTGACAAAAGGGGCTGTGACCTTTGTTACGGCAGGGTTTGGAGCTTTTGTGTCTGTGGGTTATCTACAGCTCAAGGCTAAGCGCGATGAGTGGTTCTGGAAGAAGCGTGTTGAAGGTGAAGAAAAGGTTATATCTTCAGTCTCTAAGCTGCAGTTCATATCTAGCCATTATCTTAATAGCGAGTTCTCAGAGAAATATTCTATGGCTGGGATGGGACTAGGTGAATCGGAGACTGCGGCAATTGCACTTGTGAGGGAATTGCATGAAGGAGCTTTCGAAATTACACCATATTTACGTAAGTACCAACGTGAATGCTTTGAAAATTTCCTAAATAATACCCAGTCGGCACTAGATGAAGCGAAAGAAGATTGGCGAACAGTTGATCAAGATGATCCACTGGATATGGAGCGAAACGCTGTTAATCTGCTCGCTGCTCTTGAGGCGATTGCCTCATCTGCTTTAGAAGAGTTTAAAGTCGATTATGAAAACCGTTCTATCAAAGGTTTGTTGTGTTGCAATATATCGAAGTTAATGGCGTCGTTGCAGAAGTTGTTCGCACCAGTCGCCAAAAAAGTGCAACGGTAAAAGTGGATGATGGGCTGGTTTCTATAGTCATCCCTGAGCAGCTAGAAGTCGATCAAATTTATCAATTACTTGATGCTAAAAGGCACTGGATCAGAGAGAAGCTGATACTCCAGCGAGAAGCGATGCCTGTGAGTGCCAAGTCTTTTATTTCGGGTGAAGCTTTCTCGTATCTTGGACGTAACTATCGGCTAAAAGTGCAGAAAGGTCGATTTGCTCCTGTGAAGCTTATTCAAGGGCGTTTAGTTGCAACCCTTCCCTCAGGAGCAGAAGAACCGTATATGGTGCGTAACACACTTGTACGCTGGTACAAGAGCCATGCAGAGCAGAAGCTGCAGGAAAAGGCCGAACGGTATGCCAAGATTATCGGCGTTGAGCCTAAGTCCGTTGGTATCCAGACCTTTAAATCTCGTTGGGGAAGCTGTACAGCGAAAGGTGATGTGGTGTTCAACTGGAAGATCATCATGGCTCCCAATCGTATCTGCGATTACGTGGTGGTACATGAACTCTGTCATCTGATTCACCATGATCACTCACCCAAGTTCTGGAAGGAAGTAGCGCGAGTTATACCGGATTATGGTGAGCGGAAAGAGTGGCTAAAGCAGAATGCTCCATCCTTGGAGTTTTAGAGAGCATTTCAACGGTGGTTAATACAATCACCAGAGCCGCATTTACAGAAGTGCTTTTCGTACCACGGCCACTCATCCTGTAGCACGCCTTCCGCGTTTTCCACACCTGCTTGATCATAAGGAGACCACGCTCCTAGAACTTTAAGTATTTTCTTTCCGCTCATCACACCTTCCGCTCTCTCGGCTGCATTTAGACAGGGGGATGAAGAGCCTTTTGCTTTCATGCATTGTGAAAGAGAAATGTAATGACTTCGAAAGCGGGTTATCAAAGCTTCTTGTGTTGAATTGTCTAACATTCTTGAATACCAGTTAATTAATAAGGTTATCAAGTCTAACAATTTAAAGCCATTTCGCAAGGTGTTGCCTTGAAAAAGTTCTTTAAAATCAATAAATTATGAACGATGCATCGACATTGTCAATAAGCTCTATTCGTTCTGTTTACTATGCGGTTTTTTTATTCGGATTTTGCCGTTCCATCGTAAGTGAGTAGTGACATCTGGATAGGGGAGGAGCTCAATTGTCTCCAGCATGGTTTGTGGTAATGAGGTATCTCCATACCTTCCATAGCTTTCTCCTTGTGGAGCATGTCCGGTAATCTCGTCTGTAATTGCTTCAACAACGTGTGCATTCTTGAGGTAGTAGCTTAGGCTATGTCGAAAACTGTGGAAGGTTTTGCGGTCAATATTTTTGATGTTTAAGTTGTCTTTAAATTCGGAAAACCTCTTAGAAGGGTAATGTCCCCTTCCGTCAGGGCCTTTGGTGATGTCTGGAAAAAGCCAGTCATAATTTCTGCTACGTATTTCATTTACATAGTCGATAAATCCGATGCGAATCAGTTCAGGGTGAATCGGGATTGCTCGCTTACTGTGGGTGTTTTTAAGCTGTTGCTCTGGGTGAGAGTCAGTGATTTCAATCAATGGAATTTCTTCGTTGTCGAGGATGTTCTCAACACGAAGCTGACACAGTTCGGTGATCCTTGCGCCTGTATATAGTGCGAGGATTGGAACCCAAAAGATATGGGGCTTAGAGGGTGATTGCTTGTCAGTAAATCTTGGTTGAGTGAAGATGATTTTTAAATCATCAAGGTAAAATGGATGTCGAGTGTTTTGCTTATCAGGGTTTTCCTTGAACAACATACCTGTGACTGGATTTGGCGATTCCTTCCTGTAGCCCTGATTTATAGACCAACCGATTACTGCCTTAAGTTGGCGAAGGTACTTATTAGCAGTTTGTGCAGTAAGACGCTTTCTATCCGTATTAGCCTGAGCTACTTCACGGTAGCTCATGCCTTTAAATTCTCTGAATTTCTTGTGATTCGCTGGTAGCTTAATCAGGATTGTTTTCAGTTCCGATATGATTGGTTTCGTGATGGAGTCGATTTCTGGATCATTTGTGATTTCAGTGATCAAAGATTTACCACGAGCGTACTCTTTCTCTGAAGATGCTCTCCAGTTTCCCGAGTCGATCATTTCCTGTGAGTACAGTTCCCAGCATTTACTCAAAGGTAGTGAGTTGCTCGGTCTTATATCTGGAACTACATCATGGGCAGGTAACGGTGCACTTGTGATATTAAGCACTGTCTGGGCAGTAGATATATGCTCCAGTTCTTGGTGTTGTTGGAAGAGCGTCTTTTTAGCCTGTTCTACGCCTGAGTAATTCGCTTGGTAGATAGCTCGGATTTCTTCCAGATTGTTTGTTTCATCTGCTGCTGCAAACAATTCTGGGTAGTGGTCTCTGACCCAATCAATCTCATGTTTGAATCGGTTGAGTGTTTCTAATGCTTCATCGTTTTCATTGATCGAATTGAGTTGGAGTGCAAGTTTAGTTTTGGCTTTTTCTAAGAGTGCTTCGAGAGGCATTGTGCGTTCCGAAAGGAGGATCAACTTGAGAGAGTTAGCCAAGATAGTAGATTTGTTAAGTGCTGTCAGCTTTCTTCTGGTGTGTAGAGACAGCTTTACTTCTCGTTTTAAGCCGTTACGAGTAATTGTGAATCTAAAGTAATAAATACCGCTAGGACGACGAATTAGGTAATTAGCGTATGTCACGAAGTGTGCCACCAAGTGTGCCACTTGTGATGAGAAACAAAAGAGGAGTTGAACTAACCCCTTGTTACCAAAGGGTTAGTTCGGGAAGTGGTGGAGATGGCGGGGGTCGAACCCGCGTCCGTCAATCCTCCGCCTCAAGATCTACATGTTTAGGCTTCTCTATTGAGTTAACCCGTCACGACCCGAGAGCCAGGGTGTTATGGGCGAGCCTTTTTAAGTTTTAGCCGTTCAGCTTAAGGCGAAGCATCCGGGCGATTCTGTCTCGAATGATACCGCAAAATCCTTTAGTTACAGACACCTGAAGGAGCGGCACAAGCTGACTTATGCAGCTAGAGCGTAGTTATCGTCGTTAGCAACTATAACTGTGTAGTGAGGGATTTACGAGATTCACTACATTCTCGACATGCACCTAAGGTTTTGTAATCAGCGTCGAAGCCAAGTCATCCCCAGATAGCTCGTGATTATACCTATTGTGTTGGGTATAGACGAGTAGTTATGTGGCTTCGACCCAAATTTTTTGCACAAGTTCCGTTATTGCCGTTCCAATGAATCGCAGTAAGTGGCTAAGTCCAGTGCTGCTTTGGCTACAGTTTTATCGAGTGAAGCTGGCTTGGCTTCTGCAAAGGATGCCATTACTGGAACCCTAGCTGGTTGTGGTATTGCTTTGTCTTCTAAAACTTGATGGAACGCGGTAGACATTTCATCTCGCTTAACTGGTGTCATGCTTTCGAGTTTTTCTCGAAGCTTTGTTACCGCCGGACTATTTTGATCACCTACGCTCATAGTGCCGATATATTCCAAAATGAACGATAACCCAGCTCCTGTTGCAATGCTTTTAGCTGTATGGCTGATATACGCACCGACACCGTTCGGGATAAGTATTCCCGCAACATAAAGCGTTTGTGTTAGGAATAATGAAGATTCTGCATTCTCAATGGCTTGATCCCCCATAGTTCCTGAAGCTTCCCCAACGCGTGCTGCTTCTATTGCTTCGGTGGCAATAATTAGACCGGGAGCACCCATCAATCCACTGGTAGCTGCGCCAGCAGCAAAACCAACCAAAGTCCCTGCGCCAGCAGTAACGATGCCTATCGCTACTCCTGCAAATATGCCAGCTGCTGCTCTGGTCCATACATCTACGCTAAGTAAGAAATCACCCCAAGCAGAAGCTTCGTTGAGGCAATGTGCGGTAAAACTACTTGAGTTGGCTTGGAAAGTACGTAACAAAGATTCTTGGGCGCCAGGGACTTGAGCTATGGTTCTATAAAGGTTTTGCGGTGCCATGTTATTGAAGTCTGCTTTGGTTTCTACAATTAATATTGTAGTGGCACTGATGCTTTGGGCCATATTACTGATATTGCTTAGGTGGGTTCTTGATTGTATGCCTAAACCATCCATGAATTGCTTACCGGCTTTCTGTTGTTCGGGATATTCGGAGTACAGTAGGTCGATAATGTTCTGTTGCCATCTTTGAAGCTCAGAAGGTGAGGCAACGAGATTTTCGAGTGCGGAAATTGCTTGTTGCATCATTCTCAACGCTTGATGCTTTGTTTCCCAAGCAAGCTGCCCACCAAGGCTATCCTCAGATTTTTTAAGTAAGAACTGACTAACAGTTTCTTTGTGGTCTATGGACATAGAGCCAAATTTTCGTCCTACTGAACTTAGAATATTCTCGTATATCTTTTCTTTAGGATGTCTAGCGGCAAATTTTCGGAATTCAGGGTGTCGAATGGCTTCTTGAAACGAATTTTTCCAGCCTATCTGAGATTCGGTTCTAGATACGGAGTCCCAGAAATAACCGTCACTAATAGGGTGTGCGCTTAGATTGTTTACTATGCGATCAAAAGCATTAATAAATTGCGATTGCTGGGGGGTTGTATTGCTGTTGTATGAATCAGTGCCTAATCGACATAAAGCATCTGCTACTTGTTTTCCTGGGGTGCACATGTTGCCTCCTTTCATACTGGCCTAGGCCAGATGTGTTTGGGTTGTTATACGGAAACAAACTGCGCACTTGTTCCGTTTACTCTTCCGTTAAATAGTCCTTCAATTGTTGTGCTGTTTTACCTGTTATTTTTTATCTTTAGCTGCTTTAAGCAAGCCTTCTGTATCTATATCGCCCAAAGGTAAATTGGTTGGGCTTGTGTTTAGCTGCTTAAGTAAGTCTTCCAACGGTACGCTTTGATTGAGCCTGCTCATATTAGGCAGAGAGCTAAAATTACCTAGTTGACTTAGTTGATTGGAAATCCCATTTGATTGGCTCTCAAAACCTTTGAGCTGTTGCTGTATCAGGGATACTTGTTGCAACGCCTTAGCTAGCTTTTCACAGTTGAGTTTCATATCCAATCCTTGATCAAATGATCAGCTTTAGGGTTTGATCTTTATCCATCAGCGCACCTGCTTCGGGCTCAGTTTGGGAGATTGTTGCGCTGTTGGCTGCATTTTGTGGTGATAGAGCGAAGGGGATTCCTAAGCGTTCTAAGACGACTTTCGCAGCGCTTACAGTGAAATTGGCGAGTTGCGGGATCGCGTGCAAATCATCCAATTGTGATGGCGCAGGGACAGGTACATAAGTTAGGGTCAGCTTGCTGCTAGCCTCGACATTGTAGTCGTACTGATTTTGATAACCTGCATCTACTGTGGTGCCATTGAGCTCTGTTGTGCGTTTTCCGTCTTTGCCTTGGGATTGGGTAATCGATAGGGCTAAGTTAACTTCGGCTTTTGCTTCTGGGATCACGTACCAGGTCGGGCGATAGCCTAAATTTCTGAGCTCTTCGGTGGTGATGTCTTCCTGACTGTAGATATCTTTCAGGTGTTCGATGGCGTTAGCATCAATCGCGTATTGAGCTTTGGCTACGCCTAAGCCGATCTCTGCGACCACATCACCTAAGGGTGCGGCAATAACATCGGAGATATGATTCTTTGGCATGATTAGGCCTCCTCTTCCTGAGCAACACCGATGATAAGGATGACTTCGGTATCTTCACCTATTGAGCGTCCTGCTTTAGGTGTTTGGCTCATGATAGTGCCTACAGCGGCTTTTTCGCTCGGCGCTAGCTGTTGGTTGTACCACTGTGCTGAGATAGAGATCTCATCTAGACGTCTATCTGCAAGGCTTCGGGTATAACCAGTTAGGTCTGGCATTTTGATGGGTTCTGGCGTTGCTTGTGTCTCAGCTGCAGCGTTTGAACCATCAAGATCTAATGTCAGGGTGCTGACGAGATCGGGATTGATATATTGAAGGCTTTCGGTGTCTTTAATCAGACGTACTTTGTCTTTTGTGCTGCCGCTCAGTACTTTTAAGTCCATACGCGCACTTTTGAGCTGAAAGCGACCTTTGTTTTGTGTGTCTGCCTTATTAACAGCTTCCAGTGCAGAGGAGATCACCGCATCTTTAGAAAACTCTTCCACCTGAAGGGAAGGTTTTTTACCCGTGTTAGTTTCCAACTCTCTGATACGAATATCTTTGGTTTTGATTAGTTTGCTTAGATCTAAGTTCGAGTTGGTTAATTGGGTGATTTTCTGTTTGTCTGCTTGAGATGACTGCCTTGATGTACGTTGAAGATCGCTAAATTTTAATGAGATCTCTTGGGTTTCTTTCTTACTGTTGGTGAGCTGGCGCTCTAAAAGTGAATTTTTATCAGTAAGAGTTCTTAATTGTGTTGACGATGATGAAGAACTGGAAGAGCTACCGAGAGTAAAGGCTGCTGGTATCGTGTGGAATGTAGTACCGGCAACCGTCATTGTTGGCTGTGAATTTACGGTGACGGTTCCGAAATCCAGTTTGCTTGAGCTAAAGCTTTTTGGCGTATTGGTCAGGTTTACCCAAGTTGAGCTCTGTTTTGTGCACAATAACACCCGAGGTAAAAAGTCGGTGAAGTTAATCTCTGTGTCTTCAGAATAGTTACCTTGTCTATCGGTCCGGCCTGAAACGAGTGTTTGCACACGCCCGCGTAAGTTATAGAGGCAAACCTTCACTGACCTGTTAGCGATTGCTCGATTGTTTTTATCGACCAATTTGACAGAAATACTTAGTGCCATGATTTATCTCCTACTTGTGACGATAGAGCAGTGTTTCTGTTTTTGAGAACAGGTCTGCTGTGAGCGCGATCAGTTGTCCCGAGGGTTCGGAGCTGGATACGAGCAACTGGGTTTGCGCTTTGCCATCTTCAGAGAGAGAAAGGCTTGATTGCTGCAGCTTTGTACCGCGTTTTAACGCTGGCCGTCCTTCGTTTTTATTCAGTTTTTGTGAGAGCTCTCGATCTATATTCAGCTCAATGGTTTGGTCGGTTAAAGGTTCACCTAATGAATTGGAACCGGTTACCTCTATTAAAGCATTACGGTTCTGAGCTGTAGCGGCTAGCGTCAGTTTAGGTTGGGGTCTTCCTCCATCAATGGGTGTAGCTACCATCACGCCTTTAATAGTGCTGCTGGCGCTGGAGCTATTAGGTGTGTCAGCTGCGCCAATGGGTGAGAAGGCGAGCTTGGGCTTGAGCAATGGGAGTCTGCTTTGAGGTTGCTGCTGCGGCGTTGCGCTGGTCATTTTTAGGTGCAACTCAAACTCCATTTTTGGGATATGGTAGACGAGTGCTTCCTGCCCAAACGCATTAACCACTGGGTTATTATTTAGCTTACTTTGTGCACGGCTGAGGCCGTCAGCAAGATTGATTAAAAAATCATCCAGGTCCTGTCCCTGGGCGACCTGATTCGTCATTTTGTATACTCCCTATTCATACTTGGAGCTTTAAAAGCCCCAAGTTGCTTGTTCCTTTCGCCGCTGCTGGCTGATTTTAAGAGCGCGATCCATGCGTTGTTGGTCGCGTAGTTGTTGGCGCTTCTCTTCTGCTTTTCGTGCTTTTAGTTTTTGCTGTGCTTGTTGTTGCTGTTTTTCAAAACAGTCTTGTTCTTGGGCTGCTCTTTGTTGTTCTATCTGCTGCTCTTTCTGAAAGGCTTCTTTCTTTAGGCGCAAATTTTCGACGCTTTTCTGTTTCAGCTTTTCTTGGCGCATTTCATTTTTTAGTGTTTCTTGGCGTAACTGATATTGTTTGGCCAAGAGCTTTTCAATCTGTAGTTGTTGACGCTGTTCTTTTTGGGTTTCAAGTGCCTTGAGTTTCGACCGCTTTCTTAGTTGTTGCTCTGCTATTTGACGAAAACGTTCAACCGCTTTTTGTTCTTGTCTCTGTTTCTCAAGCAGTCGTTTTGCTTTTAAGTCTTGTAGTTGCTGCTGACGAACTTGCATTTGGCGTTTGCTTATCTGTTGTTGCTCTAAACGCTTTTTATGTATCGCTGCGCGCTTTTCATCTTCTTTGGCGCGTTTTTTATCTGCGAGCCGTGAAGCCTTTGAGTGCACAGGCATAGGAAAACGAATGTGATTCCAGTCGTTTTCGGTCTGTTCGGTGGCTTTTCCAGTTAGCTGATCTAGCTCCTCTTGGATATGGTGATGCTCTTTTATTAGATCTTTCAGCTCATCGGAAATTTGATCCATGCTGAGAAGGTCTGCTAGAGGCTTTTCTTCTGGTTGTGACAAAGTGTCAGTCCTACCCAATTCTGGGGAAGACTGTTCTTGTTCCTCTAGCAGATCCTGCCAGTCTAGATATTCACTCATACAGAATGATTAACCATCAGCCGGTTTGTTGCGCTCGACGATTGCTCGAATGCGCTCTTCTAGCACCGCTGGGGCTGGCGTAGGCATAACTCTTGTACGCATCAGGCTAGAACCCTCAGCAGAGTAGTTGTATTTGTTAGCGTAGCGTGCGCTAACCGATGAGGTACGCACGCGTGCGCTACCGCCGAGAATAAAGCCAAAAGCACGACCGCTGACAGATCTGCGAGAGCTCTTGCGCTCAAACTCTGATTGTTCAGTAAAACTGATCGAGATTTTTACTTCGATGGTGGCATCGGTGAATTGATAGAAGGTTGGGGTGAAGCCTAGTTCTATCAGCGACATCTTTTGACCATCAAAATGGACTAATGACTCTTTGGTGGAAGTGGTGCTATTTCCTGTAATGGGATCGACCTCTTCAACCTCATATTCACCACTCATCATTTGAGCAAGGCGAAGGCCGCTTTCATCCATAGCGTATTGTGCTTCGGCGATCGCTAAACCCATGCTAGAGATCATCTCTCCAAAGGGGACATCGCTCAGTTCACGTCCAATATTTACACGAGGCATAATTTAATACTCCGGTTTGGGTCTAGTCTTCTGAGTCGTTTTCGATTAACGCTCGGACTCGCTCTTCAAACATCGCTGGTGCAGGGATTGGCACTAAGTTACAGCGCAATAGGCTGGCACCTTCAGCACTGTAGTTGTACTTGCTTGAGTAAGTTGCATCGACAGTGGTTGTACCAACTTTTGTTTTGCTACCGCTTATCCAGCCCCATACGCCACCGTTACGCTTGTAGTGGTCTCGGGTAGTCGTGGTTGTTGTGCTCTTTTCCTCTTCATAGGAGAGCTTTATCGCAATTTTTACTTCAATAATATTGTTGGTGAATTGATAGAAGGTTGGAGAAAAGCCAAGCTCCATCATGCTTAGTTTCTGTGACGCGCCGTCTTCATCTTTACCGAAGTACACGCGAGTGTCTTGTGTATCGGTGATGTTGCCATTCTCATCCAGTACTGGCATACGGCCGCCCATCAGCTGCGCGACTTTGACGCTGGCTTGGTCTAATTCGAACTGAGCATCTGCTATAGCAAACGCCATATCTCGAATTAGTCTTCCCATAGGGACGTTAGTTAGGTCTCTTCCTATCCTTGACATGGTTTACTCCTGTAAGTGATCGAGCTTTACTCGGTATCGTCTTGGTTTGTTGTGTTGGTAGCAGGCCTGCTTGCGAGCCAATTTTGGAAGGCTGCTGGCGGGGGTATTGAGGCTATGCGTGCAGTAATCGTACTGCTGGCTTCTGAAGAAAAACTGTATTTGTTACTAAACGAAGCGCTTACCGAAGCTGCGAACATGACGAAGCCAACACCACCGCTAGCGGCGGCTGATGTGCCGAATTTTGATTCGGTGGTTGTGGATGTGGATAACGACACTTTGAGATCAATAGTTGCTTCATTAAAGTGATAAAACACCGGCGAAAAACCAAGGCTAAGCAGGGACTGCTTTTCGCCATTACCTGTATCCACACCGTAGTTTTCGGCATCGCCTAATTGCATCGCCATTTCGATCGAGTTGCGATCTAACTCCTGCTGAGCGGATGCGATGGCTAGGCCTAGCTGATTGAGCAGGCCAGGTAGGGGCGATTGCTCAAGCGTGGCCATGACTTTATTATGCGACATGCTGTTGTCCCTAATTTATTTAACCGTTGTCTTCGGGATCACCGTCGTTATCCCCATCGTCTGTTGGTGCCGGCTGAGGATCATCAACGACTGGCACAGGTTCTGGCTGCGGCGAAGGTGTATCGGTTAAGGGGGCAATAGGGTCTGTTGAAATACTGCCACCACCGTTTGCTGCGTGGACACGAATCGCGTCGAGAAAGGCTTGTGGTGGTGGAACTGAGCGCATGATGGTTTTGATGCGGGTGACAGCTTCCATATCAAATTCATATTTGTGGTGGAGATCAAAAGAGATCGTCCCAGCGAAAGCAACGGGTAAGCTCGAATTTTTAGAGGTACCCGCGCCAAGATCTACACCTAAATCAATCCCCGCCTCCACTCTGATAGATATAGTGACCTTGAACTCCATCTCTGTTTCAGTGAAATGGTAAAACTGTGGAATAAACCCCAGTTCTAATAAGCTGCGTTCTCTGCCGTTACCCTCGGCATCATTAAACTCAACAAAGGTTTCGCTAAGCAACGTGGCTGCTTTTACTGAGGTTGCATCCAGCTCGTATTGAGCTGAGGCTATCGCTTTAGCGGTTTTTTCAATGAGGTCGGGTATTGGCAGATCTTGCATGATCTGCCCAGGCGTCATTCCTGCAACCTGATTATCAAAGTTCATCGCATCTCTCCCTTGTTCGACCAGATCCATTCTGGATTTGGTCCTGCTTCATCTGAAGCGGTTGCGTTTTCCATCGGCTCACTTGAGGGCGATGGAATGAAATCCCTTCTACAACTTTGTCTGGGTGCGTAAGTGTGTTTATTCGGTTATTGCTTTTGCTCCGTGTGTGGCAAGTATGTCGGAAAAGTGAAACAGTCCGATCTTCTTCTGTTCGGCTGTTAGCATTTCAACCGCGCCGCTGCTGTAGCGATTTATGCGATTGATAACGGGATGGAGGTTACGTTTTTGTTGATCATTAGCATGTGCCAGAAGGGCCTTACTGTGTGTAAACGCTTCGCTACGGCGATCTAGCTTGATCAATAGGCATAGTTTTCGAAGCTCTAATGTTAGGCGGTCTTTTTGAGCTTCATTACTTTGAACTCCAATTTGCTCTTGATATTGCTCCAAGCTGTATTCGCAAAACTGTAGGGCTGTTTCGAAATTGCCGCTGAGCTCGAGGCATTCCATGCATAGCTCGGCTAAGAAGCGTTGCAGTATGAGTTGTAGTTGCTGCTGCATAGCCATTTGACTGAGCTGGTGGGTTTGCTCTAGTGCCTCTTTATATTGCTGCCTTCGCAATAGTAGGCCAATTCCATCGAGAGTGTCGGAAAAACTAACTTTCTGTGGCTGCATTAGTGGGTTGCTCCTACATCGGTTGTTTTTATCAGACGAGCTTTAATTCCGGATTTTTGCACTTCGTGGATTATCCACAGTGCTTGGTGTTGGTTAGCCGAGAGGCTTAGAGTTAACAGACCTGCTTTGGCTTCTGGAATGGCAATAACGCGACGCATAATGGTTTTAAGTAGAGTGCCAAGCGCCGGCATATGTGAGGGTTGTAGTTGATTCAATTCGATATCAAATCGACTGCTTTGAGTCGCTATTGCTTCCGCATCACAATTAAGCTGCTGTAACTCTGCCATCATCGCTTTGGAACTCTCTAGCGGAAGGCATTTTTGAATGATGATAGGGAGCCTTTTAAATAGAGTGGGGTGAACCTGCTTAGGGATCTCACAGCGATCGAGTAACCAATCAGATAGAGCAGCTTGATCGACATCTGCAGCTAGCTTTGTGAGCGATAGATCAAACCTTAAGTAGTCGTGATTTTGAATGCTAACCGGTAGGTGTAGCTCAGATGCTTTTTTCCAAATAGATTCTGCTTGGTTTAACGCTAGGTCATTGGCAATCCATTGAGTGCAATGGGGATCATTGGTTTGGGGTGCCAAACCTAATCGTACGTAATGGCTTTTGATCGAATCGCTGAAACTCGGCATAAAGGCGATGGCTGAATAACGCGCGCTATTAGTGGCAGAGGCGATCAGCTCAATCCCCGGTTTTTGGAAACGTTCGATAAACTCTTCTGCGATCTGTTGAGAAATGCGCCCAATCAACACAGCAGGGATTTGTGTCAAACTTGCAATCATCTCTTCACTGGATTGCCCTAAAAAAGCAGCTACTTCTGCTGCGAAGTCGGTGACGTGAGTGAAATCTTTAATGTAGCAGGCAACTTCAAAAGACTGATCTGTAGGAGGGATTGTCGTCTGGCTATCAACAATTTCGCAAGGAAGTTGAAAGTGAGTCAGTGCTTGTTGAATACGCTTTGCTTGTTCAAACTCAAGATCTGATTTTAGAATGGAAGGAGAGGTTAAAATCCGCTCTACGCATTCACGTTTAGTGATACCTAGACTGCTGTGCGCTTGGCTGATTGTCAGAATATTGGCTGCACCAATGCCATTAACCTGAATTTGATAACTTTGAGCTTGCACTGTATCTCTCCGTGATAACGCGCATACCACTTCCTTGCGGTTTCTATTGTTTTTTGTGAACTATTGCATGCAAAATGACCTATTTCAAGATTTTGAAACAAGTTTTTTAAACGGTTGTTTGATGCTTTGTGTTTGTGAAGTGCAGAAATAATTTACTAGAGAGTTCTTTAGCTTGTTGTTTAAAAGAAGATTTCTTTGTTGTTACTGTGCGGAACAAAGAGGCGGATTTTTTGTGAAAGGGGGCGGGGAAAAATAGAGATTTATGGCAGCTATTTAGCTGCCATAAGGCGTTGTTTCTGACGAGCCCAGTCTTTGTCTTTATCTGCGGCGCGTTTATCGTGTTGCTTCTTACCTTTGGCTAGCGCAATTTCGCATTTAATGCGATTGCCTTTCCAGTATAGGGAGAGCGCTACACAAGTGAAGCCTTTAGCTTCAGTCGCGTTGATGATCTTTACTAGTTCGCGATGGTTAAGTAGCAATTTACGATCACGGGTCGGATCTGCGACTACGTGGGTGCAGGCTGTTTTCAGCGGAGTGAAGTGTGCACCAACTAACCAAGCTTCGCCTTTGTGGATAACCACGTAGGATTCCACCAGTTGCGCGCGTCCTTCGCGTAGGCTTTTTACTTCCCAGCCAGTCAGAACGAGACCTGCTTCGAATTTATCCGAAATGAGGTATTCGTGACGTGCTTTTTTGTTTTGACAAATTGTATTGCCCGATGGGGCTTTCTTTTTCTTGGCCATGGCGGGCGATTATATAGATCAGGCTTGCTAAGGGAAAGCGCCTTGCAATCAGGGAAAACTATTTCTATTTGTTCATATACTTCTACAAAGTTCTGAATGTGCAATCTGCACAATAAAAAGCTCTTTTTTTACTATCTAAAACAGGGGATATCCCTAAAGTTCTGGGTAGGTGGCGGAGTGTGCACTTTTTGAGCAGTCAACGATGTACTTAATAAGGAAAAAGTGAAAGAATTTGCGTTTTTTCGCGACTAACCCCCCAGAAGAGTAGCAGTTCATGCAGGAAAAGAAGTCTATCCACGGTGCTTGGGCATCTCGTTGGATCTTTATTTTGGCGGCCACTGGTTCGGCAGTTGGCTTAGGTAATATTTGGAAGTTCCCATATATTGCGGGTGAAAATGGTGGCGGTGCGTTCGTACTGGTATACCTTGTCTGTATCTTGATGGTTGGTGTACCAATCATGATGGCAGAGGTCTTCATCGGTCGACGTGGTAGACAAAGTCCTATCAATGCTATGAAAGATGTGGCGATAGAAGCCAATCATTCAGGGAAATGGTCATTTGTTGGTTGGATGGGTGTACTAGCCGGCTTTATGATCTTCTCGTTCTACTCTGTAGTTGCGGGTTGGGTGCTTTATTACATCGCTGGTATGGGTACTGGTGATTTCATTGCGATTGGCAGTGATGATGCGGGTAAAGTCTTTAATGATTTGCTAGCTGATCCTCAGACATTGCTGATCTGGCATACGATCTTTGTTGCCATGGTAATGGTGGTTATCGTTGGTGGTGTTAAGAAAGGCCTAGAGAACGCTGTTAAGCTATTGATGCCTGCGCTATTTATCCTTCTATTGATCATGCTTGGTTACTCCATGCAGACAGAAGGCTTCTCTCAAGGTTTTGATTTCCTATTCCACTTCGACTTCTCTGAGCTGAGTTGGAATGCCGTATTGATCGCGCTAGGTCACTCATTCTTTACCCTATCTCTGGGTATGGGTGCGATTATGGCGTACGGCTCATATATGCCTAAGAAGACCTCTATCGGCGGTTCTGTAATCACAATCGCTGCAATGGATACTATCGTTGCTTTAATTGCTGGTTTGGTTATCTTCCCGATCGTATTTGCTAACGGCATGGATCCTGGTGCGGGTCCTGGTCTAATGTTTGTAACGCTACCTGTTGCTTTCGGCCAGATGCCTGGTGGTCAGATCTTTGGTTTCGTATTCTTCTTACTTGTAGGTATTGCTGCCTGGACTTCAGCTATCTCTCTAATCGAACCAGCAGCTGCTTGGTTGGTTGAGAAGTTTGGCTGGAGCCGTGTTCCTGCGTGTATCGCACTAGGTCTTGTTGTTTGGGGCTTAGGTATCGCTGCGCTAGGTTCTTTCAACTTCATCTCCGACTTCAAGATGATGGGGTTCAATGTCTTTGATTTCCTAGACTTTATGACGGCTAATGTCATGTTGCCATTGGGTGGATTGTTCATCGCAATCTTCGCGGGTTGGTTCGTAACTCGTAAAATGGCTGAAGATGAATTGGCAATCTCCTCTCCTTTACTGTTCAATGCATGGTATATTGCGCTGCGATATGTATCGCCAGTAGCGGTAGCTGTAATCTTTATTCTCAACCTAGTTGAGAAGTTGAAGTAAAGGAATGAATAAAAGGCATGACTCAGGTAGATCGCAGTGCATTGGTTTTGCACACTGCAGAAGAGATGTTTGATCTTATAAATGATGTAGAACGATATCCTGAGTTTTTGCCCTGGTGCGCTAGCACCGAGATTATAAGTCGCACCGACGATGAGTTGGTTGCGACTTTGTTCCTTTCTAAAGGTGGCTTGAAATATAGCTTTACCACCCGAAATCAGCTTAACCGCCCTGTAAGCATGACACTTGAATTGGAAGAGGGCCCCTTTTCCCGCTTGAGTGGTGTGTGGGATTTCAAACCGCTTAGTGATGAAGCGTGTAAAGTAAGCTTAAGCTTACAGTTTGAGTTCTCGGGTAAAATTGCTTCTATGGCGATGAGTAAGGTCTTTAACCAAGTTGCAACGACTATGGTTGATGCCTTCGTAACCCGCGCAGATCAAGTATACGTTTAAGAGAAAGTGTCACCATGAATGTTGAAGTCGCTTATGCCCTTCCTACAGAGCAAAAAATCATAGCTTTGACTGTGGCTGATGATTGCACTGCTTATGATGCGGTTATCCAGTCTGGCATTGTGGAGCTTTATCCACAGATTGATCCTGAGAATGATCCTATGGGTATCTTTGCTAAAGCAATCAAGAACCCTAAAGAGACGATTTTAAGGGAAGGTCAGCGTGTCGAGATCTATCGCCCTTTAATTGCTGATCCGAAGGAAGCAAGGGCTAAGCGCGCAGCTAAAGTGAAAGCAAAGAAAGAAGCTGAATAAGCTGCACGCCTGCGTAGCTAAGGTTTAGCTACGCTTACCACCTGGACGGAAGTCACCATTTAAGGCATTTAGCTTGCCATCTGTAAAGTATAGAGAGATGCGTTCTTTGCTATAGCTGCCATCTTCACCACTTTTCTTTGTGTATAGGTAGTCCCAACGGCCTTCGTGGAAGGTATCGGTGATTAATGGTGAGCCCATGATGAAGCGCACTTGGCTTTGGCTCATGCCTGGGCGAAGCTGGTCTACCATCTCTTGAGTAACAACATTGCCCTGCGGAATATCGAATTTATATACACCTGGGAAACCAGAACAACCGGTCAGAGTCAGTGCTACAGTAAAAGTTGTAGCAATTAGTAGTTTTTGCATCAGAATTTTGCTTCCACTATTGTGCGTAAATGCGGATAATAAAGTTTCGTGCGCTTTTGAACAAGCAATTCAGCTTCCGCATGATTATGTAATCACCAACAGCTTAGAGAATAGATAACTATGTCACTTGAAAATCAGGAACTAAGAAAAGCAGGTCTGAAGGTAACTTTACCTCGTGTAAAAATTTATCAGATCCTAGAACAAGCGGGTGAAGGTGATCACTTCAGTGCTGAAGATATTTATAAGTTGCTGATGGAAAAAGGTGAAGATGTTGGTTTGGCAACGGTTTACCGTGTACTAACTCAGTTTGAAGCGGCTGGTCTAGTAACGCGTCACCACTTCGAAGGTGGTCACTCTGTATTTGAATTGGCGCGTGATGAAGAACACGATCACATTGTTTGCGTAAAAAGTGGCATCGTAAAAGAATTTAACGATCCACGTTTGAATGCGCTTCTAAACGAGATCGCTGAGTCTATGGGCTTTACTGTGACTGATCGTACTATTTACCTGTACGGCGTTCACAAAGACGCAGACGAAAAATAAGCAGTACTTGCTCTGGTGACAACTAAAAAGCCCGCTACTAGCGGGTTTTTTAGTGTATGGAATACCCTTCCAAAAACTATGTGTATGGGCTTGAGGTCTAGCTTGCTTGAGCAAGCATCTCTTTAGCATGCTCAATAGATCGCTCTGTAATATCGATCCCGCCCAACATACGTGCAACTTCTTTAACACGGCTGTCCGCGCAAAGTTGATTGATCTGCGTGTGAGTGGTCTTTTTATCCGTCTGTTTGCTCACAAATAGATGTTGATGGCCTTGGCTCGCGACTTGCGGCTGATGAGTTACACATAGAATTTGTGCTTTTTCACCCAGTTGTCTTAGCAGGCGACCCACGACTTCCGCAATCGCACCACCAATACCTACATCGACTTCATCAAAGATTAGTGTCGAAGTGGTGGAGGTTTGTGCTGTGATCACTTGGATAGCAAGACTGATACGTGATAGCTCACCACCGGATGCGATTTTGCCTAATGGTTTTGGTGGTTGGCCTGCATTGGTAATAATCAGGAACTCTACTTCTTCCAAACCGTTCAGACTTGGTTTTTCTAAAGCGGTTAATGCAACAGACATCTGCGCAGATGGCATGCCTAAATTATGCAGTTGCTGATCGACTAATTTGCCTAATTTTTTAGCGGAGGCTGAGCGTTTGGTACTTAACTTGTTAGCGTAAGCGAGGTATTCAGTTTTGGCGCTCTCAACGTCAAGGGCGAGTTGCTCTAACTCTTCGTCAGAGCGACTTAGGCTGGATAGCTCTTGGCTAAGCGATTGATGGAATTCGCATAGCTCGTCTGGGTTGATGCGATGCTTACGTGCAATCTCGTAAATTGTTGATAGGCGTTCTTCGACATCTTGTTGTCTGCTTGGATCGACATTGACGCGATCCATGTAATGGCGGATCTCGTTGCTAGCTTCTTCAACTTGGATCAATGCCGAGTTCAGCATCTCGTTGGCTTGTCGAACTGAGGGGGATTCTGATTGGATTTCAGATAGAAGCTGCAGGCAGTGATTCAATTGTTGTACGCAGTTGGCGTCATCGCTATCGCTGGCTAGATTGATCAGCTGGTGGCCGGTGCTTAGAATGCTCTCTGCGTTAGCTAAGGTTTTTTGCTCTTCTTCCAGTTGCTTTAGTTCGCCATCGGCTAAGGCTAGCTGGTCTAATTCTTCAATCTGATAACTTAATAGCTGTACTCGCGCTGTTTGTTCGGCACTCTGCTCAGATAGGCGTTTCAGCTCGCTATCTAGTTTATGCCATTGCTGGTAGCTATTGTGAACCTGGCTGACCAGTTTGCTCTGTCCGGCAAAGTTATCGAGTAGTGTGCGGTGATGATCTTTTTTCAGTAGTCGCTGGTGTTCATGTTGACCATGAATAGCAATCAGTAGCTCGCCAAGGTTTTTGACTAAGCTGGCAGGCGATGGGCGGCCGTTGATATAGCAGCGTGAGCGCCCCTCTTTAGTGATCACTCTGCGCAGTATGCATTCACCATCATTGTCTAAATCATTCTCTGACAGCCATTGAGAGGCTTCAGGGATGCTATCTATGTTGAAGCTTGCTGTGATGTCGGCTTTCTCAGCGCCTTGGCGTACGGCACCGCTCTCTGCGCGGTTACCTAAGGCGAGGCCTAGGGCGTCGAGCATAATTGATTTACCTGCGCCGGTTTCACCGCTCACTACGGTCATGCCTTGGCTTAGTTCCAGATCAAGGTGATCAACAATGGCAAAGTCACAAATAGATAATTGATTCAGCATAATAAAATACATGTGTTTTTATACAGTAGTTTCTGTATAAGTCATATTTTGATCGGATGCAATCTTTATCTGAAATTAGCGTAAAAAAATCGAATTTATCTGTTGAAAGCGTTCTCTTTGTCCCCATATTCAAGAGCAATTGATATTAACACCCAACAGACGCCCTCGAGTTTATTGAATGGGCTGGCTGGAGAGCACAATGGCAAACGAAGAACTGAACCCAGTAGAAGAGCAGAAAGTTGAGCAGCCAGAAGAGGTTGTAGCAGCGGAAGAAGCACAAGAAGAGAACGCTGAGCAAGGCGAAGCGGAACAGGTTGCTGCAGAAGAGACTGCTCAAGATGCGGATAAATTGGCAGCTGACCTAGCTGCAGCAATAGCTGAGGTTGAGACGCTAAAAGATCAGATGCTACGTGTTCAGGCTGATGCTCAGAATGTTCGTCGCCGTGCTGAACAGGACGTGGAAAAGGCGCACAAGTTTGGCGTAGAGAAGTTTGCCAACGAAATGTTGCCAATCGTCGATAGCCTAGAGCGCGCTATCGAAGTTTTCGGTGATGACGAAGCGGTTAAGCCGATGAAAGAAGGCGTTGAGATGACTATGAACATGTTCCTATCTGGTCTGGCTAAATTCCAGATGGAACAGGTTAATCCTCAAGGTGAAGCATTTGATCCTGCACTACACCAAGCGATGTCTATGGTTGAGTCGCCAGATGCGAAGCCAAATACAGTTATTGCAGTAATGCAGAAAGGTTACACATTGCATGGCCGTCTAGTTCGTCCTGCGATGGTTGTTGTGGCTAAAGCTTAAGGTACGTTCGGTAAATTTAATTTTGGTTTCGGCCTTGAAACCCTGCGAAACGTACTTATATAGATTTCATACTGACTAGTAAGTCACTTATAGAATTAATCACTGTCCGTCAGAACGGGCAGTTTAGAAAGAATTGGAGCAGATACAAATGGGTAAAATCATCGGTATTGACTTAGGAACTACAAACTCTTGTGTTTCTATCCTAGACGGCGATACATCTAAAGTAATTGAAAATGCTGAGGGTGATCGTACTACACCTTCTATCATCGCTTACGCTGATGAAGGTGAAATCTTAGTTGGTCAGCCTGCAAAACGTCAGGCGGTTACTAACCCAGACAACACGCTATTTGCTATCAAGCGTCTGATCGGTCGTCGTTTTAAAGATGATGTTGTACAGAAAGACATCAAAATGGTGCCATACAAGATCGTTGAAGCTGACAACGGTGATGCTTGGGTTGAGGTTAAAGGTGAGCAACTAGCGGCACCTCAGATCTCTGCAGAAATTCTGAAGAAGATGAAGAAGACTGCAGAAGACTACCTAGGCGAGACAGTAACTGAAGCCGTTGTAACTGTACCAGCTTACTTTAATGATGCTCAGCGTCAGGCGACTAAAGATGCGGGTAAAATCGCTGGTCTAGAAGTTAAGCGTATCATCAACGAGCCAACTGCTGCTGCTCTTGCATACGGCATGGACAAGTCTAAAGGCGACAAAACTATCGCTGTATATGACCTAGGTGGTGGTACTTTCGATATCTCAATCATCGAGATCGCTGAAGTAGATGGCGAGCACCAGTTCGAAGTATTGTCTACTAACGGTGATACGTTCCTTGGTGGTGAAGACTTTGATCTACGTTTGATCGAGTTCTTGGCTGATGAGTTCAAGAAAGACACTGGTATCGATCTACACAACGATCCACTAGCGCTTCAGCGTCTTAAAGAAGGTGCTGAGAAAGCTAAAGTAGAGCTATCTTCTGCACAGCAGACTGACGTTAACCTACCTTACATCACTGCTGATGCTACAGGTCCAAAACACCTTAACGTTAAGATCACGCGTGCGAAGCTAGAATCTTTGGTTGAGGAATTGGTTACTCGTTCCCTAACGCCTTGTAAAATCGCTCTACAAGATTCTGATCTAAGCGCATCTGAAATCGACGAAGTTATCTTGGTTGGTGGTCAGACTCGTATGCCAATGGTTCAGGAAAAAGTTGCTGAATTCTTCGGTAAAGAAGCACGTAAAGACGTTAACCCTGATGAAGCTGTAGCAATGGGTGCAGCGATCCAAGGTGCGGTACTAGCTGGTGACGTTAAAGACGTTCTACTTCTAGACGTAACGCCTCTAACGCTTGGTATCGAAACTATGGGTGGCGTAGCTACTCCAGTAATCGAGAAGAACACGACTATCCCAACTAAGAAGTCTCAGATCTTCTCTACTGCAGACGACAACCAGAACGCTGTAACAATTCACGTTGTACAGGGTGAGCGTAAGCAAGCGGCACAGAACAAATCTCTAGGTCGTTTCGACTTGGCTGAGATCCCACCAGCACCACGCGGTGTGCCTCAGATCGAAGTAACTTTCGACCTTGATGCTAACGGTATCCTAAACGTATCTGCGCAGGATAAAGCGACGGGCAAACAGCAGTCTATCGTAATCAAAGCCTCTTCTGGTCTGAGCGATGACGAGATCGATCAGATGGTAAACGATGCAGAAGCTCACGCTGAAGAAGATAAGAAGTTCGAAGAACTGACTACAGCGCGTAACCAGGGCGATGCAATGGTTCACTCTGCTAAGAAGACAATGGAAGAAGCGGGCGATAAAGCGACTGACGAAGAGAAAGCGGCTGTTGAAGCAGCAACTGCTGAACTTGAAGAAGTGCTTAAAGGCGACGACAAAGACGCTATCGAAGCTAAAACTACTGCACTTACTGAAGCGATCTCTGGTGTTGCTCAGAAGATGTACGCAGAAGCTGCACAGCAAGCTGAAGCTGAGCAAGGTGCAGGCGGTGCTGAACAGCAGCAAGCTGGCGGTAACGATGATGCAGTAGACGCTGAGTTCGAAGAAGTTAAAGACGACAAAAAATAAGTCGCCTTTTAGCTGAATAGAGCTAAATAAGCGTAGAACTTTGCAGTGTCAAACGATGCTGCAAAGTCGAATTACTCGGCACCGCGGGCTCTATGCCCGCGTTGTCATATCCGGCGTAAAGCCGAAAACAGTGTTGTGACTGTATAGTGTAGTGACCATGTCAAAACGAGATTATTACGAAGTATTGGGTGTATCTAAGGATTCATCTGATCGCGATATCAAGAAAGCTTTCCGCCGTATGGCGATGAAATATCATCCGGATCGTAACCCGGACGATACGGAAGCAGAAGATAAGTTCAAAGAAGTAAACGAAGCTTACGAAGTGTTATCTGACGCTCAGAAAAAAGCTGCGTACGATCAATACGGTCATGCCGGTGTTGATCCGAATATGCGTGGTGGTCATGGCGGTGGCTTTGACGGTAACTTCTCTGACATCTTTGGCGATGTATTTGGCGATATCTTCGGTGGCGGCGGTGGTCGTGGTGGCCGTAGCTCTGTTCAGCGCGGTGCTGATCTACGTTACAACATGGAGATGACTCTGGAAGAGGCCGTTCGTGGTGTCGAAAAGAGCATTCAAGTACCTACACTAGTAGAGTGTGAAACTTGTGATGGTTCCGGTGCTAAGCCTGGTACATCTGCAAAGATTTGTGGCACTTGTGGTGGTCAAGGCCAAGTGCGTATGCAGCAGGGTTTCTTCTCTGTTCAGCAGACCTGTCCAACCTGTCATGGTGAAGGTAAGGTAATCTCTGATCCATGTACTGACTGTCATGGTCATGGTCGTAAAGAGAAAACTAAGACGCTTAACGTTAAGATTCCAGCAGGTGTTGATACAGGCGATCGTATCCGTCTAGCGGGTGAAGGCGAAGCGGGTACTCACGGTGGTCCAGCAGGCGATTTATATGTACAAGTTCATGTTAAAGATCATCCGATCTTTGAACGTGACGGTAAACACTTATATTGCGAAGTACCAATCAGCTTTGTTGATGCAGCATTGGGCGGTGAGCTAGAAGTTCCAACCCTTGATGGTCGTGTTAAGTTGAAAGTACCATCCGAAACGCAGACAGGAAAAATGTTCCGTCTACGTGGTAAGGGCGTAGCACCTGTGCGCGGTGGATCTACGGGTGACCTTCTGGTTAAAGTGGTTGTGGAAACGCCGGTTAAGTTGAGCAGCCGTCAGAAAGAGCTACTGCGTGAGTTCCAAGACGAGATGGAACAAGGTACGCATAAACACAGCCCGAAGAAGCACGGCTTCTTTGATTCTGTGAAAAAGTTTTTTGAAGATATGACCTAATTTTAAGGGGCATTTATTGCCCCTTAAATTTTTATAAGAATGGGGATGGCATGAGCCAGAATCCAGAATGCCCAACTTGGCTTTGGGATGAAATTACGGCAGAAGCCGAACGTGAAGTTATTGATGAACCGGTGTTGGCGGGGTTTTATCACGCTAATATCTTAGGGCATCAGAGCTTGTGTTCTGCTTTAGCTTATCTGTTGAGCCGTAAGCTGCATGATGATGCAGTGCCAGCAGTGACTTTTCGTCTAGTGATCGAAGAAGTATTTCGTGAAGCGCCCGAGATTTTGCAGGCAGTATGTGCTGATATAGCTGCGGTACGTACACGAGACCCTGCAATCGATAAATATGCGACTGTATTGCTGTACCTTAAGGGCTTTCATGCAATTCAGGCATATCGTGTGGCTCACTATATGTGGAATAAAGGCCGTAAGAGCATGGCGCTTTATATCCAGAGCAGAGTTAGTTGTGTGTTGCAGGTTGATATTCATCCTGCGGCTAAGATCGGTCATGGCGTAATGTTTGATCACGCAACAGGTATTGTTGTGGGTGAAACCAGTGTGATCGAGAATGATGTTTCTATCCTACAATCTGTAACCCTAGGCGGTACGGGTAAAGACTGTGGTGATCGTCATCCGAAAATTCGTGAAGGCGTTATGATTGCGGCTGGTGCCAAAATCTTCGGTAACATCGAAGTGGGCTCAGGTGCCAAAGTAGGTGGCGGAAGTGTTGTGTTGGATGATGTGCCAAGACATACAACGGTTGTAGGTGTACCTGCCCGTGCTGTTGGTCATCCTCAGTGCGATAAACCGGCATTGGATATGGACCAAAATATCCTTCATGACAAAAACAAATAAGAGCGGAAACTTACATGATTAAAGTAGCAGTTACTGGCGCAGCCGGTCGTATGGGTAAAGCAAATATCGAAGCGCTACAGATGGCTGAAGGCATCGAATTAGGTGCAGCTATTGTTGAGCCTGATAGTTCTTTGATCGGCGCAGATGCCGGTGAAGTTGCAGGTGTTGGTAAGCTAGGCGTTAAGATAGTTGGTTCTTTGCATGAAGCGGTTGCTGATTTTGACGTGCTAATCGACTTTACTGCACCAGAAGTCACGCTTGAGAATGTTCGTTTCTGCACTACTCACGGTAAGCAAGTTGTTATCGGTACGACAGGCCTGACTGATGAGCAGAAAGAAGTACTGGAGAAAGCCGCTGAGAGTGTTGCCATTGTATTTGCACCTAACATGAGTGTTGGTGTGAACTTGTGCTTTAAGCTGCTTGAGATCGCAGCTAAAGCGCTAGGTAACGATGATTACGATATCGAAGTGATCGAAGCTCACCACCGTCATAAAGTGGATTCGCCTTCGGGTACGGCACTACGTATGGGTGAAGTGGTTGCTGATGCCTTGGGTCGTGATCTTAAAGAGTGTGCTGTTTATGGCCGTGAAGGTCAGGTAGGCGCGCGTCCTCGTGGTGAGATCGGTTTTGAAACGATCCGTGCTGGCGATGTAGTAGGCGATCACACTGTGCTATTTGGTACAGAAGGTGAGCGTATCGAGATTACGCATAAGGCGAGTAACCGTCTAACCTTTGCTAAAGGCGCTGTACGTGCTTGTAAGTGGTTAGCAGCTAAAGAGAATGGCCTGTACGATATGCAGGATATTCTGGGTCTGAAATAATTTTAGATCTATTAAAAAGCCGCTGTTAATCAGCGGCTTTTTTATTCACACTTAACAGTATTACGACCAGCCTCTTTCGCTTGATACAGCATCTCATCTGCTCGGCTAATCATCTGGTCGAAGTTGTCATCATCTTGTTCGATTAAACCGATACTCACCGTAACGGGTAGAACCTGATCACCAAATACAAATTCAGTGTCATGCACTAAGGTGCAGAAATGCTGCATCAGAATTTCTGCCTGATCTAAATTTAAGCCATTTAACAAAATGCAAAACTCTTCACCGCCAATACGTGCATGTAGGAAGCGGTTGAAGGATCGATCCAGTAGGGTTGCGAGTTGGGTTAGCACAGCGTCCCCTGCGTCATGGCCGTAGTTGTCATTGATTCGCTTGAAGAAGTCCAAGTCCATCATGGCTAAGCAGGTTTTATTGTTGGGCTGCGCTAATAATTTTTCAGATTGTTCAAATAAATAGCGTCGGTTGTGTAGACCAGTTAGGAAATCGCGATTAGCAGCATCTTTGATCTGGGCTATAAGCTCCATCTGTTCGATGTTATGCATCACTCGGCAATGTAGCTCTTCATAGTTAAATGGCTTAGTTAGAAAGTCATTTGCGCCACTTTTAATAAACTTTGCAGATAAAGCAGGGCTGTCGGCTGCAGATAAACCGATGATTTTGAGCTCGGATGTTTCGTAATCCCGGCGAATATTTTGTACTAACTCAATGCCATTCATATTGGGCATCTCGTAATCGGTGAGGATAAGCTTAATTTCCGGGTCTTGCTGAAGTTTAGCTAGTCCCTCTTGGCCGTCGCGGGCCTCAATAACTTGGTAAAGGTGTTTTTCGAGTTGTTTGCGCACCATCAGCCGATAGGATGAAGAATCTTCGACTAATAGAACTTTGATCTCTTGGTTTTTAAGCAAGCGGTGAACAAGCTGAACGGCATATTCGTAGGAGAAGCGGCTTTCTTTGATGATGTAATCTACTACGCCCTGTTGAAGTAAAGATTCACGTTTATCGTCGTCATAACTGCCGGTTAGAACAATTGTCGGAATGTTTTGCGCGAGAATAAAATCGACGATTTCGCCATGAGGCGCGTCTGGAAGGTTAAGATCAACTAATGCCGCAAAGATATCTTCGTAAAGATCTACCTTTTCTTGAGCTTGAAGCAGGCTTTCACAGAATATGATTTCCAGTGGTATATCTGCGGTTTGAAACAGTCTTTGTAGTACTCGGCTTACTAGCTGGCTATCTTCAACGACAAGAACTTTCATATCTAAACTCAAAACAGATGCGATTAATGTCTGGGTTAGCACACCTTTTCATAGTGTCATTTATGCTCGTGTAATTGAAGACTGAAATCGCCCTAAATCCCGAAGCTTGTCTAGTAGTTTAGGCTAATATTAAAAGAGCAAGGGGGGGGAGTGAATGGCGATTTCTAAATCTGCTTTTCTCATTAGGAAGGATTTAACCGAGCTGTTTGAGCTTTTGCTTAAGCAAGGCTTTCGGTTGCACGGTCCTCAAGTTCGTGATGGCGCGATTGTTTACGATGATCTTGATTCTGTTGAAGATCTTCCGCAAAGGTGGACAGATCAGCAGGTCCCTGGGCTGTATCGGCTCAAGCATGGTGATTCTCCACGTCAGTTTAATTGGGCAAATGGGCCATCTGCTCTGAAGCCGCTGTTATATCCTGCTCGAGATGTTATCTGGCAGGCAAGGCGTGGTGATGATGGTCGTTTGCAATTTTTAGTGCCTGAGCAAGCGCAAGATAAAGTTGCAATCATAGGGGTGAAAGCCTGTGATCTTGCCGCGTTGAAACTGCAGGATCAGCATTTTCTAGAAGGTGAATATGTAGACCCCGGTTACCAAGCAAAGCGGCAAGGGCTTTTTTTAATTGCTGTTAATTGCAATGTATCTGCAGAAACCTGTTTCTGTGTATCTACAGGCGATGGTCCAGAGGTTAGGCAAGCTTACGATATCTTGTTAACTGAATTAGACGATGGCTTTCTTATTCAATCGGGCTCGGCTAAAGGCTCGACCATAGTCGATCAGTTGCCGCTACACAAAGTGTCTGAAGCGATGACCGATATGGCCAAGGAACAGATTCAAACGGCTGCTAATCAACAAACCCGATCACTCAACCTTATTGCTAAAGATGATCTGCAAAGCCGAAGAGATCATCCGCAATGGGATGATGTTGCCGAGCGCTGCCTTGCTTGTGGTAACTGCACTATGGTTTGCCCCACCTGTTTCTGCCATCGACAGCATGAAGAACCACAGCTTAATGGTGCTGAGAGCGAGCACGTCAGAGAGTGGGATAGCTGTTTTGGAGAATCTCATGGTCAGCTTGCAGGATTTCAAGTTCGACAAACCGTTAAGCAGCGCTATCAGCAATGGATGATCCATAAGCTAGATACTTGGCAGGCCCAATATGGCCGCTCAGGTTGTACTGGCTGCGGGCGCTGTATGACCTGGTGCCCTGCAGAGATAGATTTTGTAGCAGAAGCAAACCTGATAACAGGAGACAAAGAATGAGTGTTTTCTGTCAGAAACCTTTGGTTGCAACTGTTACTGAGGTGATTTGTGAATCTAAAACGATCTTTACGCTTCGTTTGCAGTTGGCTGACCTCGCAGAGCGAGCCGCCTATAAGTTTGAACCGGGTCAGTTCAATATGCTTTACCTTTTTGGTGTGGGTGAGGTGCCTATCTCGATTGTTTCTGACCCTAAGGATGAGGGAGTCATCGATCACACTATTAGGATTGTAGGGCGTGTTACCGAAGGTTTAGCGAAATTAAAACAGGGAGATCAAATCGGTCTAAGAGGTCCATTCGGTCATGGTTGGCCTCTGTTGGACGCAAAAAATAAGGATCTTCTAATCGTTACTGGTGGATTGGGTTGTGCGCCGGTCGTAGCAGCAATCAATTATGCGCTGAAACGACGAGATCATTATCGACGGCTGAGTATTGTTCAAGGGGTTAAGCACAGCAATGATCTTATCTGGGGTGAGCGCTATGATCGGTGGCGTCAGATCGAGAATGTTGAAGTGTTTCTTGCAGCGGATGAATCAGGACCGGCGTGGCCATTCCATAAAGGGCGTATCACCGAGCTGCTTGATCAAGTGACAGTTGACCCAAGTAATGCATTGGCGATGATTTGTGGCCCTGAGGGGATGATGCATGCAGCAGCGGAAAAGCTTATTGGTTTAGGGATAGATCCGGCTCAGATATTTCTTAGTCTAGAGCGAAATATGCAGTGTGCCGTAGGGCATTGTGGCCATTGTCAGTTTGGCGCTGATTTTATTTGCAAAGATGGCCCGGTATTTTCTTACCCTGTTGTAAGCGATCGTTTAGGTATGGAGGGCGTGTAATGAGCTCTAAACCGAGTATTGCTGTGCATAAATTTAGCTCTTGTGATGGCTGTCAATTGGCATTGCTAAATATGGGTGAAGCCCTAGTTACTTTGGCAGAGCGGGTGGAGATAAAGCATTTTGCAGAAGCGGGTGTTTTGGATGAGAGTGCAGAGGTCGATATTGCCTTTATTGAAGGCAGTATTGTGACTCAACATGATACCCAGCGAATCCAACAGATACGTAAGAACAGCCGTTATCTTATTACCATGGGAGCCTGTGCCACTTCTGGTGGGATTCAAGCGTTGAAGAACTTGGCGGATGCACCTGAGACTTGGCCGGGCGCTATTTATCCACAGCCTGAATTTATCGATAGTTTGGATAGATCCGAGCCGATCAAAGATCACGTTAAAGTTGATTTTGAACTCTGGGGCTGTCCGATCAATAGCCGCCAAATCTCAACGGCGATCAGCTTAATGCTTGAGGGCGTAATGCCTCAGGATGAACGAGAAAAACTCTGTATTGAGTGTAAACGCTCGGGTCAGGTCTGCACTTTAGTCACTGCTGGTGAGCCTTGTATGGGGCCAGTGACAAGATTGGGTTGCGGAGCTTTGTGCCCCAAATTTGGTCGAGCATGCTATGGCTGCTATGGCGATGCCGAGCTGTCTCATCATTCAGCGTTGGCGCGTCGTTTATCAGGTTTAGGCCTTGTTGATGCAGAAGTTAGTCGGCGTTTTCGATTGATTCATCCTGAGGCAAATGTCGGCAAAGGAGAGCTGAATGACTGAACGAAAGATTCAGATTGACGTGCCCTCACTTGCCCGTGTTGAGGGAGAAGGGGCGCTCCATCTCAAGATTGAACAAGGTAAGTTACAGCATCTGCAATTTAAAATTTATGAGCCGCCGCGTTTTTTTGAGAAGTTTCTAGAGGGGCGGCACTTCTCTGAAGTTCCAGATATTGTGGCGCGCATCTGTGGAATCTGTCCTGTGGCTTATCAAGTCAGTGCAGTGAATGCATTGGAATCTCTGTTTCAGGTTCAGCTAACCCCGTGGATAAAGGATATGCGGCGCTTGCTCTATTTAGGTGAATGGCTGCAAAGTCATGGCCTGCATATCCATTTACTAGCGTTGCCAGATTATTTTGGCCATAACTCGGCGTTGGAGCTCGCAGGAGAGTATCCCGATGAGGTTCGAAGAGGCTTTGCTATTCAAGATGCGGGTAACCGAATTATGCGTTTCTTGGGTGGGCGTTCTGTACACCCCGTTGGTATTAAAGTGGGAGGCTTTCATAAAGCTCCCTCGGTAGCCGAAGCGCAAGCGCTTAAAAAGTATATCAATGAGATATTGCCTCAGGCACTAGCTATGGTTGAATGGTTAGCTGAGGTTGAGATTCCTGATCACCGGCAGGCTTTTAATTCCGTCTCGCTAACAGCGAATAGATATCCGCTTGGTGAAGGTCGTCTCGTTAGTAGCTCAGGGTTGAATATCGCTGAGGACGAATATGAAACCTACTTTGCAGAGAGCCAGTCGCCACACTCGACGGCGCTGTGGAGTCATCTCAATGGCCAGAATTATCTGGTTGGCCCTCTGGCAAGGATCAATCTTAATCATCAACGGCTGCCTGATTTTCTACAGCAGCTACTCCGTAAATTGGGTAGCCCTTTTCCAAGTCAGAATATGTTCCACAGTATGTTGGCTCGTGGTGTGGAGATCTGTTTTGCTTTGGATGAAGCGATTAAGTTGTTGGAAAAGTATAAGTCACCTACCAAAAGTGCAGTTGAGGTTAATCCGAAAGCAGGCACTGGATACGGTTGGAGTGAGGCGCCTAGAGGTTTGCTTTGGCACCGATATTCAGTCAATGAGGCTGGCTTAATTACAGAGGCGAAAATCGTCCCGCCGACCAGCCAAAACCAAGCACGTATCGAGCAAGATCTGCTTTATTCCCTGAGTGAGTTTGGCTTGGATCAACCCGATGATCTGTTGCGCTTACATAGTGAAAAAGTGATCCGTAATTATGATCCATGTATCTCCTGTGCAACTCACTTTCTAAAGTTAACTACGGAGCGTAAACCTTGAAATTAGGAATATTTGGTTTGGGCTCTTTCCATGGGGATGATCAAATCGGTTGGGTGTTGGTGGATGCCCTGAAAGGTCTGTGCCCTGAATCTGTGGTCTGCGAGAAATTAACCAATCCTGCCCACTCTTTAGTGACGCTATTGCCTCAATTTGATCAGGTTATTGTGATTGATGCCTGTGAAATGGCGCAAAAAGCAGGTGAGTACAGGTATATTGAGGATGGGTCTGGGTTTTTGCATATGCAAAATGTGCCAGTAAGTAGTCATACTTTGGGTATCTCAGAGAGTTGGCAGTTGTTGCTTAAACTCGAACAATCCTTGCCGCAGATCAGTTTGTTTCTGGTTCAGCTAGGTCAAACTGAGACTATGGCGCCTATATCTGATTGTATAGCTGAGCAGATACCCAACATGGTTGAACAGTTAAATAAAACGGTAAAGCTTCGGTGTATAAACTAAGTTTCTTTGTTCCTGATGAAAACTTGGAACAAGTAAAAGCGGCTGTTTTCGCGACAGGTGCAGGACGAATTGGTAACTATGATTGTTGCTGTTGGCAAGTGCTTGGCCAAGGCCAATTTCGCCCTTTAGAGGGTAGTGATCCGCATATAGGGCGCTTAGGTAATGTTGAAACAGTCGAGGAGTGGAAGGTTGAGTTGGTGTGCAGCGATGAGTTGATACATCAGGCTCTCGATGCAATGAAATCGGCTCACCCTTATGAAGAACCTGCCTACGATGTTTGGCGATTAGAAGAATTTTAAAGTTGTAACCGAATGACAGGGAGGTAGAAGTGACGCAGTTATTGGTACGTTACTCTCGTATTCTGGAAATTGTTGGTGACATAGTTAAAGTGCATGTGCCGCTAACAGATGGTGCATCGTCTATCTGTTTTGGTGATTTGGCTTTAATCGAAAATGACAAACATGAAGGCGCGGAAGGGAGTTTGGCTCAGGTCATTTTGCTTGATCGTGAGGAGGTCTCACTTCAAGTTTTTACGGGTACTAAAGGTCTCTCCACTCATTCAGTAGTTCGTTTCCTTGGTCGTTCCATGGAAGTGACGTTCTCTCCTAATATTCTGGGGCGCTCTTTCTCAGGAACGGGTCGAGCTATCGACAACGGCCCAATGCTCACAGAAGAGCCCAAAATTGAGATTGACGGCCCTACGGTCAATCCAGCTAGACGTGTTTTAGCATCGCATATGATTCGCACCGACGTGCCGATGATTGATGTGTTTAATTGTCTAGTTGAAAGTCAAAAAATCCCTGTTTTCTCCGTGGCAGGCGAACCTTATAACCAGCTGCTAGCGCAGATTGGCACCCATGCAGATGCCGATGTAGTGGTCTTTGGCGGTATAGGTCTGGTGTTCGATGATTACCACTTCTTCCGTCAGGCATTTGAAGAAGCAGGCGTGCTAGCGCGTACAGTTATGTTTGTTCATCAGGGATCCGACCCCACCGTAGAAGGTTTGTTGGTTCCGGATATGGCGTTAGCTGTGGCCGAACGCTTTGCCGTTGAAGAGGGTAAACGCGTACTGGTGTTACTCACTGATATGACCGCATACGCCGACGCGCTTAAAGAGGTGGGCATCTCGATGGAGCATGTACCCTCAAACCGAGGTTACATTGGGGACCTCTACTCGCAATTAGCACGACGTTATGAAAAAGCCTGCGATTACAAAGGCGCAGGTTCGGTCACTATTCTTTCGGTTACAACAATGCCGGGTGACGATGTTACTCACCCTGTGCCTGATAACACTGGCTATATCACAGAAGGTCAGTTCTATCTGCATGATGGAGTGATCGATCCGTTTGGTTCTCTATCACGCTTAAAGCAGCATGTGATCGGCAAAGTCACCCGAGAAGATCATAGCCAGATTATGAACACTATGGTGCGTTTGTATGCAGAGTCTCAAGATGCTGCGCAGAAACAAGCAATGTCTTTTGAACTAAGTGAGTATGACGAGCGCTTACTTAAATTTGGTGAGCTTTTCCGAGATCGGTTTATGGATATACATGTCACTATGCCGTTAGAACAAGCTTTAGATCAGTGTTGGCTGACGCTGGCTGAATGTTTTCAGCCGCAAGAGCTGTTGATGAAACAGGCGTTGGTGGATAAGTATTTTCCAGCGCAAAATCTAGCTCAGGTTTAAGGATGATTTGTGGCGAAGCTAGCACTCAATAAGACCACATTAAATCGTGAGGGCGGACGCTTAAAAGCGTTCCGTCAGTTCGTGCCCGCCTTAGATTTAAAGCGGAAACAGCTTCTGGCTGCGAGGCAAGAAGCCCAGCAGTTTCTGCAAACTAACCAACTAAAGCTACAAGATCTTCACCTTTGTGTATCTGAAAAACTACCAATGCTAGCGGGTGCGGAGATTAAGCTTAGCCAGTTGTTACAGGTTCAAAAGGTTGAGGTGAAATACAGCAATTTAGTCGGGTTAGAACTGCCTGAACTAGCAGAATTTAATGTTGAATTATCTGAATACTCGCGTTTGGTGTTGCCCCATTGGGTCGACACCGTTTTATTACTGCAGGAACAGGCCTTAAAGTTGGAAGTGGAGATCAGAATCTATCAACAACGCCTGCAGATATTGGAAGCTGGATTGCAGAAAACGACCCAGCGCTTAAATCTATTCGATAAGGTTTTAATTCCGCAGACTGAAAAAAATATTCGAAAGATCCGTATCGCATTATCAGATGCTGAGCGTGCGGGCGTTGTGCGCGCAAAAATTGCGAAGAATAAACGTCGGAGGCTGAAACTGTGAGTATTCAGTCTCTTAAGAAAGCGACCTTAGTTGGCTTAACCGAGGAAAAGGTATCGATTCTTGATGCTTTGCAAGCCTTGGGAGTAATGCATGTTATTCCTTTGGTAGCGCCGCAAAAATCTCAAGTGAAGCTAGAGCATCAAGTAAGCCCAGAACAGCTCCATGGCGTGTTGCACTATCTGCTGAACTCTAAGCAAAAGCGTAAGCAGGTAGTGAGTGAACGTCATTTTGATCTACTAGAAGTTACAGATAAAGTTGATCAAAACCGTAGTTTGCGCCTGAAATTGGTGGAACGGCATGATTTTTTGCGTAAACGGATAAAGGATCTCAAGCCTTGGGGTAGTTTTATCCTGCCTGAGGAAGGCGAGTTATACGGTCACCGTTTGTGGTTTTATCTTGTACCTAACTACAAGATGAAAGAGGTAGATAAAACGGAGCTGCCTTGGCAATGCGTCCATCGAGATAATCGCTATAGCTATATCACGGTTATTTCAGAAACAGAGCCGCCGCTAAATGCTATGCCTGTCACCCGCACTCATACCGGTGCTATTCCACTAGAGCAGTTGCAACGTGAATTGGAAGATATAGAAGTCGAGCTGGAAACAGTTGAAGCCGAACGCGAGGCGCTTACTAGATGGATCTATCTTCTACAGCGCTCTATTGCGGGTACGGAGGATGATGCTCAGCTAGCCGAAGTATCTGATCAGACTTTAGATCGGGATGAGATCTTTGCTATTCAGGGCTGGGTCGCTGAGGACAGCATAGAGTCGTTACAGCACTTTGCTGATCAGAAAAGTATGGTGTTACAGCTCGAAGTACCTAAACCTGATGAGTTGCCACCGACACTGTTACAGAATCCAACCTCTGTCGCTGGGGGGGAAGAGGTGGTGAATTTCTTCCAGATGCCTGGCTATCGCAGTTGGGACCCTTCGCGGGTAGTGTTTTTCTCCTTTGTTAGTTTTTTTGCGTTGATTATGTCTGATGCAGGCTACTCGCTGTTGTTAGCTGCGATCTTACTGTTTTACTGGCGCGATATGGGGCGATCAGAAACGGGACTTCGTTTGCGTGCGATGGGTGTAGCGTTATCGGTGGCAGGCTTTCTCTGGGGTGTGTTGGTGGGGAGCTACTTCGGTGCCCAAGCTCCCTTTGCGTGGCTGCAGGGTTTTAAACTGATGGACCTCAACGACTTTGACAGCATGATGCTGCTCTCAATATCCGTAGGGGCGGTGCATTTGATTTTGGCAAACCTGATGATGGCTTGGGTCAGACGGGGCAGTACACGAATGTATGCCGCCTTAGGCTGGGCTGGCTCGGTCACTGTAGCCCTTTGGGGCTGGATTGTTGGTTTTGAGGTTTTTCATTGGCTGTTATTGACGGCTTGTCTGTCACTCGTGCTTCTTTTCTCAAGTGAAAAGTCAGAATGGAGCATGGGGCGGTTCTTTGATGGTGTGTTGGCTCTTGCAGGGATTACCAAAATCTTTGGTGATGTTCTGAGTTATCTGCGTCTGTTTGCTTTGGGGTTGGCCAGTGCTTCGTTGGCGATGACCTTTAATCAACTGGCGGTAGATGTAGCGGCTGCACTGCCTGCGATTGGCTTGTTATTCAAAGTGCTTATCTTGCTGGTTGGCCATCTTCTCAATTTCGTACTTACCGTGATCAGTGGTGTGATTCACGGTTTGCGTCTGAATTTAATCGAATTTTATAACTGGAGTCTGGCGGATGAGGGCTATGCCTTTCAGCCGTTTGCTAAACGGGAGGTTTCACCTTGGATAACCTGATTATTGCTTTAGGTTGGGCTGGTTTATACGGCCCAATGGCGTTAGGTGCAATCGGTAGCATGATTGGTTGTGCTCAGGCGGGGCAAGCTGCCTGTGGTGCGCTGTTAGAAACCGAAACCGGTCATGGTCGCTATATTGGTGTGGCTGCAATGCCGTCGTCGCAATCTATATACGGCATCGTGGTTATGTTTGCGTTGAATCGAGAAATTACAATCGATAACGCACCGGGCTTAGCTGCTATTGGTCTGTTGTGTGGTTTAGCGCTTCTATTTAGCGCAGCATGGCAGGGGCGTTGTTGTGCTTCTGCAATCAATGTTTCCAAAATCCGTCCAGAGATATTTGGTATGTCGTTAGCCCCGGCTGCGATTGTAGAGGGCTTTGCAGTATTCGCCTTTATCTTTGCGCTGGTAATTAGTGCGGGCGTACCTTTATAAGGGGAGATTGCTGATGAGTAATGAACATAAAACTCATGCGTCTTCAGGCGTTGAGGAGCTAATCGAAAAGTTGCGTCAGCAAGGTGTTGAAAAAGGTCAGCATGAGGCTGAAGCCTTGGTTGAGGAAGCAGAACATCGTGCGGATTGGTTGCTATCGCAAGCGAAGCAAGAAGCGGAGCAGATCGTCAGTAAGGCGCGTAAAGAAGCGGAAAAGCTCCAACAATCTGGCGAAGATGCGTTAAAGATCGCAGCGCGTGATATGCATCTGGAAGTTCGAGAAACCTTATCTCATTCTTTCACCGATCAAGTAGAGCGTTTGGTTGCGCAGCAGATGGATAATGCTGAATTTATGCGTAGCTTAATCCTGTCGTTGGTGGCTAAGGCAAGTCACGATCATGGCATCGCTGATGCTGAGGAAATCGAGCTGCTTCTGCCGGATGATTACATCGGCTTGGATGAGTTGCGTCGGAATCCTAAAGAGTACCGAGAAGGTAAGTTGAGTCAGTTTGTTCAGTCTCTTGCGGCTGAGCAGATGCGTAATGGCATCAGTTTTGATCTTCACCAAGGCAAAGGAATTCGTGTTCGTTTGCAAGGAGAGGAGGTGGAAGTGGATCTGAGTAGCGAAGCTATCTCCAAGCTGTTGTTAAAGCATCTTCAGCCTCGATTCAGAGCGATCATTGAAGGAGTGATTCGCTAGTGTCGGGTTACTACACCTTAATAACCGCGCTGCCGTGGTTGCCTGATCTAGAACAGTGTAAGCAGCTGCCGCTTTCACGTATAGCACTGGATCAGCGCTTAACCATGCTAAGTGATATTGATAGACAGCAGTTAACTTTGATTGAACGGCTGTATTATCCAAATGAGCAGGCGTTGCGAGGGCTGACGGATAAAGAGGTGGTGCATCAGTGGATGGATCAGCTTGAGCAAGTGAGCAGTGAAGTGCTACGTCAGCGGGTTTTGTTTCATTTGGAATTAAGAACACTCATGGCAGCTTTGCGGAGTCGTTCTGCAGGTATGGAAAATTCTGCGTTGTTTTATGGCGTAGGTCGATGGTTGCCGCGTATTCGCAAGCATTGGTTTGAGCCCGGATTTGGTTTAGAGGAAGTGTGTCCACAGCTACAGTCTTTGCAGCGAGTATTAGCTAAAGAGGATGCATTGTTGGTGGAGCAAACCCTCAATCAGTGGCTTTGGCAGGACTTGGCCTTTTGTGAAAAGCAGCATGGGTTTGGTTTTGAGGCACTAGCCTGTTTTGTATTGCGTTGGAGTATCGCTGAGCGCCATCTAAATTATGATGCTGAAGCCGCTCTAACAGAGTTTAATCGGGTAAATATTCAGTTATTGGAAATGACAGGCCTAGAGCAACAGTTAGCTCAGGGGGAAGCCTAGTGGATCAGAAGATTACAGCTCAGGTAGTTGCAGTACGGGATGATATCGTCACCGTTGAATTGGGTAAAAATGAAGAGGGTGTGTTTCATCCCATCTTGAAAAATGAAGTGGTTTATATCTGTCCTTTGCGTACTGCTACGGATGGACGGCAGGAATATTTGCAGGCGGAAGTGCTTCGAGTGCGTCACGGTGAAGCAGATGTCCAAGTATTTGAAAATACCCGCGGTGTGGCGGTTGGCGACCCCGTTAGACAAAGTGGTGATATGCTTTCGGTTGCCTTGGGGCCTGGGTTGTTGGGGCAGGTTTATGATGGTTTGCAGAACCCTCTAGAGATCATTGCATCGCAGAATGGTTTCTTCCTTCCTCGAGGCCTGGAAGTTGAAGGGATTGATCAACAACAACATTGGGCCTTTCAGCCTAGTGTTAAAGTCGGTGATCGTGTTAAGGCGGGTGATCTGATTGGCAATGTCCAAGAGGGGCGATTTAAACATCGGATTATGGCGCCATTTAACCTCTATGGTGAGGCTGAGATTAGCTGGGTTCAGGAGGGGAGTTTCACGGTAACAACGCCTGTGGCACGTTTGCGCCTTGAGCACGGTGATGAAATTGAAGTTACAATGCAGCAGAAGTGGCCTGTGCGTGTACCAGTAAGTGAGCCTTTACTTAGGTCGGGAAAAAGCAAACGGCACTATCCGCAAGAACCGCTACTTACCTCTATTCGGCTTATCGACACCTTCTTCCCTGTCGCCCGAGGTGGAACGGCTTGTATTCCGGGACCCTTTGGTGCGGGTAAAACAGTTTTACAGAGTCTGATATCCCGATTCTCGGATGTGGATATTGTGGTGATTGTGGCTTGTGGTGAACGTGCAGGGGAGGTGGTGGAAACGATCACCGAGTTTCCAAATATGCCAGATCCTAAAGGTGGAACCTTGATGGATCGAACCGTGATTATCTGTAATACCTCATCTATGCCGGTGGCAGCGCGTGAAGCATCGATTTATACGGGTATCACCATCTCTGAATACTATCGTCAGATGGGTTACAACGTGCTGCTGATTGCGGATTCTACGTCTCGTTGGGCTCAGGCGATGCGAGAAACCTCGGGGCGTTTAGAGGAAATTCCGGGAGAGGAAGCTTTTCCAGCCTACTTGGATTCTGCTGTAAGGGCGCTTTATGAACGTGCTGGCTTGATTGAAAACAACGCCGGAGATATGGGGAGTCTTACTCTGATTGGTACGGTCTCTCCTGCTGGAGGTAACTTTGAAGAGCCGGTTACCCAATCAACATTGCGAACGGTGAAAACCTTTTTGGGCTTGAGTGCAGAGCGCGCTTATAAACGTGCTTATCCAGCGGTAGATCCATTGATTTCATGGTCGCGTTATCTAGATCAGCTTGCAGATTGGTATGCCGAGCATTTAGGTGCTGATTGGGTTTCTCAGGTGAAGGATATGCAGCAATTGCTCGATCAAGGTGAGGCAGTTCAGCAAATGATGCAGGTGACAGGTGAAGAGGGTGTTACCTTGCAGGATTACATTCTTTATCACAAATCTATCTGTTTAGATCAGGTCTACTTGCAGCAAGATGCCTTTGATGATGTTGATATATCGGTACCTATTGAGCGTCAGCAAGCTTTGTTTTCACTATTAAGAATGGCGCTTACATCAAGTAATGAGTTTAAGGATAAAGTTGAGGTTAGGGATTATTTTGTAACCCTGACAGGTTTGTTCCGAAATCTTAACTATAGCCGCACTGATAGCCCTGATTATCGGCGCTATATTGATGAAATAAACACAAAGCTAAATCTGCGTTAGTTCACATCTGTACTGGTCTAATTTAAAGCTTCTGTTCTTTGTTGAAGGCTATAAATTATGGTAGTTTGATGCAGATCAATTTTTTGACCGGATGAATGGTCTGCTACTTCGCCAAATCTGTTACAGTGGCGGGTCGGTTCTTTTTGTTTGTATTGGGCCAAATATCAGATGTGCGCAGCCAATCGGCTTTATTGCGATGGGAAAGTAGATGCGGTTTCTACCCATCGTTGCAAGAATAGGGGGCTTCCTCTATGACACCCGCTAATGTAGGTGCATTGCCGCGTTACCTCCTTTGGGGATCAGTTGCCATAGCAGTCATGTTATTAGCAGCTGTTGCCACGCATTTTTTATACAAAAACCAACGAGATAGTGAGTATCGCCTAGCTTCTTTAGAGAAGGAGTTTATGGATAAAGGGCGAGAGCACCTAATTACTGAAATCGATAGTGCAAAAGACTATATCCAGTATATGGTGGCCCAAGCAGAGGCTGTTCTTAAAGAAAAATCTCGTGAAGAAGTCCTTAAAGCGCATACGATCGCACAAACCATCTATGACCGCGAATCACCTTTACGACCTGAAGCAGAAGTTAAAGCGTTAATCCGTGAAACCTTGAGAGATCTTCGTTTCTTTAATGGCCGTGGTTATATCTTTATCGATGATGATCAAGGTATCTGTATCTTGCTTCCTACTTCGCCGGGTGTTGAAGGGCGGTCTCTGTATGATAATCAGGATGATACTGGGCATTACATTATGCGTGGTTTATTGGATGCCGTAGAGAATCCAGAGAAGGAGGGGTACTCTCGTTATCGCTGGTATCCTCCGCATGATCAGACCCAAATGACGGAGAAGATCGCTTTTGTAAAATCATTCGAACCCTATAGATGGATTATTGGAGCGGGTGATTACCTCTATCAAATAGAGAATGATCTTAAAGAGGAAGCTTTAAAGCGTTTGGAGACCATTCGTTTCGGTGAAAATGGCTATCTCGCGGTGTTTGATACCGAGGGGAATTTGTTATCGACTGCTGGCGTAAGTTCGCTAACTGGGGATAACCCCTCTGATAAAGTGAGTACAAAAGAGCGTAAAGTTTTAGAACTTATCTATGAAACGGCCGAAAACGGTGGCGGTTTTATCGAATATGAATGGTATTACCCCAACGGAGAGGGGCCTCACCCGAAAATATCATTGGTAGAAACTGTGCCTGATTTAGGTTGGGTTTTAGTCGGTGGTTTCTATCCGGATGACATTAAAAAGTTGATGGAAAAACAGAAGGAGCTGGTTGAAAAGACCATGCGCCAGGATCGCGCTCAGATCTATACATTCCTGTTTTTAGCTACGTGCGCGACACTGTCGCTGACGTTTGTTTTCTCTGGTTGGTTGAACCGGCAATTTGGTAAATACCAGAACGAAATTGAAAATAAACAAAATGCACTCCTTTTGGCCTCTCGCGTTTTTGATAATGCCAGTGAGGGGATTATGGTGACGGATGCTGATTGTCGCCTCTTAGCGGTTAATGACGCTTTTGTTGATATAACGGGATATTCAGCTGATGAAGTGATAGGGCGAAATCCGCGTTTATTGCAGTCTGGTCAGCATAGTGTCGACTTCTACAAGAAAATGTGGGGCGAGATTGACGCTAAAGGTGCTTGGGGCGGTGATATTTGGAATCGTCGTAAGAATGGCGAGATATTCCCGCAGTGGCTCTCTATTCGTGCATCTCACAATGAGCAAGGTGAAGTTCAGAACTATATTGCGGCTATTACTGATCTGACTGAGCGTAAAGAAGCAGAGGATAAGCTGCGTTACTTATCTGATTATGATTCTTTGACTAATTTACCAAACAGACGATTGTTAGGTTATCGGGTTGATCAAACGATTTCTTTGAGCTGTCGAGCGACAAAACAGCGTTTTGCGCTTTTGTATATTGATCTAGATAACTTTAAAAATATCAATGATAGCCTTGGGCATCGCTTTGGTGATGAGATACTTCAAATGGTCGCGGAGCGCATTCAGCATGAGGTGCGTGAAGGCGATACAGTGAGTCGCTTGGGCGGAGATGAATTCAGTGTCCTTTTGCCTAATTTGAAGAATTTAGAGCAGGCAGCGAATTTATGTGAACGCATTATTCACAAAATATCAGAGCCTTTGCAAAGCGACAGTCATTTGATGATTACACCAAGTATAGGTATTTCAGTATTCCCAGATGACGGAGATGACTTCGATCAATTGCTGCGTAATGCGGACGCTGCAGTACACTTTGCTAAAAATCAGGGGCGCAATAATTATCAGTTCTACACAGCTGAAATGAATCGACGCGCTTCTGAGCGTCTACAGGTTGAGATCGCTCTACGTAAAGCGATTGAACATCAGGAGTTTGAGCTTTATTACCAGCCGCAAGTAAATCTATCTGATGGCTCTTTAGCTGGTTGTGAAGCGCTTATTCGTTGGCAGCATCCTAATTTAGGTTTGGTTCCACCAAATAACTTTATCCCGCTCGCTGAGGAAACAGGTTTGATTCTGCCTATTGGTGGCTGGGTGCTTCAGCAAGCTTGTCAGCAAGCGGCTGAGTGGGGCAAGCAGTCCGACCAACCGTTTACGATGTCGGTGAATGTGTCTGTTCGTCAATTTAGACCTGAATTGGTTGAAGAGGTTAGAGCTGCTCTACAAATTTCTGCGATAGCCCCAGCTTCACTGGTATTGGAGATTACTGAAAGCACGTTGATGCATGATCAGGATAAGACCTTGCAGCTGCTGCATGATCTCAAAGAATTAGGTGTTCAGCTGTCACTGGATGATTTTGGTACGGGTTACTCCAGCATGGCTTACTTGAAACGTTTCAATCTGGATCAACTGAAGATCGATCGCGCCTTTATTGATGATCTGCCAGGTAACCCTGATGATGCTGCAATTAGTGCGGCGATTATCGATGTGGCCAGTCACTTTGGCTTGATTACTGTTGCTGAAGGTATTGAAACGGCTGAGCAAGCTGAGTTCTTGGCTCAGGCAGGTTGTATGGAAGGGCAGGGTTACTATTACGAGAAACCGATCCCAGCTGATTCTGTGACTGAGCGTTACTTTAGCTAGTTATGAGCTTGTGATGAGTTAAACCGCTTCTTTTGGTTGTTGCATGGAGCGGTTTACAACATTTTCCCGCAATGGGAAGTGGTTGTTTTTGCGATCAGCAAAGTAATAAGTTAACGCCTTCTTGATGGTTGGGAAGGCGAGTTCATCCCAAGGGATCTCTTCTTCACTAAATAGCTCAACTTTCAATGATTCTGGACTGATCGAATATTCAGGTTTATCCATATAAGCTAGATAGAGCATTTGTACCTGATTTACATGCACGATTGAGGTTATTGTGTAGAGGTGGCTGATCTTAACTTCCGCATTTGCCTCTTCTCGAGTCTCTCTCTTTGCGCCTTCTAAGGTAGATTCATCGTTCTCCATAAATCCAGCAGGCAATGTCCAAAAGCCCTTGCGTGGTTCAATCGCACGTTTGCAAAGCAATACTTTATCTTGGTAGATCGGCACGCAACCGGTAATAATCTTTGGGTTTGAGTAATGGATGGTATTGCAGTTGTTACAGATATGCCTAGGCAGATGATCCCCTTCAGGAACACTGAAAGTAAGTGAGCCGGCGCAGTTTGGGCAAAAGTTCATCGAATTAACCTAGGTTTGTTAGCTGTCTTAAGGCAAGAAATGCACGAATAACCTAGATTATCATTATGTAATTAAAAAGCGAGGGCCAAGTTTCTCTTGGCTGTTCATTCAAAAGCTCTGTTACTATTAAGCTATATAGTATTCAATCTATGCAGGCCTTCAGTTTTAAAAGATACGCTTATGCTCACAATTATTCGCGAGCGTTTAGTGGGGTTTGAGCCTCGCAGCTTGCCTGATACATCGCCTAAAGCCAGCGTTTTGATCGCTTTGACCGATCATGACGATCCGCATGTTGTGCTGACTAAACGCTCGGCAACCCTGTCATCTCATAGTGGGGAGATAGCATTTCCGGGCGGTAAATATGATGACACGGATACGGATCTTCTATTTACAGCCTTACGTGAAGCTGAAGAAGAGATTGGCCTTGCTCCTAGGCATGTTGAAGTCATTGGGCAGTTAGGGCAGGTGAGATCAAAGCATGGATTGCAGGTAACGCCATGGGTGGGCGTGATCCCTTCAGATATTGAATTTACTGCTAACCCAGCTGAGCTAGATGAAATTTTTACAGTGCCGTTGAGTTTCTTTCTTGCGGATAACCGTTATTCAACGGATGAGATACGTTTTAAAAATCAGAGTATCTATGTTCCAGCATGGGAGTTTAATGGTCACATAATTTGGGGCTTAACTGCCTATATGTTGGCAGAGTTATTAAATGAAGGTTGTGGAGCTAATATTCCAATGAAACCACGGCCCGAACATAAAGTTCGTCATTTCACTAGTGGCTCTTGAGGGGGACTATGTTGTATTCGTTGGGTGAGCAAGCTGTATCCTTAGTGGGTGAAGAGCACTTTGTGGCGGATAACGCGACTGTTATCGGTAATGTAGAGCTACATGATTGTGCTTCTATCTGGTTTAACGTTGTTATCCGTGGCGATAACGACCCGATAGTTATTGGCGAAGGAAGTAATATTCAGGATGGTTCGGTGTTGCATACCGATAGTGGCTTCCCGATGAGCATAGGATGTGATGTAACTGTTGGGCATATGGCGATGCTTCATGGCTGTGAAGTGGGTGATGGCTCGCTTATCGGTATCGGTGCAGTTGTCTTGAATGGGGCCAAAATTGGTAAAGGTTGCTTGATCGGTGCTAAAACATTGGTACCGGAGGGGATGGAAATACCGGATAACTCCCTTGTAGTGGGCTCGCCTGCTGTTATCAAACGTACGTTGAGTGACGAGCAGGTGGAAGGCATTAGGCAGAATGCGCTTCACTACGTCGAAAATATGCGTCGATTTAAGAAAGAATTAACCGTTCAGAAGTAGAAGTATGACCGAGCAAGAGAACAAACCTGTGCCAAACCCTTGTGTAGGTGTTTGTGCGCTTGATGAAAATGACTTATGTATCGCCTGTCAGCGCAGTGGTATCGAGATTGCTGAGTGGGGTATTTATTCAAATGACGAAAAGCGCGCTGTTTGGGAAAAGATTAAGTTGCGTGAGCAAGGTCAGTTGCCGGAGTAATCCAACATGAAGGTTATGATTGATATCTGCATCGTCCCTTTAGGTGTTGGTGTTTCAGTATCTGAATATGTGGCAGCTTGTCAGAATATCATTGATGAAGCAGGTCTGAGTCATCAGATGCACGCATATGGCACCAATGTTGAAGGTGACTGGGATGAGGTGATGTTAGCGGTGAAACGCTGTCATGAAACGGTACATGAGATGGGCGCGCCGAGAATAACGACATCAATGCGCTTAGGTACGCGTACAGATAGAGAGCAAACGATGCAGGAAAAAGTGGACAGCGTTCGAGCTAAACTTAGTTAGAAGCTTGGTTAAATGACTCCCTTTAGTAAAGCAGTTACCAAGGGAGTCGATCTTCTGAGCTCTATTCTTCTACCGGTTTAGGCAGGGCGATGATGCGAGCGGTCTTAATTACATTGTCGCTGACTTGCAGTGTTTCGATGCGGTAGTGTTCCAACTGCAGACAAACGTTAGCATCAGGAATTGATTCCAATGTTTCTGTAATTAGGCCGTTCATAGTTTTAGGGCCATCAGTTGGTAGTTCCCAATCCAGCGCTTTGTTTACATCACGGATATAAGCGGTGCCATCGACAAAGTAGCTACCGTCTTCCTGCAAAAAGATATCTTGATCGGCTTCTTTGTTGTTCGATGACAACTCACCCACAATCTCTTCTAGGATGTCTTCTAGCGTTACAATGCCTTGCACATCGCCATACTCATCGACCACCATGCCAATACGGCGGTTTTGAGATTGGAAATGCAGTAGCTGCGTCTGCAAAGGGGTGCTTTCCGGAATAAAATAAGGCTCTCTGATGACTTGAAGGATCGCTGCCTTAGTTACTGTGCCGCTGTGGAAAACCTGCGCTAGATTGCGCATGTGCAGTAGGCCAACAACTTTGTTTAGCTCACCTTGATAAACAGGTAGGCGAGTATGCTCGGTACGGCTTAATTGCGCGATAATCGTATCAAGGTCATCATCTAGGTCGATGCCCAGTACCTCGTTACGTGGCACCATAACATCATTAACAGTTACTTCTGATAGTTCTAAGACACCAAGAAGCATGTTTTGGTTGTTTTGCGGAAGCAGTGCGCCTGCTTCGTGTACCAGCGTGCGCAGTTCTTCAGTGCTGAGGTGATGACTGTTATCGCCGGTTACATTTACGCCAAATAGCTTAAGGAAATTGTTAGTAATACCGTTGATGATCCATACAAGTGGATAGATCAGTTTTAAAAGCGGCGCTAGAACTAAAGAGGCAGGAAAAGCGATCTTTTCAGGGTGAATCGCAGCCATCGTCTTAGGTGATACTTCTGCAAAGATTAGGATCAATACAGTTAAGCCGAAGGTGGCAACCATAATGCCGGCGTCGCCCCATAGGCGAACACAGATGACGGTGGCAATAGCCGAAGCAAGGATGTTTACAAAGTTGTTACCGATCAGAATAACGCCAATCAGGCGATCTGGTCGAGCAAGGAGCTTGCTGACGCGAATAGCGGCGCTGTGCTTTTTCTTAACTAAGTGTTTTAGGCGATATCGGTTGAGCGACATCATGCCTGTTTCGGAACTAGAGAAAAAAGCGGAACAAAGGATCAGGAAGCCAAGGACTCCCAAGAGAAAACTTATCGATGCGTCTTCCAAGACGGTATGCCTATATTAGTAATGGAGGGATATTTTTAAATGTGGCTAATAGAGTGTCAAGCCATACTCTCGATTAATACGTGCTTTTATCTGAATATCAGATAAACCATTCCATTACGGCTTTGCTACCAAAGAAACCAATCGCCAGAATCACAAAACTTGTGATTGTCCAGCGGATGGCTGCATTTATTCTCCAGCCAAAACTATTTCGGCCAAATAGCAAGATGGCATAGAGCCCCCAGGCAATCAGGGAAAGCACGGTTTTATGCACTAGATGCTGAGCAAATAGGTCTTCAAAGAAGATAAAACCAGTGACAAGTGCTGCAGTTAGTAGCGTAAGTCCTGTCCATAGCATCTCAAACAATAGGCGTTCCATTGTTTGTAATGGTGGCAATGAGGACACTAAACCGCGTGTGTGATGATGCTTAAGCGCCGAAACTTGGCGTGAAAGCAAAATGGCTTGAATTGTTGCAATGGTGAAGATGCTATAAGCCAAGATAGATAGCAGTATATGGAGGATCAACCCAGCATCGTAGGCTTTGCCCTCGCCGACACCGGCAATCCAAGTGGCTAATACCGTCATGGCGGCCATTGGGAATACGGCGATAAATAGGTTGTCTATGCTCTGACGTAAGCTGCTGAGTAATACTAAACCCGCTACCAGCCAAGAAATCAGTGAGCCAACACTAAAGAGGCTGAGGTTAATACCGCCCGGTTGGTGTAGAACTAAAAAAATCGCAGCTGTGTGCGCTACCAGCCCTGCTAGTCCCAAGGATTTGTTGATAGAGCGAGATTGTTTGCGGTCTCCGCGCATTATTTGCCATTGTAAAAAACCTGCGGTTGAGTAAAGCAGAACGGCAATTAATGTAGAAATGGATAACATCTTCGTCTCTTCTGTCCAGTGTTCCTGGAGAACAGTGTTTACAGGGTGGAGTGTAAATCGAGCCTTAGTTTGTCACAGATAGATGAAGGATAAAAGAAGAGGGGCTGCTAAGGATGGTTGGAGTGCGGTATAATACTGCGATTATTAATCCAAGTTTATCGATTTCCTCTATTTAATGGGCCTTTTAAGGCTGTCTGTGAAGAGGAAGTGTGGGGCAGGACATGTTTGAGAATTTAACAGAACGACTTACGCATACGCTACGTTCAGTCACGGGTCAGGCGAAACTGACAGAAGACAATATTAAGGGCACATTGCGTGAAGTGCGTATGGCGCTGCTTGAAGCAGACGTGGCGTTGCCTGTTGTTAAAGAGTTCGTAAACAGCGTTAAAGAGCGCGCGGTAGGTACCGAAGTAACCAAGAGTTTGACGCCGGGTCAGGTCTTCGTGAAGATCGTCAATGAAGAGATGGTCAAGGTTATGGGTGAGGCTAATGAGCAGCTGAACCTAGCAGCTAAGCCTCCTGCTGTTGTAATGATGGCCGGTCTTCAGGGTGCAGGTAAAACTACCTCTGTCGCTAAACTTGGTCGCCACCTGCGTGAGCGTGAAAAGAAAAAGGTTTTGGTTGTTTCTGCGGACGTCTATCGTCCAGCCGCTATAAAACAGCTAGAAACACTCGCGGGTGAAGTGCAGGTTGATTTCTTCCCATCAACGGCTGAGCAAGATCCAGTTGATATCGCGAATGCTGCAATTGCTCATGCGCGAATCCAGCATCATGATGTCGTTCTTCTAGATACTGCAGGTCGTTTGCACGTTGATGAAGATATGATGGGTGAAATTAAGCGCTTGCATGAAGCGGTTAATCCTATCGAAACCCTGTTTGTTGTTGATGCAATGACAGGTCAGGATGCGGCGAATACTGCCAAAGCGTTTAATGAAGTATTACCACTGACCGGTGTTGTTCTGACAAAAACCGATGGTGATGCCCGTGGTGGTGCTGCGCTTTCTGTTCGTCAGATCACAGGTAAGCCAATCAAATTCTTGGGTGTAGGTGAAAAAGTTGATGCTTTAGAGCCATTCCACCCAGATCGTATCGCTTCCCGTATCTTAGGTATGGGTGACGTCCTTTCTCTTATCGAAGAAGCAGAGCAGAAGATCGATAAGCAGAAAGCTGAGAAGTTCGCTAAGAAGATCAAAAAAGGTAAAGGCTTTGATCTAGAAGACTTCCGCGAACAGATCTCTCAGATGAAGAATATGGGCGGCATGATGGGCATGCTGGATAAACTGCCGGGTATGGGGCAGTTGGCGCAAGCGGCTGATGCTGCTAATGCCGAGAAAGGTATGCACCAGATGGAAGCGATCATTAACTCAATGACGCCGATGGAACGTCGTAAGCCTGATATCATTTCTGGCTCCCGCAAAAAGCGTATCGCGATGGGTTCTGGTACACAGGTGCAAGATGTTAACCGCCTGCTTAAACAGCATAAGCAGATGTCGAAAATGATGAAAAAGTTCAGCGGCAAAGGCGGTATGTCGAAAATGATGCGTGGTATGAAAGGCATGCTGCCACCAGGAATGGGTGGTGGCCCAGGTGGTATGGGCGGCATGGGTGGTCCTGGCGGCTTCCCGCGCATGTAATAATTGCGCATTTATTAAACGAAATAGCTTTATTAGGGCGGCAAATTCGCGTAGAATTGCCGCCCTGATTTTTCCGGTCCGATCTGCGTTAAAACCAGATTGGTTCATCAAACAGTGGGCGATATCAAAACCCACTCAATAAAAGGGTCTAACGCATGGTAATAATTCGTTTGTCTCGTGGTGGCGCTAAGAAGCGTCCTTTCTATCACATCTCAGTAGCGGACTCGCGTAATGCGCGTGACAGCCGTTTTATTGAGCGTGTTGGTTTCTTTAACCCAACTGCACGTGGTCAAGAAGAAGGTCTTCGTATCGATCTTGATCGTGTTGAATACTGGCAGAGCAAAGGCGCCCAGCTTTCTGAGCGCGTAGCTAAGCTAGTAAAAGAAGCTAAAGCAGCTAAGTAATTTTTAGGTTTTTGATCAGGATTGAAAATGGGCAGTAATCCAAATAATGAACAACTCATTGTCGGAAAAATTACTGCGGTCTATGGGGTCAAAGGCTGGGTAAAAGTTTACTCGCACACCGATCCAATGGAGAACGTTTTCAATTACAAACCGTGGCTATTAAAAATTGATGGTGTATTAAAGCCTGTAGAGGTTGAAGCCAGCAAGCGTCATGGTAAAGGTCTGATAGCTAAATTGGCAGGAGTAGATGATCGTGATATCGCCGCTAAATATTGTGGTTACGATATTGCGGTAGATTCAAGCCAGCTTCCAGTTTTGGAAGAGGGAGAATACTACTGGAGTCAGTTGCAAAACCTATTAGTTTATACCGAGTCTGACCAATTGTTAGGCAAGGTGGTTCGCCTGATGGAAACCGGTGCAAATGATGTGCTGGTGGTAAAAGGCACAGCAGATAGCATTGATCAAAAAGAGCGTCTGTTGCCTTACCTTCCTGATCAGGTGATTAAAAAGATTGACTTGGAAACAGGTACTATGTGGGTCGATTGGGACCCAGAGTTCTGAACCATGTGGTTCGGGGTGGTGACACTCTTTCCTGAAATGTTTGATGCAATTCGTTGCTACGGCGTAACAGGTAAAGCGGTGAAAAATGGTTTGATACAGATGCAGTGCTGGAGTCCTAGAGACTTTGCACACGATAAGCATAAAACTGTGGATGACCGACCTTATGGTGGCGGCCCAGGGATGTTGATGAAAGTTCAACCTCTAAGGGATGCTATTCATGCAGCAAAAGCTGCTGCGGGTGGAGAAGCTAAAGTTATTTATCTTTCACCGCAGGGCCGGCGTATGGATCATAAGGGAGTACAGGAACTAGCTTCTCGTGAGAGGTTGATTCTGGTGGCAGGGCGTTATGAAGGTATTGATGAACGCCTGATAGAAACGGAAATTGATGAAGAATGGTCGTTAGGGGATTTTGTCCTCAGTGGCGGTGAATTGCCGGCCATGACTATGATTGATGCTGTTTCTCGTTTAGTACCTGGCGTCTTAGGGCATCAGGATTCGGCTACCGAAGATTCTTTTCATGATGGTTTGCTAGACTGTCCTCACTACACTCGACCAGAACAGTTCGACGATATGCAAGTGCCTGAAGTGTTGTTGAGCGGCAATCATAAAGAGATCAGACGTTGGCGTCTGAAGCAGCAATTAGGAAGAACCTGGCAACGCCGGCCTGATTTGCTGGAAAATCTTGAGTTGGACGCTGAACAAAAGTCATTGTTAACCGATTTTATCCGGGAGACCCAAGGGTCCGAAGGTTGAATGTTTAGGAGCAAGCGATGAGCGGCAAAAACCTAATTATTCAGCAGCTTGAAGCTGAACAAATGAACAAAGAAGTACCAGAATTCGCACCAGGTGATACTGTTGTAGTTCAGGTAAAAGTAGTAGAAGGCAACCGTACACGTCTACAGGCATTTGAAGGCGTTGTTCTAGGTAAGCGTAACCGTGGTGTGAACTCTGCATTCACAGTTCGTAAGATCTCTCACGGTGTTGGCGTTGAGCGTACATTCCAGACGTTCAGCACTACTGTAGATAGCATTGAAGTTAAGCGTCGTGGTGATGTTCGCCAGGCTAAACTTTACTACCTACGTGAGCGTAGCGGTAAGTCTGCACGTATCAAAGAGAAGTTGGGTTAATTCTCCTTTCTCTCTTAAAAAAAGCGGCTTTATGCCGCTTTTTTTGTTTTTGTTTTGTGCTTAATAATTGAGAAGTATCAATTGGATAGATAAAGGGTTGGACAGATTTGCCAATTCCCACCCATAATAACAACTATCATTAGAGTTCCGTGCATAGAGGGAGAGCTTTCGGAGCTAGGTTTTATGCAAGTTAATGTAATTAAAAAAATTGCAGCTGTGCTGGCAGTAATTTGTGCGCCGATTGCCTTGTTTGCTGGTGTGTATGGTTTTGTCTGGTGGAAAGTCTCTGCTGCAGCGGAAAACTTTGCAAAGGATATCGCGCCTTTTGCAGCAATGAGTTATCAAGATATTCATATCGATCTTGTTGAAGCTCAGGTAGGGCTTAAAGGTATTTCATTTGTACCAACCGGCTCTGAAGGTAAAATTGGTGTTCAGTCGGCAGTACTGAAGGCGCCTTCATGGGGCTTTGTTCTTGAATTGGAAGAAAAGCTCTCGAAGGGTGAGCTACCTGATGCCTTCAATGTTGATATCAAAGGTATCGATATAAACCTGAACAGCGGATATATACAGGATTGGGGGCGAATTGCATTAGATTCTCAGCGTAATGCTGGATCTGGTTATGATGCTTTAGCTTGTGGCGGTTTGGAATTTATAGGTCTGCCTGAGGTCCGTAAAATGGGCTATGGTGTACTGAACACGGATGCTTCCTTTCAGTATCATTTCGATTCAGTAGATAAAGAGCTTAATTTTGATCTGCAAAGTAGAACAAAGCAGGTCGCGAATATGAGTATGTCGTTGGTGCTCAAAGTTGCGAGCGATGCACTGAATATGCAGTCTATCGTGTTTGCTCAGCCACAACTAAAGCATTTTGAAGCTCGATATTTTGATCGGGGTTATAACAAAAAGCGTAATAAGTTTTGTGCTGGCCTAAACAAAGAGCCAGTTAAACAATATAGGGAACGTTATAAATCCCTTCTTTCAAAGCGTTTGAAGTATGAAGGTTGGAAAATTCCTGATGATCTTCTTACAGCATTAGATGGTTTAAATGCTCCTAGTGGTTCTATTTATCTACGTGTGGATGTGCCTAAAGGTTTTGGTGTTCAGTCCTTAGCGTCGATTCAAACACCTAGTGATCTTGTGCGTGAGTTAAATCCCTATGTTGAATTCAGCAAAAAGCATGTTTCTTTGGATGGATTGGATTGGGCCGAACCCGATCTGGAAGGGGAGCGTTTACTTGAAGAGCTTATGAAGCCTCAGGAAACACCAGAATTTGTATTGGGTGACGAGGTTCAAGCGACTGAGCCAGTAGATGCGGTTGCAGAAGAACTGAAACCGGGTTCTGCAATAAAGCCTTTTCCGAAGCCGAAGCCTAAAATCGAATATGAAAAGTCTTTCAAAGATATCGATGTGACGGAATTAGAAGCTCATATCGGGAAATCAGTGATTCTCTACACTTACTTTGGTCAGAAAGTAGAGGGACGGTTAGTCGCTGTAACCGATAAGGTCATTACCGTTGAGCACCGAGTCGTTAGTGGTCGTGGCACAGCAACTTACCCGATGGCTTACGATAAAATTCAAAGTGCGCAGTTGTATCATTAGTACGTTGGTCTGACGTTTGGAGTATAAGTGGTAGCAAAACGTGAGGCTGAGACTGTGAATCCCAAGGATGCGCAGTTAATTGATACCTATCTAGATGCGATTTGGATGGAGAAGGGATTAAGTGATAATACCTTAGCGTCTTACCGACGTGATCTAACTCAGTTTGCCATTTGGCTACGTCCCAATGCAGTTCGTTTACTTACTTGTACAAAGGCCGATATACAAGCTTACCTTGGGTGGCGAGTAAAAGAACGGTTAAGGCCGAGCTCAACTTCCAGAATGTTATCCTGCTTGCGAGGCTTGTACCGATATCTCCTTCGAGAAGGGGAGATAGAGGAAGACCCTGTGCTACTCATTCAAAGCCCGAAAAAAGGTCGAAGTCTGCCAAAAACCTTAACTGAGGCCGATGTCGAAGCTTTGCTAGAGGCACCAGAGCTAAATGATCCAGTGCAGTTTAGAGATCGCGCGATGCTGGAGGTTCTATATGCAACTGGATTGCGTGTTTCTGAATTGGTCTCTCTGAAAGTCCATGAAATGAATCTTAATCAGGGGGTGATTCGCGTCATGGGTAAAGGCGGTAAAGAGCGCCTTGTGCCCTTAGGTGATGAGGCTATTAGTTGGGTGAAGCGCTACGATGCACAAGTACGCCCTCTTTTAATGGGTGAAGAGGTTGGTGATGTAGTGTTTCCAAGTAGACGCGGTCAGCAGATGACGCGGCAAACTTTTTGGCATCGAGTCAAACGTCATGCCTTAACCGCAGGTATTGATAAACCATTATCACCACACGTTTTGAGACACGCTTTTGCAACTCATTTGATCAATCATGGTGCTGATCTACGTGTAGTTCAGATGTTGTTGGGCCACAGTGATCTATCAACCACGCAGATCTATACCCATGTAGCACAACAGCGACTGCAATCCTTGCATCAGCAGCATCACCCGCGAGGTTAATCTGCTAGACTGTGGAACTTTTCGTGAGATCGAGAGTCTCTTCTTGGTATTGGGATAAGTCTGAGCTTTATTAGATTTGGAAATTTTATGAAAAACTTATTTAAAACGTTTGCTTGCCTTTGGGCGTGTGTGGCGACATCAGTAATGGCAGCAGAAGCTGAAGGGCTTATCGAGCAGAACCTTAAAAAAGTAGATGCTCGAATCGTTGTGAAAGAGATTGGCGATGCGCCTTTAACTGGATTGCGTGAAGTCGAGTTAAATAGTGGTGAAGTGCTATATGCCGATGACAAGGGTGAATACTTTCTTATTGGTAAACTCTATCGCTTCACTGACAAAGAAGGGTTTGTTGATCTGACCGAACGTAAGAAAAGTGCGCAGCGCAAAGTTCAGATGGCTGATCTAGATGAAGAACAGTTAGTTGTTTATAAGCCTAAGGGTGAAGTAAAAGCGACTGTGAATATCTTTACAGATGTAGATTGTCCATATTGCCGTAAACTGCATGCAGAGATTCCTGCTCTGAATGAGCAAGGCGTTCAAGTTAATTACTTGGCTTACCCTCGTAATGGAACAGGTACAGGCACTTTTAAAAGCATGGTATCAATTTGGTGTGCTGAAGGTGCTGAAGGCCGTCGTCAAGCTATGGATCAAGCTAAATCAGGCATTCGCCCAGCAGTTAAGACTTGTGATAACCCTGTATTAGATCAGCTGCAGTTGGGGCAGTCTGTCGGTGTGACAGGTACGCCTGCAATTATTTTTGAAGATGGTCGTTTGTACCCGGGTTATGCACCAGCGCAGCAGTTGGTTAACCTGTTGGATCTTGAAAAATAACCCACTGCGGTTACTGAGAAGGAGGCTATATGGCCTCCTTTTTTATTTGTTGGGTCATAATGGGCTCAGAGATAGAGCTATTGCCTTGTTTTGGCTATAATACCCGCCTTATTTTTTGTAGATTGCGGTAATTGCCTGATAAAAAGAGGCTATCGCGGTTTTTTTTAGTTCAACAGCATGCGAGGTGCAGGTTTGAAACCGGTTAAAGTTGGTATCTGCGGACTAGGTACAGTCGGTGGTGGCACATTTAATGTGCTGAAGCGCAATGCGGAAGAGATTGCTCGTCGAGCAGGCCGCAAGATTATTGTTGAAGAGGTTGGTGCTCGCGACACAAACCCAGATTGCGATACCAAAGGCACTCAGATTACCAACGATATTTTTGCTGTAGCTAAAAATCCAGAAATCGATGTTGTCGTTGAACTGATCGGTGGCTACGACGTTGCTAAAGAGCTGGTTTTGACAGCGATTGAGCACGGTAAGCACGTTGTAACTGCGAACAAAGCACTGATTGCGGTTCATGGTAACGAAATCTTTGAAGCGGCTCAGAAGAAGAACGTAATGGTTGCGTTCGAAGCATCTGTTGCGGGCGGTATTCCGATCATCAAAGCGATCCGTGAAGGCCTTTCTGCAAACAAGATCAACTGGTTGGCAGGTATCATCAACGGCACTGGTAACTTCATCATGACTGAAATGCGTGACAAAGGTCGTGCATTTGAAGATGTGTTGGCAGAAGCACAAGAGCTTGGTTACGCAGAAGCGGATCCAACGTTCGATGTCGAAGGTATCGATGCTGCTCACAAACTAACCATTCTTGCGTCTTTGGCGTTTGGTGTACCGCTGCAGTTTGAAAAAGCATTCACTGAAGGCATTAGCAAAATTACACGTGAAGATGTGCAGTATGCTGAAGAGCTAGGCTACCGTATCAAGCATCTAGGTATCACTCGCCGCACTGACAATGGTGTTGAGTTGCGTGTTCACCCAACACTGATCCCTGAGTCAGCGCTAATCGCTAACGTAAACGGCGTAATGAACGCAGTTCTAGTTGACGGCGATGCAGTTGGTCAGACTATGTACTACGGAGCAGGGGCGGGTGCTGAACCTACAGCCTCTGCTGTAGTTGCTGATATCGTTGATGTTGTTCGTACGCTAACCGCTGATCGTGACAACCGTGTACCTCACTTGGCTTTCCAGCCAACTGAGCTATCTGATGCGCCGATTCTGCCAATCGAGCAAACTGAATCTGCTTACTACCTGCGCATGAACGCACAGGAGAAACCAGGTGTGCTAGCTAAGATCTCTAGCATCCTAGGTGCGCAAGATATCAATATCGAAGCGATCATCCAGAAAGAAACTACTGAAGATCAGGTGCCAGTTATCATCCTGACTCAGTCTGTTCTTGAGCAGAAAGTGAATGATGCAATCGCTCAGATCGAAGCATTAGATGAAATCAATGGTTCGGTTACACGTATCCGTGCTGAGCACTTTGATAGTTAAGGAGTAAACCCCGTGAAATATATCTCTACCCGGGGACAGGCTCCGGCAATGAACTTTGAAGAGGTTTTGCTGGCTGGTTTGGCAAGTGATGGTGGTCTATACGTACCAGAAACACTGCCAACATTTAGCAAAGAAGAGATCGCTTCTTGGGCTGGTTTGCCGTACAACGAGCTTGCTTACAATGTAATTAAGCCATTCGTTGATGATTGCATCGACGATGCTGATCTTAAAAAGATGATTGATGAAACCTATGCGGGTTTCAATCACATCGCTGTAGCACCGTTGAAAGAGCTAGGTACTAACGAGTGGGTTCTGGAACTGTTCCACGGCCCGACACTAGCGTTTAAAGACTTCGCACTGCAGTTGCTAGGCCGTTTGATGGACTATGCACTGGAGAAACGTGGCGAACACTTAGTGATCATGGGAGCAACTTCCGGTGACACGGGTTCTGCTGCGATCGAAGGCTGCTGCCACAGCAAGCACCTAGATATCTTTATTCTGCATCCGCATAACCGCGTATCAGAAGTTCAGCGTCGTCAGATGACGACGATCATTAAAGACAATGTCTTTAATATCGCGCTGGAAGGTAACTTTGATGATTGCCAACAGATGGTTAAAGACAGCTTTGCTAATCAGGACTTCCTGAAAGGCATGAAGCTGGGTGCAGTAAACTCGATCAACTGGGCGCGTATCATGGCTCAGATCGTTTACTACTTCTCTGCTTCTTTGGCTGTGGGTGGTCCTCACCGTGAAGTAAGCTTCTCTGTACCTACAGGTAACTTTGGCGATATCTTCGCAGGTTACTTGGCAAAGCAGATGGGCTTGCCGGTTAAGCAGCTAGTTGTTGCAACTAACAAAAATGACATTCTGCACCGTGTTATATCCGGTAACGACATGTCTAAAGGTGAGTTGGTTCACACGCTATCTCCATCTATGGATATCATGGTGTCTTCTAACTTTGAGCGTATGCTGTTTGATGTATACGGCCGTAATGGTGAAGAGATCAGTGATCTAATGGCACGCTTCTCGAAAGAGTCTGTAGAACTAGATCCTGCACGTTGGGAAAAAGTTCGCGAACTATTCGATAGCTATGCAGTCGATGATGAGACAACCTGTGATGTGATCAAGCAGGTATTCGAAGAGACAGAATATCTTCTAGACCCACATACAGCGATTGGTGTTAAAGCTGGTCGTGAATGTAACCGTGATCAATCAGTGCCAATGATTACTCTATCAACAGCACATCCGGTTAAATTCCCTGAGCCAGTGGTTAAAGCGGGTTTGGATGCACCGCAACTGCCTGCACATATGGCTGATCTGTTCGAACGTGAAGAGAAGCTAGAAGTGTTAGATAATGATCTGAATACTGTCCAGCAGTATGTTGCGAGTCATGTACACACTGAGTAACTATTAATCAGATGTGATATTCTCAAAACCCGACGTTAACGTCGGGTTTTTTGTGTCTGACAGAAAAATAATAATACAGGGGCCTATGGACATGGCTGATCAGTTTTTTCTTCTCTCAAAGATCTTATGGTTTGTCGCGCAACCGGATCACCTTTTGCTGCTAATGTTGCTGTTTGGCCTGTTCTTGTGGCGCCGAGCCTTGGGCGTATTTATGGTCTGGACTTCTGTTTTGGCCATGCTGACAATCAGCGTATATCCATTGGCTAACTATCTGCTAGAGCCGTTAGAGCAGCGATTTCCACAGCCTGTATTATCCGAAATTAAAGAACCTATCGCTGGGATCATTGTTCTTGGTGGTGGCGAAAATGCGGAGATGTCCTCCAGTAAGCAATGGCCGGAGTTTAACCAAGCTGCAGACCGTTTAATGGCACTACCGGGCTTAATGTTGCGTTACCCTGAAGCTAAAGTTGTTTTTACTGGGGGCTCTGGCTCCATTCTAGCGCCTGAATTTAGAGGAGGAGATGTAGCTAAACAGTGGTTGCATCAACAGGGTATGGGATCGCGTGTAATGATCGAGCGAGATTCGCGAAATACTTTTCAAAATGCCATCTATACCAAGGATTTGATCGCGAATACTGAGGGGAAGGTCGAAGGTAAGTGGCTGTTGGTAACATCAGCCTTCCATATGCCGCGTTCGGTTGGTGTGTATCGTAAAGCGGGGATTGATGTAATCCCTTTCCCTGTTGATTATCGGGCCGGTACAATACGCTTTACGCCTGATCTAAATACAAATATGAATGGCCTAAACACTGCTGTAAGGGAGTGGATAGGGCTGTTGGCATACCACTACACTGAGAAAACAGACGTGTTGTTCCCTGCACCTGTTAGCACCATTGAATTAGAGAACTAATGAAGCAGTTAAGCATTTCACCGAGGCCGCAGGTCGATACATCTGTACCTGTGTTTCAGCAGGTAAATCCAGTTTTAGCCCGTATCTATGCATCACGTGGAGTGCATGATCTGCAAGGGCTTGGCAGGAGCTTGAATGAGCTTTTGCCCGATAGCGGCTTGGCAGGTATAGATGGAGCCGTTAACCGTTTAGTTAGGGCATTAGAGCATCGCGAAAAAGTCTTAATTATTGGTGATTTTGACTGTGATGGTGCGACCAGTACCTCAGTTGCTGTTTTAGCGCTACGGATGATGGGCGTGGCAGAGGTTGGCTATCTGGTGCCTAACCGTTTTGAATATGGCTATGGCTTAAGTCCAGAGATTGTAGCGGAAGCCCTGAAACAATCTCCTGATCTATTGATAACCGTCGATAATGGTATTTCGAGTATCGAGGGCGTTGCTGTGGCGAATGCTGCGGGTTTAGATGTGATCGTTACGGATCACCATTTGGCTGGTAAGGAGCTTCCTGCAGCTTGTGCCATCGTCAACCCTAATCAGCCTGATTGTCAGTTTACGGCTAAATCTACCTGCGGTGTTGGTGTGATCTTTTATGTGATGATTGCGCTGCGCCGAATGTTACAGCAAAAAGATTGGTTTAATTTAAACGGGTTGCCGAGTCCTAATTTAGGTTCGCTCTTAGACCTTGTTGCTTTAGGAACGGTTGCGGATGTTGTTCCTTTAGAGCAAAACAATCGTGTGCTGGTTCATCAAGGTCTTCAGCGTATCAAAGCGGGGCGCTGTCGCCCAGGCCTTAAAGCGTTAATCGAGTTATCAGGCCGTCAGCAGCATAAAGTGGCTTCGTCCGACCTTGGCTTTGCTATTGCGCCACGCTTGAATGCAGCTGGCCGCCTGGAAGATATGTCGATCGGTATCGAGTGTTTGTTGACCGAGTCGGAGCAGAAAGCTAAAGATCTAGCCGCTACACTGAACGACCTCAATCAGGAGCGTAAGGGAATAGAGCAGGAGATGCAGCAACAAGCGCTCGACCTGCTGGATAAGCTGCAATTAGACTCTGCGCAGCTGCCGTACGGTCTATCTCTGTATGAGCCCGAGTGGCATCAAGGGGTAATAGGTATTCTGGCTTCTCGAATTAAAGATCGAACGCACCGCCCAGTGATTGCCTTTGCTCAAGGTGATGAGGGTGAATTAAAAGGCTCTGCACGATCGATTCCGGGCTTCCATGTGCGAGACGGTTTAGATGCCATTGCTGCAAGGTATCCATCGCTTTTGCGTAAGTTTGGTGGTCATGCCATGGCTGCTGGCTTAACTATCAAAGCTACAGAACTAGAGCTGTTTCAAAACGCTTTTGATGAAGAGGTTAGACGCCAATTAAGTGAATCAGACCTCCAGCAAGAGGTGTTAACCGATGGTGAGCTTACCGCTGCAGATATGACGATCGAGTTAGCAGAGCTGTTACGTGATGCCGGTCCATGGGGGCATCAGTTCCCTGAACCGCTGTTTGATGGCCAATTTACCTTGATCCAGCAACGAGTGGTTGGTCAAAGACATCTGAAAATGGTGTTGATGGAGCCGATTTCTGGTTTAGCTGTTGATGCGATTCAGTTTAACGCCGATATGGAAGTCTGGCCAGATCAGGATATTACTCAAGTCCGAGCCGTATACCGTTTGGATGTAAATGAGTTCCGTGGTAAACGATCGGTGCAAATGCTGGTGGATCATCTACTGCCTGAGTAGTATCGTTGCTGCCTCTATTTTTGATTCTTAATTGGAAGCAGCTGAATGACTGGTTTCCTATCTACACTGAAGTGAATAATTGATGTCTGATCTACTGCCTTACTACGTTGGTGCGCATGTGAGCGCCAGTGGAGGTGTGCAAAACGCCCCGCTTAATGCTAAAGAAATTGAAGCGAATGCATTTGCTCTATTTACTAAAAATCAGCGACGTTGGGTGGCAAAGCCTTTAGATTCGAAGACGATCGCGTCGTTTAAGAAAAACTGTGCAGCGTTAAATTTTAAGCCAGAACAGATCCTTCCTCATGATTCCTATTTGATAAATCTAGGACACCCGGAAGAGGACGCATTGCAGAAGTCTCGTGATGCTTTCTTAGATGAGATGCAGCGTTGTGAGCAGTTGGGCTTGGTTTATCTTAATTTTCATCCGGGGAGTCATCTGCGCAAAATCAGTGAAGAGGAGTGTATTGCTAAAATTGCTGAGTCTCTTAACTGGGCAATTGCGCAAACTGAATCCGTTGTGGCGGTAATTGAGAATACAGCAGGCCAAGGAAGTAACCTTGGATTTAGCTTTGAACAGTTAGCCGCCATTATTGATCAAGTAGAAGATAAAAATCGTGTTGGTGTGTGTATCGATACCTGTCACATGTTTGCGGCTGGCTATGATATTCGTACCCAAGAGAGCTGTGCTGAGGTCTTTGAAGACTTCGCCAAGATCGTCGGTTTTGAATACCTTAAAGGGATGCACCTGAATGACTCTAAAGGTGGTTTAAACTCGCGCTTGGATCGCCATCACAGTCTAGGTCAGGGAGAAATTGGTCTCGAGGTCTTTAAATTCATTATGCGTGATGATCGCTTTCGTGGGATCCCATTAGTACTAGAAACCATTGATGAGACGATCTGGGCTGAAGAAATTCAGATGCTGCGTCAGTTTACGTTGGGTGATTTTGATTAGAATTGTCTAATATTTAGGCGGTTGTATATCTGAATACTCATATAAATGGTAGATATTTTCGCGTTTGTCACTTAAGTGTCATCCTTTCTAGCTAGCCTGTGCGTCTAAGAATAGTGCATCACAGGTGAGTAAGTATGTTGCTTGCAACAAATGAGGTCGATGCTGAGTCACGTCGTAAGTATCTTTTCGATATTTTAGAGTCAGAATCACTTTATCCACATTTTCAGCCAATTGTGGATTTAAAAAACAATGTTGTTATTGGTCATGAGGCCTTAATCCGCGGGCCTGCGGGCACGGTTATGGCTTCGCCTGGCGCATTGTTTCAGACAGCCATTGAAAACAACTTGTTACACACACTTGAGTTGCTATCACGACGAAAATCCCTTGAAGCATTTGCTGAGTTGAACCCAGGTGGGCAACTCTTTCTTAATATCAGTGCGTCTTTGTTAGGGACGCCAGAACACACAGAAGGTTTTACGGCTGAACTGTTACAAGAGTTAGGTATCTCAATTCAAGATATCGTCATAGAGCTTTCTGAACAGCACCCATTTGATCAACAAGGCCTGACTCATGCTGCCGTTGAGCATTACCGAAATATGGGTTTCCAAGTTGCGGTAGATGATTTGGGGACAGGTTACTCCGGCTTGAAATTGTGGTCAGAGCTAAAGCCTGAATACGTCAAAATTGATCGCCATTTTATCTCTGATATTGATAGTGATCCGGTAAAACGTGAGTTCGTACGCTCGATCTACAACATCAGTAATACCATGGGCTGCAAAGTCATTGCTGAAGGGATTGAACGTCAAGAAGAAGTCAAAACGATCAAAGAGCTGGGGATCAATATTGGCCAAGGTTTTTACCTTGGTTATCCAAGCCCAGAGCCGCAAACAGTAGAGCCTCCTGTTGTTGATGTCTACGAATCTGCAAATGCTCCTCGAGTTGAGAACTGTGAGACGGCTCATTCGCTATTACGCAATGCTCCAACTGTTTCCATTCAAGATACTGTGCTGTCGGTGAGTGACCTATTTAGAACGCACCCCGAAGTAAGCTCTCTACCGGTTGTGCATGAAGGCGTACCTCAAGGTGTAGTGAGAAGGTCCAGTTTGTTTGAGCTGTTCTCTACCCAATATGGTCGAGCGCTTTATGGTACAAAACCGGTCGAGCGGATCTTGTCTCATGACGTGCTTATTGTGGATGCAGGGATGAGCTTGGATGAAGTCTCTCGGCTTATCACAGAGCATGAACAGAATGAGATCCAGCAGGATTTGATTATTACTCAGAACGATCTTTATGTTGGTATGGGTAATGTACGAGATCTGTTGAAGCGATTGACCGAACTCAAAGTGCAAAATGCGCAATATGCTAACCCGCTGACGCTTTTGCCGGGTAATGTCCCGATCAATAACGAAGTAGATGCGTTGCTTAACCAATCGGCTGACTTTCATGTCGCTTATTTCGACTTGAATAACTTTAAGCCCTTTAACGATTGTTACGGTTATTCCAAAGGGGATCAGGTGATTCGTTTGTTGGGTGAATTGCTGGTACAACACGCCTCTTATGATTCAAATTTCATCGGCCATGTGGGGGGCGATGACTTTGTTGTGATCTATCGCTCACCTGATTGGCAGTTGAGTTGTGAGCGGATCATTCGCGAGTTCGATAAAGCGGTAAAAGGGTTCTACTGCGATGCGGATCTCAAAGCGGGCGGAATCTGGGCGAGTGATCGTCAAAATAACCGAACTTTTTTCTCATTTTTGGGCTTAGCTGTCGGTGTTGTTCACCCTGATCCTTGCTGTTGTAACAGCTTTCATGAGGTGGCGGAGCTTGCAGCAATGGCTAAAAAAGAAGCTAAAAAGTCTGCTGAGAGCGCTATGTTTGTATCCCGTCGGCGTTGTATTACTACATCGGTAGCCGATAGCTTAAGGTGCTTTGCGTAAGCTTAAATTTCTATCCTAGCCCTGTTACTCAGGGCTAACCTCTCCAATCCTTCATTTCTAAATGTCTTGATCAATTGGCTTGATGAGCTGGTTAATTGATATAGTGAGTTATTCGCTAGTCAATGACAGGAACAGCACATGTCTGAAAAATGGCAACCAAGTTTTGGTCAAAAAGATTTCAACATCGATAAACAAGAAACCCTGTACGATGGTTTCTTTCAAATGCACAAACTCTATCTGCGGCACAAAACCTTCGCTGGCAGTGAGATAGAGATCCAGCGTGAGCTGTTTTACCGTGACGATGCTGTATGTGCGCTGCTCTATGATGCGGTTAAACAATCGGTTGTTTTGATTGAGCAGTTCCGTGTAGGTGCGTTCGATAGCCCTGATGGGCCTTGGTTGCTGGAGCTGGTGGCAGGTATTGTCGAGAAAGGTGAAACCACTGAAGATGTCGCTCGCCGTGAAGCAGTCGAAGAAGCGGGGGCGCAGCTAGGTGAGATCAAGCACATCACCCGTTTCTCACCGAGCACTGGAGCAACGCGAGAGTATATTGATCTACTTTGTGCTCAGGTGGATTCCAGTGGTGTCGAAGGCATTCATGGTTTGCCTGAAGAGGGCGAAGATATCAAAGTGCATGTTATTCCTGTGGAAGATGCCTTTGAATTAGTACAACAAGGTATAATTAATAATGCCCCTGCGATAATTGCTCTGCAGTGGCTACAGTTAAATAAGTCAGCGCTCGATCAGCGTTGGCAGTAAGTAGTAAACGATAAATCGGATAGGCAGATGAAGCGGAAATATATTCCAGATCTAACTCGGCAGATGGCGCATTGCGAGGCTAACTATGCTCGTATTATGAAGCTATTACCGGATCTGGATGACTGTGATGAACGCGAGTTTCAGGTGAGTTGGCCTGAACATACTGCCTATCTGCGCCTGCAGGTTGATGAGCGGTTCAAATACACGACCACTTTGTTGATTAGCCATCGCTTTGAATCGAGTTCACCATGGCTAGAAGCTCCAGGTCTAGTGGTGCGCCTATACCACGATGCTGGCATGGCTGAGGTAATCTGTATGCAGCGTCGTAAGCAGCTCTCCGGTGTTTATCCCTATCCAAATAAAAATATGCACCTGCCTGATGAGAAAATTCAGCTAAATGAATATCTGGGTGAGTGGTTGAGCGAATGCTTAAACCACGGCCACAGCATGGAACCCGTATTCAGTGGCTGAAACCATTACTCTGCTTCAAGTCAGTGATATGCACCTGCAACAAGAACCAGATATGTTGTTGAAAGGTGTAAATGTCGAGCAGCGCTTTCAACAAGTGATATCGGAGATTGAATCTCAATCTGCTGATGCCTTGTTACTCACTGGCGATCTGACACATCACGCACCTAAGGCTTATGACCGTTTGGTTTCTTATGTCGATCAGCTTTCTTACCCAAGTTACTGGATTCCCGGTAATCATGATCTGACAGAGGAGATGGCGCGTTTTACCGGTACAGAGTTAGCTGCGCGGGTAAAAACATTCGATGGTTGGAAACTGATCTTTCTAGATAGCAGTTCAAATCCCGATGGCAAAGGAAGTGGTTCGCTTTCTGAGCCAGAATTGGCCTTTTTAAAAACTGAATTAAGCCAGACAGCGCCTGATCAACATGTGCTATTAGTTCTGCATCACCATCCTGTGTCTGTAAAAAGCCGATGGCAGGATGAGATCTGTTTAGGTAATGCTGATCAGTTTTGGCAAATTGTTGGACCTTATCCACAAGTGAAAGGCGTTATCTTTGGTCATGTGCATCAAAGCTGGGTGCTTCAGAGAGGGGATATTCAACTATTCTCTGTGCCTGCGACTGCTGCGCAGTTTAAAGGTCAGAAAGATAGTTCCGAAGTGGAAGATGATCCTAAGCTAGCCGGGCCTGCTTATGGCCGTTATCAGCTCTATTCTTGTGGGAAAATTAACCAACAAGTGATTAGATTACCCGCATAGCTTTACTGGCTATTGCGCCTTGCTTTCCCCTCCGGTAAGTTCTTTGCCAGAGGAAGAAAATGAATACACCGCTTTATATATACGTTCATGGCTTCAACAGCTCGCCGCAATCGATGAAGGCGAGGGTGTTTGTCGAATATCTGCAGGGTAAAGGTCTCGGCGATCAGCTGATGGTACCAGAGTTATCCCATTGGCCTGCTGAAGCTATGGAGCAGTTACGCGCTCTTGTTGAGCAAAATCAACAGCGATCAATCATCTTATTAGGAAGTTCGCTGGGTGGTTATTACAGTACATGGCTAACCGAACATTATGATCATGTTCGTACGGTTTTAATTAACCCATCGGTTAGACCGTTTGAACTGTTGCCTCAGTATCTTGGCCCTAATGTGAATCTGTATTCTGGTGAAGAGTACGAGCTTACACAGGAGCATCTGGAGCAGTTATTGGCGTTAAATTGCCAAGAAATTGCGCGGCCAGAGGCTTACCTGTTGTTAACTCAAACAGCCGATGAAACATTGGATTACCGAGAAGCGGTAGAGAAATTTTCTGCATCACCGCAATTTGTTCAGCCGGGTGGCAGTCATGGTTTCGAGCAGTTTGAGAACCTGATTCCAGCCATTTTGGCATTTGCAGAAGGGCGAATTGATCTGCCCGAAGCGCAACCGATTTAAATATCGTTAAACGTTGATTCATAGATAAAGTTTTGCGACAGGAAAGTATTTGATGTCCAAGCAATACAACGCTGGTTCCATAGAAGTTCTTAGTGGTCTAGACCCGGTTAGACGTCGTCCGGGTATGTACACGGAAACAGATCGTCCAAACCATTTGGCGCAAGAAGTCATCGATAACTCGGTGGATGAGGCGCTTGCCGGTCATGCTAAACAGATTGATGTTGTACTGAATAAAGATCAGTCCTTAAGTGTGACCGATGATGGTCGAGGCATGCCTGTGGATATCCACCCTGAGCAGGGTGTCAGCGGGGTCGAATTGATCCTGTGTAAACTGCATGCGGGTGGTAAGTTTAACAACGATAACTACAACTATTCCGGTGGTTTACACGGTGTTGGTGTATCGGTTGTAAATGCCTTATCTAAGTTGTTAGAAGTTCAGGTACGTCGCGACAGTCAGGTTTATCGTATTGGCTTTGCGGACGGTGAAAAAGTATCTGATCTAGAAGTGATTGATACCTGTGGTAAGCGTAACACTGGTACTACGGTTCGTTTCCTACCTGATCCAAAATACTTTGATACCCATAAATTTAGTGTCTCACGTCTAAAGCATAATCTACGTGCTAAAGCAGTCCTTTGCCCAGGTCTAAAGGTGACCTTTACTGATCTGACCGGTGCTAAGCGTGAGAAGGAAGAATGGTATTATGAAGATGGTTTAATTGATTACTTAAAAGGCACAACCCAAGTCTTTGAAGTACTACCTGCTGAACCATTTTCAGGCTCTTTGCAGGGTGAATTAGACGCAGTCGAATGGGCAGTGCAGTGGCTACCTGAAGGTGGCGAAATGACCTGCGAAAGTTATGTGAACTTGATCCCTACGGCGCAGGGCGGTACTCATGTAAACGGTTTACGTACGGGCTTACTTGAAGCGATGCGTGAATTCTGTGAATTCCGAAACTTGCTACCTCGTGGGGTTAAGCTGACTGCAGATGATGTCTGGGATAAGTGTTGTTACGTCCTCTCTGCAAAAATGCAGGATCCGCAGTTTGCCGGTCAAACCAAAGAGCGTTTGTCTTCTCGTGAAATCGCTGCTTTTATCTCCGGTACGATTAAAGATGCTTTCTCTCTATGGCTAAACCGCCATGTAGAAGAAGGTGAGCAACTTGCTGAAGTTGTTATCTCTAACGCTCAACGCCGTATGCGTTCCAACAAAAAGGTTGTGCGTAAGAAGGTGACGCAAGGGCCTGCTTTGCCGGGTAAATTGGCAGACTGTTCCGGTGGCGATGCTATGCAATCCGAACTGTTCCTGGTAGAGGGTGACTCTGCGGGTGGTTCTGCCAAACAAGCGCGTGAGCGTGAGTTTCAGGCGATCATGCCTTTGCGCGGTAAGATCCTGAATACCTGGGAAGTCGACCCAAGCGAAGTGCTAGGTTCACAAGAGATCCATGATATCTCGGTAGCGATTGGCGTGGAGCCTGCTTCAGAAAACTTTGACGGTTTGCGTTACGGCAAGATCTGTATTCTGGCCGATGCGGACTCCGACGGTCTACATATCGCAACACTGCTGTGTGCATTATTCGTACGTCACTTCAAACCGCTGGTTACTGCTGGTCACGTTTATGTGGCTATGCCGCCGCTGTATCGAATCGATGTCGCGAAAGAGGTGTTTTACGCACTGGATGACGCTGAGAAAGATGGCATTATCGAGCGCATTAAAGCGGATCGTAAGAATGCCAAAATCGGCGTACAGCGCTTCAAGGGTTTGGGTGAGATGAACCCACTTCAGCTACGTGAGACAACCATGTCACCGGATACTCGCCGTCTTGTACAGCTGACGGTAGAGCCGGGTGATGGCACGAACGAAGTGATGGATATGTTGTTAGCTAAAAAACGCTCAGGTGACCGAAAAGACTGGTTGCAGAGCAAAGGTAATTTGGCAGACGTTTAGACGTTGAAAGTAGCAAGAGTTTTCTCTGTGATTAGTCACTGTAGGCAGAGAAACAGGATAGTTTTTACAGCTGGTTGCTAGGTCTGTGTTACGGCAGCGAGTTGAGCTTATTACGAGTGTAATGTGAATTATGACGGTACAAACAACCTTCGAAGATGGCACTGAACGCCTCGCGTTAAAAGATTTTACCGAGAAAGCGTATCTGGATTACTCTATGTACGTAATTTTGGATCGTGCCCTGCCTCATGTAGGTGACGGCATGAAGCCGGTTCAGCGTCGCATCATCTATGCGATGTCTGAACTTGGTCTAAAAGCGTCAGCAAAATACAAGAAGTCAGCACGTACTGTGGGTGATGTGTTAGGTAAGTTTCACCCGCATGGTGACTCAGCTTGTTATGAAGCGATGGTATTGATGGCGCAGCCGTTCAGTTATCGCTATCCGTTGGTTGATGGTCAGGGTAACTGGGGTTCTCCGGATGATCCTAAATCCTTCGCTGCGATGCGTTATACCGAATCCCGTTTAGCGCGTTATGCCGAAGTTTTACTGTCTGAAATCAGCCAAGGTACAGTTGATTGGGTACCTAACTTCGATGGCACTATGCGTGAGCCAGCGATTCTGCCTGCGCGTTTGCCGAATGTGTTGCTGAATGGCACGACAGGTATTGCCGTAGGTATGGCGACCGATATTCTGCCGCACAACCTGCGTGAAGTGGCTCAAGCCTGTGTTCACTTGCTAGATAACCCGCGCGCTGATCTGGACGAGATTACCGAGATCGTCCCTGGCCCCGATATGCCAACCGATGCGGAGATCATCACCTCCCGTCGAGAGCTGAAGAAGGTTTACGAAACAGGACGTGGCTCTGTGCGTATGCGTGCCGTATACACGAAAGAGCAGGGCGAGATCGTTATTACAGCGCTGCCTCATCAGGTATCGGGCGCTAAAATTTTGGAGCAGATCGCCGCTCAGATGCAGCAGAAAAAGCTGCCGATGGTAAGTGATCTTCGTGATGAGTCTGATCACGAAAACCCAACGCGTCTAGTGATTATCCCGCGCTCGAATCGTGTTGATGTCGAGCAGTTAATGGCTCACCTATTTGCTTCTACTGATCTAGAACGCACATACCGTGTGAATATGAACATGATCGGCGTGGATGGTAAACCGCAAGTTAAAGACCTCCGTCAGATCTTGGTTGAGTGGCTGAGCTGGCGTACTGAGATTGTGCGCAAGCGCTTAAACCACCGCTTAGCTAAGGTTTTGGATCGCCTACATATCCTCGAAGGTTTGATGGTCGCGTATCTCAATATTGATGAGGTTATTGCGATTATCCGTCATGAGGAAGATCCAAAAGCGGAGCTGGTTAAACGCTTTGGTCTGACCGAGATTCAAGCGGATGCGATTCTAGACCTTAAACTTCGTCACTTGGCGAAACTGGAAGAGTTTAAAATCCAGTCTGAGCAGAACGAGCTGGAAGAAGAGCGTAAGAAGCTGGAAGGTATTCTAGGTTCTGATGCTAAGATGCGTAAGCTGATCAAGAAAGAGATCCAAGACGCCGCTGAAGAGTACGGTGATGACCGCCGTTCGCCTATTGTAGAGCGTGAAGAAGCTCAGGCGTTTAGCGAGAAAGATCTTCTCTCTTCGGACCCTGTAACAGTGGTGATCTCTAAGCAGGGCTGGATTCGTGCCGCAAAAGGTCATGATATTGATGCCGAAGGGCTCAATTACAAATCCGGCGATGCCTTTAAGCTAAGTTGTAAGGGTAGGACTAATCAGCCAACCCTCCTGTTAGATACCACGGGCCGAAGTTTCACTATCGAAACCCATAATCTACCGTCCGCCCGTGGACAGGGTGAACCGGTAACAGGACGTATTACACTGCCAAAAGGTTCCACGGTTGATGCCGCGATTGCAGGTAAGGATAACGATCAAGTCTTGATGGCGTCTGATGCGGGTTATGGCTTTATCGCGAAGATCTCTGATCTGACTAGTAAGACGAAAAACGGTAAGGCGGCATTAACCCTGCCTAAAAACGCTCAGATCTTGCAGCCAATCACGATGAGTTCAGTTGAAGGCTCTCTTTTGGCCGCTGTGACAAATGAAGGACGCTTATTGGTATTCCCTGTGTCTGAACTACCACAACTGGCACGTGGTAAAGGGAACAAAATTATTAATATTCCATCGGCAAGAGCTTCTGCTCGAGAGGAATTGGTGGTTGCCTTATCCGTGTTCTCTCCGGAAGACACATTGCTTGTGCATGCTGGCCGTCAACACTTGAAGCTTAAGCCTGCAGATATTGAGCACTATCGAGGTGAGCGAGGCCGTCGTGGTAACAAGCTACCGCGCGGTTACCAGCGCGTAGATAGTTTGGAAGTGGATAACAGCGCGCAAGGTCAGTCTGAAGGCGAGGATTAAGATGAGACTCTTCAGATCATGGTTCTGCCTGAGTGTGCTTCTATTTGCCCTGCCTGTACAGGCGTTGGAGTACTACCAAGTTACCGGCGATAACATCAATATTCGCAAGGGACCGGGGCAGAAATGGCGAGTGGTAGCGCAAGTGAATAAAGATCAGCTTGTGCTAGAAACTCGCAGGGAGGGGCCCTGGTCTGAGGTTTTCTTTCTGAAGCCGAACAAACAGAAAGTGATAGGGTGGGTCTTTAACCAATATCTAGCCCTACAAACACTCGAAAAACCAAAATCAGCAGAAGCATCCCCTTTTAGTTTGGAAGTTATCGCTGACAAGCCTGTATGTTCCGATCGTACTTCGGTAGGTATGGGCTCTCTCTGTTATCTTGATGTTTCCTTTGTTATTACTGACTCTACCCAACAGAGAAAGCAGGTCAAAGTCGAGTGTTGGGCGGATTTCGTGATTCCAGGGAATCGTAAGGTTATCCCAATTAAAACTAGTGATGTGCAAAATTTTCACCTTTTGGGTGGCCACGCCGAAGGTTTGATGCGGTTGAATATCGGGCTAAATACTGTCGTTAATCCAGAAGAGTTTAGCGTGGCTTATTACAATTGTGCTGCGCAGTAAGTCTAATGGGCTACAGCTTGACCCTATAAACAAACGGACTATCATATACACCTACATTTTTGACGGTTTTTAGTCGGCCATACAGGTTCTGTACGTCATGGAAGGACGTTTGTTGCGTAAGCGATTTAGTCGTCGCATTACGATGTTAGCTGTTTCTTTGTCCATCGTTATCTTACTGATGGGAGGGTTGCTTTTGTTCCTGTCTTCAGGAGTAAGAGACGCTTGGGCCGCTTATAGTTATACCTCAGAGAGTCGTGCTACGGCCCTTTCAGAGCTACACCGTTCTATTGGATACGGTGGCTTTATCCATAATTTCAAAAACTATGTCCTGCGCCAAGAGCAAAGTTTGCTTGAACGTTTACGTGGCGATATAGAAAAGTCGACTCAAATTATTTCACTCTATTCGGCCTTAGATCTTAATAGTAAAGAGAGCCAAGCACTGTTAGTGATTCAACAGACGTTGCTGATGTACCGAGATAATCTTCATGTGGCGCAGATGGCGGTAGAAAGAGGAGCTCCGACTCAACAGATTGATAGGCAAGTGCGTATTGATGATTCTCCTGCGTTGGCTGCTTTAACAGTACTTCAGCAAGAGAATAACCGTTTCCATGAAGCGGTTACTCGAGATATGAATAAGCAAATCACTAATCTAATTAATGCGCTTCTAGTTGGTCTTCTAGCCATGCCGTTTGTGGTCCTTGCTGCTTATCACTACCACGATGTAATGAATCGCTTTGTCCTATTAATCGCCGAAAAACGAGAGGTCGAAAAGGCCTTGGTGGATTCAACTGCTGAAGTTGAAGAAGCACAGCAGCAACGGCGAGCAATGGCATATGAAGCACATCATTGTGAATTAACCCGTGTCCCTAACCGTAAAGCCTTTATGACTACGGGCCAAGACATTATGCAGAATGCCGCCGCTCGTAAAGAGTGTTTAACGGTGTTGTTTGTTGATGTCGATGATTTCAAAACGATCAACGATACCTACGGACATGAAATTGGCGATAAAGTGCTGGTGGAGGTGGCTTCCCGGCTGAGCGTAGCGCTACGAGAAGGGGATTTTGTAGCACGCATAGGTGGTGATGAATTTGCCATGATTATCCAATGTAATGATACAGCAACCTGTGCTCCAGGACTTGCCGAACGCTTACTTGATGTGATGAATGAGAGTTATGCTGATATCGCAGAAGGCCTAGAGGTTAGCTGTTCGGTTGGTGGTGCTAATTGTCCCGAGGATGGGGAGGATCTTGAATCTCTTGTTCGAGTGGCCGATGAGCGCATGTACCGGGTTAAGAAAAGCGGAAAAAATGGGGTGTTTCTTCAGGAATCTTAATTAAATTCCTTAATGACATCATTAATAGGCATAGGCTTATAGAAGTAATAACCTTGAAACACCTCACAACCTAGACCATCAAGGATCTGTTTTTGTTCCTGTGTTTCAACACCCTCGGCAACAATGGTTATCCCCATTTTATGAGCGATATTGATAATGCCTTGAAGCAGTAATCGAGCATCTTTGTCTTCGACAATATCATCAACAAAACTCTTATCTATTTTCAGCTCGTCGATAGGTAGATCTTTTAACAAACTCAAAGAGGAATACCCCGTACCAAAGTCATCTAAAGATACGGATATTCCTTCTGCTTTAAATTGGTTGATCATCCCTAAAACGTAATCTAAATCTTGGATAAACAGGCTTTCGGTAATCTCGATTTTGAGTCTGCTTTTAGCTATTTTGGATTGATTAGCTTGCTGTAAAAAATATTCGACAAAACCATCGGAAAAGAACTGCTTGATAGATACATTTATCGATAGAGAGAAACTGTCCGGTGCTACTTTACTAGCCTCGTCTAACGATTTTCGGATTATGTGGCGGCCAAGCTCTGGCATTAGCCCTGAGTATTCAGCAATAGGGATAAAACGGTTGGGTGGAACAGAGCCTAGCTCCTCGCTGTACCAGCGAACTAACGATTCAAAGCCGGATAGCACACCAGCTGAAGAAACTTGTGGCTGAAAGACGACAGATATTTCATCGTTCTTAATCGCATCTCGAAGCTTATTTTCTAACGATTGATCATCCAGGTAGCGTTTTTTCAGTTCCTCATGGAAGATGGCGTAGCAATTTTTATTTTGTTTCGCTTCATACAAGGCAAAGTCCGAGAGCCTTTTTACCTCTTCAAATGAGCTGGCGTCGGTAGGGCAGTGAGAGATCCCTATGCTGGCACTTATACTTAAGCGGTTACCGCTCATTAGATAAGGTTTAGAAATCTCTTCTAATATTGTTTGGGCTAAGCGTTCGGCTTCGAAACTAGAAAGGTTGAATGCAACGACTACAAATTCATCACCGCTGTATCTAGCTATAAGGCATTCGCTTTTTTGTATGCTGAGCTTGAGCCTTCTGGTTATTTCTATCAGAACCTGATCGCCATAATCGTGGCCGAAGTTATCATTGGCTGATTTAAAGTTATCCATATCGACAAACAGCAGATGATAGCTGTCTTGCTCTTCTAGTTTGGAAAAGTAGTTATCTAGAAAATAGCGGTTGGGTAGGTTGGTTAAGAAATCGTGCGTCGCTCTATAAGTTAACAGTTCTTCTTTCTTCTTCTCATTATTACTGATCACTCGAAAGAGCCAGAAAATAACGGCATAAGCGAAAAAGAAAACTAGGGAGAGATTGGCTGCTACTTGGAAGAACTTTTTCCTAATAACCTGAGTATCCCTTTCTATGCCTACCCAAAGTTGAAACTCTTTTATATAGAAGTTTGACATCATTGATTGAGAATCATCGTTAAACTTGCCGGTGACATGGGTAGTAATGATCTGTTTGTTTTTAATAACCTCAAAACTGGTGTTGTAGGCCTTTTCGACATAATCAATGCTTTCTTGGATTCTCTCTTCAGAAAACTGATGTTCATACACAGCGGGGTCGTTGATAAGACGTTTAGGGGCTACCTGAAAATATCGGTCTCGCTCTCGATAGATAAACACACTGTAGTCCGCACTGTGTTCAACATTTTTGGAGAAGAACGGAAGACCTTTCTCAATATTGATGGTGAGAGATACAACGAATAGTGGTTGACCGTCTCTATTTCTAATCGTTTTACGAATAGGGATGATTAGGGCGCTTTCCCAGTAACTAAAATATGTTCGCCCAATAACGGCTGCATTACTGTCTAATGTGAGACTGAAAGATTCTTTTGCTTTGGGGTTTTGTAGCAGGTTAAGTGAAGATTCGCGTTTATCTTGAGATAGAGAGTTTGTGGCAACGATATTACCATCAAGATCGATCAAAAAGAGGTTGTGAGTTGTGTGGGAGGCGTTGAGTAATTTATCTATTTCCTGAATCGCTTTGTCCCGATCCAAAAACTTAGCTTCGTGTAATAACTCCTGCCCCAGAATATCTAAAAGTGTTCCATATTGTCTAAGCGAAGCTTCAACTGAGTTAGAGGTGATGCGTGTTAGGTTTTCTTGCTCTAACTGCACATCTTGGCGAATAGACTCATGGGTTTTCGTAAGAATGAAAATAAACGAAGCAAAACCTGCCAAAAGGAATACGTAAAACGCAAGCCAGATGTTATTTCTTATAAACAGCATAATGCTTCACTCAAACATTATGGCGCTTAACTAGAGTAACGGTATGGGTGGTGTAGAAAGTGGATAGTGTGCATCATCAAAAGTACCTTTGCTAATTACATCATATAGCGTAGTCAAAGCTGGGCTCCCTGCTAAGGGACTTTAGCTTCCTTGCGATAATCGAAAGGCTATCAACGACAATATTAGTGTTAAATCCGATTTATCAGTTCAGCCGCACAGCTTTGGCCAATGCTAAACCGATCTCATTATATAATCAGTTTTGAATGTAATGATCTCTATATTTGGTAGTAGATTTATAACCGTTTGTAGGGAACTCGCTTTCACATAGGTGATCCCAAGGAAATACTAAGAAATGAACTAGGCGTTGAATTAAAGGTGAAGTAGATGGTTACACGAATCAATGCCGATTTTGAACAACGCGTAGTTATTCTTCCAGAAGATTACCATTGGGTTGATTCACCTATGGCGGGGGTTGAGCGCATGATGCTAGACCGTATTGGCGATGAATCGGCACGGGCGACTTCGATCGTCCGCTATGCACCTTTTAGTGAATTCTCACCACATGTTCATAGCGGTGGGGAAGAGTTCTTCGTACTTGAAGGCGTATTTTCTGACGAACACCAAGATTATCCCCGAGGGAGTTATGTTCGAAATCCCATTGGCACTTCCCACACCCCGAAGATCGGCAAAGAGGGTGCGATCATCTTTGTAAAGCTGCAGCAGTTTAACGAAGCTGATAAAGAACAAAAGGCGATTGATACTACTAAAGAACCTTGGCTCCAAGGCTTGGTTGATGGTTTAACCGTTATGCCTCTGCATGAATTTGAGGGAGAGCATGTCGCCTTGGTGAAGTGGGCGCCGAATACGCAGTTTAACCCCCATCGTCATTTTGGCGGTGAAGAGATACTGGTACTTGAAGGCACGTTCTACGATGAGCATGGTATCTACCCAAAAGGTTCCTGGTTGCGTAGTCCTCATTTGAGTGAGCATCATCCCTATACCAAAGACGATGGCGCATTAATCTATGTGAAAACGGGACACCTGTAACAACGCTGCCAACAAGTATTTCTGTCGAACAAAATTATTTGCTAAAAAACCTAAAACGCTATTGCGAATCATTATCATTATTGATATTCTAGATCCCGCTCATAAGTGATAGGCAATGGACGACCTCACCATTAACATTGCTGAACAGTTCTACCTGCTCGCTCTCAGGCAGGTAGAACTTCTCCCACCTTAAGCACCAATACAATCAGCAGGCACTGCTGAAGTCACAAAGAGCATAAACAGCTAAGTCTTTTCTTACTGGAGGAGAGGAAGTTATGCACTCAATCAAAGATCGTGAATCGTACAAAACACTACTGCGCCTCGCAGATAAAATATCCAATAGCAGTTCGTCAAATAACGATTGGTTGGCAAAGCAACACAAAGATATCTATGACTTTTTAAAACACGCTGAAGAAAGATAGAAGGAGAGGTTTATGGGTTCTGTGATTAATCCCTCAATTTTTAAAGCTGTGTACGACAAGATTGTGACTGAAGGTCAGCAATCGAGTAGTGGTTTCTTTCTTCGTGGTGTCTATGCGGCAGGCCAAGGCAAAAAGCATTTAGAGCTGAAGGATTGTTTTTCACGTATCCGCGTCGTGAATGGCGAAGTAGTTGCGACCGAGTTCTCGAACAATACTCAGCGTGTCAGATTTCTGAATAAAGTTCGCAAACTTTATTGTGGCGAACAAATCTCGCAATAGTCCCTGTCTTCCTATTTAAAAGATCGATAAAACAGATCTCCTCCTTGTGGTCCCTATCCAAAAGGCTTAGGTCAGCAAAGCCTATACACCTTGAATTTGTGTCCCTTTTTGGCGCTACGCTATGTAAAAACGCGCATTCGTGAGTAAGTTTCCTACAGCTATCTCAGACCCCTTGTCTTTTTACCGGACTCCTTTACTCAAAAGATGGTGCTTTATTGCTCTAAAGACCAGTATTTACTTTTGTCTTAAAGCGTTACCCTAGCCCCGCTCAAAAATGTGTGCGTTGCAGCATTTTTCAGCATAGGCATGAATACACGCCATGCTAGTAGCTGGTTGGACTTAACGTTGGTCTACTCGAATTTGGTCATTTTTTGACGCTCTTTCTCGTGACGATGGGTCAAGCCCAGCAAGTTGCTAGGCAGAAATTGCATAAGAATTGTCAATTCTTATGTGATTTCGGTGGGTATTTTGAAACCCGTAACCTGATCCAGACACAACAATTTTAAAATCGGATTCTGACCATGAACCTGTCGATGTTTTTTCCACAGATCAACAGCGCAAGCTTACGCTTTGTGTTGGCTGTTGTTGGTCTCTTACTGCTTCCTCTTACTGCTTTTGCGGAAACAGGCGGAGCGGCCGCTAACGTTCCGGAACTGAGCGCCTCTTTCTATGGCTATCTAAGTATCGCCATCTTTATTTTGGCTTACTCATTGGTTCCGCTGGAAAACAATATTCATTTGCTCAAAAGTAAGCCGGTTCTGGTGGCAGCGGGTCTGATCTGGATTCTAGTAGCGCTAGCATTTAAGGAAATTGGTGCCACAGAGCAGGCACACCATGCGATTAAACATGCGATTATCGAATATGCAGAGCTATTCCTGTTCCTGCTAGTAGCGATGACCTACATTAACGCACTGGAAGATCGTAACGTATTCCAAGCGCTGCGTGCTTACCTAGTATCCCGTGGTTACTCACTACGTAAGGTTTTCTGGGTTACAGGTGCACTTTCATTCGTAATCTCTCCAATTGCCGACAACCTAACAACAGCGCTTCTGATGGGTGCGGTTGTAATGGCTGTAGGTGGTTCGAATATCCGTTTTGTATCGATTGCTTGTATCAACGTGGTTGTTGCGGCAAATGCCGGTGGTGCTTTCTCTCCATTCGGCGATATCACAACACTGATGGTTTGGCAGAAGGGTAAAGTAGAGTTCCTACAGTTCCTACCGCTGTTCGTTCCGTCTCTAGTTAACTGGTTAGTACCTGCGGTTATCATGAACTTCGCGATTCCTAATGAGATCCCAGAAGCGTCTCAGGAAAAGTCCTTCATGAAACGTGGTGCTAAAGTGATGATGGTGCTATTCCTAGCGACTATCGTAACTGCGGTAAGCTTCCACAGCTTCCTACACCTACCACCTGCAGCTGGCATGATGTTTGGTTTGGGTTACCTAGGTATGTACTCGTTCTACCTGAAGAAGGTTGAAGGTCGTACGGTGATGGCAGACTCGATCTTTGGTGGTCGTAGCGATGCGCACCAGAACCCATTGAGCGTTCTACAGGCATACGGCAAGGATATCGGCGAGCATCTAAATGATCAGCCTTATCCGGCATTTATGATCGACAAAGAGAAAAATGTTACCCACTGGAACACTGCACTAGAAAACCTAACGGGTATCAAAGCTGAAGAGATGATCGGCACTAAAGATCACTGGAAAGGCTTCTATAAAGATCAACGTCCAACTTTGGCCGATGCTGTCCTAGAAGACGAATCAGGTGCAGGCGTACGTCAGCATTATCAAAACAAGTATCGTGACAACCCAATGGGTGGTAAGTCTTACGATGCAGCTAACTACTTCGACAATATCGGTAACTCAGGCGCATACCTAATGTTCAGTGCCGCACCTGTTGTTGATGAAAATGGTGAAACAGTCGGTGCTGTAGAACTGTTTGAAGATATGACTGAGAAGCGTGAAGAAGTTAAAGAGTTCGACGTGATGGAGCGTGTATCACGTGCCGAGTGGGATACTTTGCTGTTCTTCTACGGCGTAATTATGTGTGTGGCTGGCTTGAGCCAATTTGGCTACATGGCAATCGTTTCTGAGCTAATGTACAACGACCTAGGCCCAACATGGGCAAACGGTCTGGTAGGTGTGCTATCGGCGATTGTAGATAACATTCCGGTAATGTTCGCGGTACTAACTATGGACCCAGCGATGTCGCTAGGCCAATGGCAGCTTGTAACCCTAACAGCGGGTGTGGGCGGTAGTATGCTTGCGATCGGTTCTGCTGCAGGTGTCGCATTACTAGGTACAGCGCGTGGCGTTTATACCTTCGCATCTCACCTTAAATGGACACCAGCGATTGCCCTAGGTTATGTGGCAAGTATCGGCGTACACCTACTGATTAACGGTGTTTGATTGAATCAAGTAACTAGTAACTAGAACGCTTCGCTGCTAGTTGTTAGAAAAAGAAAGGCCTGCTCAATGAGCAGGCCTTTTTTGTTGTGGAATTCATTGGTGCTGGTCGTTGTATTCAAAACGGGCCAGTGAGGATTAGAGTGTTCCGATTCCTTTAATTGCCATCAAGTTCCTGTAGATAACTTAATAAATCGATCTGTTGTTGTAAGGTTAGCTTTCCGATCATCGCAGGCATTGGTTCGTTCATACGTAACTTATCTTGGTGATGTCTTCTCATATTGTCGCCACTGTGCATCTGTTCAGGGGCCATTTTCGAACCTGGATGGCCGTTACGGATCTTGTGTAATGTCTCCCAAGGATTCCTTCGGGCTAAAGGGGCCAGATATTCGGGTTTCAGTTTTGAGCCGAAGTTAAGGTCTTCTCCTTTATCTCCATGGCAGCGACTACAGTATTCTCCGTATAGGGTTTGACCCTTGATAGCATCACCGTTGGCTTTTTTGTTATTGAGGTTAATGGCGTTTGACATATCAATCTGACCTTCGCTAACGAAGGTGGCAATAAGGTTTAGTGCATGCTTATTCAGAACGCGATCATATTGATGGTTTGAGTCGGTTAATAGGGCGTTAATTTTGGCAGGCTCCTTCCCCTTGTAAGCGGTAATGCCCTTAATGCCGGTAAAGTGGCTTCCATTTCTGTAGGCACCCTCAGCACCAGCATAATCCCATCCGTGGCACTCTTTGCAACGCCAAGTGGTAGTTCCTGATTTTTTAGCTGTTGCCGGGTAGGCCGGGTGCGTTATCGATGGCGCAGAAAGATCTAGTTCTGCCCACCATTTATCGTAAAGGCGCCCTCCAATTGCCACTGGATTGTCCGGTGTGGCTGATTGGTCTCTACAGCAATCAGCTAAGGATGGCATGCTAAGCAAAAGCAGCGCCGATATGAATATGGGAGTTCTCAAGTGTAGATGCATAGGCATATTATCGGTCCCTTAAGCTTGAAGCGCTGTATACCGTAGTATAGACACTCTTTTTGTGAATGCCGGATCACGAGTAATAAGAGCAAGGTAGCGTAGCGCTATTAGATTGACTTATTTCTTTAGCATTCAGTGGTGCTAGCCGCCGCGCCTGAATCGGCATGCCTTTGAAGGTTAAAGAGGCTTGCCCTATACGAATCTGTCACTATGCAAATTCTATTGGCTGTGCCTTGGGGATTAAGAGGAGATAGGTAGGATGGTAAGTCGTTAAATCAACCTACCTTTTGGAAAACAGAGATCTCGTGGCGCAATCAACAGGTACAAGTAGTAAAGATAATTTAGTCGGCAGCCTGTGGATGATTGCAGCCATGGCTGCGTTTGCGATTGAAGATGCGCTGGTTAAGGATGCCGCGCAAACCTTGCCAGTTGGGCAGGTGCTTGCTCTCTTCGGTTTAGGTGGCATGTTCCTGTTTGCGGCCATGCTTAAATGCAACCGTGAGCCTTTGTTTATCAAAGACGTTTTGTCGTTACCTATGCGTATTCGCATCGTCTTTGAAGTAATCGGGCGGCTGTTTTACGTACTCGCAATCGCCTTTATCCCGCTATCTACTGCCACTGTGATACTGCAAGCCACTCCGCTTGTAGTTGTGACGGGCGCTGTGCTGTTTCTAGGGGAACAGGTAAGCCCCGTTAGGTGGTTAGCCATATTTATTGGGTTATTGGGCGTTATCTTGATAGTGCAGCCAGGTGCTGATGGTTTTTCTCAGCTCTCTTTGTTGGCTGTTATCGGCATGATTGGTTTTGCCGGTAGAGATCTCGCAAGCCGCATGGCTCCGCCAACTATAGGCACCGCAAGGCTAGGCTTCTATGGTTTTCTCTCAGTCCTGATCTCTGGACTTCTCTATTCCAGTTGGGCAGGCGAGGTTTATCGTTTGCCTTCGCCGTCCGAACTGGTGTCGATTGTGATTGCTACGGTCGCGGGGGTAATCGCCTATTCCTGTTTAATGAAAGCGATGCGCACCGGTGAAGTATCGGCGGTGACGCCGTTTAGATATACCCGCTTACTGTTTGGCTGCTCGCTGGGACTGTTGTTCTTTGGTGAAGAGTTCACTTCTTCGATGTTGATTGGTTCGGCGTTGATCGTATCTTCTGGGCTGTTTATTGGGTGGCGGCGGAAGGGAGTTGTTGAAGAGATAGAAGCTAGTGGTTAGAACGCTTTGCTGCCAGTGGCTAGAAAAAGGGCTCTGACCCCTTTAATTTCTGGAGATTTCATATACGTTTTAGCTCGCCTTAGATACGGTTTATCGTTGTCCTGTTAGTTCTAACTTCTGCCAGTCAACAGATGGTTCCCGTAGCAGTATGTTTATACCTTGGACTGTAATTGAAGCTGCTCTACCTAAAACCTCCCGAGGGTTTCCTTTTACGCGCCCTTCATGCACAGCCATGGAGCCCATGTTGTAGGCTTTTTTTACCACGTTATAAATTTCTTTACGACTTTCATAATTATCCCCTACCAACAAGGCCGCTCTTGTTGCAAGCCTGTGAGACAATTCCTGTTTTGCTTCTTTGTCTAAGAATAAAGCTTCAAGAGCAGTTCTCAAGTTGATAGCGGACTCAACAGGGTCTTGAGTGGTGGCATAGCTATTTAGTTTTTTCAGAGGAACTCTAAGATGCTTCTGACGATTGTCATCTAAAGAAACAAAACTATGAAATGCAGAGCTGGCTAATTCATACTCACCATTACTTAATGATGTTGATAGTTTTGCCGATGTGAATGGATGTAAGCTCCAGCTAGTTCCTGCGAAAATTGGTACATACTCAGGGGGGATTAATCCTGTTGCAATAGCTTGAGCTCCTCGTGCAGATTCTTTAGAAAGTGACAGGCATAATCTCACATCTTCCATAGATTCAATGTAGTTATCAAAAGCCTCAGGCTGCACGCAGAGTTCGCAGTCCACAGAGTGTATTTTTTCAAGTTGAATCTCTTTAACTAATGCCGCTGAAAATTCAGGCATGGGGAGCATGCTGAAATTGTTATGGAATGCAGCTTGCCTTAACTGATCATGTGGAATCATTTCTGGAGGCATAAGTTTAATGTCACCGAAATCATAAGTTTGATCCACAGATATGCCAGTTAGCAGGGTGATTACGAAAACTGGAAAGTTTGTTGACTCAATATAGCGCTCTAAGTCATCACAGACATCTACAGAGGTTGTTGATCTCATTCTGAGAATCATCCATGCAGCCAGATCCTCTAGCTGGACTTGCCTTTTGCTACACCAAAACTCCTGGTATTGCCCGTCAAATAAAGCCAGAGAAGGTGTTTCCCTCAAGGTAGATAACAATAAAGGTAAATGTCGATAATTCTCTGGGGAATGAACAGCTTCATAGACATCAACCCCGCGTGGTAAAAATGCTGAAACATAGGAAAGCACATCTTCTAGGTGGGTCAGCATTGATTGCTCCAAGATTGATATCGAAAAGCTTAATAATGGGACTTTTAACTCACTAGAACAACATTACTTACACCGGACCGGAAAGGGGCTGGGGATCGAAGAATTTAAGGGGTCAGAGAATTTAAGGGGTCAGAGCCCTTCTCCCTAGACATTCAGCACAAAAAGAAAAGGCCCGCTCAATGAGCGGGCCTTTTCTTTAAGAATTCGATGGTACCAGCGGCCGGACTCGAACCGGCACGCCCGTGAAGGCAAGGGATTTTGAATCAAATAGTACGTGGTATATCTCAGTAGATTTCAGTGGATAGTGAAGGAAAGTTTAAACAGCTTTACTGTAGTTTCTTAGATTCTATTTGAGAGTGCTATATCGTTATGCGCACAGAATCCGCACAGGTTTTTTTATTTTAATGGACAGGACATACCGGGTTTGGTTGATTTACGATATGCCCTGTCAGCTTATTCACTTGCAAGCTTCTGTAGATAATTCAATAGATCCATCTGTTGCTGTAAGGTCAACTTTCCGATCATCGCTGGCATCGGTTCGTTCATTCGGACCTCGCCGAGGTGGTGTCTTCTCATGATATCGCCGCTGTGCATCTGTTCAGGGCCCATTTTCGAGCCAGGGTGGCCGTTACGGATTTTATGTAATACCTCCCACGGATTCCTTCGGGCCAGAGGGCCCAGATATTCAGGCTTCAGGTTTGATCCGAAGTTAAGGTCTTCTCCTTCATCTCCATGGCATCGGCTGCAGTATTCTCCGTATAGCACTTGTCCGTTGATTGCATCACCGTCGGCTTTTTTGCTATTAAGACCGATGGTGTTCGACATGTCTATCTGTCCTTCACTGATGAAGGTAGCAATTAGGTTTAGAGCATGTTTGTTCAGAAAGCGGTCATATTGATGGGTTGTATCGGTTAATAATGCGCTAATCTGAGCTGGGTCTTTTCCCTTATAAGCAGTAACTCCCTTAATGCCGGTATAGTGGCTTCCTGTCCCATACGCCCCTTCTATACCAGCATAATCCCAACCATGGCACTCTTTACAGCGCCAAGTGGTAGCTCCAGACTTTTTAGCTGTAGCTGGGTAGGCTGGATGTGTTGTTGATGGCGCGGCAAGATCTAGTTCTGCCCACCACTTGTCGTAAAGCCGCCCCCCAATTGCCGCAGGATTTTCTCGCGTGATGGATTGTTCGCTACAACAATCTGCCAAGGATGGCATGCTAAGTAAAAGCAGCACAGGTATGAGTATATAGGTTCGTAGATTAGGGCGATTAGACATTACCTTAACTCCTTAAGTTCGGTCTAGAGGAGTATAGTCTCTCTTTTGATAAAGCCGGATTATAAGTATCAAGGGAGGGAGTGTTACTAGATTTGCTGATTTGTTTAGTATCCGATTGTACTGGAACTCGTATCCGGATCGTTATGCCTTTGAAGATTAGAGGCTTAGGGTAAAAGTGCTGCTACCTGTTTTTATTGCTGTGCCCTTTTCTGGCTCGCGGCCACCTAAAAAAAGTATGGGTGTAAGCCTATCGATTGGTAATTGCACTTCTCTAGGTCTATTTTTAGTTTGTCTCTTAAGTGGATAGAGATCAATAAGATGCTTTGTCATGAGGAAGCAGTTATGGAATTCATTACCAAAGGCGATACGATTAAATGTGTTCGTCAGATCAAAGACAAAGTTTCAGGTAAGGAAAACCACATCACAGTGGCCTCATTCAATGCTCAAGTTGACCGTCTTCCCCCCCATGTTGCTGCAGAACTCTTCACTGAGGAGGTAAAAGAGCTAGTGTTATGGCTAGAGGATCGTACTAAATTACAATCCCAATTAGCGAGACAATCCATAGATGACACCATTCTAGAATCACTCCCCTTTATACTCAGGCAAGCAACCCAAGCACTTGAAAATTTGGAACGGTTGGACTTGATGCTCTATCGTGCAATCAATGAAGGGCTGTCTGACCTATCTGAAGTGCTCGATAAAACTGAGCGTTTTACTTCTACTCACAAAGTTGGTTCGATGAAGATGCAGAATAGTGAGGAGCAAAAAGAAAGGTTGTATACAATCAAGAAGGATATCGAAGAAAACGAATGATACCCATTCTTAAATGTGTCGCTGATTATAGCTATTAGGGTAAAGTTCCTATAGCGCATTTCCTCAGTTGCTTGAAGGTTGAATGTGCTCCAGAGCGAAATTAGGTTTCATTGCTCAAGGCCTTTATCTAATAACAGACCAAATTGCTGGATATGCCAGCAATGACAGCATCAGCATAATAGTATGTATCGCAGAATTCGGCAGAAGAAATTACTGTAATGAATACAAAGTGATGGTCAGTTTTACTTGAGCTCTGGAGTATCCGGTAAAAAGTTCGGTTTTGATTCAGTTAGCCGAGATACGAACAAACGTTTCAGAGATACTTTCTTCTTCGTAATGTTTGTGAAGGTAACTCTGCATTTCAGTGGTAGAAAGTAGAGTGGTTATACGTTTCCACGTTTGTCGTTTTCGGTCAGTACATTCAAGGGAAGGTTTGTAACATGCCCATAAGTCATTTTCTTGCCTAGGGAAGCGAGATACGCACAAGGCATCATTAATATATTCTAACATGGTGAGTTATTCCTTTAACTTCAGTAGAGCCATTATTGCCCAAGCAATTAACAATTTGCTTGTCTGGCTTTCATAAATAAGCATTCTTCCGCAGTTAGTGATCTTTGGCTGCAGTACAGAATAGAGTTTATAAATTCAGAGGGAATAGGGGGTAACAGAAGTTGTGTTTATGGAAGAGCATGGCGTGTAGCCATGCTCTAAATAGAGTTAAACTATTTCGGTTTATATAGCGCGGATATTCTCTGCTTGTGGGCCTTTTTGGCCTTGTGTTACCGAGAATTCAACTTGTTGGCCTTCCTGAAGACTTTTAAAACCTTCACCAGTAATAGCGCTGAAGTGTGCAAAAACATCAGGACCAGATTGTTGCTCGATGAAGCCGAAGCCTTTTTCATCGTTGAACCATTTAACTGTGCCAGTAATTGTATTAGACATAATTTTTATCCTATTTTCGGAAATAAATGAACCGCCTGAGTTCAGGCAGATAAATGCAGGAATGTTTACGTTGTACTTATGAAAACAGGACGAGGAATTGAGAAAACTTCGAAATGACGTGCATAAATAGGTGATAAAGTATCAAGCTGGTTAAATAGTATACAGCTTCCTATTGTAGGTCAATTTTTTATTTTGGGTATATCCTAAAAGCTGTAGCAATGAGTCTAATGCTAGGTAATAAAAGAGGGTGGCTTTAAAGAGCCTCCTTGGTGGCAGTTGAGTAACTGTAAGGCTATCCATCAATCACTCCCTTTCAGAAAATAGGCTAGGCTAAAGACAGCCTTCGCCATGTGGAAAACGAAATAATGATTCAGACCCTGAATGACCCTTATCTCATGGAGGAGATTGTAGACACTATTCCAGATCCTTTGTTGGTTCTCGATGGTGATTTGCGGGTTGTGTATGCGAGTAAAAATTTTTATAAGTCGTTTTATGTCACTGAAGAAGAAACTGTTGATCAATACTTATATGCATTAGGCAATGGACAATGGAACATCGCAGACCTTATCGGTCTCCTGAATGAAATATTACCAAGCCAACAGTGCGTAGAGGGGTACGAGATTCAGCATGAGTTTTCCCATATCGGGAAGAAAGTGATGCGTTTGAACGCCAGAAGGGTTATATCTCCCAATTATTCAACTCCCAGAATACTACTTGTAATAGAAGATATTACAGAGAAGAAGGCCTTAGAAGAAAAGCTGGTAGAGATGGCAACAACAGATCAGTTAACAGGTCTTTACAATAGGTATAAGTTTAACGAGATTTTAGATGACCGTATTCGATTATCTAAGCGTAGCCAGCAAACAGTGGCGTTACTGAGTATTGATTTAGATTTATTTAAGGTAGTGAATGACCGTTATGGGCATCAAGTTGGTGATGAACTTCTTAAGTCAGTGGCACACAAAATTTGTACTCACATCAGAACCACCGACACACCAGCTAGATTGGGGGGAGATGAATTTGCCATCATCGTTTTTAATCCACATAGTCTTGGTGAACTAAAGGTTCTGATTCAGCGGATAATTGATCATATTTCCACCCCTGTTGTGCTTCAGGGGAAAGAGGTCGTGGTTGGGGCCTGTATTGGGGTTAGTCTTGCCCCGATACATACTACGGATAAGGAAGAATTGATTAAATTTTCTGATGGAGCGCTGTACAAGGCCAAGGAAAAAGGTACTAACCAATTTCTGATATACGACGAAGCTGTGTGGTAAGTATCAGGGGAGCAGCTAATAGACCACAATCGCTTCATTCATTATGTTGCAATCATCGCTCAAAAAAGACAGATCTAACTCTGCAGCAGTTCACTTCAGAAACGGTGTCGATCCTTTAAGTAATATTTGATTGCTACAACCCAAGAAGACAACAGGATGAGTATCGCCAACTTGTCATACTTACGCATGAACTTCTCTGAAATTACTGCCTCCAAGGCTTTAACCTACCCCTGTAACTCGAAGTTGGATATTACTACCAGCGAGGGCAACCCCAATAGAGCACACCATACCGGCTATAAGCACGCGCTGAATACGTTTAGACATGATGACAACGTACAGAATGATAGAGCGATGGATTTTATTGGATTCCTCTGCGCACAAAATCCGCACAGGATATTTTCGGGTTATGGACCGGGGGTGGAAATTAGGCACAAAAAAAGCGACTACCTTTCGGTATCGCTTTCTTCTAGGGCCCTTATAGGATGGGCTTTTTCTCTTACTCTTCAAAAAGTTGAAGAGATGGTACCAGCGGCCGGACTCGAACCGGCACGTCCTTGCGGACAAGGGATTTTGAATCCCTCATGTCTACCAATTTCATCACGCTGGCACTTAAGAGAGGCGTATTATAGAAATCTGGACGCTTGCGTCAATCAATACTTTTGGAAAACCTGAAAAAAAATCTCCTTTCCGGTACAATGCGCGCCCTTAAGTCCCTTTGATGTTGATATAGAAGAATTCCCTGAATGCAGGTTAAAGATTTTCATTTTGAGCTTCCTGAGGAACTCATTGCGAGTTTTCCTCTGGAGCAGCGTAGCGCTAGCCGTTTGTTATCTGTGAATGGCGATTCTGGTGAACTCAATCACGGTCAGTTTACCGATGTGCTTGAATTGATCCAGCCGGGTGATCTGATGATCTTCAATGACACCCGTGTTATCCCAGCGCGTTTATTTGGTACTAAAGAGTCTGGCGGTAAAGTTGAGGTTTTAGTTGAGCGTGTTTTAGACGATAAGCGTGCCTTAACCCATGTGCGTTCCAGTCGTTCGCCTAAGCCGGGTACTAAGCTGATTCTTGAAGGTGGTATTGAAGCTGAGATGGTGGCTCGTCACGAGAACCTATTTGAGCTTAAATTTTTGATTGAAGGTGGTTTGGTGCAGGCGCTTGAGCAGCATGGCCATATGCCGCTACCGCCGTATATGAAACGTGAAGATCAGTTAGAAGATCGTGAACGTTATCAAACGGTTTATAACAAAAAGCCGGGTGCGGTAGCTGCACCTACAGCAGGTCTGCATTTTGATGATGCCCTGTTGGCTAAGCTAGATGACATGGGCGTGAAGCGTGCGTTTGTTACTTTGCACGTAGGCGCGGGTACGTTTCAGCCGGTTAAAGTCGATAATATCGATGAGCATGTGATGCACTCCGAGTATATCGAAGTGAGCGAAGAGGTTTGTGAGCTGGTGAAGCAAACGCGTGCCGAAGGTGGTCGAGTGATTGCAGTAGGGACAACCAGCGTACGCAGCTTGGAGAGTGCGAGCCGTAATGGTGAAATTGAACCATTATTTGGTGATAGCGATATCTTTATCTTCCCAGGTTACGAATTTAAATCTGTGGATGCGATGATCACCAACTTCCACCTGCCAGAATCCACTCTGTTGATGCTTGTGAGCGCGTTCTCCGGCTACGACAACATGATGAAGGCATATAAAGAGGCGGTTGAGCAGAAATACCGTTTCTTTAGTTATGGCGATGCCATGTATTTAACACGTAAAAGTGGTCAGTGATTTAACTGCGTAAATTAGAGGTAATAGTTAAATGAGCAGAGAATGTTTTATGCAGTTTGATAAGCTGGCTGAAGACGGCAAAGCCCGTCGCGGTCGCTTGCAGTTCCCACGTGGTACGGTAGAAACGCCAGCCTTTATGCCTGTAGGTACTTACGGCACGGTTAAAGGTATGACGCCACGCGATATTGAAGCGACTGGCGCACAGATTATTTTGGGTAATACCTTTCACTTGATGCTGCGTCCGGGTACCGAGATTGTTAAGCAACACGGTGACCTGCATGACTTTATGCAGTGGAAAGGCCCAATCCTAACCGACTCCGGCGGCTTCCAAGTATTTAGCTTGGGCAAAATGCGTAAGATTACCGAAGAGGGTGTGACCTTCCAGTCCCCTGTAAACGGCAGTAAAGTGTTTATGGGTCCAGAAGAGTCGATGCAGGTTCAGCGTGAGTTGGGTTCTGACATTGTGATGATCTTCGATGAATGTACACCTTACCCTGCGACAGAAACTGAAGCAGCTGAGTCTATGCGCTTGTCTATGCGTTGGGCTAAGCGCTCCAAAGACGCACACGGCGATAACCCAGCAGCGTTGTTTGGTATCGTGCAGGGCGGTATGTACCCGCACCTGCGTGATGAATCGATGAAAGGCTTGGAAGAGATCGGCTTTGATGGCTATGCCATCGGCGGTCTATCGGTAGGTGAGCCTAAAGATGAGATGGTGAAAGTACTAGATCATCTTGCCTACAAAATGCCGGCTGAGAAACCACGTTACTTGATGGGTGTAGGTAAGCCAGAAGATATCGTTGAAGCGGTTCGCCGTGGTGTTGATATGTTCGACTGTGTAATGCCAACTCGTAACGCGCGAAACGGCTTCCTATTTACCGATACGGGCGTGGTTAAGATCCGTAATGCGGTAAATAAAACCGATACGCGTCCGCTTGATGAAAACTGTGATTGCTACACTTGCCAGAACTTTAGCCGTGCATATTTGCACCACTTAGATAAGTGTAAAGAGATCTTAGGCGCGCAGTTAAATACTATTCATAACCTGTATTACTATCAGCAGCTAATGGCTGGATTGCGTCAAGCTATCGAACAGGGTAAATTGAGCGACTTTGTGGACGAATTTTATCGTAAGCGTGGCCTTGAAACGCCCGCAATTGACTCCATATAAGTTGTTAGTGCTTTTATAACGACAAGAATTTTTACATTATTTTTAGGAGTAGCTAAATGAGCTTCTTTATCTCCCCAGCTTATGCTGAAGGTGCTGCCGGTGCCCCAATGGATTCTGGCATGTTCAACATGATTTTCTTGGTTGGCTTTGGTCTGATCTTCTACTTCTTCATGTGGCGCCCACAAGCTAAGCGCGCTAAAGAGCACAAAGAGCTTCTAGGTGGCCTTAGCAAAGGTGACGAAGTGATCACTGCAGGTGGTATTCTGGGTAAAGTAGTTAACCTAAACGACGACTACATTGTTCTAGAAGTGAGCGAAGGTACTGAACTGACTTTCCAAAAAACTCACGTATCAGCAGCTCTGCCAAAAGGCACTCTTAAGAGCATCTAAGCTAATTCACAGACGCCACTACATCTAGTAGTGGCGTTTCTGTTTCTATCAGGGAATAGGGCGCTATGCTCAATCGATACCCCCTCTGGAAAAATCTCCTTATTTTGTTTGTGTTAGTGTTCGGTGGTTTATACGCTGCACCTAACTTGTATCCCGATGATTATGCGATTCAGCTAACCGGCACACGTGATGTGTTCGAAGTGAATGAACCGCTAATCGAAAAAGTTACTGCTGCGCTGGAGCGTGAAGGTGTATCTGTTAAGGAAACTGAGCTTGATAGAAAAGCCGGCCTTATCCGTTTCCCTGATGGCGATTCCCAGCTTAAAGCGAAAGATATTATTACTCGCGTAGTCGGCGATGATTACGTTGTAGCCCTTAACTTGGCACCAACAACGCCTGAATGGCTTTCTTCTATGGGTGCAGGCCCAATGAAACTTGGTCTTGACCTACGTGGTGGTGTTCACTTCCTTCTTGAAGTTGATCTACCAAAAGCGGTGACTCAGAAGCTAGAGAACTACGCGTCTGAGATCAAAGGTCGTCTGCGTGAAGAGAAGCTGCGTTACCGTAAGCTAGAAACGCGTGAAAACGGTGCTTTGGCGATTAAATTCACCAAGCTAGAGTCTCGCGATGCAGCGGTTAGCCTTCTGCGTCAGGAATACGCTGAATTCTTAGTAACAGCAGATGATCGCGATGGCGATTTTTATGTTGAAGTAAATCTGACTGAACAAGCTGTTCGTGATATCGAAACTTATGCGATCAAACAGAACCTGACAACACTTCGTAACCGTGTAAACGAACTGGGTGTAGCTGAGCCGCTAGTTCAGCGTCAAGGTCGTAACCGTATCGTAGTTCAGCTACCGGGTATCCAAGATACTGCGGCAGCGAAGAAGATTATCGGTAAGACAGCAACGCTTGAATTCCGTTTGGAAGCTAAGCCAGGTGCAAGCTCTGCACGTACTGAGGTTTATGAGTTCCGTAGTGAGCTAGGCCGTAAAGCTACGCTAGAGAAAGATGTCATCATCAAAGGTGATAACGTATCTAACGCACAAGCTTCTTTCGACGAAAATGGTCAGCCACAGGTAAACATCTCGCTTGATTCTAAAGGTGGTGAGCTAATGGCTCGTACCACTAAGAACGCTGTACAACGCCGCATGGCAGTACTGTTCGTAGAAGATAAAGAGCGTACCGTAACTAAGACGGTTGATGGTGTTCAGGTAACGGAGAAAGTACGTTACACCGAGAAGAACATTATCTCCCTAGCGACAATTCAGGCGGTATTGGGTAACTCTTTCCGAATTACAGGTTTGGATGGAGCAGGCGAATCTTCTGAACTAGCGCTATTGCTACGTGCCGGTGCACTGGCTGCGCCAATCTACTTTGTAGAGGAGCGTACAGTAGGCCCAAGCTTGGGTGCGCAGAACATCGAAACCGGTGTGATGTCGGTTCAGATCGGTCTAGCCCTAGTATTGCTATTCATGATTTTGTACTACCGCGTGTTTGGTCTACTGGCGAATATCGCACTGACCTTGAACCTGATGCTATTGGTTGCAGTGATGTCGATGCTATCGGCAACGCTTACGCTGCCGGGTATTGCGGGTATCGTATTGACGGTTGGTATGGCCGTGGATGCGAACGTACTGATCTTCTCGCGTATCAAAGAAGAACTTAAAAATGGTCTGCCACCGCAATCAGCAATTAATGCTGGTTTCAAAGGCGCGACTACAACCATCTTTGATGCCAACATCACAACGCTTCTTGCGGCAGTTATTTTGTTTGCGATGGGTACGGGGCCAGTTAAAGGCTTCGCGATCACGCTATCTGTAGGTATTTTGACCTCTATGTTCACTGCGATTCTAGTAACGCGTGCACTGGTTAACTTAACTTACGGCGGCCGCCAAGTTAGCAAACTATCAATCTGAGGAAGCTGTGATGTCTACACAAAAGATATATAACTTCATGGGCTTCCGTAAGATCGCAGCAGCTTGTTCTGTGGTCTTACTGATAGTCTCTATTGGCGCTTTGGCTGTTAACGGTTTGAAGTTCGGTTTGGACTTTACCGGCGGTAGTTTGGTTGAGATTGGCTACGAACAGCCAGCTGACCTAAACAAGATTCGTGATCAGCTAAAAGATGTAGGTTTTGAAGATGCGGTAGTGCAAACCTTTGGTTCGCCAACCGATATTCTTATCCGTTTAGGTCAGGATCATGATCCGCAGCTGGGTGATAAAGTTCTTTCTGCATTGCAGGCGGGCGAATCACAGCAGCTTAACTTGCGCCGTAACGAGTTCGTAGGTGCGCAGGTAGGTGAAGAGCTACGTGAACAAGGTGGTCTGGGCATGCTGTTAGCATTGTTCATGATCATGGTTTATGTAGCGTTCCGTTTCCAGATTAAGTTCTCTGTAGGTGCAGTAGCGGCCTTGGCACACGATGTATTGATCGTACTTGGTTTCTTTGCCCTATTTAAGTTGGACTTTGACCTGACGGTACTGGCAGCTGTATTGGCGGTAATCGGTTACTCGTTGAACGATACCATCGTAGTGTCTGACCGTATTCGTGAAAACTTCCGTAAAGTGCGTAAAGGTACGCCGATTGAGGTGATGAACATCTCTTTGACGCAAACCTTGGGTCGTACCTTGGTGACCTCTTTAACCACGTTGCTGGTATTGTTGGCGCTAAGTGTATTCGGTGGTGAAATGATTCACGGTTTTGCGACTGCATTGTTGGTGGGTGTATTTATTGGTACATACTCCTCCATCTATGTAGCGGCTAACGTCCTGATTGCGATGAATATCTGTAAAGAGGATCTTCTCCCTCCTGAGGAGAAAGAGACCGAGGTCGATGATCGCCCTTAAGTTTGACAAGAGCCGGCATTTGCCGGCTCTTTTTGTTTAAAATGCCTGTAAATCATCGCTTTAAGCGGTGCTATCCTAAAAGAAAGCCTTTGGCGTGTTATTCTAGCTAGATAAATGCCCTAGCCATTTCGTTTTTGAGAACTCTATGAGTAAAGATTGGACTAAAAGTGACCCTAAAGCCGCAGCGGAAGCGGAGAAGTATTCCAACCCGGTACCGAGCCGCGATTACATTCTGCAGTACATGCAGGAGTGGGGCGCGCCGATTGGGCATGCACCGCTGTGCGAAGGTTTAGGTGTCTGGGATCCAGAAAGTCGTGATGCCGTTTTCTTCCGATTGAAGGCGATGTGTCGTGATGGTCAGTTGATGAGTAATCGCCGCAATGAATTTGCGCTGATGGATAAGATGTCACTGATCAAAGGCCGTGTTATTGGTCATCGAGATGGTTATGGCTTTGTTAAGCCTGAAGAGGGCGGCGATGATCTTAAGCTAAGTCCTCGTCAAATGCGCCAAGTATTCGATGGTGATCGAGTTTTAGTGCAAGAAACCAACGTCGATTTTAAAGGTCGTCGTGAGGGTAAAATCGTTGATGTACTAGAGCGAAATACTCGTAAATTGGTAGGGCGTTTTAGTGGTCAGGATGGTTTTGGTTATCTTCGCCCTGAAAATCAGCGTATCACGCAAGAGATCATGATTGTTCCTGATCCTGAGGCTGAAACACCGTTAACGTATAAAGATGGTCAGTTGGTTGTTGCTGAGCTGATCAATCAGCCAAGTAAGCGTCAATTGCCACAAGCAAAAGTGACCGAAGTGCTGGGCGATCATATGGCGCCGGGCATGGAAATCACGGTTGCGATCCATAACTATGAGATCCCGCACGAGTGGCCAGAAGCGGTTCGCCAAGAGATCGGTGAGCTGACTGCTGAGGTTGAAGAGAGCGCCAAGGCTAATCGTGTTGATCTACGTGATCTTCCACTGGTTACAATTGATGGCGAAGACGCTAAAGACTTTGATGATGCGGTTTATGCTGAGCGCAAAAAGTCTGGCGGCTGGCGCTTATGGGTCGCGATTGCGGATGTATCTTGGTACGTACGACCAGATTCAGAACTGGATAAAGAGGCGTATCAGCGCGCCAACTCAACTTACTTTCCTGAGTTTGTTGTGCCGATGCTGCCAGAGCTGCTATCGAACGGCTTGTGTTCGTTAAACCCTAAGGTAGATCGCCTGGCGATGGTCTGTGAGATGACGATCAGTGAGTCAGGCAATCTATCCGGTTATCAGTTCTATGAGGCGGTAATCAGCTCCCATGCGCGTCTAACCTACACTAAGGTTGGCAAAATGCTGATGCAGCCAGAAGAGGAAGAATCAAAAGCATTGCGTGCGGAGTACGCCGATGTGGTTCCTCATCTTGAAGACTTATACAGTCTTTACTTTGCTCTGCGCAAAGCGCGCGAGATCCGTGGTGCGATAGATTTCGAAACAACTGAAACGCGTATGATCTTCGGCGAAGATCGTAAGATCGACCAGATTGTTCCGGTTTACCGTAACGATGCGCATAAGTTGATCGAAGAGTGTATGTTGTGTGCGAACGTTGCGACAGCGCGCTTCCTGAGCAAGCTGAAAGTGCCAGCGATCTATCGTGTTCACGAAGGCCCTAAAGAACAGCGCTTACAAAACCTACGTGCTTACCTTGGTGAGTTAGGCTTGAATTTAGCGGGTGGTGAAAAGCCTGAGCCGATCCACTATCAAGAGTTAGCAGAGCTGATCGAGGGGCGTCCTGATCGTCATCTGATTCAGACTATGATGCTGCGCTCTATGCAGCAAGCGGTTTACAGTCCTGATAACCAAGGTCACTTTGGTTTGGCATACCCTGCGTACACGCACTTTACCTCGCCAATTCGTCGTTACCCTGATCTGTTGGTGCACCGCTTAATTCGTGCCCGTATCCATTCTGAAAGTCAGGATAAAGCGATTAAACGTCCTGATGACTTTGCTCAGAATGCAGATTTCGCATGCAGCTACAGTATGGAGCAGCTGCTGCAATTGGGCGAGCACTGTTCTATGACAGAGCGCCGTTCAGATGATGCGACTCGTGATGTTGTGGCATGGCTTAAGTGTGAATACATGCAGGAGCATGTGGGTGACGAATACGAAGGCGTGATTGCTGCCGTTACCGGCTTTGGTGTCTTTGTTGAGCTTGACGAGCTGTTTGTCGAAGGTCTTGTGCATATCACCGGTTTGCCGGGTGATTACTACGTATTTGACCAAGCTAAGCAGCGCTTAGTGGGTGAGCGTACTCGTAAAGTGTTCAAGCTGGGTGATCGCTTACGCGTTAAAGTGGCGCGAGTGGATCTGGATGAACGTAAGATCGATTTTGAATTAGTTGACCATCAACCTGCTAAGAAAAAGAAAACCACTCGTGAGCTGTTGGCTGAAGGCAAGATCGGCGGTCCGTCTTCTAAAGGCGATAAAAAGCTGCCAGGTCATAAGCACGAGTGGGGTCATCGTCCTGCTAAGGATGAAGAGCGCAGTAAACCTAAGAAAGGTTCTAAGCGTGATGCTCTGCGTAAATCGCGTAAAAAGCCTGCGGCGGGCGGTGAAGGTGCTCCCAAGAAGCGTGTAGCGGCTAAAGCTCAGCCTTCTCGCGGTAAGGAATTATCTTCTGCAGAGCGCGAATTGATGGAATTTGCTGGCCCAAGTGGGGGTAAGAGCAAGAAGTCTAAAAAGCGTAAGGCTACAGCTAAGCCTAAATTGAAAGGCAAGCAGAAAGGTTTAAAAGTGAAAAAACCGAAGCGTAAATAGGCTGCTTTCACGAGACATATGAGTTTTTGTAAAAAGGCGCTGTAGTTATCTACAGCGCCTTTTTTAATGGTTTGGCTGTGTGTGCTTAACCTATATGCTTCGCGTAACTATCGCGATCAATATCCAGTACTTCGACGGTAATCGAAAGGTCTTCCAAATCGAGCGTTTTAAGCTCATTCAGCACTGCTTGAGTCAGTTGGGTTTTCTGCTCGGTATTACGACCACTTAAGATCCGCGATGAAACGTGGATAAAGCCATTAAGCCCTGCACCATTCATATGCTGCTGGTAAGCATGTGCGCGGACCTTTATGTCTTTTTCAGCAAAGAGGTTAGCTGCAACTGCACCTTGGAACACCTTTTCCATAACAGCCGTAATTTCTACCTTATCTTCAATCTGCTTGGAGTATTCGATGATTAAGTGGGGCAAGGGATAGCTCCTTTTAAGCCGTCTTGATTAAGACTTTTTAAAGATCTTGGTTAACAGGTGATTCGCTTGTTTCTGTAGTAGTGTTTGATGCTTAGGTGTGACTTTAAGTAGCAATACTTTATCTTCATCTTCGCGCCTAATATCGGCTTCTTGCAACATCGCCTCTTTCAGAAGCGGGGCTTCAGTCAGCGCGGTATGGCTGATCAGATCGTTGCTGTTAGTGGTGCGTGTTAGGAAGTGAGCTTCCTCTTTTACCAGATCATGTTTGTCATGATGGCCGCGAGCGAGGGACATCTGCAGACTCAGTACTGGCTGGAAACCGCGAATACGAGAGTGGTTGAAGCCTTTGTATAACAGGTTGAATAGCTGGCCTGCGCAGAGTGCGTTAATACCGTGGCTATCCTTTTCATCTCTTAATTCAAAGCGCAGCAGAATATCTTTATTAGGCAATTGCTCGCAGGCGCCGTTATAGATACGTGCGACCTGTTTTGCCAAGTGATGATATACATTCAGCAGTGTGGCCTTTTCGTCAGGCTCCATATTATCGCTGCTGGCGGTATTGGCATCGATATAGAACAGATAGATGGCATCTTGCGGCGTTAGGATCAGTTCTAGCTCTTGCTCAAAGCTATAAAGGTCCAGCTGCTCCTCATGACGCTCACTCATGCTCTTCAGTAGAGGGTTCTCGCGCATCGGCGTATGAGTTTCTTGTGCGTTTACCGGTTCTTCTTCAAGCACCAATGTTTCAACGGTATTTGCTACGGTTTCGTCGAGTTGCTGTGGTTGATGCTCAAATTTTGGCATCTGCTGCTGAGTGCTTGGTGCCGGTTTGAGAAGATCGACCAATTCGTGCGTGTGTAGTAGATCAGAAGCTTTTTGGTTTGGTGCTTGTGGCTCTGATATGGCTTTGGGAGCGGCATCAGGCCCCGTTTCAGTATTATCTTGAATTAGGTTTTCTGCCTCTGTAGATGGCCTAATAACAGGTGCTGCTTCGCTAGAAGTTTGCGTGCTTTCAACTGCGAGCTGCTCTTGGGTTTCAGAGTTACCGATTTCTGCTGTTGCGGAGCCGATAGTGACAGTGTCTTCGGCAATCTCTTGAGGTGTGCTTTCAGCAGGCGTCTGAGTAGCCAGCGTATCGGAGAACGAAGGCTCAAACTTTTCTTCTTCATCTGCGCTGCTCTCAGAGATGAATTTATCTGATCGGGTAAAGAACCAACTGGTTGTCAGCAGTAAAATCGCGGTGAAGGTAGCGATGATCAGTAAAGGCCAGAGCTGGCTGCGCAGTAACTGCTCGACAGGGCCGCTGTCCAACCAGATTGTTACTGTACCAATGGTCTTTTCTTGTTGAATTAGCTGCTGTTGCAAAGTTTGCTGGCTGGACTTACCTGCGCGTGCGAGGGTGAAGCCATTTGCATCTTGTACATGTAGGCCGCCAACATACTCAAGCTGGGTTAATTCGCTGAGTAAATAGTTAAGGCTGACGCGATCATCCGAGAGAAGCAGTGGGCGGATCAAAAGTTCACTTTGTTTAGCGATGTTCTGCCCGATGATTTGCGTCTCGTGCACCGCTTGTCGGCTGGTAGCTAAGTGCATGTAGAGAATGCTGACGATAAAACCCACCAATAGCACTATGCCCAAGGATAGCGTCAGATTCCTTCTGAAATTAGGCTTTGATTTGGCGTTGTTAGTCACAGTCAGTGTTAGCTCAAAAACGGATGCAGGGGCAAATAATAACAGGTCATTCTACCGAGGGTGAATATGATTTGCATTAGAGGTATAACCCAAGTGTCCCTGACGCTATAATAAAGGGCTTATCGATAGGAAGGACAGCAATGAACGTACAAGAATATATGATTCAGCTAGGTGAAAATGCCCGTGCAGCGGCGCGCCTAGTCGCTAAGGCAGACACTAACCTAAAAAATCAGGCGTTGTTGGCAATGGCTGATGCTATCGATAGTAGCCGACCGGCACTGCGTGAAGCGAATGCAAAAGACTTAGACAATGGTCGTTCAAACGGTTTGGACGATGCCATGTTAGATCGCCTTGAGCTAACCGATGCTCGTATCGATACTATGATCGAGGGTCTACGTCAGGTTGCAGCTTTACCAGATCCAGTAGGCGCGATCACTGATCTTAAATACCTACCGAGTGGTATCCAGGTAGGTAAAATGCGTGTACCGCTAGGCGTGATCGGTATTATTTATGAGTCTCGTCCAAACGTAACGGTTGAAGCAGCGAGTCTGTGCCTAAAATCCGGTAACGCGACGATTCTTCGTGGTGGCTCAGAAGCGATTCATTCCAACCAAGCGGTAGCCGAGTGCATCCGTAAAGGTTTGAGTGCAGCGGGCTTACCTGAAAATGCAGTACAGGTTGTTGAAACGACTGACCGTGAAGCGGTTGGTCAGATGATTACAATGCCAGAATACGTGGATGTGATTGTTCCACGTGGTGGTAAAGGTTTGATCGAGCGTATCAGTCGCGATGCGAAAGTGACGGTAATTAAGCACTTGGACGGCATCTGCCATGTTTATATTGATGAGCAGGCGGATAAAGGCAAAGCAGTGAACGTTGCTTTGAACGCTAAGACACATCGCTACGGCACTTGTAACACTATGGAAACGCTATTGGTGCATGCCAATATTGCAGCTGAAGTACTACCTGAACTAGCGGAGCGCTATCAGGCTGTAGGAGTTGAACTGCGTGGTTGTGAGCGCACTAAGGCTCTGTTGCCATTTATCAATGATGCGACAGAAGAAGATTGGGTAACTGAATACCTAGCGCCGGTTTTGGCAATTAAGTTGGTAGACGATATGGATGAAGCGATTCGTCATATCAACCGTTACGGTTCACACCACACAGATTCGATCATTACTGAGAACTACACTAAGTCACGCGCTTTCTTACGTGAAGTAGATTCCAGCTCGGTAATGGTTAATGCCTCAACCCGTTTTGCGGATGGTTTTGAGTACGGTCTAGGTGCTGAAATTGGTATCTCTACTGACAAGATTCATGCACGCGGTCCGGTAGGTTTGGATGGATTGACCTCCGAGAAGTACGTTGTACTAGGTGATGGTCACATCCGTCAGTAACTTAGATTATGAAAGCGAACGCTTTTGCTTTTATGGGTGGGACTTTTGATCCCATCCATAATGGCCATCTGAGAACGGCTCTGGAATTACAGCATTGGTTAGGCGTGGATCAGCTCTGTTTGATCCCTTCTAAAACCCCAGTGCACAGAGTGACTCCAGGTCGAACCTCTGAACAACGTTTAGAGATGGTGAAGTTGGCGGTAGCCGATGAACCAAGCTTATGTGCTGATGATCGAGAAATCAGTTCTGAACAGCCTTCTTATTCATTCCTGACACTGCAGGGATTACGTTCTGAATTAGGTGATCAATGCCCAATCTTTATGATCATGGGTATGGATTCTTATATGACGTTACCCAGCTGGTATGAATGGGATAAGTTTACCGATTACTGTCATATCGTAGTGGTAAAACGGCCTGGCTATGATCTGCCTACAGATGGCGAGATTAAAGAATTTACAGATGAGCATAAGGCTCAAAACTTGGAACAGGCGATGGCGCTACCGGCGGGCAAAGTGCTGTTTCATGAGCTGACTCCCTTAGGGATATCAGCAACGCAGATCCGCGAAACCATAGCGCAGGGCTTGTCGCCTCGTTATCTGTTTCCAGATGGGGTCTGGCAATATATTCAAGATAACCGTTTATACGGTTTAACTAACTGAAGTGAAATAATGCAAGCTGAAAAAGTTTTAGAACTAGTGCACGCAGCACTAGAAGATATGAAGGCCAAAGAGATTGTCGATCTTGATGTCCGTGGTCGTTCAACCGTAACTGATTACATGGTAATCGCGAGCGGTACATCTAAGCGTCATGTTGGGTCTATCGGCGAAGAAGTGGTTGTTAAGCTGAAAGAAGCAGGCGTGATGCCACTAGGTTCTGAAGGCCAGGGCGTAAGTGACTGGATTCTTGTGGATCTAGGCGATGTGGTTGTTCACGTAATGATGCCAGATGCGCGTGACTTCTATGATCTAGAACGCCTGTGGGGCGTTGACGCAGAAGCGTAGAACTTTTTATGAAAATCCGGATCATAGCTGTGGGTGGCAAGATGCCTTCGTGGGTAAACGAAGGTTATCAGGAATATACCAAGCGTCTACCTGCAGATTTTCAGATTGAGATGATCGAAATTCCGTTAGGGCATCGAGGTAAGAGCAGTGATGTTGCTCGTGCTAAGAAGCAGGAAGGAGATCAGATGTTGGCGGCGATACCTAAAGGCGACCGAATTATTGCTTTGGAAGTGTTAGGTAAAAACTGGTCAACCGAAAAACTGGCGTCACAAGTGGAAGACTGGCGTATGGATGGCCGTAATATCAGTCTACTCATTGGAGGCCCGGATGGTCTGGATAGCCGTTGTTCTGCAATGGCAGATCAGAAATGGTCGTTGTCTGCACTGACGTTACCGCATCCGCTTGTGCGGGTGATGTTAGCAGAACAACTTTATCGTGCCTGGACGGTCATTCAGGGACATCCTTACCACAAGTAGAAGAACGCTAGGAATATGGCAGCAGAGCGCCTCAAGGATCACTCGAAAGAAAGCCGCACATTTAAGTTTCGTGCGGCTTTGGCGTTTTTTATCGTGGTCATTATGCTCGGGATTCTACTTGGGCGTATCTATTATCTTCAGGTTATTGAGCACGACCGCTATGTGGCGATGTCGGAAGATAACCGTGTCCAACTTCAGCCAGTACCGCCGACGCGAGGTTTAATCTACGACCGCAACGGGGTGCTGTTAGCGGATAACCGCCCTAGTTACAGTGTCACGCTTCTTAAAGAAGAGGTGAAAGACATTGAGAAAACCCTAGTCGATCTGCAAGCACTGATCCCCATTACCGATCGTGAAGTTGAGCGTTTCAAAAAGCGCCTAAAACAGCGTCGTCGACCTTTCCAATCGGTGCCTGTGCGCTTTCGTTTAACGGAAGAAGAGATCGCGAAAATATCGGTTAATTACCATCGCTTACCGGGTGTACGTGTAGAGGCAGAGCTAATCCGTTACTACCCCTATGGTGAAACATTGGTTCACGCCATGGGTTATGTAGGCCGAATCAACGAGAAAGAGCTCAAGCGTGTTGATCAGGATAACTATGCTGCGACTCACTATATCGGCAAACTCGGTATTGAAAAGTTCTATGAGGATCAGTTGCATGGCGAGGTGGGTTTCCAAAAAGTAGAAACCAATGCTCGTGGTCGGGTGATGCGTATTCTGGAACGGACGGACCCTAAACCGGGTAAAGATCTAGTTTTGCACTTGGATCTTAGACTGCAACAGATTACGGAGAAACTGCTGGAAGGCCGACGCGCCTCGGTTGTGGCGATGGACCCGAAAACCGGCGGTATCTTAACCTTAGTATCGACTCCGGCTTACGATCCGAACTTGTTTGTGACGGGTATTTCGTCGAAGGATTATTCGGCGTTAAGGGAATCGAGAGATCTGCCATTGTTTAACCGTGCTATCCGCGGTGGTTATCCTCCTGGTTCGACCATTAAGCAGATTGTCGCTTTAGCCGCGATCGATACCGGTGTAGTAAAACCATCCTATAGGGTCTTTGATCCCGGTTTTTACCAGATCACCCGTGGCGGTCGTAAATATAGGGATTGGAAGCGAACAGGCCATGGTTGGGTTGATATGTACGATTCCCTCGCGCAATCTTGTGACGTTTGGTATTACGATGTTGCTCATAAAATGGGTGTCGATCCGATGTCTGATTATTTGGGTAAGTTTGGCTTTGGCCAAGTCACCAGTTTGGACTTGCCAGAAGCGATCGGTGCTATTTTGCCTTCTCGTGAGTGGAAAAAGCGTGCGCGTAAAACTCCTTGGTATACCGGTGACTCTCTTAATATGAGTATCGGACAGGGCTTCTTTGTCGCAACACCATTGCAGTTAGCAACGGCGACGGCAGTTGTTGCCAATCGTGGTAAGTGGCACTCACCTCGCATGCTACAAGGCATAAAAGAGGTTGATGAAAATAATGCTTCAAGTTTAAGTATGCCGGATATTGCGGGGGTTAAACGCCCACTACCGGATGTCGTACTGAACAACGATAAGCATTGGAATGACATTATTAAAGGCATGCGTGAAGTAATGCATGGAAAGCGTGGTACTGCACGCAGTTCTGGCGCAAATTCAGCTTATGAAATTGCCGGTAAAACCGGTACTGCGCAGGTAGTCGGTATCAAACAGGATGAAGAGTACGATGCTGAAAAACTGGCTGAAATTCACCGTGACCATGCTTTATTTGTAGCTTTTGCGCCTATTGATGATCCAAAAATCGCGATCTCGGTCATTGTTGAAAATGGCGGAGGCGGTTCCAGTACGGCTGCGCCTATTGCGCGTCAAGTGATGGATGCGTATTTACTCGGTATCGATCCTTTTGCTGAAGAAGCGGAGCTGGAGGTGGCTGCACGATGATGGGACGTGAATTTGAACGCTATATGCCAGAAGCGCATGATCATCTGCGTCAACGTCCAAGCTTGTGGAGTTACACCAACTTAGATGGTTGGCTGTTATTGCTTCTGCTTGCTCTGTGCGGCTTTGGCCTATTTATTCTGTACAGCGCCTCAGGCCAAGATATGGGCTATGTTTCCCGTCAGGCGATCCGTATGGGTGTAGGCTTCTTTGTCATGATTGTCTTGGCGCAGTTTACTCCGAGGTTTCTTGGGCGATGGGCGCCCGCGCTTTACTTGATTGGGGTCGCTCTACTTGTGTGCGTAATTCTCTTTGGTGTCGGTGCTAAAGGGGCGCAGCGTTGGATCGCTTTACCCGGCTTCAGGTTCCAGCCTTCAGAAATTATGAAGTTAGTTTTACCTCTGACAGTAGCCTTTTATCTTGCCCACAGACCACTTCCACCACGTGTTAAACATATCTTTATCAGTCTTATGCTGGTGGGTATTCCTACTGTGTTGATCATGAAACAGCCGGACTTGGGTACGTCGTTATTGATCGCTTCTTCGGGTGTTTTTGTACTGCTGCTTTCTGGGATTTTATGGCGGTATATCTTTGCAGCATTAGGTTTGGCAGCAGCTGCACTGCCGGGCCTATGGATGGTCATGAAGGATTATCAGAAACAGCGGGTATTAACCTTTTTGGATCCAGAAAGTGATCCTCTAGGCTCTGGTTGGAACATTATTCAATCGAAAACAGCGATTGGATCGGGTGGTATTTCAGGTAAGGGTTGGTTGAGCGGAACGCAGTCACAGTTGGACTTCCTGCCAGAATCTCATACTGACTTTATCATCGCGGTTGTGGCTGAGGAGATGGGATTAATTGGGGTTCTAATATTGTTAACCCTGTATCTGTTAATTATTGCGCGTGGCTTGGTGATTGCTGCTCGTGCGCCTGATAGTTTTGGTCGATTATTGGCCGGTAGTCTGATTTTAACTTTCTTTGTTTATGTTTTTGTAAATATAGGCATGGTAAGTGGTTTGCTACCAGTGGTGGGTGTACCTTTGCCATTAGTGAGTTACGGTGGTACATCGATTGTGACCCTGATGGCAGGATTTGGCATTATTATGTCGGTGCATAGTTATCGCACCATGTTGTTAAAGTAGAAGTGTGTCGGCGTTATTTTTAATAGACCGATGTTTTGGGTGTTATTTATGTTGTACGTGTTTAAGGGAGCTTTTCAGGTATGAAATCTAAATTTCTTGTATCAACGGCGGTTGCAGCAGGTGTTTTGCTGACCGGCTGTGTAGCTACGGATAAACCAGCTGAGCCAAGTGCAGAGGTTAAGCCTAAAGAGCAAACTGTTGTTAAATCAGAGGCTGCAACCAAAGAAATAGAAGTTGTTAAGCAAGAGGCTAAAGCTGAAGTTAAAGCGGTTGAAAAGCCAAAAGCTAAAACCACGAAACGCATGACGCAGGAAGAGGTTTTAGCAGCTGTTCGTGGTGGCTCTTACGCGGATTACCCACGTGCACAGCAGTTTATCGAAGAGATGAAAACGGAAGGCTTTGAAGAAGCTTACCTGCGTGATGTGTTAGGTAAAGCGGAACGTCAAACCTCCATCTTGAAAGCGATCTCCCGACCTGCAGAAGGCACCTTAAATTGGGGACAGTACCGCAACATCTTCCTTAAAGAGAAGCGTATTAACCAAGGTGTGCAGTTTTGGCAGGAAAACCGTCAGGCGCTAATGGATGCGGAAAAAGCCTACGGTGTTCCGGCGGAAATTATCGTTTCTATTATCGGTGTTGAAACTCGCTACGGGCGCATCACTGGTAGTTATCGTGTATTAGATGCGCTAGCGACCTTAGGTTTCGATTACCCTCGCCGCAGTGAATTCTTCCTAGGGCAATTAAAAGAGTATCTCTTACTGGTACGCGAAGAGCAGGTGGAGATTACTTCATTGAAAGGCTCTTATGCAGGTGCTATGGGCTATGGTCAGTTCATCCCGTCTAGCTATCGTAACTTTGCTATCGATTTTGATGAAGATGGCAAACGTGATATCTGGAAGAATAAGCGTGATGCGATTGGTAGTGTAGCTAACTACTTTGCTGAGCATAAATGGAAGCCGGGTGAGCCTGTGATTAGCTCTGTTTCTTTCCAAAAGGAAAGAGATGAGAGCTGGTACAGCGTTGGCCGTAAAGGTTTGATCCCTAAACACACGCTAGGTGAATGGCAAGCGCGTGGTGTTCAGCCGCAACTGGATCTAGATCCTGAGGGTAAAGCGATTCTGATGCGCTTAGTTATGGGTGAAGATGAGCAGTACTGGTTAGGCCTGCATAACTTCTATGTTATTACCCGTTATAACCATAGTAAGCTATACGCGATGGCTGTTTATCGCTTAAGTGAGCAGATTAAAGCTGCTTACGAGAAAGCGGAAGCAGGCCAAGTCGCTAAAAAATAATAATTTTACGAGTAGGCTATGTTACAAAAAATTGGTCTAGTTCTATTGGCAATTGCTTTGGTCGGTTGTTCTTCTACAAGTACAACGACTAATAGTGGCCGCTATTCAATGCGTCATGATAAAGCACCGGATCGCCCAGTAGATGTATCTCATGTAAAAGATGCGGTACCAAAAGTAGAGCCAAAGAGTCGTGGGGGTAATAAAAGCCCTTATACGGTATTTGGAAAACAGTATTGGGTAATGAATAGCTCGTTAGGATATAACGAGACGGGTACGGCATCTTGGTACGGCAAGAAGTTTCATGGTCATAAAACTTCTAATGGTGAAATTTATGATATGTATAAGATGTCAGCGGCCCATAAATCTTTGCCTATCCCGACTTATTTGAAAGTTACGAACCTGGCGAATAATCGTCAGGTTATTGTAAGGGTGAATGATCGTGGCCCTTTCCACGGCAACCGCATTATCGATCTGTCTTATGCTGCAGCATCTAAGCTAGATATCCTCAAATATGGTACCGGTAATGTTCGATTAGAAGCGATTGACCCAAGAGCATGGCAAAGGTCTGGAGCGGTTGTTGCAGCTACTCCAGAGCCAGCTGCAAATATTGCTGGGCGTTACCTGCAAGTGGGTGCTTACTCTAATCGAGATTCGGCTGAGTATGTGGAAAGCCAGTTACGTCCATTGTTGCCTGAACTTGCGGTATTGATTCGTCCTACGACGACTAATAACCGTACTTTGTATCGTGTACAAATTGGGCCGCTGAAGTCGGATACTTCGCTAACGGATTTAACCCAAAAAGTTGAGCAGATGGGACATAAGAACCCTCGGCTGGTGGACTTCCCTTAAGCGCTTGAGTAGAGTTATCCACGGCGTTTAAGTGGACTTTTTAAAACCTAAGGAAATGATGATCTGGCGGGTCTTCATTTCCCAAAATAAATTCTGGAAAACAATGTTTAATAAGGCTTTTAAGTACTTTTCTGTACTATTTTTGACACTGTTTGCATTCCAAGTGCATGCGGTGGCGCGTCTAATACCAGCAGAACCTCAAATCGCAGCGACTGCGTATCTTGTCGTTGATGCCGATACAGGAAAGGTTATTGCGTCTAAGAATGCTGAAAAGGCGTTTGCGCCAGCGAGCCTGACCAAAATGATGACGGCCTACATCCTTGAGTATGAATTAAGTAAAGGAAATGTAGGTGTAGATGATCTTGTACTTATCAGTGAAAAAGCATGGCGGACTCAAGGTTCGCGTATGTTTATTCGCGAAGGAACTCAAGTACGTCTAGGCGACTTGATGAAAGGGATCATTATTCAGTCTGGTAACGATGCATCTGTTGCAGTGGCTGAGCATATTGCGGGTAGTGAGCCGGCCTTTGCAGATCTGATGAATCAGCATGCGGACCTACTTGGTATGCAAAATACGAATTTCCTGAATGCGACAGGTTTGCCTGCTGAGGGCCATAAGTCATCTGCTGCGGATCTAGCAACGCTTGCTCGAGCAATCATTAATGATTTTCCTGAGCTCTACAGCATCTACTCTGAAAAGTATTTCACTTACAACAAAATCCGCCAACCAAACCGTAACAAGCTACTTTGGCGTGATAAAACTGTTGATGGTATGAAGACAGGTTACACCGATGAAGCAGGTTATTGTCTAGTGGCTTCAGCGAAGCGTGATGGTATGCGACTAATCTCTGTTGTTTTAGGTACCAGTGATGAAGAAGCTCGTGCACGTGAAACTCAGAAGTTATTGTCCTACGCTTTCCGTTACTACCGCACGCACAAGCTATACGAGAGCAATGTCGTACTGAATACAGCGAAAGTGTGGTCGGGCGTATCTGATCAACTGCGTATGGGCATTGAAGATTCACTTACAGTAACCATCCCGCGTGGGCAGGCAGATAAACTGCAAGCTACAATGGATGTAGACAAGGTTATTTCAGCGCCAATTGAAAAAGGACAAGAGCTAGGCAAAGTTCGTGTAACACTTGATGGTGCGTTGGTCGCTGAGGTGCCATTGGTAGCGATGGAAGCTGTTCCAGAAGCCGGTTTGTTAAAGCGTATTTGGCATGCCATCCTACTTTTCTTTACCAGCTTAATTGGCTAAACGCATTTAGCGTTGCCCTTTAAAACTGCACGGATGCCCACATCTATAAACGTAGATGTGGGCATTTGCGTTTAGGTGATATGAATACAGTCTATCTGAATGGCGAATTCATCCCTCAAGAGGAAGCGAAAATTTCGGTTTTTGACCGTGGCTTTCTGTTTGGGGACAGTGTTTATGAGGTGATTCCATACTATCAAGGGATAGGGTTTCGCCTGCAGGAGCATGTTGATCGTTTAGAGCATAGTTTGCGCGCAGTACGGATCAAAAGTAACTGCGATTGGATTGCCATCATGAACCAACTGGTTGAGTTGAATGGTGGGGGCAATTTGTCGGTATATCTTCAGGTTACACGAGGTAGTGCTGGTAAGCGTAGCCACGCGTACGATGATAGTTTAGAACCAACTATCTTTGCTTGTTGTTCGCCTATCAAAGATATCTGGCAAGCGGGCTGCGATGATGTGGTGCCTTTAAAAGCGATTGTCACAGAAGATCTACGTTGGCATCGCTGCGATATTAAATCCACTTGCTTGCTACCTAATATATTGGTGTTACAGCAAGCCAAAGATGAAGGGGTGGATGAGGCGCTGTTCTCCCGTGATGAAAGATTAACAGAGGGCTCAGCCTGTAACCTGTTTTTGGTGAAGCGCGGAGTTATCTACACCCCTAAACGTAGTTCAGAGATATTAGGTGGCATTACCCGAGAGCTTATTCTTGAATTGTCAGACCAGTATGCGATTCAATATCAGGAGATTGATATTGATTATGATAAGTTACTGGCTGCGGATGAGGTTTGGGTGTCCAGTTCCACCCGAGGTATAGTGCCTATAATTGAAGTTGATGGTCATCAGATTGGTGATGGCCAGAAAGGTCCGGTTTGGCGGAAGATTTTTGAGAAGTTTTCTGAGTATCAACGGCAGTTGATGACCGGTAAGCCAACAGAGAATTAGACAGAGTTTATGACAGACAAGCAGCAAGAACCGCCAAAGATCGAATTTCCATGTCCTGATTATCCAATTAAAGTAGTTGGGGTAAATAGTGAAGATTTTCGCGGTCACGTTATCGAAATTGTGCAGATTCATGTTCCGGATCTGGATATCTCTCAGGTAACTTTGCAGGATAGCCGTAAAGGCACATTCCAATCCGTGCGTTTTAAAATTACAGCGCAGAGTGTCGAGCAGCTTAAAGCTTTACATGAAGCGCTAATCGCGTCTGATCGCGTAAAAATGGTGATCTGATGAGCCCTGATCAGCTAATTGTCAGGGATTTAGGTTTACAGCCTTACGAACCAACATGGCAGCGGATGCAAGATTTCACTAATGAGCGTGATGACTCGGTCGTGGATGAAATTTGGTCGCTGCAACATGAGCCTGTGTTTACACAGGGGCAAGCAGGTAAAGAGGAGCACCTGTTAGGTACGGGGGATATTCCGGTTGTTCAGGTGGATCGGGGTGGTCAAGTCACTTACCACGGCCCTGGACAGGCAATTATCTACCTGCTGCTGAATTTAAAACGTAAGAAATTAGGTGTGCGTGAACTGGTTTCAATTATGGAAGAATCTGTGGTTGAAACAGTCCAGTCCTATGGCATAGACGCTTATGCTAAACCGGATGCACCCGGCGTTTATGTGGATAATAGTAAAATTGCATCCTTAGGCCTTAGGGTTCGCCGAGGTTGCTCTTTCCATGGTTTGGCACTTAACCTTGCTATGAATTTAGAACCCTTTTTAAGAATCAACCCATGTGGCTATGCCGGTATGGCGATGACACAACTTGACGCGTTAACTTCTGACCTTGATCAGGTTGAGGCAACGCAGCGTCTTCTAGATATCCTTATTACCAAGCTAGGGTATAAAGAAGTCACTCGACAAACTACTCTGGATTAAGCCTAGATGTCATTAGATAACAATAACGAAGTAAAGAAGAAGCGGGTAGAGCAGGGCGTTAAATTGCGTGGCGCCGATAAAGTTGATCGAATTCCTATTAAGGTAATTCCAACGGAGAAAGAAGATATGCCGCGTAAGCCTGATTGGCTGCGTGTGCGGATGGGATCAAGTGCAAAAGTGGACAGTATCAAACAGAAGCTGCGTAAGCATAAGCTCGCGTCTGTTTGTGAAGAAGCAAGCTGCCCTAACTTAGGCGAATGCTTTAGTCATGGTACAGCGACCTTTATGATTATGGGTGATATCTGTACCCGTCGTTGCCCATTCTGTGACGTAGCTCACGGCCGTCCAAATGCTCTAGACGAGAATGAGCCTAGAGAGATGGCAGAAGCGATCGCGGATATGGAGTTGCGCTATGTCGTAGTAACTTCAGTTGACCGTGATGATCTTCGCGATGGTGGTGCTCAGCACTTTGCTAATTGCGTTAGTGAAACGCGTCAGCGTATTCCATCTATCGAGATGGAGATCCTAGTACCTGACTTCCGTGGTCGTATGGATATCGCGATCGATATCCTTACTGAAACACCGCCGGATGTTTTTAACCACAATATGGAAACTGTACCCCGCCTATATAAAGCGGTACGTCCAGGTTCTGATTATGAGTGGTCTCTACGCTTGTTGAAAAAATACAAAGCGAAGAACCCAGATGTACGTACCAAGTCTGGCTTGATGGTAGGCATTGGTGAAACCAATGAAGAGATCATTGAGGTAATGAAAGACCTACGTGCTCATGATGTGGATATGTTAACAATCGGTCAATATCTACAACCAAGCCGTTCACACCTTAAGGTAGAGCGCTTTGTGACGCCTGAAGAGTTTGATGAGTTTAGCCGCATTGCAAAAGAACTTGGTTTCAAACATGCTGCGTGTGGCCCTTTGGTTCGTTCCTCTTACCATGCCGATCTACAAGCGAAGGGTGAAAAGGTAGGTTAATATCCCTCCTTTAACGTTAAGTTATCCACAAAGGCCGTTTTTAGAACGGCCTTTTTTATTGCTAGTGGCCTAAGGTCATCCCAGCGAAGGCAGGAATCTAGATTAGGTTTTGGTAGTTATAGCTGATATTGGTTCTTAGGTCCGCTGCTCTTATAGCTATTTGTTCTTATCCTTATAACTTAAAAATCTATATATTAGGGTTATCTAATATTTGTTCTGCCTAAGGCAGTAAAGATTAAAACTAAGGTTAATTATGAGTACTAAAACCATCTCTGTGACTGCCACTATGAATGCGGGTTGGGCTATCCACGCGGATATCCGTGACCACCAAGTAACGATCGATCAACCGCAGGCGAGCGGTGGCACCAATGAAGGCCCTACACCACTTGAGTACTTCCTGTTCTCTTTAGCCGGTTGTATCGGCTCAATCGCACGAATTGCTGCGAATCAGGAAAAGATCGAACTACGTAGTATGCAGATTCAAGTCGATGGCGATCTAAACCCAATGGGGCTTATGGGCAAAGAAACAGAAGATCGTGTTGGCTTTCAGACGATTAGCGTTCAAGCAAAGATCGATGCTGATCTCAGCGAAACCGAGAAACAAGCGTTCTTAGATAGAGTCTGTGTACGTTGTCCGCTGCACGACAATATCAAGTTGGAAACTGAAGTTCTGCACCAATATATCGGGTAGGCTTTTCGAATGAGTTGTCGTAACTTTTAAGGCTTAAATTAGGGCATTAACTCCTTAGCGGCAACTCGTTATACTGCCCTTATGATCAAATTTCTAGCTCCACTTGTCTTCTTAGTGCTATCCGGCTGTACTCCATATGTTCAGCCAACAAACACGCCAGCCGAACTTGATCAAATCACTGTTACAAATCTATCCAATCAGACTTTGACCAGTGTTCGGATCGAAGTTTTATCCACAAGGAGTAAAATTGTTTGTCAGCAGGTTGCTCCAAATGGTTTTTGCGCGTTTCGATTTAAAGCGCGACCTTTACGTGGAGAGACTGCGCAGATCGATTGGCAGATTGGTGATCAGCAGTGGTATGAGTCTATCAGTGCTAAGGATGTGAAAATTTCGCAAGGTTGGCACCAAGTAAAGTTAAACCTGACGCTAACTTCAGATGGTCAGGCTAAAATAATAGCTGTTGAGTCAAATTAAACGCCTTTATCGGGGATGTAATGTTACATAAAACGATGTTTTCCACCCCTGTGGTTCAGCCTTGTTTGCGCTGGTTCTCTCGAACTGTTCTGAAACTGTTGGGCTGGAAGGTTGTGGGTAATATCCCCAAAGAGTTAAAGCAGTGTGTTGTGATTGGTGCCCCCCATACTACTAACTGGGATATGCCGTTTAGCTTGATGGTAGCTTTCTCGCTGGATGTACCGCTCTATTGGGTGGGAAAGGACAGTATCTTTAAATTTCCTTTTGGCGGTTTGATGCGCTGGATGGGAGGAATTCCGGTTGATCGAAGCAAGTCGAACAATATGGTTGAAGCAACGGTGCAACAATTTGATCAACATGCCGAACTGCGGATTATGATGTCCCCCGAAGGCACGCGCTCTAAAGTGGATAAATGGAAATCCGGTTTCTACTATATTGCTCATGGGGCAGGTGTGCCGATTGCCTTGGGCTTTATCGATTACAAGCAGAAGAAGGCGGGGGTGCTAGGTAGCTTCGAAACCAGCGGCGATTATGAGGCTGATTTGGCAAAGATTTTTGAACAATATGGGGATTATCTACATCCCACTCAGTAATAAGTTAAAGGGGGCGCTTACTTAGCTGTCATATGTGAATGCTGAAGTTTAACTACATATTGAGCTACAGCATCTGCTTGTTTTTCTGAAAGCTGATCAAAAACCGGCATGCTGTGTTTTTCTTTGTTGTAGCCGTATTTGATCATCAAAATAATCTTATACGCTTCCATCGGTTCCTTTCCAGCAAACTTTTCCATATATGCGCCGGGGCCATGCTTGGTATGGCACTCTTTGCAGTAGTAACCATATAGATCCTCTCCAGATTTCATTCGTTCCGGTGGGATCTCTCTATCACAGCCACTTAATATCAGCGCTGTAGTACATAATAGACTTAAGGCGAGTGGACGCATGGTTATCTATCTCATTGATATATAACCGCATCATAGCTGATGAGGCGTGGTGAAACTAGCAGTTCTTGAGTGCTTAATTAGGAAGTGCGAGTGCTTGCCCAGAAAGAGTTAGCGAGATTGAAGTCAGCAATAGCCAAGCGTCGCCAACAGCCATGCCCTTAACGATTTTATCTACTTCGGCACATTGCTGTAGAGCTTGGTTGATCTGAGCTCCACTAATACGTTGTGAGGCTTTACGGGCTAAGGGTTTACGTTTACCCCAGATGCGTTCCCGTTGGCATACTGCATCGAAGGATTGGCCATTGTTTTGTGCTTGTTGGATCGCTGCTAGGGAGCGAAGCTCTTTGGATAGGGCCCAAAGCACGACTGGAGGTTCAGTACCATCTTGTCGTAAAACTTGCAGAATCTTGCAGCAACGAGAGGCTTGGCCTTGTAGGGCTGCGTCAGAAAGGCCGTAGATATCATAGCGGGAGCTATCAGATACTGCGTTGATGACATCGTCGGCGGTAACAACTTGGTTAGGGAACAACAGACTGAGTTTGCTTAGTTCCTGTTTAGCTGCCAATAGGTTGCCTTCAATGCGATCACAAAGCAGCTGAATCGCCTCATCATCTAGTTTTAGCTCGATCTGTGCTGCGCGCTGACGAATCCAGTTGGGTAGTTGCTCAGCTTCTACGGGCCATACTTCAACTATTACCCCTGTGCTATCGATCGCTTTAAACCAAGCGCTCTTTTTAGCGGTGCCATCGAGTTTATCGGCAATGATAAACAGGATGTTATCCGGTGCAGGATTATTGAGGTATTCGCGTAGGATCTCGCTGGATTTCTTATTGAGCTTGCTGCCACCAAGGCGTAGCTCGATAATCTTCTTTTCCGCAAAAAGGGAAAGCGCATTGGCACATTCCAGTAGGTATTCCCAGCTGAAACTGCCATCAACATGGAGGACTTCGCGCTCGCTAAAGCCCTGTTGTTGCAGATGGTGACGAAGAAGATCGCTACTCTCTTCCGAGAGTAGGGGCTCATCACCGGTAATCAGATAGACCGGTGATAACCCTTTTTTTAGGTGACCGCTAAGTTGTTCTGGGCGCAGTTTCATACAGGCTTATTGAGCGTTGTTGCTGGCCAGATAGCGGCGAAGAATCGATTGCGCAACGGAGTTATACAACTCTCGGCGTAATAGCTCTTCTTGTTCTGAGCTCGCTGCAGCGGCGTTTTTATCGTAGGTATAAATACGCTCACGCTGGATCTTAATATCAGAAGTTACAGGTGTACCCTGTTGGTCTGCTACTAACATCACAACTTCTACAGATAGCTCATATTCATCCACATCGGCACTGCTACTGATGGTCGCGGCGCGACGTTTGTAGCGATGATTGCTTAGTTGGATTTGATAAGGGGCACCAGAGACTTCTTTGATGCCGTTGAACTTCATGTTCTGGCGTAAGTGCTTGAGCAGCTCACCACTGGCATTGCCTTTTATAATCGTTACTTGCTGCTTGTCTGCAGATACTTCTTGAGCGCCACGCAGCTGAAAGCCGCATGCGCTCATGAAGCCACACACAGTGAGCAACAGAATGATTTTTCCAGTCAATGATTGCCATTGTTTGATCATGATCTGCTCCTTAGTCCGTACTAGTTAACCAACTACAATGTTCACTAGACGGCCAGGTACAACAATCTTCTTACGGATTGTCTTATCTGCCATGTGCTTTTGAACATTTTCGTCAGCTAGTGCTGTGTGAAGGACAACATCTTCATCTGCATCTGCAGCAACGTTGATCTTCGCACGAACTTTACCATTAACCTGAACAACCAGTTGAATGGTGTCTTGAACTAGTGCGCTCTCGTCAACCTGTGGCCAAGCCGCTGTTAGGGCGTCGCCTTCATTGCCTAGTTCGATCCAAAGCTGGTGGCTGATATGCGGAACGATTGGGCCTAGTAGCAATACTGCTGCTTCTAGTGCTTCTTGCATTACCGCACGGCCTTGTTCGCTGATATCAACAAACTTAGCGATTGTATTCGACAGTTCCATTACAGCTGCGATTGCTGTGTTGAATGTCTGGCGGCGTTCCATATCGTCAGATACTTTCTGAATCGTGGAGTGAACCTTTAGACGCAGCTCTTTCTGAACGTCAGTTAGGCTGTCTTTGTCGATAGCAGTAGTAGAACCACCCACTTTTAGATGATCGTGAACTTGTTTCCATAGACGTTTTAGGAAACGGTGCGCACCTTCAACACCTGTATCAGACCACTCTAGAGATTGTTCTGGTGGTGCAGCGAACATCATAAATAGGCGAACTGTATCCGCGCCGTACTTATCGATCATTACTTGTGGGTCGATGCCGTTGTTCTTGGACTTAGACATCTTAGACATACCGTCATGCTGAAGCGCCTGACCAGTAGAGCGATGAGCTGCGCTAACTACGCGGCCTTTCTCATCAGTTTTGATATCAACATCTGATGGAGATACCCAAACCTGACCACCGTTCTCATCTTCATGGAAGAAGCTGTCAGCCAATACCATGCCTTGGCAAAGTAGGCGTTTGAATGGCTCATCACTATCAACCAAACCTTCATCACGCATCAACTTGTGGAAGAAGCGTGAGTAAAGTAGATGAAGAATCGCGTGTTCAATACCACCGATATACTGATCTACTGGAAGCCAGTAGTTCGCTTTTTCAGGCTCAAGCATGGCATTTTCGCTGCTACGAGAAGCATAACGCGCGTAGTACCAAGAAGATTCCATGAAAGTATCGAATGTATCGGTTTCACGTTCAGCAGCACCACCGCATTTAGGGCAGGTTGTGTTGATGAAGCTTTCCATCTTTTTGATTGGAGAGCCGCTACCATCAAACTCAACTTCTGTAGGTAGTACAACTGGAAGCTGATCTTCTGGAACAGGCACTGCACCACAGCTCTTACAGTTGATGACAGGGATTGGAGCACCCCAATAACGCTGACGAGATACACCCCAGTCACGTAGACGGAAGTTAACCGTAACTTTACCTTTGCCTTTCGCTTCTAGGTCGGATGCGATTGCTTTAAAGGCAACGTCGAATTCAAGATCGTCGTAAGCGCCAGAGTTAACCAAAGCGCCTTTTTCTGTGTACGCTTCTACGCTTAGATCAACGTCTGCATCGTCTAGTGGGCGGATAACTTGTTTGATATCCAAACCGTACGTGGTCGCAAATTCCCAATCGCGCTGATCGTGGCCCGGTACAGACATAACTGCGCCAGAACCGTAATCCATCAATACAAAGTTAGCAGTCCAAACAGGTACTTCTTCACCTGTTAGTGGGTGAGTGGCAGTGATGCCAAGCGCCATGCCTTTCTTTTCCATTGTTGCCATGTCTGCTTCGGCAACTTTTACGTTTTTGCACTCTTCAACAAATGCCGCAAGTTCTGGATTATTTGCCGCAGCTTTAAGTGCCAGTGGGTGTTGAGCTGCAACGGCAACGTAAGTCACACCCATTAGTGTGTCAGGACGTGTTGTGAAGACTTCTAGCTCACCGTAACCGTCAACGTCGAACATTAGCTCAACGCCTTCAGAGCGGCCGATCCAGTTCTTCTGCATTGTACGAACCTGCTCTGGCCATTGATCTAGTTTGTCTAGATCTTCCAGCAGCTGGTCTGCGTAATCTGTGATTTTAAGGAACCACTGAGGGATCTTCTTACGCTCAACTAACGCACCTGAGCGCCAGCCGCGACCATCGATCACCTGCTCGTTGGCAAGGACTGTTTGGTCAACAGGATCCCAGTTTACTTCAGCTTCTTTCTTGTAAACTAAGCCTTTGTCCATCAACTTAGTGAAGAACCATTGCTCCCAACGGTAGTACTCTGGGTGGCACGTTGCTAGTTCACGGTTCCAGTCGTAACCAAAGCCCATCTGCTGTAGCTGGTTACGCATGTAATCGATGTTTTCATAGGTCCATTTTGCTGGCGCAACGTTGTTTTTCATTGCTGCGTTTTCTGCAGGAAGACCGAAAGCGTCCCAACCCATTGGTTGAAGTACGTTTTTACCCTGCATGCGCTGGTAACGGGAAACTACATCACCAATGGTGTAGTTACGAACATGGCCCATGTGGAGACGTCCACTTGGGTAAGGGAACATAGACAGGCAGTAGAATTTTTCTTTCTGCAGATCTTCTTCACATTTGAAGCTGTCGTTATCTTGCCAGTGTTTCTGGATGGCTTGTTCAATCTTCTGAGGGCGATATTGTTCGTTCATGTTCGTGAATCGTTATGCCTATGATGAAAAACCGGCATCCAATTGACGCCGGTTAATAAAAGTTTGCTAATTGGGGCATAGCATACAATATATACAAGAGGGCAAACAGCATTTCTGCTAAAAACGAGGTGGTTTTATGGGCGCGGATAGCGATAAGAAAACGAAACTGGCTTCAGCTGACTATGACAGAGTGCTTCTGCGGCTAACAAAGGATCTGAAAACGTCGGAAGCTAAGTCTTGGGATCTATTGCAGGAGAAGATCCATGATGCTGTGGAATTAGAGTTAGCGGCAGAGGATATGACTCGGGATGAGATGGATCTGCTTAAGGCTTACTTAGCTCGAGATCTTAAAACATTGGGCTACTATGCTCATGAAACAGGTGCGGGGATTGCTGCATGGCTGAAATTTGATTTGAATGCGTTAGAGCATACGTTTGCTGAGCAGCTCAAGTTGATAGCAGATCAAACCCGTATCGGGCAAGAGATGTTACGAGAGCGTTTAGACCATGATGAGGATCAGTACATTGCTGGTGAGTTGGCTACAGTAGGGACGTTGCAGTGTTTAAGTTGTTCAACTCAGTTTGTTTTAAAGAAAACAGAAAAAATTGAGCCTTGTCAGGCCTGTGGAAAAACGTTCTTTAAGCGTGTTTCTCAACCTTGGCCATAATGGATAGTTTTAACTGAAATCGGGGTAGGGATTGTCTCGCAGGGCTAGCTGATGACGCCCTAGCCCGAACAGAGTAAACAGTCCTGCTAAGACTAGGATCGGTAGTGATCCAAACTCCTGAAAAGGCGTCATACCTTGCATGCTAAAAACTTGTGTTCGTAAAACGCCTGCTTGGAACTGTGGGAGTTGTTCTACGATCTGCCCTTGTGGATCGATAATGCCGGTTAGGCCATTATTGGTTCCTCGGATCAGCCAGCGACCATTTTCTACCGCTCTTACTCGGGCAATCTGCATATGTTGAGCCGGTGCGATGGACGCGCCAAACCAGGTATCGTTAGACACAGTAAGCAATATGTCTGCATTTAATGAGTTCTTTCTAACCAGTTCTGGATAGGCAATTTCGTAGCAGATTGCGGCGCTAATCTTGTGGTTGGCGACTGTTAGCAGTGGTTGTTCCCCTTGCGGAAGAGAAAAACTCGACATTGGCAGATTGAAGAAGTCGAGTAACCCTCTGATCTGCGTTTCCATAGGTACATATTCACCAAAGGGAACGAGTCTCTGTTTGTGATAGATGCCGCTATCTGTGGTAAGAATCGCTAAACTATTATGCACGCGATAACCTTTAGGATGATCATTGTCTCTTGTGGTACTGGGTAAACCGCTGATCAATGAGGTGCCGTTGCTGTCTAAATCGCTCAGCAATTCAGCCAAAGGTGTTGCTGCATGCTGGAACAGAGCTGGAATAGCTGTTTCTGGCCATAGCATTAATTCAGTGTCGATATGAGGCTGAGATAGCTTGATATATTTAGCAAAGATCTCAGGGCGATATTCCGGGTTCCATTTAATTTGCTGTGGGATATTAGGTTGAACGATTGCGACTTTGAGGGCGTTATCCGTTGCAGTCGTCCATGGATGCAAAGATAGCATGCTGGCTATCAACGGCAATGGCAGCAATAACAAGGGACGTAGATTGCGACTGCGAATAAATTCGGCTGCAGCAATTGCTGTTGCCAGCATGGCAAAACTTGCTAGCCATACGCCGCCTATAGGTAAAAGATTCTGGAATGGGGTATCTAAAGATGCGTTACCTAAATACAGCCAAGGGAAGCCGGTAAATAACCAGCTACGTAGCCACTCAAATAGTACCCAGCAGCCAATAAAACTCAGAGATTGGAAGCGGGCAGAGAATAGCTTTTTCCAAGCGCACTGTTGTAGTGCAAAGAGAAGGGCTAGGCCTGCCACGAAAAGTGCGGTTAAAGTGAGGGCGATGGGTAAGGGTGTATGACTGTGCTCATGAATGCTCACAAACACCCAAGATGCACCGGTTCCAAAGAAACCTAGACCAAAAAAATAGCCAAGCCAACTGCTTTGCTTTATTGATCGGTTCCGGCTGCATAGATACAAAATGGCCGGAGGCAGTAAGGCTAAATAGGGTGTATCAAATGGTGCTAAGGAGGGGGCAATTAATGCCCCTGCAAGCAAAACGAGTAGCAGTTGCAGAGGCATAGGGATTATCCGTTACGGCTTACCTGTAGTAGGCGGATTCGACGGGTATCAGCAGACAAAATTTTAAACTGGAAGTTTTCGATTTCTACACTTTCATCTTTTTTCGGCATACGACCAAATTTTTGTGTAACGATACCGCCGATAGTATCGAACTCTTCTTCAGAGAAAGTTGTGTCGAAATACTCGTTGAAGTCGTCAACTGGCGTAAGGGCTTTAACAATAAAGGCATTCTTATCGAATGGTTTGATGTTGCCATCATCTTCTTCGCTATCATGCTCATCTTCGATTTCGCCCACGATCTGTTCTAATACATCCTCGATGGTGATTAGACCAGATACGCCACCGTACTCATCCATCACAATCGCCATGTGGTTACGCGTAACACGGAACTCTTTTAGGAGAATATTCAAGCGTTTAGATTCAGGGATGAAAGTCGCAGTGCGCAGCTTGCTTTTAAGATCGAATTGGTCGAGGTTGCCTTCTAGAATTAGTGGAAGAAGGTCTTTTGCGAGTAGAACACCAAGGATTTCATCTGGCGTTTCTCCGATCACTGGGAAGCGAGAATGCGCGCTGGAAATAATAACTGGTAGGAACTCTTTAGGCGTTTGATCCGCTTCCACAACTACCATTTGTGAGCGAGGGATCATTACATCACGAACCTGCATGTCTGATACTTGCATGGCACCTTCCATAATGGTCAGTGCTTCGTTATCTAGCAGATTTTCGTCGGTCGCTTGACGCAAATCGGTTAACAGATCCTCGCGGCTGCGAGGTTCGTCATTAAACGCTTGGGAAAGCTTTTCTAACCAGCCTTTCGGCTGTCCCGATCGATCTTCGCTCATGGTGTGTTGAGTGTCCTGATATTTAGTTACTTTCCAAGTATGGGTCTTTTATATCCATACTGGCGAGAATTTTACGTTCGAGATTTTCCATCTCTTCAGCTTCTTCATCATTTATATGATCGAAACCGATTAGATGCAAGCAGCCATGCACAACCATGTGGGTCCAATGGTCAAACAAAGGCTTTTTTTGCTCCTTTGCTTCTTTAGCAACCACATCGGCACAGATAACAAGATCACCTAGTAGGTGCAGAGGAACGCCTTCAGGCACCTCAAATGGGAAGGAGAGAACGTTCGTTGGTTTATCTTTATCACGATAAGTGCGGTTGAGGGTTTGGCTCTCTTCCGGTGTTACTATGCGGATGCACACTTCACCTTCATCAACCTGACCGGTCAGCGCAGCGGATATCCATTGCTGAAACTGATCTTCTGTCGGTAGATTGCCTTCAATCTCGTACTGAACTTCGCATTCAAAACTCATTTATGAGAATCCTGCTTGCCTTCTTTTTTCTCAAAACGGTCATAAGCACGGACGATGTGCTGAACCAGTGGATGTCGCACGACGTCTTTAGCGGTGAAGTGGGTGAAACCGATATCTTTTACATCGTCTAGCACTTGCATCGCGTGGATCAAACCCGAGCGCGTGCCTTTAGGTAGATCGACCTGAGTGATATCACCGGTAATAACTGCAGTAGAACCAAAACCGATACGTGTCAGGAACATCTTCATCTGTTCGCGCGTCGTGTTCTGGCTTTCATCCAGAATAACGAATGAGTTATTCAGGGTACGGCCACGCATATAGGCCAGAGGCGCAACTTCGATCACGTTACGCTCAATCAATTTGCCTACACGTTCAAATCCTAGCATCTCATACAGCGCGTCATAGAGAGGACGCAGATATGGATCAACTTTTTGGCTTAGATCACCTGGCAGAAAGCCTAGCTTTTCACCGGCTTCAACAGCAGGACGAACCAATAAGATGCGATCTACTTCTTCACGTTCTAAGGCATCAACTGCGCAGGCAACCGCAAGGTAGGTTTTACCTGTGCCCGCCGGGCCAATACCAAAATTGATATCGTGTTGAAGGATTGAGCGTACATAGCCTTGCTGGTTTTCACCGCGAGGGCGGATCAACGCTTTTTTCGTACGGATACTGATATCCGTATCTTTAATCTGTTGATTGCTATTACGCTGTTCCAGACCGCTTTCTTGAATTAGAAGATGGATCTGATCGGGTGAGATACGTTTGTCCTGCTTAGCGTCGTTATAAAGTGCTTCAAGCATTTCGGAAACGAAGGTGATGTTTTCGATATCACCCAGTAGTTGGAAGTGATTACCGTGGTTACGAATCTCAATGCCTAAACGTTTCTCAACCAGTTTGAAGTGCTCGTTGAACGGGCCGCCAAGGTTTGCTAGGAACTCAGCATTTTCAGGTTCTAGTGTGATTTTGATCGATTGTGCAGTGCTCAACAGCTTAGCCCGCCTTCAAGGAAAAATTGTCGTCCAGTTCTGAACAGATTAGCTCACCTACTAAAGAGTTGGCATAAGCTTGAGCAATATTCACATCGGCAAAGTGGCCGATTAGATCTGGGTTATCGCAACGGAAGTTCACAACACGGTTGTTTTCAGTACGACCTGAAAGTAAGCCCGGATCTTTCTTAGAATAACCGTTAACCAAAATACGCTGAGTGGTACCCACCATGCGACGGCTGATCTGCTGAGCATTTTGAATAATGCGGCTTTGCAGAATTTGTAGACGCGCTTTCTTAGTTTCTTCGTCGATATTGTCAGGCAGATCAGATGCCGGTGTGCCCGGACGACGGCTGTAGATAAAGCTATAGCTGTTATCAAAGCCGATATCTTCGATTAGCTTCATTGTCGCTTCGAAATCAGCGTCAGTTTCATTCGGGAAACCGATGATAAAGTCAGAAGAGATCTCGATATCTGGGCGTGCTTTACGGATACGACGGATCTTTGATTTGTACTCAAGCGCAGTGTGACCACGTTTCATGGCCATTAGGATTTTGTCAGAGCCGCTTTGTACCGGTAAGTGAAGGAAGCTCACTAACTCAGGCACATCTTCATAGGCTTCGATCAAGCTGTCAGTGAACTCTACCGGGTGGCTGGTAGTGAAACGAATACGATCAATACCATCAACCTCTGCTACACAACGGATCAATTCTGCTAGATCGGCAGTATCGCCATCATGCGTATCACCACGGTAAGCGTTCACGTTTTGACCGAGTAGGTTAACTTCACGCACGCCTTGCTCAGCAAGCTCAACACATTCAGTAATAACATCGTCTAGAGGGCGGCTTACTTCTTCACCACGTGTATAAGGTACAACGCAGAAAGTGCAGTACTTAGAGCAGCCTTCCATCACAGAAACAAAGGCTTCAGCGCCTTCTACTTTAGGGGCTGGAAGGTGATCGAACTTCTCGATTTCAGGGAAAGAGACATCGACAATGCCTACACCGCCGTTACCGGTTTCAGTAATCATCTCGGGCAAACGATGCAGTGTTTGCGGGCCAAAGATCATATCAACGTAAGGTGCACGTTTTAGAATATTGTCGCCTTCCTGACTAGCTACGCAGCCACCGATACCAATTTTGATATCTGGGTTCTTCGCTTTCAGTTTGCGCCAGCGGCCTAACTGGTGGAATACTTTTTCCTGCGCTTTTTCACGAATCGAACAGGTGTTCAGGAGCAGAACGTCCGCTTCATCAGCGTCCTCAGTTAGCTCAAGATCATGACTTTCCCCCAACAGATCCGCCATACGTGCAGAGTCGTACTCGTTCATCTGACAGCCGTGGGTTTTAATAAATAGCTTCTTCGCCATTGTTCACCTGTATTTTGCGTGTATCAAAGCCCGGCAGGAAAATATGGCCGGGTGCATAAAGGACCGCGCATTATACTTAAGCGGCCAGATAATGAACAGTTTAGTCGAGTTGAAATCGGCTCATTTTCTCAGTTGATATGGTTGCAAAAGCCTTGGTTTTAAAAGGGGTTTTAGAGATCCGAGTTGAGCTATGGGTATTTGGTACTGGTATTTAGTCACTTGGTGCATATAGGGGGACTCATTAGACTTTAGTTTTGGTAAGATTGCCTTCCATTTTTATATTTATTTACATGTTAAGTAATTTTTAAGGGAAGGCGTTTATGGCGTATTTGGAGCCGCGTGAATTTGTTACCAAGATGGTCGATGCAGGCGAACAAAAGATCTTTATGACCACCAGGGATACTTATATCCGTTCATTGATGGCTGGTGCTATTTTGTCCTTGGCTGCCTTCTTTGCCATTGCGGTGATTACCAATACAGGGAATTTGTTAATCGGTGCAATTCTGTTTCCCGTCGGTTTTATCATGCTAAACCTGATGAAATTTGATCTTCTCACCGGAGCATTTACCTTAGTACCTCTTGCTGTGATTGATAAACGCCCAGGCTGCACCATTAAGAAGTTATTACGTAACTGGTGGTTAGTCTTTTTGGGTAACCTTTCTGGCGCCGCTATCGTCGCTTTTTTTGCTTCCTTTATTCTGACTTATGGTTATCAAACTGATGGTGGCGCAATTGCGGAAAAAGTCAGTTGGATTGGTGAGTCCCGTACCCTTGGCTATCAAGAACAAGGGATTTGGGGATGGATGACTATTTTTATCCGCGGCATGTTGTGTAACTGGATGGTTTCCATGGGTGTGGTTGGTGCGCTGATCTCAACATCTGCCAGCAGTAAAATGGCCGCAATGTGGATGCCGATCATGCTGTTCTTCTACATGGCGTTTGAGCACTCCGTTGTGAATATGTTCCTGTTCCCATTTGCGATGATTATGGGTGGCGACTTCACGTTGGTGGATTACTTAGTGTGGAATGAAATTCCTACGGTGTTGGGTAACTTGGTTGGTGGCTTCTTGTTGGTAGGTTTGCCTCTGTACCTAACCCACGTGAAAACTGGCAAGTAATAGTCTTTGGTTAATTAGGAGTGGCTTATTTTTGTGCGGATTTTATTCAACTAAGCTGAATAAAATCCAAGACTACTCCTAGTTTTATCGTAGAAAGGTTTTTATGAGGAATATTTAGTCGAGTTGGATCAGATAAACCTTGCTCGCTTGCGCTCGACTAGTAAAATTACAGCCTGGATTCCTGTACACAAAGAGAAAAGTTAGATGCTTGCGCTGAATACGCTGAGTAAGAAGAACCTTCGCGGCGATATGTTAGGTGGTTTGACAGCTGCGGTTGTCTCGTTACCCCTTGCTTTAACCTTCGGTGTGGCGTCAGGTGCGGGTGCAGAAGCGGGTCTTTATGGCGCAATTCTAATCGGTTTATTTGCCTCTCTCTTTGGTGGTACTTCTACTCTTATTTCTGAGCCTACCGGTCCAATGACAGTAGTTATGACTGCTGTTGTGAGTACGCTGATTGCTACCCATCCCGAAAAAGGTCTCGCCATGGCCTTTACTGTCGTCATGATGGCGGGGTGTTTCCAGATAATATTTGGCTTCCTCAAACTGGGGAAGTACATCACTTTAATGCCTTACTCGGTGGTTTCCGGCTTTATGTCCGGGATAGGCGTTATCCTGATTCTCATGCAATTGGCCCCCGCGCTGGGTCAAACTGCGCCTGCTGGTGGGGTTGTGGGGACATTGTCGAATCTCCCAGAGCTGGTTATGAATATCCAGTTGGGCGAATTTTTACTGTTCGTAGTGACCTTGCAGCTGCTTTTCTTTACGCCTGAAAAACTTAAAAAGTATCTGCCACCTCAGTTAATAGCGCTGGTGTGTGTAAGTATTCTGTCGGTGCTTGTTTTTGATTTTGAGCAGATTCAGCGTATCGGTGAGATCGATGCATCACTACCTTCTCTGGTGATACCTCACTTCACTCACGCCGAGCTAAGTATCATGCTGGTGGAAGCGATGGTGTTGGGCATGTTGGGTTGTATCGATTCTATGCTGACATCGGTTATCGCTGATAACTTGACTCGAACTGAGCACAACTCTAACAAAGAATTAGTAGGCCAAGGCTTAGGTAATATCATGTCTGGTCTCTTCGGTGGCCTGCCGGGTGCGGGTGCTACTATGGGTACCGTGGTCAATATCCAGTCGGGGGGGCGGACCGCGCTTTCCGGTGTTATTAGGGTAGTCGCCTTGGCCATAGCGGTGTTTGGCGCCGCCTCCTTGATCGAGAATATCCCGCTTGCTGTATTGGCAGCGATTGCGGTGAAAGTGGGGATGGATATCCTAGATTGGTCGTTTATCAAACGTGCCCACAAAGTCTCTCGTCACAGCACATTGATTATGTACACCGTACTGCTACTGACGGTTTTTGTAGATCTGATTGTAGCTGTAGGTATCGGTGTATTTGTAGCCAATATCATCATTATCCAGAAACTCTCTATGGTTGAAGCGCAGAAGGTGCGGGCCATGTCGGATGTGGATGATGAGATCCCACTGGATGAAGAGCAGAAGACCCTTCTGAATAAGGCGGACGGCCGGGTACTTCTCTTCTATTTGTCCGGTGCAATGATCTTTGGTGTTTCCAAGGCAATAGCGCGTGAACGTCAGGATATTGAAAGACACGAAGCGGTTATTTTTGATTTGAGTGATGTCTCTTTCTTGGATGACACTATGGCACTGTCGATCGAAAACGTAGTTTTTGAGGCTCTAGATTTAGGTAAGCATGTATCGATTATTACCCGATCAAAAGAAGCTCAGGATAAATTGCTCAAACTAGGATTAGAGTCCCGTATCAGCAGTAAGGATTTTGCTAGCACTCGTACGGAAGCTTTGGAACGAGCTGTTCAGTATCTTGATGAATCACAAGTTTATGCCGGTGCGTAGTCCAAGCGCCGTGGCTTGTAATGAGTGAATAGCAACCTAGGTTTGCGGAACAGATGGCTAAGAATAACGATCGAATCTATAAAGTGATTTTTGTAAATCAGGATCAAGTTTTTGAACTCTATGCGAAGCATGTTTATCAAAGCGACATGTGGGGGTTTTTAGAGATTGAAGAGTTGGTCTTTGGGAATCGCTCTGAACTCGTTATCGACCCAGGTGAAGAGAAACTCAAAACTGAATTTAGTGGTGTGAAGCGCTCTTATATTCCTTCCCATGCGATTGTTCGCATCGACGAGGTGGAGAACGAAGGCGTTGCTAAAGTTTCTGAGGCAAAAGGTACTATCGCGGCATTTCCGATAAGCCCTGCACCGCAAAAGAATTAAAAAAGCCGGCAGTGCCGGCTTGTGGAGTTAGGCTAGCAAGTTACCTAACTCGAGGGAGTGAACAGGTCGCAGTAGATATCCTGCATATTGGCGCCAGCCAAAAATGTTTGTTTACGTAATGTTTTGACGCGATCTTCAGAACCACAGAAATAAGCTCGGTAGCCCTTGGTATTTGGTACCCTGTTTTTGACTACGGCATTGAGATCACCGATTTCGCAACTGTCTGGTTCTGATCTAGTTTCTTCGATCACAACGGGATAATAAGTGAGGTTTTCGTAGTGCTCACTCAACGCTTTTAACTCTTCGACTAGGTACAAGCCTGCGCTATTTTTAGCGCCAGCGAATAAGCTGATTGGGCCGGTATGACCCTGTTGTAAGGCATCTCTGACAATGCCATAAAGAGGGGCTAGCCCAGTACCGGTACCCGCCATAAGGATCGGTTGGTTGAGATCTGTTTTGGTATAAAAACAGTCGCCAAATGGCCCTTGTAGCTCAATGCTTTCACCCAGTAAAAATTCATTGAGTGCCCATTGGCTAAACTGCCCATTTTTAAAAATACGTAGCTGTAGTTCTATATGGTCATCGAGGTTTTTTACGCTGGCGATTGAGTAAGATCGGCTCAATCCATCATGACGAACTAAATTGATATACTGTCCTGCTAAGTAATCGATATCTGCTTTTAGTTTGAGTTGCAGAACGGAGTCCGTTAGTTGCTGCTTACTGATTAAGATCCCTTCGGTTGAGGATACTTGCGCATTCCGTTGAACGCTCATTGCAGTAGTTGGCTGACAGCGACAAGCCAGAAAGTAGCCCTGTTGTTTTTGAGTCTCTTTAAGACCTTTTTGAGCATCAGCTGGTGGCGTACCTTCTGTTGCTTGGAGCATGCAGCACTGGCAAGCGCCAGCACGACATGAATTGGGAATGTCGTGACCAGCATCCAATAAGGCTTCTAAAAGGTTAGAGCCTTCTTTGACCGTAATATCAGCCTCTTCAAATCTGACGCTTACCATGTTGTGACTCCTTAGCGATTAAGCACATCGTCTTTAACGCTGCCGGCAATACCTGCAATTTCGCCGATATCACTGTCACTCACGCCGAGTTCAGTCAGCGTCGCGGCTAGGTTTTCAACGACCGCATCAAAATGGGTTTCGTTAAGTCCTTTAAGGTGTTTGTGCCCTTCACGCATATCTTGTCCGGTGTAGTTGTGTGGGCCGCCGAAGACCATAGTTAAGAAGGCTTTTTGCTTGGCTGCTTGGCCATCCATATCTACATCATCGAAGTAGTGGCTGATACGGTTATCAGCAAGCACTTTGCGGTAAAAAATATCGACGGCAGCATCTACCGCTGCTTCGCCACCAATTCGCTCGTATAAACTCATCTCTTTTTCCTCTTGGACCTTCTCGCCTTCTTTAGGGCGATTAAGAACATCATCCCTTACACTTTCCGCGATACCTGCAATTTCGCCGATATCTTCACTGCCAACACCCAGTTCAGTTAGGGTCGCGGCTAGGTTTTCAACGACCGCATCAAAGTGGCTATCGTTTAGCCCTTTGAGGTGTTTATGACCTTCGCGCATATCCATGCCGGTGTAGTTGTGGGGGCCACCAAAAACCATGGTTAGAAAGGCTTTTTGTTTTGCGGCTTGACCTTCCATATCAACATCATCGAAGTAGTGGCTGATGCGGTCATCTACCAACACTTTGCGATAAAAAATATCCACAGCAGCATCTACCGCTGTTTCGCCGCCTAGTCGTTCATAAAGGGAGGCTGGGCACTTAGCCCCGCCGAAAATTGATTTCAATTTGCTGAAGAAACAACCCATGTTAGATCCCTCATTCTTTGATTTGTGAAAGCATGTAGCCAACTGCTAAGCTGATCTCTTCGTCAGAAAGATCTGTAAAACCACCTTTAGCTGGCATCAGGCCAATACCATTAATGGCATGTTCGACCAGAACGGCCTTGCCCTGAGTCGCGCGCGTTTTCCACATCTTTTTATTGCCAACGATAGGAGCGCCGTTGATGCTTTGTGCATGACACGCAAAGCATCGGCCCTCTACGATCTCTTTCCCTTGTTGCAATTCGGGAGACAGAGAAGCAGTCTTTGTTGTCTCGCTTGAATCACATCCTGTGGCGATAAAAGACACTAGGATTAGTGTGAATAGCGACATCAGAGCACCGTTAAACATGGGTGATTACTCGCCTAGAGGTACACGAATAACGACACCACCCATAACATCACCGAGTTTAAAGTCTGTTTTAGGGCTATCTTTATGACCGTTGTGGCAGCTCACGCAGGCTTTTACAGAAGCAACATCCGCGTAAACCGCAGTGAAGTAGTCTTTGCCACCTAATGTTTCTGTTCCGTAGAAATTTTTACCTAGGTTTTTGGCAACGTACTCAAGGCCTTCTTTCTCCATGTCAGTACGTGGGGCGTTTTGTGAATTGATTGGCCAAATTGACTGGAGGGAATATGTGAAGTCATCCGTTACTTCAGATACAGATTCATAACCTAAACGGAACATCTGCGCTGGAAGTGGTACACCGTTATCTACATCTTTCCAGTGCTCAACTGGCATAACGGCATCAGCTCCTTTAGGGCCAAGACGACCAACAATGTATTTTGTGTAGTTAGTACGGTCAGCATTCATTACTGCGAAGAGTGCGTCAGTGTGTTTGCTTGGATCGATACCAACCGCTTTCTCTTCTTCCTGACAGCCTGTGATTGCTAGTGCAGTTGCCGCTATTGCAGTGGCTAAAGTTACTTTTTTCAGCATAGTATTTTCCTCGTTCCCCAAGTTCTCATAAGTAAATCGGTATAGGGCTATTTAGCTTCTCGGTTTAAAACCATCTGGATCGACGGAATGTTTTGAGAAGGTAGCCCTTTAAAATTGTTTTCAATCAGTACTTCGTCAGCCAAAGCGTCGATGCTGAATGAAAGGGAGTGACAATCCATGCAAACGCTTCGGATCATCTTTTCATTCGGACGTAAATTCATGCTTTGGTTGTGCTGTACGCGAACGACCTCTTCACCAAACTCTTTGTGCACTTCGCGCGGCATATGACAGGTCGCACAGGCCACGCCGCTGCCTGCAGGCAGCTCGCCTTTTAGCTCTTGCTTCCAAAGTTCTGCATGAGGTGAATTCGCGTAGTTTTGTGTATGGGTATCGTTGTGACAGCTGGTACAGGATTCGACAGCAGCGAGCTTCGGCTCAGGTTTATGAGCATCGTGGCAGCTTGCACAGTCCAGGCCTGTTGTATCAGCGTTCTCGTGGAAAGCGGCTCGACCGGTGACTGGAGACATCTTGCCCAACCCTACCGATAGTTTCATACCGTGCTTTCCTGCCAAAAAGCCTTTTTCTTCGTGGGTATGACAGCTATTGCATGCGGCAAAACCTGGATCGTCTTGCCATGCTTGTCCTTGTGGTGCATGGCAGCTGGTACAGTTCACACCAGCTGTCGCATGGATGCTTTCACTCCACTCTTTAAGGTGTTCAGGCGAGGCAGAAGGCGCATCAGCCTGATCTATTGATAGACTTGCTTTACGTTCGATTGATTGCGTACCGGTTCGAGCTAAAACTTGGGCCATCGCTTTGATCATCGGGCCTTCGTTGTTGCTCAAAAGGAAATCTTCATAGAGTGCGCGGTTGTCGTGATAGTTGTGGCAACCTGCCGAGGCGCAAGTGTCAAATCCCATGCCTTCATGACTTGGTCGTTCTTCGGCAATATCTGCATGACACTCGTAACAGAAGTCGTCTGGTAGCGTTACACCCATCTCGAAGGTTTGATCTTGTTTATGTTCGCCATGACAGGTCACGCAGCTCACGGCATTGATCTTTTCGAGTCGATCAGCGTTACGTGGGTCGGTAAACTTTTTGATTGGATGTGAATCGTGGGAGGTTTTCAGCTCTTCTTGGTGGCAGCCTAAGCACGCATTATGGATGACCTCTTCACCACCAAAAGGATCGGTGTGGCAAGTATCACAACTCATCTCGATTTGATGGTGACCGTGTGTCGCTTCACCGATTATGAAGTCAGGCTTCTGTTCTTCTAAGAACATCTGGTAACCAAAATAGCCTGCCAGCGAAAAGCAAAGCACTAACCAAGCAAGCCAGATAGATAATTTACGACTCATGAATATCTCTCCGACCTAGAAATAGTAAACACTGAGAATGTGGAAGCTTAAAAGGGCTGGAAGAGGCCAGCTCAGTAGCAAGTGACCCCAAAAGCCGATGCTGCGCAGTTGCTGACCGACATTGAAGGAAAGCTTATGTTGCATGCCTATCGCGAGGCTGATCACAATGCCTAAACCCGCTAAGAGTAAAAAATTGATCAGTAGCCATTGGTTAAGGGCTTGACCACTATTGAATCCGGTATGGGCCAATAAAATGACTAGGCAGAGGAGGGCCAAAATAGTGTGTAGACTGCGCCACAGTTTGTAAGAGCCAAGCTTGAGTGCTTTGCTGCGTTTCTTAAGCGACATAAGAAGGCCAACAACCGTGAGGCCTAACAGCGTGAACCCAGTTACTTGCTTGTAGAAACCATCGTTCCAGAAAAGATCTAAGCGCATCGAGTCTTGCACGGATGTGCTGACAGTAAACGCTGGCACCATAAGATAGGCGATCAATGCGGCTAATACCCCTAAAGAGGTGATCAATAAATTTCTGCTGTCCGGTGCGGCTTGTTGCTCTGCTTCGGAGCCAAGAATTTGTTGAACAAGTGGCTTACAACTACCACATGTGGTTGTAGCGCCTGTGCATTTGGCAATCGTTTCCATGGTGCAGCAGCCTTGCTGGTCCATGGCGTAGCTGAGTTGCCCACGAGTCACGTTGTTACAGTTACAAATAACTGCGGTTTCCGGCCAGTTTTCTGGGCTGTTAGACGCTGGATTCCAAAGATTTCCGGTAAAGCGGAAGCGTAAAATCTGCCATGTGTAAACTCGGCGCTGGTGGGTGATCAGCTCCTGAATACGAGGGATCTCATCCCAGTCGCCAATCGCCATAGCACCGACAATACGCCCTTTTCGTATGGCCAGTTTGCGATATCCGCCATCTTTGGTCTTGTAGCTGAAAAACTGTTTTTTATCGTAAGGCTGATCGTCTAAGACATCACCCATACTGAATACGGATTCGCCGACGACTTTAAGGCGAGCAATGCTATGAGAGCCTAAATATTGGCTGTCACCTTGAGTCATATGGTTGGCAGCAACAGCGGCTTGTTCGAAGCCTGGAGCTACCAACCCGTAAACTTTGTCTCGGTGTTCCGCGCATTCACCAATGGCGTAAACATCCGGATCAGATGTTTGTAAGCTATCGTTGACGCGAATGCCGGTACCTACTTTGATCCAAGCTTTACGCGCTAACTCAATATTAGGTTTGATACCTGCAGAGATAAGTACAGAGTCACACTTGAGTGTTTTGCCATCACGCAGTCGGACCCCTTTTACTCGTTGATCACCGACTATACCTTTAACTCCGGCTCCGACAATGACGCGAATCCCCATAGATTCAAGCTGGCTTTGTAGCATTACAGCGGCTTCATCATCTAACTGTTGATTCATGATGCGGCTAGCTTGCTGGACCAAAGTGATGTTGGTCATATTGCCTTGCATGGCACGTGCGGCTTCTAAACCGAGCAGGCCGCCGCCAACCACAACTAAATCTTGGCTGCGTGTTGTACGTGCTTTGAGTTTTTCGGCATCGCGCATGTTGCGGAATGTGAATACACCTTCCAGATCTACACCAGTGATATGTGGAACGTGTGCACGAGAGCCCGTGGCGATGACTAGCTTGGCGTAACTGTAATGATTAGCTTCTGAATCTGTAACGCTGTGGTTTTCAGTATCAATCGACACGATCTCTTTGCAGAGGTATTTGAAAAGAGGGTCGTTATCTAATTCATCGAGTGGAAGTAATAAGTTTTCTGCGGAGTCTTGACCTGCAAGTAAGGCGCTCAGGCGAACGCGGTCATAGGGTAGGTAGGGTTCATTACCAAATAAAATTACGGGTGCCTGAGGTGCGTTTTTGCGCAACTCTTGAATAAACCTAAATCCAACAGGACCTGCTCCGACCACAATGATCGCTTGATCCCATTTGTCAGCACCGTTGCCCACTTTTGGTTGTACTTCGCTCATTATTTGCTCTCCTCGGTCGTACTCAATGACCTTGGTAGTTATAGAGCAAAAGGCTTGCCAAAAATGTTTTGTATGTACATTTTTTTATTTAAATCTATTTAAATTCAATAGGTTAGATTAATGTTTTTTACATGTATGAATAGGATTGCTCTTTATGTTGCTGTGCACCATAAATTAGCTTGGTCAAAAAAATAGCAATAAAACTGCGCAAAAAAGTTACGTAGTCGGTGTGCCAAAAAGGAGCAAAAGCGGTTTTTTGAGGGGGATGATTTAACCTGTTTGCCCCAATTTGGATAAAATTGAGGGGGGGAATTAGTAAGCGTGATTTAAGGGTTAGCAAAAGGCTTTATAGTTACACGACTAGATCAACCTGCTGTAAGGTGCCGGTCTCGCCTTCCTCTGTAAGAAAAAGGCCTGTTGCACGAATCTTTCCTGCCATTTCGTCACTATATTGGCCAGCACTTAGCTCCCAATCCGTACGGGAATAACCGAGATATAAAGCGCCAATATCTTTGTCGGCTAAGGTGAACATGCTGCTACTGCCATCATTGTGCTGAACCCAGATGCGTAATTGATCCCAGATCGCATCGCCTTCATCGATAAAACCGTTGTTATCATCATCGTAGGCTGCGAGCTCTTTAAAGCCATTACCTGACTGTGCGCCAAACAGCTCGTTACCATTATCAATTGCACCATTGTTGTTTTTGTCGAGGGCGATATAACCGCTCGAGTCATCAAGACGATGAACGGTATCCAGCTCACCATCGCTATCTATATCGAACTCAATTGTATCGGCGCTAAGTTCGGCGGCTTGGCCAGAAAAGTTGATCACGAGAGGATCTTTAAGCGCTGCCCCCAAACGAATTTGAAAACTGTGATTCTCGCTGAGTGAACGGCTCATATTGAGTTGTAGGTTAAGATCGATAACCCGACCGTCTGCAGTACGCACTTGCCCTTGGACTTGAAACTGGACTTGCTCGGTCGAGGTCGTGGTGTCGCTGTAGCTGTATTCAAAGCCGTGTTCTAGGGCTTCGCTAGAAGTAATACTCAGTTGGCTGGCGGATGTCGTCGCTTGCTCAGTAGTAGAATTGTTACCGCTATTTCCTACAGCTTGCGCATCTAACATGCCGACGTTGAAGCTTTTGCCTGTCATGCTTTCAAACAGCTTTTTTAGAAGCTCAATTTTGACTTTATCTTCTGGGTTTAGCTCAAATAGACTTGAGCTACTCCCCGTCGTCTTTGTGATTAGCTGATCAAGACTGTATTTACCGACATTTTCCCGTTCCATCTGTTTGCGGAAATCGGCATAGGTTGAGTCATCAGTTTGAGTGCTTTGATTTACTTCTTTTACCACCCGTTCTCTGTGACTGCCTTCGACTAAATTCTCTTTATTGAAAGCATCGCCAGCACGAACATACCCCTCGGTTAGATGCTCTCTAATTTCGGTATAGGTCGATTGGTGTGCTGTACTCTCCAGTGCAATATCAGAAGCTGCAATACGCATTGCTTCACCCTCTGGTGCTTATTATTCCATTCGATAGTTATCGGCAGCAGTCGAAGGAAGCAAAGGATGAAACTAAGAATATGAAAAAGTTTCAGTTTCCTTTCGTAAGAACGGCGGGGTTAGAACAAGAGTGTTTTAGAACCCTTGCCAGGAATCTCGCGAGCAAGCTTTGGTACTAGGTAACCCGGTAATGTTGCCTGCAGTTGTTGGTGCAACGCTATGGCTTGATCGTCAGGGATATCAAAGTGAGCTGCACCTTTTACCGGGTCTAGGGTGAATAAGTAATAGGGTAGAATTCCGAAATGAAAGAGCTTTTCACTCAGCTCCGTTAGCGCGGTTAAGCTGTCATTTACGCCTTTGAGCAACACTGCTTGGTTTAAGACGGTAACGTTTGCTGCTCTAAGTTCCGCGCTAGCTTGTGCTACTTGTTGATCCAATTCATTTGCATGATTGGCATGAAGAACCATTGCGATGTCGAAACGGCTATTGGTAAAGAGAGTGGTTAACTCGGAGGTTACCCGCTGCGGGATCACTATAGGTAAGCGGGTATGAATTCTTAAACGCTTTAAATGAGGGATCTCTTCTAAATCCGTAATCATTCTGCGCAAGCGTTTATCCGAGGTTGCTAAGGGGTCTCCCCCAGAAAAGATCACTTCGGTAATACTGCTGTCTGCTTTTAAGTATTCAAGTACTTGTTGCCATTGCTCAGAACCTAAGCGGTTGTCTTGATAGGGAAAATGGCGGCGGAAGCAGTAGCGACAATTTACTGCGCAAGCTCCACTGAGAATAAGCAGTACACGACCGTGATATTTGTGGATAAGTCCATCACTGTGGTTTGCAGCCATCTCTGCAAGAGGGTCGGTGACATAGCCTGGAATATCCGCGCTTTCTGCATCTAGCGGTAGAATTTGGCGTAACAAAGGATCGTTTGGATTACCTTTTTCTATCCGCTGTAGAAATGGCTTTGGCACTTTTAGTGAGAAGAGGTTGCTCCCTTGTTGCGCGCCATGAAGTAGTGATGCGGGGAGATCTAATAGCTTAAGCAGCTCGGCTGGGTCATCAATCGTGTGACTCAGGAGCTGCTGCCAGTCGGCTTCTTCCGTGACGGGAATGGGATTAGAAATAGAATTCATGATGTTTTTGTACGGAATTACGACTGAAAGTTGCTCGCATTTTCCTTTCAAGTAGAATGTCTGTCAATTTTACGATCAACAGGGTTTGTTGGTTGAGAAAAACTTACAAGAGATACAGAGAACATTATGGGCAACATTTCTACTAACCAGTTTAAAAATGGTCAGAAAGTAATGATCGACGGCGATCCATGCGCAATGGTTGACGTTGAATTTGTAAAACCAGGTAAAGGTCAGGCGTTCACACGTGTTAAGTTGCGTAACCTGATGTCCGGTCGTATCTGGGAACGTACCTTTAAATCAGGTGAGAGCGTTGAGCAGGCTGATGTAATGGATACGACTATGGAATACTCATACTACGATGGTGAGCTATGGTACTTCATGGATCCAAATACGTTTGAGCAGGTAGGTGCGGACGAAAACGCAGTTGCTGAAGCTAAGCCATGGTTGAAAGAGCAGGACTCTGTAACGGTTACGTTGTTCAACGGTAACCCAATCTCTGTGACTCCAGCTAACTTTGTTGAGTTAGAAGTAACTGAGACAGATCCAGGTCTTAAGGGCGATACTGCTCAGGGCGGTTCTAAACCAGCTACATTGAGCACTGGCGCTGTTGTACGCGTTCCTTTGTTTATCAACGAAGGTGAAGTACTAAAAATTGATACACGTACGGGCGAATACGTTTCTCGCGCGTAATGTTGTTAAGGGGCAGATCACTCTGTCCCTTTTCCTCTCCTAGCATTATTGCTTCTACCTTGTCATCTTCTTGACGAACACCACCACAAACAGCGCCATTGTAAAACTGCCTAAAAAGGCTTCAACAGCTGCAACAAACCTTGCAAGTCCTATAGGTGCGATATCGCCATAACCTAGTGTCGTGAAGGTAACAACGCTAAAGTAGATTGCATTGAGAAATTCCAAGAAAATGGCTGTAGCTCCGGTGCTGTCCGAATAAATGGGATTGGATGCGGTTGTTCCGAGAAAGAAATACACCAGTGCGCAGAGTAAAATCATGCAGACTGAAAACATTACCACCCGAATAGGGGACTCGCCGTAACCGCAAAACAGATCGACCCCCTTTGAAATAATGCGCCGCGAGCTATATAGGGGCATCTGGTAACGCCGCAGCCTCATCTCTTTCTTAAAAAAGTGACCAGCGATTTCAAATAGCCCTTCTTTTTCGCATTGTTTGCGAATAATACGAGCGACCTCTTCGGCTTCTTGGCACAGAGATATGGCTTCTTGAGGGTTGTTCTGCTGAAAGGCTTTTAGGGCTAATCTTTCTTGTTGTAGCTCTTTCCCCCACTCTATATTTTCCAAGCGTGTGTGGCTGAGATCTGCGCCGAGTAGATTACAGTTTTCTAAATGAGCACAGTGAAGGTTGGCGCCTGCCAAAGTACTTTTCATCAACGATGAACCACGTAGGTCTAATCCAAAACAGTGGGCATTGCGCAGATTCGCGCGGTAAAAGTCAGCTTCTCGACATTGGTAGCCGCGCTTGCTACCACGGTTTACCAAATTGATATCTTCCAACTGCGCGCGTGCTAACTGAAATCCATCGAGAGGCTTGCCTGCTTGAGCCCATTTTTCCACAGCGTTCTTTACGCCTTCATCCTGGCTTTTATCCACAGAAGGGTCGTGCCAGTAGCATAGGCCTGAGTCATTGGCGGGTTCACTGCATTGCCAACCATCTGGATTGCAATAAGAACAGTTTTTAGGTGTTGTCATGGCTGCATACCTCTACAGCGACCGTTATTCGGTGATATGCATAGTGCACTTAAGTGTAGAAGGGGATAAGTGAAGTGACCAAACAGATGGACAGTTACGTATGTGGGTTCATCGATTTAATTTTTATTGGAGGGGGGCAAGCTGATAAAGTTACGCCTAGTGGTTTTAGATGGAATAAGTAACTTCAGTATGAATGATTGGCAGCCTTCAGCTTCAATAGACAACTTGCGTAAACGCGGCGAGTTATTCGGATATATTCGTGATTTTTTCAAGCAGAGAGGTGTATTAGAAGTAGATACGCCAGTGATGTCTAACTGTGCGGTGAGTGATCCTTTTATCGATAGCATTGAGGTAGATTACCGCGAAACGTTAGGCGCAGAAGGGCGACAGTTATATCTGCAAACATCACCTGAATATGCCATGAAACGCTTACTAGCTGCTGGCAGTGGGCCGATCTATCAGATGAGTAAGGTGTTTCGAAATGGCGAATATGGTCGTCGTCACAATCCTGAATTTACTATGTTGGAGTGGTATCGCCCGGGCTTTGATGATGCTGACCTGATAGATGAAATTGAAGCCTTGATTAAGCCTGTTTTACAGTTAGATCAAGTAGAGCGTATCACCTACTCGGATCTGTTTTTCCGCTATTTAGGTTTTAGGCCGGAAGAAGTCATTTTAGAAGACTTAATTAAAGAAACGCGGAAGCATATAGATATCGAGCTAGATGACTCTGATCCGGATACATGGCTGAATTTATTGATGTCTCATGTGATCGAACCACAGCTTGAACAGGTCGATGCCATTTTTGTGATGGATTATCCACAAAGCCAAGCAGCATTGGCGCGAGTGCGGAAAAATTCAGCGGGAATAACTGTAGCAGCAAGGTTTGAGCTGTTTGTTAGAGGTGTAGAGTTAGCGAATGGCTATTACGAACTGACAGATAGTGTCGAACAAAAGCGTCGTTTGGATGCTGACCAAAAGCAAAGAGCTACATTGGATCTGCCGCAGCGCCCTCTTGATACACGTCTTGTGGACGCGCTGGAGGTAGGAATGCCTGATTGTGCTGGCGTAGCCTTAGGTGTTGATCGGTTGTTGATGTTAGCGCTTAGAGAATCTTCCTTAGCCAATGTTATCCCTTTTGATCTGCCGCGTGCTTAAGTGGGGTATGTTAATCGATGAATGAGTTTAAGTTGGTTTACGGTGGTTATCAGAGCCAGCTTGGGCTCTATTGCGATATTTTGGTTGATGATCAGCCACTACTTGATTGGGTGAGTGATTATGAAGCGGCTTTTGCAGGAAGTATTAGTGGCGCCTACATCTGTGGTTTTAATAAAGAGATGTTGCAGCGAGCTTGTACTGATAGTGAGATCGTATTGACGCCATTTGTGTGTAACTGCGGTGATATAGATTGTTGGCAGTTAAACCTAACGCAATCTTGTTATTCAGATATCGTTGCTTGGCACAATTGGAATAATCCAGCTCGGTCTAAACAGGATGGTTGGGATTATCGAGATTTTGCTCCGCTGAATTTCTCAGCGGAGCAGTATTTTGATGAATTGAAACGCGCTCTTAAACTGATTGAGTCTAAGTTGGATCTTTAGGTTTTAGGCTGGTAGTTCATTGACTAGTGCACGTTTAATTCGGCGAACGGCTTCTTCGAGCGTGCTTCGTGTGCAGCCGAAATTCAAACGCATATAGTTATTGTCGCCAAAGTCTCTTCCCGGAGACATACCTATACCAGCTTGCTCAAAAAAATGTGCAGGGTTGGTCAATTTCGCTCCTGATACATCAATCCAAGCAAGGTAGGTGGCTTCAATGGGGGCGAGCTTTAGACCCGGGATCTGATTGATCTCCTTTTGTAGGTAATCACGATTGGCGCGAAGGTAATCAAGCTGTTGTTGATTCCATTCTTCGCCCTCTTGATAAGCTGCAATAGCTGCAGTGTACCCAAGTAGGTTCACATCAGGCACTACGCCTTTCTTAGTGTTAATAAATTTCTTACGTAGTTCTGGATTACCAATAATGGCAAAAGAACAACCCAAACCGGCGATATTAAAGGTTTTACTTGGCGCCATGAGCGTTATCGTTCTTGCCGCGATCTCGGGGCTGAGTGAGGCAATAGGCGTATGTTGTAGCCCTTGTTCGAGAATCAAATCGCAGTGTATTTCGTCTGAACAGATATACAGGTCGTGTTGAATAATGATCTTTGCAAGGCGTTCGAGTTCTTCTTTGCGATAGACCGTACCACCGGGGTTATGAGGGTTACAAAACAGTAAAAGTCGCGTTCTTTCGGTGAGGGCATTCTCTAACGCATCAAAATCGATGATCTTGCGGCCATCAATGTCCTGCATAGGTAGTGTGCAAACCTCACGATCTGAGAGACGAGGAGCCGACATAAAAGGCGGGTAGATAGGTTTAGGGGTTAAAACCGTATCTCCACTTTTACCGAGGCTACGACAAGCGAGGTTTAGACCGCAAACTAAACCGGGTAACCAAACAATGTCATTGCTATTGACCTCCCAGTCGTAAAAGTTCTGCATCCTTTCAATAACCAGCTCATTAAGCTCAACAGGAACATTAGTGTAACCAAAAACACCGTGGTCTATACGTTCATGTAGCGCTTTAATCACGGCAGGCGGAGACATAAAGTCAGTGTCGGCAACCCACATAGGTAGGATGTCGCTATCACTGTATTTTTCCCACTTCTGACTCGCTGTACCTTTACGGTTGATTTGATAATCAAACTCTGTGGACATGATCTCTCTACTTGTTCGTTATTTGCCGAAAACACGGGTTGCAAAACAGCCGCCCGGCGTTATAGTGGTGGGCATTGGATTACCACACAAATCCCTGTAGCTATGAGCTATCAAGAGAGTAAAGCAACGCGAAGTTTTAAGACTGGTTTTTATTGTCGATAGCGTTGAAAACTATCCCTGCTTTTTGAACAGTATAGTGCTCTCCTGTCCTTTTTTTGAATACAGATTTTGTAAAGAATTTAGAGAGCAGCGATAATTGTAAGTATTGATCGCTGGTGAGTCGGTTTGGAGCAAACCTTATGAGCAATGACAATCGTGTAATTATTTTTGATACAACTTTGCGTGATGGCGAGCAAAGCCCTGGTGCATCAATGACGCGTGATGAAAAGCTGCGTGTAGCTAAGCAGCTTGAGAAGATGCGTGTTGATGTAATTGAGGCTGGTTTTGCTATTGCGAGTCCGGGTGATTTTGAGTCGGTAAAAGCGATTGCAGAAGCTGTGACGGAAAGTCGCGTTTGTTCTCTATCCCGTGCGCTTGATGCTGATATCGACCGTGCTGGTGAAGCACTTCAGAATGCAGCAATGGGTCGTATCCATACCTTCATTGCAACGTCACCTATCCACATGAAATACAAACTGCAGATGCAGCCTGACCAAGTGGTTGAGCAAGCAGTAAAAGCAGTAACGCGTGCGCGTAACCTAATTGATGACGTTGAATTCTCGTTAGAAGATGCGAGCCGCTCTGAATTGGACTTTATGTGCCGTATCATCGAGAAAGTAATCGATGCTGGTGCACGTACAATTAACATCCCAGATACTGTTGGTTATGCGGTACCGGGTGAGTTTGCTCACACAATCGGTCAGCTAATCCAGCGTATTCCAAATGCTGATAAAGCGATTTTCTCTGTACATTGTCATAACGACTTAGGCTTAGCTGTAGCTAACTCTTTGGCAGCTGTTGGTGCCGGTGCACGTCAGGTTGAATGTACGGTAAACGGTCTAGGCGAGCGTGCAGGTAACGCTTCTCTAGAAGAGATCGTGATGGCGATCCGCACTCGTAAAGATACCCTAGGCGTAGAAACGAATATTGATACAACCCAGATCGTTCCTGCATCACGTTTAGTCTCTAGTGTGACAGGCTTCCCAGTTCAGCCTAACAAGGCAATCGTAGGTGCAAATGCCTTCGCACACGAGTCTGGTATCCACCAAGATGGTGTTCTTAAACACCGAGAAACATACGAGATTATGACCGCTCAGGATGTGGGCTGGAACACGAACCGTATGGTACTAGGCAAATTGTCTGGCCGAGCTGCTTTCCGTACACGTTTAGAAGAGCTAGGCACAACATTTGCGACAGACTCTGAACTTAATAACGCCTTCTCTCGCTTTAAAGAACTTGCTGATAAGAAGAGCGAGATCTTTGATGAAGATCTAGTGGCTCTAGTAAGTGATACACGTGCTACTGCAAGCAGTGAGCAGTTCCAGCTAACAAGCCTATCTGTGACTTCACAAACAGGTGAGACGCCTGTAGCTAAGATTGTGATGCAAGTGGGTGACGAAGAGAAAACTGCGGAAGCTACAGGTGGTGGTCCAGTTGATGCGGCATTTAAAGCGATTGAGATGATTGCAGATTCTGGTGCGAGCTTGCAGATCTACTCTGTAAATGCTGTAACAGAAGGAACAGACTCTCAAGGTGAGGTAACTGTACGCTTGGAAAATGCCGGCCGTATCGTGAATGGTCTAGGAGCGGATACTGATATCATCATCGCATCTGCAAAAGCCTATATCCATGCTTTGAATATGCTGGATGCAAACGTTCAAAAAGCTCATCCTCAGGTTTAATTGAGGATTGAGCTCTTAAGTAAAGTAACGACAAGGTAGTAGCTATGGAGCAAGAACAGCTTAGGCATCAATATTTGGATGCAATGGGCATATCCAGCTGGCTACCTTGTGCCCCTCTCGTGGGAGCGAAACCATCACCTGATTGGGTTGATGACTTTCAGTATCCCGCTCCAGAAATTCCTTTCGATTCTCCAAATCGCTCTCAGCAGCAAAATGTAGCTAGTACAGCACCTGTTTCTAGAAAGTCATCTCCTGAAACTATGCAGCAGGGGATGTCGGAAGCACGCGCTGCTTTAGGTTTAGTGTCAGAAGAGGTTAACAAACCAGCTTCTAAACCTGTGGTTCCTATCGCAGAGGGTTCTGATGTAGTTGCTGAGCCTGATGAGGTTCAAACGCAGGAACAGGATGAAGCACCAGTCTTTAAGCTTGTCTTCCAGCGGATCGGCAGTGTGTTGATTGTGGATAGCCTACCGCCTCAGGGTGGAAATTTTGCTAACAATTATCAACAGTTGGCTGCTGCCATCGTGGCGGCTTTAGGTCGATCAGGTCCTGCTGGAGCTGCTTTTATGCTTCCTTGGCCGATGTTTGCTAGCAAAACCTTAGATCAGGGTTATAAGCAGGCCCTTAGTGCAGTTCAGCATAAGCTGTCAAAAGAACTGCAAACTGAAGAGGTACAAACGGTACTTCTCTTTGGTGAAGCTGCAGCTCAAATGGTGATGGATCGTAAAGAGAGCTTGGAAGAGCTTAAAGGTATCAGCTTCACGATTAAATCTGGCGTTAAAGCGATTGCGACCTACAGTTTGACTGAAGCGATGCAGCTTCCGGGAATTAAACGTCAAATCTGGTTAGACCTGAAATCTAGCGTTGCTTAAGCTTCTCCTATGAACATTGATGACCTTCAGGCCAAGGATCTTCCAGCAGTAGAACGTATTGCTCAATCCTGTTTCGCTCATGGTGCCTGGTCGGCTAAACAATACCTACAGCAAATAGAATCAGAGCGATCTGTCGCTCTTGGTTTGTATGCACCGGACTTAATTGGCTATGTCATGTTTTCGCAAGTTCTAGATGAGGCGGAACTGCTCCAGATAGCTATAGATCCAGCCCACCAAGGGTGTGGTTATGCACAGCTACTGGTAAGTCAGGGAGCTCAACAGCTACAAAATGCTGGCGTTATTCGAGTGATGCTTGAGGTGAGGGAATCTAACTTAGCTGCAATAGCGTTGTATGATAAAAGTGGCTTTGTAACTGAAGGGGTGCGAAAAAATTACTACCCTTCAGTTCAAGGGGGGCAACGCGAAGACGCTGTGTTAATGGGTATGTCTATAGAGCCAGTACTCTGTAATTAATCAGAGAAGGTGCAGCTGCGGTTTCGACCACTGTCCTTGGCTTTATAAAGCGCTTGATCGGCTTGCTTTAGTAGTGCAGAGGGGGTTTCTGCATTGTTAGCAGTTGAGCTAATGCCCATGCTGACAGTCACATGCTCTGCTGCTTGAGACTTAACATGAGGAATGGCTTTAGTAGCTAAGGAAGCGACTATGTTGCTTGCAATCTTTTCAGCTCCCTCTATATCAGTATCCGGTAGGATAATGACAAACTCTTCGCCACCATAGCGAGCTAGAAGATCATGAGAACGATTAAGTTCGCCTTTCAACAGTTTGGCTACGGCTTTAAGGCACTCGTCTCCCTGCTGATGGCCGTAGTGATCGTTATAGGTTTTAAAGAAATCTATATCGAGCATAATTGCGGCTAGCTCGAGTTGCTCCCGTTTATTGCGTTTCCACTCTTTTAACAGGTTTGTTTCCAGATCTCGACGATTTGAGATCTTTGTAAGAGGATCTTGTGAGCTGAGCTTTTCAAGGCGAGAATTTGCTGCATCTAAGGCTTTCTTCATATTGGCGATACGTTCCATCGCTAATATTTTTGCTTTAAGGACAATCGGACTCACCGGTTTGGTTAGGTAATCGTCACCGCCCGCATCAATACCTTCCTCGTAGTGCTTTTCATCACTCTGACCGCTGAGGAAAATAATAGGGAACCAATCGTTAGGAAAGCGGTTGCGGATTTCGCGCGTTAGGTCGAAACCATTGAGGCCGGGCATTTCGACATCGGTTAAAACTAAATCTATTCCCCCCTTGTCTAGAGCAGCTAGGGCTTCATCTCCTTGAGAGGCGGTAATAGGTGTATGATTGGCGTCCTGAATAACGGCGCTGATTATTTCACGAATAAAACGATCATCATCTACTACAAGGATGTTCATTTATTCTCCGCATTGGTTAAGGGAAAAGTGATACACGTCAAAAGAAATACCGTATCTCTTTATCATATAAGTAGATAATTAATCTTCAACGTAAAATGCGTCCTAATCATTAAAAAGTAGAAAAATATGAGCTTCTCCGAAGGATTATTACATTCATATTGGTTGATTGGTGGTGCCCTTATGTACTGTATGGTTTTTTTTTATGCCATCAGAAATGCACCTTGGTCTACATTAGGTGATAACCGAACATTGCAGCATATGTTATTTGGTGCCACTGCATTGCTAATGGCTTTGTGGTCCATGAGAGCGGGTATTTCTCCAGGTTTAGGTATCCATTTTCTAGGTTTGACCATTATGACCCTAGTGTTTGGTTGGGATCTGGCGATACTTTCGGCTACTGTTGCATTAGTCGGTATGGCGGTTGTGGGGAAGGAAAGCTGGGATGGTTTGCTGTTAAGTGGCGTCTGTTCTGTGCTGCTGCCTGTCGCGTCTACTTGGATTCTCTATCGCTTTGTCGAAGCTAAAATGATGAAGAATTTCTTTGTTTTCTTATTCGTTTGTGGTTTTTTAGGCGCAGGTCTCTCCGCGGCTATTGCAGGCTTATCCGCCAGTGCGATTCTAGTGCTAGACGGTGTATACACGGTTGAGAAAATTATCCACGAATATGTACGCTATCTGCCGCTGATTATGTTCCCAGAAGGATTGATGAATGGGATATTCCTGACTGGGATGTTGGTGTTTCATCCTGATTGGGTGCGTACCTTCGATGCCAAGGTTTATATAGACGATCAGTAAAGTGCTTTATCGTTTTACCGGGCGCTTAGATAGTTTTCGCTGCAGGGTCCTTCGGTGCATGCCAAGTGCTCGAGCTGTTGCTGATACATTACCATCATGTTCGTTCAGCACTTTTTGGATATGCTCCCATTCTAGGCGGTTCACCGACATTGGCTGCTCAGTCACTTCCATTTCAGCATCTGCCTCAATCTTATTTAAAGCGGTCAGAATTTGATCGGCATCTGCAGGCTTTGGAAGGTATTGGGTCGCGCCGAGTTTGATCGCTTCTACTGCTGTGGCTATGCTTGCATAGCCCGTCAGCATTAGAATTTTCATTGCAGGGTTTTGTTGTCGAAGTTTGGGGATCAGTATCAGCCCGGAGTCCCCATCCATTTTAAGATCGACAGTCGCTAGGTCTGGTACCCAGGTTTGGATCAGCTTTTCGGCTTCTTCGGCGCTACGTGCAACTTGAACTTCAAACTCCCGACGTGTCATTGCGCGTGAGAGTACGCGGGTGAATGCCGGATCGTCATCAACTATCAAAAAGCGTTCAGTCATCTGCATGCCTTATCGGAAGAGTCACTTCGGTTAACGTACCGCCTTCAGGGCGGTTATAGAGTCTTACATCGCCATCATAGCGTGCCAATGTTGTGCTAGTAAGGAATAGTCCTATTCCTAAGCCTTTACCCTTTGTGGTGATAAAAGGTTTACCTAGATTGCTGCTCTGTTCAAGGCTAATTCCCGGCCCGTTGTCGTAGATGCGAAAATATACTGTCTGTTGATCCCAGTCTAGCTCGATATTGATATCTTCGGGCTCTGCATCTGCGGCGTTATTTAGCAGATTTAACAGGGATTGTTTTAGTGATGTTGTACAGTTTAATGAAGGAGGTTCTCCGTCACCTTGTACAGTGAAGGTGCGAGTCACCTCTGGACGAAGAACCATAAACTGCTCAATAACATCTTCTACCAATGCCATGGTGGACATCTGCTGCGCAGTCGCCTGCTCCTCTTTCACGCTTTGACTCATCTGTTTAAGGCGTTGTGCACAAAGTTCGGTTTGTTGACGTAAGAGTTGTAGGTCTTCTACTAACTCTGGGTTTTCAGAGTGCTCATGCTCTAATTCATTTAGTAGAACTTGCATGGTGCTCAATGGTGTCCCCAGTTCATGAGCTGTGCCGGCAGCCATATTGGCGAGCGATAGAAGCTGTTGATCTTGAATGCGTTTCTCGCGTTCTTGATCCAATGTCTCTTGCTGTATCTGCATGGATTGGCGCATGCGTACAATAAAATAGGTTACAACAATTACTGTTAGGAGGAAGTTGATCCACATTCCTAAAATATGGATATCGAACAGCTCCATAATGCGGTGCTGATGACTGTTATCCAGCTGAACTAGAGGTTCGTAATAAAACAGCAAAGAGCTATAGATGGCGATGATCATGAAGGCTATCAGCCAGACATAAGCTCTCGACATGGTGGCTGAAGATATAATCAGCGGGACGAGCAGTAAGAATATAAAGGGATTGGTTGCTCCCCCCATATGAAATAATAGCGCGCCATACAGCGCCATATCTGCGATCAATTGAGAGAAAAACTCAGGCTCCGTGACAGGCCAAGGTGAAAAAAGGCGAGCGTAAGTCATCACATTTAGCAGCGCTAAGGCGGCCAGGGTTGTGCCAACTAGCCATACTTTAAGATCGGCCTGTAAACCGTAAATCGCAAAGATAACCGCGATACATTGCCCGAACAGGGTGACGGTTCTGATGTAAGAAAGCTGAATTAAATTATCGCGATGATTAGCCATGAAAGGATTATACCGTAGAGTAATGAAAAACTGACGAGGCAAAATGTCGCAGTGGAGGTAATTTGTCACAGTCGGAGTATAATGCCTGCTTTCTGTCACCATAAATGATGTTTATCCATGAGTATCCTGCAAGAAGAAGTTAATCAACGCCGCACCTTTGCGATTATTTCCCACCCCGATGCGGGTAAAACGACCATTACTGAAAAGCTGTTGTTGTTTGGACAGTTGATTCAGCAAGCGGGTAGCGTAAAAGGGAAAAAAGGCGATCGTATGGCTACATCTGACTGGATGTCGATGGAGCAAGAGCGTGGTATCTCGATCACCTCTTCTGTTATGCAGTTCCCGTACAACGGTCGCATGGTTAACCTGTTGGATACTCCGGGTCACGAAGATTTCTCTGAGGATACTTACCGCACATTAACGGCAGTGGATTCTGCGTTGATGGTTGTGGATGGTGCGAAAGGTGTCGAAGATCGAACCATTAAGCTGATGGAAGTTTGTCGTCTGCGTGACACGCCAATTTTCTCGTTTGTGAACAAAATGGACCGTGAGATTCGTGATCCGATTGAACTGCTAGACGAGATCGAAGAAGTTCTGAAGATTGCTGCTGCGCCTATTACTTGGCCAATCGAAATGGGACCGCGTTTTAAAGGTGTGTATAACCTTTATACCGATACGATTCATGTCTTCCAGCCAGGCCAAGGTCATACTATTCCTGAAGATATTCAGGTTAAAGGTCTTGAGAGTGATCAAGCTAAAGAACTTTTAGGTGATATCTACGAAGACTTCCTTGATGAAGTGGAGCTGGTTCGTGGTGCAACTCATGAGTTTGATAAAGAAGAGTTTATGGCGGGCAAGCTGACCCCTGTCTTCTTTGGTACGGCTTTGGCGAACTTTGGTGTTCGTGAGATGCTAAATGATTTCGTTGAGTGGGCGCCTGCGCCAATTCCACGTGCGACACTAACCCGTGAAGTTGAACCGGCTGAAGAAAAATTCAGTGGTTTTATCTTTAAGATTCAAGCCAATATGGATCCGAAACACCGTGACCGTATTGCTTTTATGCGAATCTGTTCCGGTAAGTACAGCAAAGGCATGAAGATGCGTCATGCACGTATCAAAAAGGATGTGAAAATTGCCGATGCGGTAACCTTTATCGCAGGTGATCGTGAGAACGTAGAGGAAGCATGGTCTGGTGATATCATCGGTTTGCATAACCACGGTACGATCCAGATCGGTGATACGTTTACTGCAGGTGAAGATCTTAAATTTACAGGTATCCCTCACTTCGCGCCGGAAATGTTCCGTCGTGTGCGCCCATTGGACCCACTAAAAATGAAGCAGCTACAGAAAGGTTTGCAGCAGCTATCGGAAGAGGGTGCAGTGCAGTTGTTCCAGCCGTTGAAAAATAATGACCTAATTTTGGGTGCGGTAGGTCAGCTACAGTTTGATGTTGTTGTATTCCGATTGAAAGATGAATACAAGGTTGAGTGTAAGTACGAGCCGATCAGTGTGCAGACAGCGCGCTGGGCTGAGTGTGATGATGATAAAATGTTGTCTGACTTCCAGAAGAAGAATCACGATAACTTGGCAATCGATGGTAGTGGTCTTCTGACTTACTTAGCACCAACACGCGTGAACTTGAGTTTGGCTGAAGAACGTTGGCCTGATGTAGCTTTCCGCGCTACACGCGAGCACTAAACCACTTACCACTAAATAAATGGCTGCAAGCATCTAGGCTTGCAGCCATATATTTCCCGCCCTAATCTAATGCTATGCAATTTATCGATAGCCACTGTCATTTAGACTTTTCAGAATTTGATCTTTCTCGGAAAGAAATACTTCTTCAGGCAAGAATCGCCGGTGTAAGCGATATTGTCGTGCCTAGTGTCATCGCTGATAGGTGGCAAGACTTATTGAGTCTGGTTAAGTCGGATCATAATCTCCACGCTGCGCTTGGTTTACATCCCTGCTTTATGGAAAAGCACACTCCAGCAGATCTTGAAATTTTAGAAACCTTGTTGGCGACTGAGCAGGTCTGTGCTGTAGGTGAGATAGGGTTGGATCTTTTCATTCCTGAGGCCAATCTAGATCAACAATTACTCTATTTGAATGAACAATTAGCTTTGGCGAAGAAGTTTAACCTGCCCGTATTGCTGCATGTTCGTAAAGCGCATGATCAGATGTTAAAACAGTTGCGGCTAATTCAGCTAGAGCGAGGTGGTATTGTGCATGCTTTCTCTGGAAGTGAGCAACAAGCACGACAATATCTGGATTTAGGCTTCAAATTGGGTATTGGTGGAACGGTTACTTATGAGCGGGCGAAGAAAATTCGGCGGCTTGTGCAAGAATTGCCGCTGGAGTCTTTTGTGTTAGAAACGGATGCGCCGGATATGCCTTTAGCTGGGCATCAGGGGGAGGTTAATCTGCCAGCGAATGTGGCAAAGGTGGCAGAAGTGATAGCAGAACTTCGTCAAATAGCTGTGGAGGAGGTTGCAGCTATCACTACCCAGCAATCAAAGAACCTATTGCGATTAATATAAACCGCTTTCAATAGTGCCTAGAGCATCCCAAGCGATTTGGGTCTTGTCGTTAACAGGAATCTTAAAGTAGCGGCCTGTAGTGCCTGCAGGTGAGCTGGTGTAACTGCCATCGGCAGGGTTTAGAAGCATACGAGTAAGTGATACTGGGTAGTTTGGCCCTTTAACTTTAGTGCCGTAAGCTTCTTCAATAGGCGCTAGCTGAGCACGAGAAGAGACAATCTTAGTCATATCGCGACATTGAGTGGTATTGCCTAAGCAGATAAAGCGAAACTTTGTATCCACTAGGTAATAGTCAGTCTCGGTAGGCTCCGATTTGCCTAGGGATAATGAGTCCATGCTCATGCAGCCGCTTAAGCTTAAACCTGCAATCAAAAGTAATACTGCATTACGCATACTTATATCCTTATTTAGCAAAGGTCTTCAAAAGGGTTACTAACTTCTAAGCTCACAGGGTTGGCATAGCCTGGAAGTTTTATTTGTGAATCAGTGATTTTAAGATCTTCGCCTTGTAGCACGTTGTGGTCGTAGCGATAGATTGGTTTAGCTTCACCGAGAATGGCTGCTTGGTCATAAGCACTCGCGACAGCACGCGTCTGCTCAAGCTTGTTCTGATACTCTTTTAATTGTGTAGCGCTGTAACGTTTTTTAAGCATGTTGTGTACAACGTGTGGCGCTAGTACAGGTGCAGATGCGTTGTTGCCACCGAAGCCTTTAGAATTCAAAAGTACAGAGTCCATGCCGGTAGCACCCACGTCATGGTGTTGGTTGCTTAGATTCAGGTTGCTCTTGTGAACATCATCAGCAAACGTAGGTGTTGTTACGATGCCTGGGATATAGCCGTATTTCCAAGTACCTAGAGAGGTACTCAATTGATCACCGCCAGCGGTACCTTGGGAGTGACCTAAATAGCACTTAACTGCGGAAACCGTCCAGTTATCAATCGAGAAGGCTTTAGCTGTCTCGTTGATAACATGAGATTCGGTTACGCGGTTTTGCGGAGTGCTTGTCCCGTGGGCTTGAACAAAACTGCGTTGTTGAAGTGATTCTTCACCTAGCATCGAACGGATCAAAGAGGCTGACTTAGCTAGAGTAATATAGTTGCCTACGCCTGGAGCAGAGATCGATTTCTTATGGCCGTCAGCATTAACAAATACTTCTGGTACAGCACCATAGATTTCGGCGCCTAACTCAACAGCTAGATCATCACTCATCAATAGAACAAATTGGCTACTTTCGCCAATGGTGAATCCACAGTTATTACCAAACGGACGACAAGCTTTGCGGTAATCATTGATGGTTAGCTCAGCTAGATTGTCTAGAGCGAGTAGATCTTTATCTTCAGCCAATGCACCCATCGCACGGAAGCCTTCAATAACTTCTGGGGTGATTGGGGCATCGCTGCCACCAACTAAAACTACTTTGCGACGACCGCTGCGGATATCATTAACGCCACTGCGCAAGTTATATAGGAAGGTTGCACAAGCACCTAAAGCGCCGCCAGTCGTTCCTACATTTCCTAGAATATAAGCATTCACAAAATCGGCTGGCATTTGCGCATAGCCAAGAGGCATCTGTTTAGATGTTGTGCGCTTACCAATCGCTGGGAATTTAGTTAATCCACCAAAACCAAAATCATCTAATTGACCAATAGAGTTACTGGCATAAACTGCAATCTGGTCTGGTGCAACGTAAGCACTGATGCGTTCAAATGGGATGCCGCTTGAAGAGATCGCATCTGATGCCGCAAAAACAGTCATTTGCAGATTACGTGGGTGATTACGAGATTGGTAGAGTTTGCCTGGTTGGAAGCCGCTAGGCAGCTGGCCTGCCGATTGAACAGGTGCTGTTTTGCTATCCGGTAAAATTGCTTCTAATTTACCTGTGACTTCAATATAAAATTGCCCAGAAGATGTCTCCGTCACTTGCCAATTGCTTGGAATGTTTTGCGGCATTTGGCGTTTACGTAACTGGAATCTTAAGGTTTCGTCACCTAAATTGATGCTTGCTGGCTTATTAAACATGACGTTGTTGACGTCAAAACAGCTATCTTCGATCTGTCGGATTAGAGTGCTATTGAGTAGTTGTTCTTGTAGAGACTCAATAAGGGACTCTGCAGTGCAAACTTCACCTTCTTGGTTTAGATATTGGCCTTCAGATGTTGTTGCTAGGCCAGTCAGAATAGCGAGATCGGTTAATGTCTCAGTGCGAGATTTAGAATCCAGCTTATCGATGATTAAACGGCGATAAGCATGGTGAAATGAGGCACGTCCAGCAGGGTTTATACCACCAAAACCAACAATGACAGGAAGCTGGGACAATTGTATCTCCTCAAAGGGCAGTACTACAGATAATCGAAGGGCTCTATCTAACCGCTACACAATAACGTATTTTAAGCGACAGTAGATATAGGCCAAATCTAAAAATTACAATCGTATTATTTTATCGGTGTTTACCCGTACTGACTAGCATCTATGACTTATTTTATTTGTTTTTAGTCAGCGAATATTCAGCCATACTATGGCCGAATTCAGGGAGCGCAAGAATCTTAGGAGATATGCATGAAAAAATTGATTGCTGTAGCCGTTACAGGTGTTCTGCTAACGGGGTGTCAAACGTTGGACCCTTACACTGGTGAACAGAAAGTAGGTAATACTGCGAAGGGTGCAGGTATTGGCGCTGTTGCTGGTGCCGTGTTGGGCGCTGCAGTTTCTAGTAAAAGTGACCGTGGTAAAGGTGCTTTGACTGGTGCCCTTGTGGGTGGTGCCGTTGGCGGTGGTATCGGCTATTACATGGATCAACAGGAAGCGTTGTTGCGCCAAGAATTAGAAGGCACAGGTGTTCGTGTTGAGCGTATCGGTGATTCTATTCGTTTGATTATGCCAGGCAATATTACATTCGCTGTGGATTCTGATCGAATTGCAGGTAGTTTCTACCCTGTGTTGGACTCTGTAGCTAAAGTATTGGCTAAGTTTGATCAGACTGAACTGAATGTTGATGGCTTTACTGATAGTTCTGGCTCTTTTGAATATAACCAGCAACTTTCTGAGCGCCGTGCTGCACGCGTAGGTGATTACCTTGCGAGTGCAGGTGTTGAGCGTTTACGTATTAATGCACGTGGTTATGGTGAACGCTATCCAATTGCTGATAATAAAACCTCTGCGGGTCGTTCACAGAACCGTCGTGTAGAGATCAATATTAGCGGAACACGTCGCTAAGCATTGATATAGCACTCGAGCGTATTATTGGGTTCGAGTGCATTCCTTTCTTAATCTGCTTTTCGTTAGCGAGCGATAGCTAAATCGCCAGGCCTGATATTGTATGACGCAGCTGCGCTACTGATGTGGCCAGAAGCTGAACCCATTTGGACGTCATCAATTACCAATGTTTGTTTGGTATTGGTTAGTTGAGTGGTTGCTTTCATATCTGGTGAGTAATAAGTGGACTTGCGGTAAATTGTAAGTTTGTCGCCTCGTTTCAAGCCCTGCTGCTTACCAGAGTTAATCCAGATATTTCGGTCTTCAACTTGAGTAATCATGGTAGAGAAAGGCTCGCAAAGTAATTCGTGTTGAAGTTCTTCAAGAATGGTTTTCTGGAGCTGTTTAACTTTTTTTCCATAATCCTGTTTGAAAAATCCAGCAGTATTGAAGCCTGTCTTAATTGTGCGATCTAGATTCCAGAGGCCAGCAGTTTGATAGTGTTTTTGGCTGACCAAGTGTCCAGTCATACCATCATGGATAAATAGGTCTATTTCAAAGTTTCGTAAGTGCCTTTTACTTTTGTAATCCAAGGTGTTGTAAAGGTCGATTAGGTAGTTTTTTTCAGCGTGAGTACGCGGGTCCATCATCGACATATCGCGGATAACGCCGGAAACAACGTAGTTTACATTAAGCTGGCCCGCTGTTTGTTGCATGCTGGAAAGCGCACCATCATCCAGCTGATTGGTTGGAGCGAATTCTGGTTGTGGGTGAAGGTTTAGACGGCCGGCGTTATGGGCAACAAAAGACTGTTTGTTATTCATCAGTTGTGCAATTTGAGCAGGAAAAACATTGCTCACAGTCCCTAAACCACCTAGGTTGGCTTGTTTAAGTTTTAGTAGAGGGAAGGCGGTAACAGCAATTGACTTTGTATAACTGTTACTTACGCCGTTGTGACATCCTTGATCAATCAGCACATCAGCCCGTATGCGGATAAAAAGGGTATTACCAACGACCTTCTCATCGACTATCTCTATATTGGATACTTGGCCTAAGGTGCTGATCTGCATATTGTCGATTTCTAGGATGCCATCGCGAACGACTTGGCTGCTAGAAATATACACGGCGGCTTGCATAGAGGCTTGTTGTGAAGCATCTCGAATGGCAGCTTCTCGAGCAGAGTTTATATCTTTGTTAGCAATAATAGCTTGGCCTTGAGCTTCAACAACAACTGCCTGAGCTGAAAGGGGCAATAGAAGTAGGCAGGCTAAGATTAATTTTTGCACTAGATTAAACATATCTCACCGTTGACCGATTACTTACACTATAAGTAGATAACTTAAATAACAGATGTTGGAGCTGTGGGCATCTTATCTCAGGGCGCTTAAAGCTGACAGTATGTAATTACAATATGATTGTAAATCATTGTATAAGGTCGCGTTTTGTATTGCTCCCTATACCTAGATGATTATGTTAGATTGTGGTGCGTAACCTTTGAGTTTGGAAGATCAGGATGAAAAATATTTTACTGCTGTTTGCGATCGGATGTTTAAGTGGTTGTATGCAGCAAACGAATAAAGATGCTGGGCCAGAGTCCGTGCATATTGAAAGTATGAGTCCTGAAGTTGTTGCGGAGCTGCATAAGCTAGAAAAGGCGCATATCGCAGAAAAGGAAGCGCTGCTGGAAAAAGAGCGTGCTATGTTACAGCGAGAGGTTGTGCAGGTTGATGTTTCTCCAAATGGTTTGGATCCTCTCAGTGAAGCTGTTCAGCAAATGGCTGTACAGATGACAGCGGGTTTGCAGCAGAACCGCGTTAAAACATTCCCAATGGCAGTCATTCCATTCACAAATTTACATAATGAGCGCAAAGTTGGACGTTTTGGTGAGCGTATAGAACAAGCGTTTATTTATCAGTTGCAGCAGCATGGTTATAACTTGATTGACTACCGCGCGGCGGGGTTAACAACATCAACCAAACAGCCGCTATCGAAACAGAACCTGTCAGGCCTTAGAACACGCTACAAATTGTATTTCTTGGTGACTGGAACTTATGCGCAACATTCTGATGGCATGGTGATTAATGCCCGAGTGATTGATACGACGACTCGGCAGGTATTGGCAACTGGGCAGAGTCATGTGAGTAACGCTCGTTTAGAGGGCGGATTGCCTGGGTATAATCCTCTCAAAGCGTTAAATGAAGATTTGATTATTGAAAATGGAAGTGGGCCGGTTAGGTAAATCATCAGATGAAAAAAGCATACACAAATTTTTTTCGTAAATTAGCTGGGCTGTTTTTATTGGTGCCGGTTTTACTTCTTCAGGGGTGTGAAACGGCAGTTGAGACGACCATTGATATGGTTGAAGCATTACCGGATGTTAATTTCCCAACACGTGTTGAGGAGCCGAAAGAGCCTAACTGGGTGAGAGCGACGGGCTATGCACCGATTAGCTTGCAGCCAGGGAAAAATCGTCAGCATAAAATTTTGATGGCGATGCGTGCTTCTAAGTTACGAGCTTATCAAGAGTTGGCGGGTGTTGTTCATGGTCAGTATTTGTTTGGTACCACTTCAGTGCAAGATATGGTGCTGCAGAGCGATCAGTTTAAAGCTGCTGTCTCTGGGATCGTTAGAGGAGCAAGAGTTGTGAAGACTTATCCGGTGCAAGAAGATACTTATGCAACCACTTTAGAGGTGGATCTAAATCAGGTTCAACGAGCCTGGATTAGCCGCTAAATAGACAATAAAAAAGGGAGCTGATGCTCCCTTTTTTATTACCTAAGTTTTAATAGTTAAGCGATTATTTTTGAGTCGCTTCGAATGCTGCCATCTGCTCTGGTGTGGCTTTCTTTTGGTATTTGTCTTTCCAAGTGTCGTAAGGCTCACCGTATACCAGCTCTCGCGCAGCATCGTAATCGACTTCATGGCCGCGCTTTTCCGCTTCAGCTTTGTACCATTTGCTCAGACAGTTACGGCAGAAACCCGCCAGAATCATTAGATCAATGTTCTGTACATCTTTACGGTTGTCTAAGTGCTCTAGTAGACGACGGAATACAGCCGCTTCGATTTCATTTTGCGTTTGTTGATCCATGTTTTCCTCACTTTCTCTTAGTGCCTCGATTACCTGAGGCTACGGCTATATTAACGTTCGTGTTGGATATGTTCATCCAGCTGCTGGCAGATCTGATCCTGAAGGGTCTGACATAAGTCAGGATCTGAGACTGGCAGGCCTTGTTCGTTGGTGATAAAGAAGAAATCTTCTACACGTTCACCCACGCTCGCGATCTTCGCTTTACGTACAGACAAGTTATGTTCCGCGAAAATGCCACCAATGCGTGCAAGTAGACCTGGACGATCCGGTGTAATTACTTCTAGTACGGTCTGTTGAGCAGCTGGATCATTGCTTACATAAACTTGTGTTGGTGTAGCAAACAGCTTCATCTGACGTGGAACGCGTCGCTGGATAATGTCCGGGTAGTCATCTGGGTCATCTAGCTCTTCAATTAATCGTTGCTTGATTGACTGTAGATGGCTCGGGTTCTCCGACAATGGCGTATTGTCATCTGAAAGCACTGTATAAGTGTTAAGGACCTCGCCGCTATCTGTCACAATAATACGTGCATCTTGGATGTTGAGGTGTAATTGATCCATTGCCGCTACAGTGGCTGCAAAGAGGTTTTTGATATCTTTGCTGTAGATAAAAATCTCTGTTGCGCCTTCAAATACACGGTGAGATGTTTGGCGAATCAGGATCAGCGGCTCATCTGCTTTTGTATGTTCTAGAATTGCCTTGGTGTGTTCAGCGATGCTTTGGGCGGTCTCTCTAAGGAAATAATCATCTCCTATTGATGACCATAAAGTGTGTATATCGGTTTTCTCTACGCCTTGTCGATCCAATAGAATCTGAGCTTCGTGCTGAATCTGTTCGATACGGTCTTCTTTATTGATTGGGTTCTCTAAGCCACGACGTAGAGCGCGTTTAGTGTCGGTATAGAGTTTACGCATCAACGTTGCGCGCCAGCTGTTCCACAGCGTGTGGTTGGTAGCATTGATATCGGCGATAGTCAGCACGTAAAGATAATCAAGATGTACAATGTCTCGTACTTGTTGCGCAAATGTGTGGATGACTTCCGGATCTGAAATGTCTTTGCGTTGAGCTGTCATAGACATAAGTAAGTGGTTACGTACGAGCCAGGATACTAAATGGCTGTCCCACTTGCCTAAATGGTGCTCATCGCAGAATTCGAGTACGTCTTCAGCGCCTAGCTCAGAATGATCGCCGCCTCGACCTTTGGCAATGTCATGGAAAAGACCGGCAATGTATAGCAGTTCGATTTTGGGTAGCTGATTTACAATGCGATGACAAATTGGGAATTCTTCTCGGTAGTCGCGATGTCTGAATTGTCGGCACTTTTGAATCACCTTCATGGTGTGTGCATCAACGGTGTAGATATGGAATAGGTCGTGCTGCATCTGACCAATAATGCGGCCAAATTGAGGTAGGTAGCGACCCAAAATTCCGTATCGTGTCATTCGTTTTAATTCGGTGGAGACTCGCTCTGGGGAGCGAAGTAGTTCCATGAAGAGGCTGGTATTGCGAATATCCTTACGAAATTCTTCATCAACCTTGTGTCGATTGTCTCGAATTAAGCGGATAGTCGAGGCGCGAACACCTTTAATGGATGGATTTTGTGCTAACAGGACAAATAGCTCCATCAGGGCAAAAGGTTGGTGTTCAAAAGTGTTTTCGTGAGTGACTTCTAAGTAATCGTTGTGAATCTGGAAACGATTGTTTAGAGGGATGATCACTTGCTCTTCATCTGCTCGAAGGATTGCTTCATCGAAGTGTTGCAGTAGCATGTCATTGAATTCTGACATGGTCATGGCGATACGATAGTACTTGCTCATGAACTGTTCTACGGCAAGCTTGCCCTCTTCATCTTTATAACCAAAGAACTCAGCCAATGTTCGCTGGTGATCGAACAGTAGACGGTCTTCGCGGCGGTTGCAGAGCATGTGAAGTGCATAACGAACAGACCATAGGTACAGCTCGCCTTTATTTAAAATATCTAGCTCTGTTTCGGTTAGGAAGCCATCTTCAACCAAGTCGCGAATATAGGTGGAACCGAAATGTCTTTTGGATACCCAGCCTATGGTTTGTAAATCACGTAGGCCACCAGGTGAATTTTTAAGGTTAGGTTCTAGGTTGTACTCAGTATTGTTGGTCTTCTTGTGGCGTTCTTTCTGCTCTTTTTGCTTAGCTAGAAAGAATTCTTTATCGGTCCAAGCGCCTTCCGATGTCACCCTGTCATACATCTGTGTGTGTAGATTAGGATTGCCTGTCAGTGTGCGAGATTCAATCAGATTAGTGGCGATCGTAATATCACTTTGTGCTTCTTTATAACATTCGCTGAGTGTTCGAACGCTGGAACCTATATCTAAATTGATATCCCAAAGTGTGGTTAAGAATGCGCTGATTGAATCGTGTAGATCTTCAGCATTGACCTCATCATCCAAGAGGATTAGTAGGTCAATATCTGAATGCGGGTGCAGTTCGCCTCGGCCGTAGCCGCCAACAGCAATAAGCGAGATCTTATCTTCAGGCCAGGGGTATTGAGACCAAGCGACTTGTAAGATGCGATCAATTTCCCACGCACGGCCGTAGATTAGTTTGCGGATATCCTCTCCAGCCTTGAAGCGATCATCAAGGCTGGTTTTTATCGTGCACAGCGCCTCTTTGTACACTGGGATAGGGGAGGTTGCCTCCGCTAACTTGGTTCTAAAATCATCGATGTCGATGATCTCTTCTTCGGCTAGTTGCTGGTGGAGGGTGGTCGACATCTTAGCATTACCCGCTTTGTTTATTTCGCGTAGTGAATGATTTACTGAAGATTCTCATCAGAACGGAGGGTTAGAATCTCGTAACCATCGGCAGTTACTAAGATTGTGTGTTCCCATTGTGCTGATAAGCGACGATCAGCTGTTTCAACAGTCCAACCATCCTTCTTAGATAGTTTAACTTGTCGTTTTCCTGCATTGATCATTGGCTCAATTGTAAAAATCATGCCTTCTTCAAGAATCTCACCAGTGCCTGCTTTACCGTAATGCAGAACTTGAGGTTCTTCGTGGAATTCAGCGCCAATGCCGTGGCCGCAGTATTCGCGAACCACAGTATAGTGATTTTGTTCTGCATGGGTTTGGATTACGTGGCCAATATCTCCAAGGCGTGCGCCCGGTTTAACCAGTTTGATGCCTTTGTACATGCATTCCAACGTTATATCGACTAGGCGGCGGGCATGAGGTAGTTCCTTGCCCACAAAAAACATTTTGCTGGTGTCGCCGTGATAACCATCTTTGATTACCGTGATATCAACGTTGATGATATCGCTATCTTTCAGTTTCTTGTCATTTGGAATGCCATGGCAAACAACCTGATTAACTGAAGTACAGATAGATTTTGGGAAGCCATGGTAGTTAAGCGGTGCAGGAATGGCTTGCTGCTTGTCAACAATGTAGTCATGACAAATTTGGTTCAGCTCATTTGTGGTGACACCCGGTTTTATATATGGCTCGATCATTTCGAGAACTTGGGCAGCTAAGCGGCCTGCAACGCGCATTTTCTCGATCTCTTCAGGTGTTTTAATTTTGATGCTCATAAGCTGTCAATTGTCCTGTGAAACCGCCAGAAGCGGTGTATTAAAATTTAACTGAAGGTGATTGTAGCAATCCTGCTGCAGGAATAGAAATAGGCTTTATATTATTGGGTGGTTATGGTATAAATCCGCGCTCAATTTGCGTAAGCAAAAATATATATCACACACGTTCCGACACAACGTTCAGGGTGCCTTCGGGTTGGATGTTGGGGATCGTGGAGGTTTAACCCAATTTTAGGAAAATATAATGGCTAAAATTACTATGCGTGACCTGCTTAAAGCAGGCGTTCACTTCGGTCACCAGACTCGTTACTGGAACCCGAAAATGTCTAAATTCATTTTCGGTGCTCGTAACAAGATTCATATCATCAACCTAGAGCACACTCTACCTGCACTTAACGGTGCACTAGATAGCATCCAAGGTATGGCTTCCAACAAAAACAAAGTTCTTTTCGTTGGTACTAAGCGCGCTGCTAGCAAAATCGTTAAAGAAGAAGCTACTCGTGCAGGTATGCCATACGTAAACCACCGTTGGTTGGGTGGTATGCTGACTAACTACAAAACTATCCGTCAGTCTATCCGTCGCCTACGCGATCTGGAAGGTCAGAGCCAGGATGGTACGTTTGAGAAGCTAACTAAGAAAGAAGCTTTGATGCGTCAGCGTGAAATGGAAAAGCTAGAGCGTTCTATCGGTGGTATCAAAGAGATGGGCGGTCTGCCTGACGCTTTGTTCGTAATCGACGTTGACCACGAGCGTATCGCAGTAAATGAAGCAAACAAACTGGGTATCCCAGTTATCGGTGTCGTTGATACTAACAGCAACCCAGATGGCGTTGATGTTGTTATTCCTGGTAACGATGATGCACTGCGTGCAATCCAGATTTACGTTAAGTCTGCAGCTGATGCTTGCCTTGAGGGTACTGAAGCAACTGCTGGCGACAAAAACGAATTCGTTGAAGTTGAAGAAAAAGCAGCTGAATAATTCTGCTGGGAATACGGCAACGTATTCTCTTTGACTTTATAGAGGGGGCCTTGCCCCCTTTTTTGGATTTTTTGATTAACCCGCGATTATTTTATAGGGGTATTCGATATGGCGAACATTTCCGCTGCAATGGTTAAAGATCTGCGTGACCGTACTGGTCTAGGCATGATGGAGTGTAAAAAAGCACTTAAAGAAGCTGGTGGCGACATCGAAAAAGCGATTGAAGAGCTACGTAAAGCTTCTGGTATGAAGGCTGCTAAAAAAGCAGGTCGTACAGCAGCAGAAGGTGTTGTAGTTGTTAAAGTTGCAGACGATAGCAGCTACGCGGTAGCAGTAGAAGTTAACTCTGAAACTGACTTCGCTGCACGTGATGAAGGTTTCCTAGCTTTCGCGAATGTTGTTCTGGACAAAGCGTTTGCTGATAAAGCGACTGACGTAGAAGCGTTGATGGCTGGTGAACTAACTGATGCGCGTGATGCATTGGTTCAGAAAATCGGTGAGAACATCGGCGTGCGTCGCGTATTCCTAGTTGAAGGTGGCGTTGTTGGTGCTTACGTACACAGCAACAACAAGATCGCTGCACTTGTTCAGCTTGAAGGCGGTAACAACGAAACGGCTAAAGACATTGCAATGCATGTTACTGCTGTTAACCCTCAGGTTGTTAACAAAGAAGATATGCCTGCTGAAGTTGTTGAAAAAGAGAAAGAAATCATTCTTGCGCAGCCAGATATGGCTAGCAAGCCTGCAGAGATTGCAGAAAAAATGGTTACTGGTCGTATCAACAAGTTCTTGGCTGAAAACAGCCTAGTAGAGCAAGCTTTTGTTAAAAACCCAGATCAGAAAGTTGGTCAGGTAGCAAAAGATGCTGGCGCTACTGTATCTGCATTCACTCGTATCGAAGTGGGTGAAGGTATTGAAGTTGAAGAAGTAGACTTCGCTGCAGAAGTTGCTGCTCAGCTTAACGGCTAATAAGCTCTAAAGCTTATGGATTGCGCATCTAACCCATGCGCAATCCCCTCTTTTCTTGCTACACTCTCCTGATCCCAATTTCTGTGGAGATATACGGATGCCAACCACCGAGAAACAATCAAAATATAAACGCATATTATTGAAGCTTAGCGGCGAAGCCCTAATGGGTGACGAGAGCTTTGGTATAGACTCAAATGTCCTGAATCGAATGGCCCTAGAGATCGGTCAGCTAGTAGGGATTGGTGTTCAAGTCGGTATGGTTATCGGCGGTGGTAATTTGTTTCGTGGCGCAGCGCTAAATGAGGCTGGGTTGGATCGTGTTACTGGCGACCATATGGGTATGCTTGCAACTGTTATGAATGCATTGGCTATGCGCGATGCATTGGAGCGTAGCAATATAAACACTAGAGTAATGTCGGCTATTCCAATGAGTGGTGTAGTGGATCATTACGACCGTCGAAATGCGATGCGTTACCTTAATCAAGGTGATGTTGTAATTTTTGCGGCGGGTACAGGTAATCCTTTCTTTACAACTGATTCTGCTGCTTGCCTTCGTGGTATAGAAGTGGAGGCAGATGTTGTGCTGAAAGCAACCAAGGTTGATGGTGTATATACGGCAGATCCAGTTAAGGATCCTACAGCGCGTCGTTACCGTCATCTGAGTTATGATGAAGTTTTAGAGCAGCAACTGGGTGTTATGGATCTGACTGCGATTTGTTTGACGCGAGATCATAATATGCCAGTGCGTGTATTTAATATGAATAAACCAGGTGCTCTTGCCAACCTTGTAGTAGGTAGTGACGAGGGCACTTTGATCGATTGCAGTGAAACGGTTGGAGAAAAATATGCTGAATGAAATCACTCAGGATGCTGCCGAGCGCATGCAGAAAAGTGTTGATTCTCTGGTAACGAACTTTAAGAAAATTCGTACTGGTCGTGCACACCCAAGCATTCTGGAGGGAATTCAGGTTTCCTATTACGGTTCTGATGTGCCTTTGAGCCAGGTAGCTAATATTTCCGTTGAAGATGGTCGTACGCTATCTATCGTGCCATGGGAAAAGCCAATGGTGCCTGTAATCGAAAAAGCGATTATGACCTCTGATCTAGGTTTGAACCCAGCAACTGCGGGTGAAAATATTCGTGTTCCAATGCCTCCGTTGACTGAGGAAACGCGTAAGGGTTATATCAAACAAGCGCGTCAGGAAGCTGAGGGTGCACGCGTAGCTATTCGTAATATTCGTCGTGATGCAAACGGCGACCTTAAAGATCTTTTGAAAGAAAAAGAGATTACTGAAGATGATCAGCGTCGTGGTGAAGATCAGATTCAGAAAGTTACGGATAAGCATGTTGCAGAAGTGGATAGTCTTCTGGAGCAGAAAGAAAAAGATCTAATGGAAATTTGATCGAAGCAGCGGTGCTGTAAAGTGCCGCTGAATTATTTGCATGACATCAAAAAACAATTCTTCAGAAGTTATTACTAATACGCCTCGGCATATTGCCATCATTATGGATGGGAATAACCGTTGGGCAAAAGAGCGTCGACTACCAGGCTTGGCAGGTCATAAAGCGGGTGTGGATTGTGTCCGTTCAGTCATCGAGGGCTGTGTAGAGTTAGGTGTTGAATCCCTGACTTTATTTGCTTTTAGCTCTGAGAATTGGAAGCGACCTCCGTTGGAGGTTAAAGGTCTAATGGAGTTATTCAAGCTGGCATTGGATCGAGAAGCGAAGAAGTTATTAAAAAATAATATTCGCTTACGAGTTGTGGGTGATAAAACATCGTTTAGCGATTCGTTACAGAAAAAAATTCATCATGTTGAAGCTTTGACTGCAGGTTGTGATGGTTTGCAGCTTAATATTGCTGCAAATTATGGTGGTCGTTGGGATATTACCCAGGCTGCTCGTCAACTGGCTGAGAAATGCCTTGCTAATGACTTATCTCCCTCAGAAATCACCGAAGAATCACTAGGTAAATGCATTAACCTTTCTGATCTGCCTGAACCGGATCTATGTATTAGAACGGGTGGGGAACAGCGCATTAGTAATTTCTTGATCTGGCAGTTTGCTTATACTGAATTGTATTTTTCGGATGCTTATTGGCCTGATTTTGATAAAAAGCATTTGAAAACAGCAGTCCAAGATTATAGCGGTAGACAGCGCCGTTTTGGTAAAACCAGTGAGCAGGTAGAGGCGGAGCAAAATGCTTAAACAGCGAATATTAACCGCGCTAGTGCTTGCTCCTTTAGCGTTGCTGGGAGTGTTTGCTTTACCTTTATCATCCTTTCTTTATTTTATGGATGTTGTGATTCTCTTGGGCGCTTGGGAATGGGCAAATTTATCCGGATATCAAAGCCGTATTCAGCGTTTCATGTATGTCGGTTTGATGGCAACGATTCTTGCTGGTCTGCATCTTTTTTATACCAGTATTCCTGTTGAACTTATCTTGTCAGGAGCACTCTTAGGTTGGATGGTCGCGTTTCTATGGGTGGTGAAATATCCGCAGAACACTGGTTGGAGTGCTAGTTGGAAGCGCGCTTTAGTCGGTTTGGTAGTATTGGTGCCTAGCTGGATTTCATTTGTTGGGCTGAAAGGTTCAGAAAACGGTGAGATGTTAATTTTCCTGTTGTTTCTTTTGGTTTGGGGGGCTGATGTCGGTGCGTATTTCTCGGGCAAAAATTTTGGTCGGGTAAAATTAGCGCCTAGTGTAAGCCCTGGTAAAACGCGCGAAGGTCTTTACGGAGGCTTGGTCGCCTGTGTCTTTATTGCGTTAGGATTCGCGTTATACAGTGATTTTGAAGTGCTTCAAGTTATGCTTCTTGTTGTGCTTGCCACTGCAACAGGATTGATTTCAGTACTAGGAGATCTATTTGAAAGTATGTTGAAGAGGCATCGGGGTATCAAAGATAGTAGTCAGTTGCTCCCAGGGCATGGTGGTGTTTTAGATCGTATCGATAGCCTGACTGCAGCTTCGCCTTTGTTTGTGCTGGGTATGCAGTATCTAATTGTATAGTGAGATTGCTATGGAACTGTTACATACCATTCTTGCCACAATCGTTACCTTAGGGATTTTAGTTACAATCCATGAGTGGGGCCATTTTTATGTGGCCCGTCGTTGTGGGGTGAAGGTTCTACGCTTCTCTGTTGGTTTTGGTAAAGCTTTTTATACTTGGAAAGATCGTCAAGGTACTGAGTATGCGATAGCCAGTATTCCTTTAGGTGGCTATGTCAAAATGCTGGATGAGCGTGAGGGTGATGTGCCTGATGAACAGCTCTCCCAAGCCTTTAATCGTAAGCCTGTCATTCAACGTATCGCTATTGTTGCCGCAGGTCCTCTTGTAAACCTTATTTTTGCTGTTTTTGCATATTGGTTTCTCTTTATTTATGGCGTATCTGCAGTCGTTCCTGTGATTGGTGCGGTTCAACAAGGGTCTTTGGCTGAAAATGCTGGTCTACCTATAGATTCGGAAATAGTGGCTGTTGATGGTCATGAAACTTTAAGTTGGGACGCTGTTAATTTGCGACTTGCTTCGCGTGTTGCTGAAAGTGGGGAGCTAAGCCTTAAGCTACGTGAAGAAGGTACAACTCTAGTGCAAGAATACAGAATCGCATTGGACGAGTGGAAATTTGACGTTGATAAGCAGTCACCGGTCTCAGCTTTAGGGCTAGTGCCTTGGCGTCCTCATGTGCCAGCAATTTTTGGTAGTTTTTTGGAGAATGGAAGGGCTGCGGGTTCAGGCTTGAAAGCTGGTGATGAGGTTCTTTCAGTCAATGATGTTCGGGTTCAAGATTGGTTATCGTTTGTAAGTGTGGTTAAAGGAAATCCAGAACAAGCGTTGAACCTGAGAATAGATAGAAACGGGCAGGAGTTCTTTGTTAAGCTTACGCCTGCTCTGAAAATAACTGATGATGGTGAGAAAATAGGTTATATAGGGGCGGGCACTCAGCAAGTTTCTCTTCCTGAAAATATGGAAAGGCAGATAAGATATGGTCCAATTGAATCTATCTTTATGGCTTTCGAAAGATCTTGGCAACTGATCGGTTTGATTTTCGACTCTATATGGAAAATGCTGACGGGCGATATGTCAGTAAAAAACTTGAGTGGTCCTATTACCATTGCTAAAGTTGCCGGTTCTTCTGCATCGCTGGGTGTTGAATATTATATTGGTTTTCTTGCTTATCTGAGTATCAGCTTAGGTATATTAAATTTACTGCCAATCCCTGTCTTAGATGGCGGACATTTGCTTTATTATGCTGTCGAATTAGTGACAGGGAGGCCTGTAAGTGAGAATATTCAGCTCCTTGGCCTTAAAATTGGTATGGCTATGCTGCTTTCATTGATGTTTGTAGCATTATTTAATGACTTTATGCGGCTGTGACAGCTGTTTCGATTATTTATTACGGATTAGACGCACTTCATGAAACGTGGCATTGGACTTCTGGTAGCGCTCTTTTTCTGGGTTTCTTTCGCTCAGGCAAATACATCATCTTTCGTTGTAGAAGATATCCGTTTAGAAGGATTGCAGCGCGTTTCTCCAGGGATTGTGTTTAGGAATTTTCCTGTTGCAGCAGGTGAACAAGTAAACGCTCTGTCATTGTCTAAGGCAACTAAAAAGCTATTCGCCTCTGGTTATTTTGACGATATCGAGTTGTTGCGTGATGACTCTGTTCTTGTTTTGCGTTTACAAGAGCGTCCGTCGGTCAGTTTGATCAAGCTCGAAGGTAACAAAGTTCTAGAATCCGAAGCGTTACTGGATGGTTTGAAACAAACTGGTTTGCAGGAAGGCGATGTCTTTAAGCGTTCTACCCTAGAGCAAATTAAACAGGACTTAGTGCGTGTATATGCTTCTCAGGGTCGTTATGGTGCGAGTGTTAGTACTGATGTGGAGAGTTTGCCTGGTAATCGTGTTGCGTTGAATATCAATGTAAAAGAAGGTCGTGTCGCAACGATTCAACACATTAATATTGTAGGCAATACGGTTTATTCTGATGAAGAGCTTAAAGAGTTATTCTCTTTAAAACTGCCAAATTTCTGGTCCTTCTATAAGAAGGATGATCGTTATGCGCGTCAGAAGCTTACTGGTGATTTGGAACGAGTACGTTCTTATTATCTAGATAGCGGTTATGTAAACTTCTCTATTGATTCGACTCAGGTGTCTATCACTCCCGACAAAAAGAATGTCTATATCACCCTAAATGTGACTGAAGGCGAAAAGTATACTATTCGTGATGTCGCTGTTGCTGGTGAAATGGTAGTGCCTGAAGCTGAACTCTTAAATGCGGTTCGTGTTGAAGAAGGACAGGTATTTTCGCGTCGTTTGATAACAGAATCTCAAGACGCCCTAACAAAGCGTATTGGCGATGCAGGTTATATGTTTGCCAACATCTCGCCAGCTCCGGAATTGCATGATGATAATACCGTCACTGTAAAGTTTTTTGTTGATCCGGGTAAGCGAACGTATGTTCGTCGTATTAATATTCGAGGTAATACGCGTACCGCGGATGAAGTTATTCGTCAGCATTTGAAGCAAATGGAAGCAGCAGTTGCGTCGAATGAATTAATCGAACAATCCAAGCAGAGGCTTGAGAAAACAGGATACTTTAAAACAGTTGCTGTTGAGACTACGCCAGTGCCGGGTAGTAATGATTTAGTTGATATTGATTACCGTGTTGAAGAACAGCAATCTGGTTCTTTCTCCGCGAGTGTTGGTTTCTCTCAAAGTTCTGGCATCATCTTAGGCTTTAAACTGCAGCAGGATAACTTCCTGGGTACAGGTAAAAAAGTCGGCATTGGTATTTCTAACAGTGACACATTGACTGAATATTCTTACAGTTTCGTAGATCCTTACTACACAGTTGATGGTGTAAGTCGTGGTTTTAATGTTTACTACCGTGAACGTGATTTTGACGAAGATAACGCCAGTGCATTCTCAACAGATGAGGTGGGTGGTGGTGTAAACTTTGGCTATCCAATAGATGATTATCAACGTTTAAACTTTGGTGTGAACATTGAAAAAGTAACCATCAAAACTAACACCACTGAAACGCCAGATGAAATAAATCAGTACCTTGCTGATGAAGGTAATGATTATCTGAACCTGAACCTGACTGGACGCTGGAGCTCCAATCATCTAAACCGAGGTTTCTTCCCGACTAAAGGTTATTCGCAGAGCTTATCTTTAGAGCTTGGTCTCCCTGGTAGTGATTTGAGTTACTACAAAGCACAATACAACGGCAAATGGTATTATCCTCTGACAGATGATCGCTTTTGGGTTCTATCCCTGAAGGGGCGTGTTGGCCTTGGTGGTGAGCTAGGTCAGAATGAATATCCATTCTATAAGCATTTCTTTGCCGGTGGTTTGAAAACGGTTCGAGGTTATGAACAAAACTCTCTAGGTCCTCGCGATTCTAAAGATGATCCGTTTGGCGGCGATGTTTTAATTACTGGTGGTGCAGAATTTATTTTCCCAACGCCTTTTGTAAAAGAAAGAACATCTTGGCGTACACTTTTGTTTGTTGATGCCGGTAATGTATTTGATACTGATTGTTCGTCTGTTTCCAAACCGGGTAACTGTACAGATGGCGTAGAACTTGATGAGCTGAGACTGGCAGCTGGATTTGGTTTGAGTTGGTTGACGCCAATTGGACCATTGTCCGTTGCCTTGGCTGCACCTCTAAATGATAAAACTGGTGATGAAACTGAAGTGTTCCAGTTCGCATTAGGTCAAACTTTCTAAGGAATAGAATATGAAATTTAAAGCCGTTTTAGGTTTTCTTTTTGCTGCATCATTAAGTTTGAATGCAAGCGCTGAAAAAGTTGCTGTTTTAGGCGTTCAGCAAGCTCTCCTTGCATCAGAAGCAGCTGCTGACTATCGCCAGTCATTAAAAGCTGAGTTCGCGAAAGAAGATAAGAAAATGCTTGATCTGGAAAAACAGGTTAAAGCTACAAGAGAAAAACTAAAGAAGAACAAAGATCTAGCGTCTGAGGCTGAATTGAAGAAAATGAGTATTCAATTCCAAAAAGTTTTTGCGGAGTACCAAAAGAGTGGTCAGGCGCTACAACAAAAAAAAATGCAACGTGAGCAGGCGTTTATTCAAGAGATGCGTCCACGTCTAGACAAGGTTATCCGTGATCTTATCGAGAAAGAAGGTTACGACGTAGTGATTGCTAAACAGGCAACTCTATTTACAAAAAAAGAACTAGATATTACTCCTCGAGTAGTTGAACTGCTTAACAAACAGTAGGCTAGCCATACTGAATGAGTTCAAATGAGTATACGCTAAAGCAGTTAGCTGAATTCCTGTCAGCAGATTTGCATGGTGATGATGATTTCAAGGTTAGTGCTCTAGCTACTTTAGAAAAAGCTCGATCTTCTGATTTGAGTTTTATCGCAAATAGTAAATACCAGAAATATCTATCTGATACACAGGCAGGAGCTGTTCTGATGGCTCCTGCGGATTTAGAATATTTTGAAGGTAATGCTCTAGTTCTTGATAACCCATATCTTGCTTATGCTCGTGTTAGTCAGCTTTTTGCTCCACCTTCTGACTCCTTAAAAGGTATTGCTGCTTCAGCGAATATTGCTGAATCTGCAAAAGTCGCAAAAACAGCCTCTATTTCTCATGGTGTTGTTATTGGCGAGCGTTCAGTCGTCGGTGATGGGGTTGTAATTGAGCCTAATGCAGTCATTGGTGCTGACTGTATTATTGGTGCTGAGTCAGTTATAAAAGCTAATGTAACCTTATATACGGATGTTCATATTGGTACAAATTGCCTCATTCATAGTGGTGCTGTTATAGGTGCAGACGGATTTGGTTTTGCCAATGAAAAAGGTAATTGGGTAAAAATTACGCAATTAGGTGGAGTTAGGGTTGGCAACAACGTTGAGGTTGGTGCTGGGACCACAATAGATCGTGGAGCTTTGGAGAACACGATAATTTCTGATGGTGTGATTTTAGATAACCAAATACAAATTGCTCACAACGTTAGCATTGGTGAAAAATCTGCGATTGCAGGTTGTACGGCGGTAGCTGGAAGCACTAAAATTGGTGCCGGTTGTACGATTGCTGGAGCATGTGGAATCACAGGGCATTTAAGTATTGCCGATGGCAGTCATATCACCGCTATGTCATTAGTTACAAAATCAATTATTGAACCAGGTGTTTATTCGTCTGGTACCGGTATGCTTCCACATAAACAGTGGAAGAAGAACGTAGTTAGGTTTCGTCAGTTAGACGATCTAGCGCGCCGCATAAAGTCTGTAGAAGATAAGATTACTGAGATTAAGGGTTCTTAAGAAATGATGGATGTAAATGAAATTCGGGAATACCTTCCGCACCGCTATCCGTTTTTACTGGTAGATCGTGTGCTGGAGTTAGAAAAGGGAGAATCCATTGTTGCGATCAAAAACGTTACCGTTAATGAGCCTTTTTTCAATGGTCATTTTCCAGATCACCCAGTAATGCCTGGTGTTTTGATTGTCGAAGCTATGGCGCAAGCAGCTGGTATCCTAGGTTTTAAAACTATGGATAAAAAGCCACAAGATGGTTCGATTTATTACTTTGTTGGCTCAGATAAACTACGCTTTAAACGACCAGTGGTTCCAGGGGATCAGTTGAAACTTGAAGCAAAAGTTATCTCTGAACGTCGTGGTATCTGGAAGTTTGATGTGCGAGCTACCGTTGAAGGTGATATGGTAAGTAGTGCAACAATTTTGTGTGCTGATAGAAAGGTTTAAATCTTGATAGATTCCCGTGCTCTTATAGACCCTGCTGCAAAGCTTGCTGATGATGTTGAAGTAGGGCCTTGGTCAATCATTGGGCCTGATGTGGAAATTGGTGCGGGCACCGTTATTGGCCCTCATGTGGTTATCAAGGGGCCAACTAAAATCGGGAAGAATAACCGCATATTTCAATTCTCGTCTGTTGGTGAAGATTGCCAAGATAAGAAATATGCGGGTGAGCCGACGACCCTGACTATTGGGGATGATAATGTTATCCGCGAAGGTGTCACGATCCATCGTGGTACTATCCAAGATGCAGGTACTACGACAATTGGTAGCCATAATCTATTTATGGCTTATGCACATGTTGCACACGATTGCGTTGTCGGCGACCATGTAATCATGGCCAATAATACGGCGATTGCAGGGCATGTACATATTGGCGACTGGACCATTCTTGGTGGTTTTACTGCAGTGCACCAATTCTGCAAGATCGGTTCTCATGTGATGTGTGGAACCAGTACAGTTGTGCTTAAGGATATACCTTCCTATATTATGGCGAATGGTAATACAGCTAAACCGCATGGTATCAACGTTGAAGGTCTTAAGCGTCGCGGTTTTAGTGCTGACTCAATTGCTCAGTTGCGCCGTGCTTATAAAACTATCTTTCGTAATAAACTTACAACAGCTCAGGCATTGGCCGAATTAAAGGCTATGGCTAATGAATGCCCTGAAGTTGTTCCGATGATCCAATCTATTGAATCCTCCACTCGTGGCATAATTCGCTGAGGTTGATTATGCCAAACCCCCTACGAGTAGGCATTGTAGCTGGTGAAGCTTCAGGCGATATTTTAGGTAGTGGTTTGATCAAAGCCTTAAAAAAACGCTACCCAGATCTCACTGTCGAGGGGATTGGCGGTGAGTTGATGATCGCTCAAGGCTGTCACTCTCATTACCCTTTGGAAAGATTATCAGTTATGGGGCTTGTGGAAGTCCTTGGGCGACTACCTGAACTTCTTGGTATTCGAAAAAAGCTGATTCGCCACTTTATTGATAACCCTCCCGATCTGTTTATTGGCGTAGATGCACCAGACTTTACTCTTAAAATGGAAGGGGAGTTAAAGGCAGCTGGAATTCCAACGGTGCACTATGTCAGCCCATCTGTCTGGGCATGGAAGCAGAAGCGCATTTATAAAATCAAGCGCACCACCGATCTTGTTCTTAGCCTGTTTCCATTTGAGGCTAAGCATTATGCACCTACTCAGCAGCGAGTCGCTTTTGTCGGTCATCCTTTAGCAGATAGTATTCCGTTCAGTGTCAACGTAGTTGAGAGTAAGAAAAAGTTTGCAGTAAAGCCCGGCGAGAAAATCATTGCGTTATTGCCTGGTAGCCGAGGTAGTGAGCTTAAATATTTGGCTGAGCCTTTTTTAGATACCGCTCGCTGGTTGAGTGAGAGGTTAGAGAATGTTCGTTTTGTGATTCCTGCTGCAAATGAAACACGCCATGATCAGTTACATCAATTGATAGTAGAAAAATACTCTGATCTTAATATTCAGCTTGTGATGAAGCATTCGCGTGATGTGATGGCGATAGCCGATAGTATTTTGATAGCGTCTGGAACCGCGACACTGGAAGCTACTATTTTGCAGAAGCCAATGGTCGTAGCCTACAAAATGGCGCCGTTGACCTATGCTATCTATTCACGAATGGTTAAATCTAAGTTCATCTCTTTACCAAATCTTTTAGCTGATGAGGCTTTAGTGCCTGAAATCTTACAGGACCAAGTAAAACCAGAAGTGCTAGGACCTGCGGTATTAAAGAGTTTGCAAGATAGTGAATACAAAGCTTATTTGCGTGATAAGTTTTCAGCAATACACAAGCAACTTCATCAAGACGCAGACGAAAAAGCCGCAGATGCCATTGAGGCGCTTTTGAAAGATAAAGGTGTGATCTCGTGAATACCATGGAATTTGATTTTTCTCAGGGGAAAAGAGTTGCCGGTGTTGATGAGGTTGGTCGTGGTCCGTTGGTGGGAAATGTCGTTGCTGCCGCTGTAATTTTGGACCCAGAAAATCCTATTGAAGGTTTGGCTGATTCGAAAAAGCTTTCTGCAAAAAAAAGAGAGCAGCTTTATATCGAAATCAAGGAAAAGGCGTTGGCATGGTGTGTCGCTTCGGCATCGCCAGCTGAAATTGATGAAATTAATATATTACATGCCTCTATGTTAGCGATGAAAAGGGCTGTCGAAGGATTAGATATCCCTGCCGAGTTTGTATATGTTGATGGCAATCGAAGCCCTGATCTAAATTGTCCTAGTGAGCCTGTTGTAAAAGGAGATAGCAAGATCCCCGAAATTAGCGCAGCATCCATTTTGGCCAAAGTCGATCGCGATAGAGAAATGGAAGTTCTGGATCAACAATATCCTGAGTACGGTTTTGCTAAGCATAAGGGCTACCCTACAGCTCTACATTTTGAAAAGCTGGCTGAACATGGCCCGTTACCAGAACATCGTCGCAGTTTTAAGCCCGTACGGGACCTGCTTTCCTAACCTTTTGAAAAGTTTGTTTTATGTCTGATCCGCAGTTTATTCATCTTCGCGTTCACACAGAATTTTCCCTAGTTGACGGCTTGGTTCGAGTCAAAGAGCTGGTTAATGCCGCTAAAGATGACCATATGCCCGCCGTTGGTATGACGGATCAAACTAATTTCTTTGGTTTGGTGAAATTCTTTAAAGCGGCAACAGGCAGTGGTATTAAGCCTATCTGCGGTTCCGACCTTTGGGTGGAGAATACGGATGAGCCCGGTGGAGAGCCTTATCGTTTAACCTTATTAGTTCGAAATGCTGAGGGTTATCTTAATCTGATGGAGTTGATCTCGCAGGCTTATGCTGAGGGTCAAAATGTCCTAGCGGATATGGCCTTGGTGAAACCTGAATGGGTAGAGGCAAAATCAGCGGGCTTAATTGCACTGTCAGGTGGGCGGAAAGGTGAAATTGGTCGTTCTATCTTAGCTGATAATGATCAAGCTGGGGCCATTTTAGAACGCTGGATGAAAGTCTTTCCAAGCAGTTTTTATCTAGAGGTTCAGAGAACAGGCAGAGTGGGTGACGAGCAGATTGTTCATGATTCTGTTGAGTTGGCTAAAACCTATAACTGCCCATTAGTTGCGACCAATGAGGTCATGTTTATTAATGAGTCAGATTTTGAGGCTCATGAAGTACGTGTTTGCATCAACCAAGGGCGTACGTTAGAAGATCCAACGCGTCCAAAAGAATACAGTGACCAGCAATATTTCCGTTCCCAAGAAGAGATGGTTGAGCTCTTCAGTGATATTCCATCCGCAGTCCAAAACACAGTAGCGATTGCTAAGCGTTGTAATATCGAGATTGAAATCGGCACATATTATCTGCCGAAGTATCCTATCCCTGAAGGGATGTTGATGGATGATTATTTCCGAAAAGTGTCTTTTGATGGTTTGGAGGAGCGTCTAGAGATCATTCTCGATAAAGAGGATCATGATTATCAAGCGAAACGCCAGGAATACATCGATCGTTTAGAGTTTGAATTGGATATTATTATCCAGATGGGTTTCCCAGGTTACTTCCTGATCGTAATGGACTTCATTATGTGGGGTAAGGCAAACGGTGTTCCTGTAGGCCCTGGTCGTGGTTCAGGTGCGGGCTCCTTGGTAGCTTATGCGCAAAAAATTACCGATCTTGATCCGTTAGAATATGACCTTCTGTTCGAACGATTCCTCAACCCTGAGCGTGTCTCCATGCCTGACTTCGATATCGACTTCTGCATGGATAACCGAGATAAGGTAATCGACTATGTAGCGCGAACCTACGGACGTGATGCTGTTTCTCAGATCGTAACCTTCGGTACTATGGCTGCGAAAGCGGTAGTTCGAGATGTTGCGCGTGTACAAGGTAAACCGTTTGGTCTTGCTGACCGACTTTCAAAACTTATTCCTTTTGAGCCAGGTATTACTCTGAAAAAAGCCTTGGATCAGGAGCCTATGCTAGGTGAGTTTATTGAGTCTAGTGAAGAGGCTCAAGAAATCATGGATATGGCGTATAAGCTCGAAGGTGTGACGCGAAATGTAGGTAAGCACGCCGGTGGTGTAGTAATCGCACCTACCAAATTAACAGACTTTGCTGCTACGTACTGTGATGAAGAGGGTAATGGCCTTGTTACTCAGTTCGATAAAGGCGATGTAGAAGAAGCTGGGTTAGTAAAATTCGACTTCTTGGGTCTGCGTACGCTGACGATTATTGATTGGGCGTTGCAAACGGTAAACCGTATTCGGGAAAAGAACGGTGAAGAACCGCTCGACATAGCTCTGATTGATCTTGAAGACAGAAAGACCTTCGATCTTCTGCAAGCCGCTGAAACTACAGCAGTATTCCAGCTTGAGTCCAGCGGCATGAAGGATTTGGTTCGCAGGCTATTGCCTTCGCGCTTTGAAGATATTGTCGCGCTAGTAGCTCTATTCCGTCCGGGACCGCTGCAATCGGGCATGGTGGATGACTTTATCAACCGTAAGCATGGTCGCGCGGAGATGGCGTGGCCACATCCTGATTATCAATTGGATTCACTGCAACCGGTACTTGAGCCGACTTACGGAATTATCCTTTACCAAGAGCAGGTAATGCAGATTGCTCAGGTAATGGCAGGCTATACCCTCGGTGGTGCGGATATGCTGCGTCGTGCGATGGGTAAGAAAAAGCCTGAAGAGATGGCTAAACAGCGGGTTTCTTTTCTTGATGGTTCTGAACAGAATGGGATCGATCGTGACTTAGCTGGGAATATCTTTGACCTAGTAGAGAAATTCGCAGGTTATGGTTTTAACAAATCCCACTCTGCAGCTTACGCCTTAGTTTCTTATCAAACGGCTTGGCTTAAGGCTCATTACCCTGCGCCGTTTATGGCGGCGGTAATCTCTTCTGATATGCAGAACACCGACAAGGTGGTGATCTTCATTGAAGAATGTCGTGTGATGGGTATTCCTCCTGCGTTGCCGGACGTTAATACCGGTGAGTACATGTTCACCGTAAACGATGAGGGTGTCATTGTTTATGGTCTAGGTGCGATTAAAGGCGTAGGCGAAGGACCTATAGAGGCAATTACGGAAGCGCGTGCAGATGGCGGTCCATTTACGGATCTATTTGATTTCTGTGAACGTGTAGGTGCGAAGAAGCTTAATAAGCGTGTTTTGGAGGCTTTGGTTCGTTCCGGTGCGCTAGATTGTCTAGGCGCAGAGCGAGCGATTCTATGGGAAGCTATTCCGGATGCGCTGAAAGCTGCCGATCAAGCGGCTAAAAACCAAGACGCAGGGATGTTTGATCTATTTGGCGAGGTAGAGGCTGAATCTGATCGATGCTCTTACGAAGACTACAAGTCGGTTAGGTCTTGGACAGATAAAGAGCGCCTCACAGGTGAGAAAGATACCCTAGGTTTATACCTCACGGGCCATCCTATTGATGAATATGAGTCCGAATTAAGGCATTTTGTTGGTAGACGTATTGTGGAGTTGCAGCCTGCCCGTGGTCAGACTCAAAAAATGGCCGGTTTGGTGGTTGATCTGCGACTGAAGAAAACCAAAAAAGGCGATAACCTTTGTTTTGTGACTTTGGATGACCGTACCGCGCGTATCGATGTAACTCTTTTTGGCGATACTTATGATGCTGTACGTGAACTTGTTCATAAAGACGCAGTGCTAGTGGTTGAAGGAGAGGTGGCAGAGGATCACTTCTCTGGTGGAATCAAGGTGCGCGTAAGTAAAGTGCTGACCATCCCGCAAGCGCGTGCTCAGTATGCCCAAGGTATCCAAGTAAAATGTAACGAAAGTCAGTTAGCTGGTAGGCGCCTGAAGGAGCTGCAGGAATTGCTTAATAGTTATAAGGGAGAGGGCTCACTGCCAGTGCAGTTGCGCTACTCTCGACCTGATGCAGAGGCAACTATAACTTTGGGCGATAACTGGCAGGTTCAGGCTAACGATGATTTGTTGATCGCATTAATGGAGCGGTTCGGAAGTGACGCTGTTTCATTAACTTATTAGTCAGTTTAACTGGCGTAATTTAGCTGTCCTGTTTGGCGTCAAGGCTTTCTCTTGTAGGGTCTGGTTCTTAATGCTGCAAACAGGTACACTTTGGACAATTTTTTTACTATTGAATAGATGAGTCATATGAATCCGAACTATCTGGATTTTGAACAGCCAATTGCAGAGCTGCAGGCAAAAATTGAAGAGCTACGTCTGGTAGGGGATTCAGCTGAACTGAATATCTCTGATGAGATTAAGCGTCTGGAAGACAAAAGCCGCACTCTGACAGAATCTATTTTCTCTGATCTGTCTGCTTGGCAAGTATCACAGTTATCCCGTCACCCTCAGCGTCCATATACATTGGACTACATCGATTATATGTTCGATGAGTTCGATGAAATTCACGGTGATCGTCATTTTGCTGACGATCAGGCTATCGTGGGTGGTATCGCACGTATGGATGAGCGACCAATAATGGTGATTGGTCATCAGAAAGGTCGTGGTGTTCAGGAACGTCAGAAGCGTAACTTTGGTATGCCTCGTCCAGAAGGTTACCGTAAAGCACTGCGTCTAATGGAAATGGCTGAGCGTTTTAAAATGCCAATCATGACCTTTATTGATACGCCGGGAGCTTACCCTGGTATCGATGCTGAAGAACGTGGTCAGTCAGAAGCTATTGCATTTAACCTAGCTAAGATGTCTCAGCTAAAAACACCTGTCATTTCCACTGTTATTGGTGAAGGTGGCTCGGGTGGTGCATTAGCAATCGGTGTATGCGATGAGCTAATGATGATGAGTTACTCTACGTATTCAGTAATTTCTCCAGAAGGTTGTGCTTCTATTCTTTGGAAGAGCGCTGAGCGTGCTGCAGATGCAGCTAAAGCAATGGGTATTACTTCTGATCGCCTGCTTGAGTTGGGCTTGGTTGATCAGATCGTAAGTGAGCCGCTTGGTGGTGCTCACCGTGATCCAGCCCTAACAGCGGCTAATCTTAAGCGTCACCTATCTGAAGTTCTAGGTCGCTTAGATGAGCTATCTACCGATGAATTGCTGGAGCGTCGTTATAAGCGTTTGATGGCATACGGTTTTGGTGGTGAAGCCTAATACAGGCAACCTCACCGCTTTACAGGAGTGTGAGCGTCAGTTTCAGGCGCTGACCTCCCGTTTTATCTCTTTCCTTGATTCGTCCTCTTCAATCTCCCGTTGGGTTATTGCCCATAGCGGTGGCTTAGACTCTCAGTTATTGCTGCATCTTGCTTGTAAGGTGTTACCGCATAGCCAAATAGTCGTGCTTCATATCAACCATAATCTCCAGGTTGAGGCAGATGGTTGGTCGGCGTTTTCCGAGAGACAGGCTGAGCTTAATGGTGTGGTTCATCATTCCGTTTCGGTCACTCCTAATAATTCCTCTGAAGTTGCTGCAAGGGATGCGCGATATGCAGCGTTTAATGACTTTATAAACGAGGGTGATTGCGTGCTGTTTGGTCACCATGCTGATGATCAAGCTGAAACATTGCTGTTTCGTTGGTTAAGAGGGACTGGCCTGACTGGCTTAAAAGGTATGCCTGAACAGCGGGAGCTGGGGCAGGGTTATTTATTACGGCCATTGCTTTATTGTTCGCGCAAACAATTGGAGCAAGCGGCAACTGAGATTGGCTTGGAATTTATTCAGGATCCATCTAATGATTCCATTGATTATGACCGCAACTTTTTAAGGCATAAGGTATTACCTGAATTAAAGCTGCGTTGGCCGCAATTGCTTGCTCGTTGGCAAAAAAATGCAGACTTGGTGGCTAAAAGTGAGTTTTTATTGAATCATTATTTAGATCAAGATTTGCGTCAGTGTTTAACTACGAGTAGGCGGTTAAATCTGGATGTATGGGGGCTTTTGATTGAGATAAAGCGTCCTGAACTGATTCGGCGCTGGGTCTATAATGAGATTGGCTTCTTGCTTAATGAGCAGCAGTTAGAGCAAATTCAGCATGATGTTATTCAAGCGCAATCGGATGCTAACCCCATTTATTTCATTCGGGAGCACTCACTTCGCCGCTTTCGCAATCATTTGTATATAGTGTCTCCATCCTCTGAACTACTCGATAATGTCGAAATATCTGAGGCTGGCTGTTGGGTGCTGGGAGACGGTGAGCTCACCATCGAATTGGCTAAACCGCTGCAGAAACCCTTGATGTTTCAGCGCCGCCAGGGTGGGGAAAGATGTGTTCCTCATGGGCAAGTGCATTCAAAATCGGTAAAAAAATTGCTCCAAGAAGCAGATCTTCCTCCTTGGGAAAAGGCTAGCTGGCCACTGATTTTTCAGGGTGAAACCGTAGTTGCTGTGCCTGGTATCTGTGTTTGTGATGGCTGGGATAAAGAAAGCTCAGGTTTTTCGCTTTTATGGCGTCCCTTATCGTTGTCTGATTAGCGCTCATTTGCTATCCTATAGCCCCATCTCGATCTTAAAATATCCTCGCTTAAACACGATCAAACAGGTTCTGCATGACGCGTTATATCTTCGTCACAGGCGGTGTTGTGTCCTCATTGGGCAAAGGCATCGCATCCGCTTCTTTGGCTGCTATTTTGGAAGCCAGAGGGCTTAAAGTAACTATGTTGAAATTGGACCCGTATATTAACGTGGATCCAGGGACAATGAGCCCAATTCAGCATGGTGAGGTTTTTGTTACTGAGGATGGTGCAGAAACTGACCTAGACTTGGGCCACTACGAGCGTTTCATCCGCACAACGATGACTAAACGTAATAACTTTACTGCTGGTCGTATCTATCAGCATGTTTTACGTAAAGAGCGTCGTGGTGATTACCTAGGTGGAACGGTTCAGGTTATTCCGCACATCACAGATGAAATTAAGCGTCGTGTAATCGAAGGCGCTGGTGATGCTGACGTTGCCCTAGTAGAAATTGGTGGTACTGTTGGTGATATTGAATCACTACCATTTATGGAAGCAGTACGTCAGCTGAAAGCTGAACTTGGTTCCGCTCGTGCGATGTTTATGCACCTGACGCTTGTTCCATACATTGCCACAGCTGGCGAAATCAAAACTAAGCCGTCACAGCACTCAGTAAAAGAGCTGCGTTCTATCGGTATTCAGCCAGATATTTTGGTTTGTCGTTCTGATTTCCCACTTCCAGACTCTTCTCGTCGTAAGCTGTCGTTGTTTACTAACGTTGAAGAGCGTGCAGTAGTGTCGCTTCCTGATGCAGATACTATCTATAACATTCCTCGAATGCTGTCTGAGCAAGGCTTAGACGATATCGTAGTGGAACGTTTCCACTTAGAGTGTACAGAAGCAGATCTAGGTGAATGGGATCGTGTAGCAGATGCTCATCTTAACCCAGAAGGCGAAGTTAAAATCGCTATGGTGGGTAAGTACATGGAGCTGTTGGATGCCTACAAATCTCTTATCGAAGCGATCTCTCATGCGGGTATCGCATTGAAGAAAAAAGTTCGCATCGAATGTATCGACTCTGAGCGTATCGAACGTGAAGGTGTTGAAATTCTAGATGGCGCAAGTGCTGTTCTAGTACCAGGTGGTTTTGGTGAACGTGGTGTCGAAGGCAAAATCGCTGCTGTTCGCTATGCTCGTGAAAACAAAGTGCCATACCTAGGTATCTGTTTGGGTATGCAGGTTGCGGTTATTGAATTTGCTCGTCACGTAGCAGGCTTAGAAGATGCGACATCTTCCGAATTTAATAAAGATGCTGAACATCAGGTAATTGGTTTGATCACTGAGTGGGCTACCTCTGAAGGTGGTGTGGAAACCCGTGGCGAAGCTGATGATCTGGGCGGTACTATGCGCCTGGGTGCTCAAGTTTGTCATCTGGCAGAAGGTTCTACTGCTGCTCAAGCTTACGGTAATACTGAGATTACTGAGCGTCATCGCCATCGTTATGAAGTGAACAACAACTACGTTGAGCAACTGGAAAGCGCTGGTTTAAGAATTTCTGGCCGTTCTGTTGATGGTGAGCTCGTTGAAGTGGTTGAAGTTGCAGATCACCCTTGGTTTGTCGCTTGTCAGTTCCACCCAGAGTTCACATCCACCCCGCGTGATGGTCATGGCTTGTTCAAAGGCTTCATTCAAGCTGCATTAGATCAACAAGCTAAACAGTAAAACGAATTAAGGATTGGGGGCTTGATGCCCCCAGAACGTAAAATTTCTGGAGTTATTTCCCCATGGCACAGATCTCTGATATCAAAGCCCGCGAAGTACTGGATTCTCGTGGTAACCCAACAGTTGAAGCTGATGTAATTCTTGCATCTGGCGTGATTGGTTCTGCCTGTGCGCCTTCTGGTGCCTCAACGGGTTCTCGCGAAGCGCTTGAACTGCGTGATGGTGATAAAGGCCGTTACCTAGGTAAAGGCGTACAAAAAGCGGTTGCAGCGGTTAACGGTGTTATCCGTGAAGCGCTAACGGGCATGGATGTAACAGATCAGCGCGCGCTAGATAATAAAATGCTAGAGCTTGATGGTACTGAAAACAAAGAAAACCTAGGTGCAAACGCAATCCTAGCGGTATCTCTTGCAGCGGCAAAAGCAGCAGCTACAGAAAAAGGTATACCTCTATACGCTCACATTGCAGAGATTAACGGTACTCCAGGTCAGTTCTCTCTACCACTACCGATGATGAACATCCTTAACGGTGGTGAGCATGCGGATAACAACGTTGATATCCAAGAGTTCATGGTTCAGCCAGTAAACTTCGACAAGTTCTCTGAAGGCTTGCGTTGTGGTGCAGAAATTTTCCACGCACTAAAAGCTGTTCTAAAAGCAAAAGGCCTAAACACTGCGGTTGGTGATGAAGGTGGTTTTGCTCCAAATCTTGCATCGAACGAAGAAGCTTTGGTTGTTATTAAAGAAGCAATCGATAAAGCGGGTTACGAGCTAGGAAAAGATGTAACGCTAGCATTAGACTGCGCTGCATCTGAATTCTACAAAGAAGGTAAATACGACCTTTCCGGTGAAGGTAAAGTCTTTGATGCAGAAGGCTTCGGTGATTACCTTGCAGCACTAACTGAAAACTACCCAATTGTTTCCATCGAAGATGGTCTGGACGAGTCTGATTGGGATGGTTGGGCTTACCTAACTAAGAAAATTGGTGACAAAGTGCAGTTGGTTGGTGATGACTTGTTCGTAACTAACACGAAAATTCTGTCACGTGGTATCGAGCAGAGCATCGGTAACTCAATCCTGATCAAATTCAACCAGATTGGTTCTTTGTCTGAAACGCTAGACGCAATCAAAATGGCGAAAGATGCAGGCTTCACAGCGGTTATCTCTCACCGTTCTGGTGAAACTGAAGATACAACTATTGCAGATCTAGCAGTAGGTACAGCTGCAGGCCAGATTAAGACAGGTTCTCTATGCCGTTCTGACCGTGTAGCTAAGTACAACCGTCTTCTACGTATCGAAGAAGAGCTAGGTGACGGCGCAATCTACAACGGCCTTTCTGAAGTGAAAGGTCAGGGCTAAGCGTAGTACCCTACGTAATAGTCTGATATAAAAAGGGGGCTTAATGCCCCCTTTTTTACTTATAAGAAATCTATGTATCGCTGGTTGGTTGCCCTTATATTATTTTTGATACTCGGACTGCAGTACAGATTGTGGTTTGGGGAGGCAAACCTGCGCGATATTTGGGCTCTAAATGCCAAAATAGAACTGCAACAAGGCATTAATCAAGAGCTTAGTCAGCGGAATAGTGAGCTAGAAGCCGAAGTTCTAGATCTTAAAAAGGGTAATGCTGCTTTGGAAGAGCGGGCTCGTAGTGAGCTTGGTATGATCAAAGAAGATGAGTCCTTTTTCCAGCTGGTGGAACCCGCCTCAGAGAAGTAACCTTTTATGACATCCCTGCCTACAGAATTTACATATCTCAATGAAAAGCCTACTGGTTCTGCAGTGATCCGCAGTTGCTCAGAGGATTTTCAGGTTATCGAACAGTTAGGGTTTGAGCCTGAAGGATCAGGCGAACATGTGTTTCTTTATATTCGCAAATGCGGTGAAAATACTGATTGGGTTGCTAGGCAATTAGCAAATTTTGCCCAAATAAGCCCTAGAGATGTTAGTTATGCGGGTAAAAAAGATCGTCATGCTGTAACTGAACAATGGTTTTGTGCGAAATTCCCGATCAAGCGTAATTTGAATTGGAAGTTATTTGGTGGCGATAGCATAGAGGTTCTTAAAGCAGTTCGGCACCAAAGAAAGTTGCGTCTAGGTACTCTTCAGGGGAACCGCTTTAAATTGCGACTTCGCCAGATTACTAATATGAATGAACTGCAGCAGCGCGTAGATTATGTGGCTAAAGAGGGTGTACCCAACTATTTTGGCGAGCAACGGTTCGGTCGGGACTATGGTAATTTAGATAAAGGGATCGCGCTGTTGCGCGGCGAATATCAGGAGCGGCAAAGAAATAAGAAGGGGATTTATATCTCTGCTGTTCGCTCTTGGGTATTTAATCAGGTTTTATCTCAAAGGTTAGATCAAGGCTTGTGGAATAGCATTCTTGATGGTGATGCATTGATGTTGGCAGGAAGCCAAAGCTGTTTTGTCGAAGATGAAGCGACCGATGAATTACAGCAACGTTTAACGGATAAAGAGATTAATCTTACCGGCCCAATGTGGGGCGGTGGAGATATGCTACCAAATGCTGCAGCTGAAAAATGGGAGCAAGAGCAGGTCGGACGCTGGTCTGAGGTCAGTGATTTGCTTGAAAATCTAACGTTAAAACAAGAGCGTAGATCTCTTCGATTGCTTCCCCAGCAGTTAGAAATTAATGTGATTAATGAGACTGAATGTTGGCTTGAATTTGGCCTGCCTTCAGGGGCATTTGCAACCAGTGTATTGCGGGAGCTCTGCAATGTTACCCAGCCTGAAAGTAATGAGGGATAAATGAAGATACTGATCTCTAATGATGATGGTGTCTATGCACCAGGCCTTGCTGCTTTAGCAAGAGCCTTAGCCGAGGTTGGAGAAATTCTGGTGGTTGCCCCAGACCGTAATCGTAGTGGTGCAAGTAATTCGTTAACGTTGGATCGTCCACTAGAAGCCTTTGAACATGAAAATGGCTTTATTGGGATTAACGGTACTCCAACGGATTGTGTGCATTTAGGTAGTTCAGGTGTATTCGGTTTTGAGCCAGATATTGTTGTTTCTGGGATCAATGCTGGCCCTAATTTAGGCGATGATGTTATCTACTCTGGGACGGTTGCTGCAGCAATGGAAGGGCGCCATCTGCGATTCCCTGCCATTGCTATATCTTCTGGAGAGTTTCATCCGGCGCATTACGACTCTGCGGCTCAAGTTGCTCGAGAGTTGGTCGAAAATATACAGTATCTAAATGTAGCTCCTCGTACAGTTATTAATGTTAATGTTCCCGATTGCTCACAGAATGACTTTGCAGGTATTCATGTAACGAGACTGGGTCATAGAACCTGTGCTGGTAAACCTATCGCAACAGAAGACCCTCGTGGCAAAACTCGATATTGGATTGCTGGAGCGGGTCCTGCCGCTGATGCAGGCCCTGGAACAGATTTTTACGCATTAAAAGAACAATGTGTTTCTATTACACCCTTGCATGCAGATATGACGCAATATTCGGGCATGGATAATGTGGGTGATTGGTTGGAGAATAATTTTTGAACGATCAGCAATTACGCGGAATAGGAATGACTTCGCAGCGAACAAGGGATCGTTTGATTAATCGATTAAGAGATCAGGGAATCCAGGACGAGAGTGTTCTGGATGTGATGAGAAATACACCAAGGCATATTTTTATTGATGAAGCCTTGGCTCATAGGGCATATGAAGACACGGCTCTGCCAATTGGTTATAACCAGACTATTTCGCAACCGTTCATCGTTGCGAAAATGACAGAGGTGCTTTTGTCAGAAGGCCCTTTGCAAAAAGTCCTAGAAGTGGGGACTGGTTCTGGTTATCAAACTTCGATTTTAGCGCCATTGGTTGGTCAGTTGTACAGTGTAGAGCGTATCAAACCGCTTCAGGATAAAGCGCGAGAGCGTTTGAAATTAATTGGTCTAAATAATGTACAGTTGAAGCATACAGATGGAGGCATGGGCTGGTCTGCGAAAGCGCCTTATGATGGTATCTTAGCTGCTTGCGCACCAGAAACTGTGCCTGAAGAGTTAAAGCAGCAACTAGCAGTTGGTGGCCGCTTAATTATTCCTGTAGGTGGCAGTGATTCCCAAAAACTGAATCTTGTTATCAGATTATCTGAAGATGAGTTCAGTACTGAAATTTTAGATTGTGTGAAGTTTGTACCTTTGTTAAGTGGTACGGTGAGGTAGTAAGTTGAAGCAAGAAGGAAGAACGTGGCGCGACTATTTAGCATTGTCGGGCAAAGGGATGATGATGGGGGCTGCTGATGCGGTGCCAGGAGTATCGGGTGGCACGATTGCCTTCATGACAGGTATTTATGAAGAGCTTATTTACTCTTTGAAGCAGTTTGGGCCAGAAGCTTTATTTGTGTTGTTCAAACAAGGCCCTGTTGCAGCTTGGAAACATGTTAATGGCACTTTTTTGCTGACGCTTGTGTTAGGTATTTTCGTCAGCTTGGTGACCGTCGCAAAGGTAGTGCTCTTTTGGTTAGCTGAATATCCTGAGCTACTGTGGTCGTTCTTCTTTGGCCTGATTTTGGCTTCAGTATGGTCTGTCTGTAGGCATATAGAGCAGTGGGATAGTAATAGCTTTACCGCGTTTATCGCCGGAACTATTGCTGCCTATATGATTACTTCTATCTCTCCAACTTCAATAGAAGCTACGCCTTTGTTTATCTTTTTGGCTGGTATGGTGGCTATATGTGCCATGATTTTACCGGGTATCTCAGGTAGCTTTATTCTTCTATTGCTGGGTATGTACACACCTATCTTGATGGCAATCAAAAACATTGAGCTATTTACCTTAGGTGTTTTTGCTGCAGGCTGTGCTGTTGGACTATTGAGCTTTTCTCGGGTTTTAAGTTGGATGTTTAGTTCATTTAAAACAACGACTTTAGCTTTGTTAGGCGGTTTTATGCTGGGCTCTCTTAATAAAGTATGGCCGTGGAAGTATACAACTGCTTACACCATCAATAGGCATGGTGAACAGGTACCTTTAGTGCAGGAGAATATTTCGCCGTTCTCGTTTGAGTCTATGACTGGGCAACCTTCATTTGTTGTATATGCTGTTGGTTTAATGATTGTTGGCGCTGCAGCTGTATTGTTGATTGAGCGAATGGGTCGGAGGTCAGAGGGCTAGAGGCTGGGTATAGTTCAATGGGCTTGAAGGGTTATCTGTTACTGTGTTGCTCATTTCTGCTGGTTGCATGTGGAGGGAAGACCTATGCGCCAGTAAGCGATCGTTCGGTACCTGTTTCTGCTCAGCCTCAACCTAACCAATATCAAGTTCGTAAAGGTGATACTTTGTATTCTATCGCTTTTAGATATGGGATGGATTATCGGGAATTAGCTAAAAGGAATGGTATATCCAGTAATTACAATATTTATCCTGGTCAGAAACTGAGTTTGAAGCCTGTACCGAAAAGCACTGTTTCAGAATCGATTGTACGCGATGCTTCCATCGTTGCGCCAAAGCCGACAATTGTTTCTAGTCGACAAGAAACGACAAATAAACCTCAGAGTACCGCTCCAAAAGTTGCTGCTGAGCCGGTAACTAAGCCTATAGCTACTGCAAAAGCTGAACCACAAAAAGTGGTAGTCAAACCTGCCTCTAAAGCTAAAACCAAGCCCCCAAAAGTTGTTGTTGGTCCAATTAAATGGGGATGGCCTGCTTCCGGTAAGATCGTATCTACGTTTAAAACAAAGGGAACAGTTAATAAAGGTATTAACATCGCTTCCGCTTATGGGGCTAAGGTCACGGCTGCGGCTAAAGGCCGAGTTGTCTATGCTGGAAGTGGTTTATTAGGTTATGGTAATTTAGTTATCGTTGACCATAATCAGCAGTTTTTAAGCGCTTATGCACATAATAGTCGTGTTTTAGTCAAAGAAAATGATATGGTTGAGAAAGGCCAGAAAATTGCGGAAATGGGAAATTCCGGTACAGATCGCGTGATGCTCCATTTTGAGATACGTCGTGATGGTAAGCCGGTAAACCCTCTTCGATATCTGCCGAAACAATAATTATAAGAAAACATAAGAATAAAAATAACTAATAAACGCGTGATAGCACTGATTGGTTAAGGGAACGGGCAATGGAAAATATCGATAATAACTGCAAAACGGATGTGCAGGATATCGCTGTTGAAAGCGAAGAGCTGACAGAGGAAACTCATGATGAGGATACAGAAGGAACGCCTCAGAAAGAAGAGCCTGAGTTTCTAAATAGTGGTCGTGGGCGCGGTAGTATGGCTCATAAAGACCTTCTTAATGCCAAAAACTTGGATGCAACCCAACTTTACTTGAATGAAATAGGCTTCTCGCCGCTATTGAGCGCGGAAGAAGAGGTGTATTTCTCTCGTCGTGCCCTTAAAGGGGACGAAGCAGCGCGTAAGCGCATGATCGAAAGTAATCTACGCTTAGTCGTTAAAATTGCGCGTAGATATATCAATCGCGGTTTAACTCTTCTCGATCTCATAGAAGAGGGGAATTTAGGGTTAATTCGTGCCGTAGAGAAATTTGATCCAGAAAGGGGATTCCGTTTCTCTACTTATGCAACTTGGTGGATTCGACAAACAATTGAACGTGCGATTATGAATCAGACTCGTACCATTCGATTACCTATCCATGTTGTTAAAGAGCTGAATGTATATTTACGAGCTGCAAGAGAGCTAGCGCAAAAGTTAGATCATGAGCCTTCACCGGAAGAAATTGCTGAACTAGTAGACAAGCCGGTTGAAAATGTTGAGCGGATGTTAGGCCTGAATGAGCGTGTAAGTTCTGTTGATACGCCAATGGGTAAAGATTCTGACAAGTCTTTACTTGATACGATCCCTGATGCAGTCTCTTCAGATCCGGCAACGCTACTTCAAAATTCAAATATCAGTGGTAATTTGGATAAATGGCTGGATGCTTTACCTGAAAAGCATGCGGAAGTGTTATCACGTCGATTCGGTCTCAGAGGTTATGAGATGAGCACTCTGGAAGAGGTTGGACGCGAAATTGGTCTAACACGTGAGCGTGTTCGTCAAATCCAAGTTGAAGCTTTGCGTAAGTTGCGTGATATCGTTGAGAAAAATGGTTTGAGCGGAGAGGATTTACTACAGCAGTAAACTCAAGTTCACTCATAAAAAAACCGCCAATTGGCGGTTTTTTTATGAGTGAACCTTAAACAAGTTCTTTGAGTTTATAGAGAAAATCTAGCGCTTCTCTTGGAGAGAGGTCGTCGGGGGATATTTTCTTTAGCTCTTTCAGAGCTTTCGGTTCCGGTGCGGCGAACATATCATTCTGAACTGGAGGTGGTGGCGTGCTTAATTGAGCGCTAACTGCTACATCTTGTTCGAGTTGCATTAACTTGGATTTTGCTTGTTGAATCACAGGCAAAGGAACACCAGCCAGTTGTGCGACTTGCAACCCATAGCTCTGACTTGCAGGCCCTTCTTTAACTTCATGTAGGAAAACGATGTGATCGTTGTGCTCTACAGCGGTTAAGTGCACATTGAAAACCGAATTAGCCTGATCAGGCAAACTAGTTAATTCAAAATAGTGAGTTGCAAACAGAGTAAAGGCCTTAGTTTCCCTAGCAAGATTGTCTGCGCAGGCCCAAGCGAGAGATAAGCCATCAAATGTACTTGTACCGCGGCCTACTTCATCCATCAATACTAGGCTGCGTTCTGTCGCGTTATGCATGATGTTGGCGGTTTCGGTCATCTCAACCATGAAAGTTGATCGTCCACCTGCTAGATCATCAGATGATCCCATTCGGGTGAAGATGCGATCAACAATGCCAATTGTTGCAGCTGAAGCTGGAACATAACTACCAATATGCGCAAGTAGGGTAATTAGCGCTGCTTGGCGCATATAGGTAGATTTACCGCCCATGTTCGGACCTGTAATAACGAGCATCTTGCGCTCAGTGTCCAAGTCTAAATCGTTGGCTACGAAAGGCTCTGTTAATACAGTTTCCACTACGGGGTGTCGGCCACGCTGTATTTTGATCTGCGGTGTATCTGTCAGTGTCGGTGGAACGTAATCTAGCGTAGTGGCACGCTCTGCAAGGTTAGCGAGTACATCTAGCTCTGCAATAGCGGAAGCTGAATCTTGTAGATCAGCCAGCTCTTCAGCAATGGTTTCTATCAGGGATTCGTAAAGCGCCTTTTCACGGGTGAGTGCTCGGCTTTTTGCTGATAGTGCCTTGTCTTCGAACTCTTTTAGCTCTGGCGTAATATAACGTTCAGCATTCTTAAGTGTTTGGCGGCGAATATATTCAGCCGGCAATTCGGCATTTTGTGCCTTGCCTATCTCAATAAAATAACCGTGTACGCGGTTATAACCTACTTTCAAAGTGGCAATACCGGTACGATCCCGCTCTTTCTGTTCTAACTCTAGTAAGTAAGCTCCAGCGTTTTCGCTAATGCCGCGTAATTCATCTAGTTCTGCATCGTAACCATCAGCTATAACACCGCCTTCACGAATGACTACCGGCGGGTTTTCTATTACCGCTTTGGTTAGCAGCTCTGCCAAGTTTGGAAATTCTGAAATCTGCTCAGATAATTCGTTCACTAACGGGGCATTGGCTGCTTCGATTTGCTGCTGAAGCAAAGGTAAGGAGTTAAGAGATGTTTTTAATCGTTCCAAATCGCGCGGGCGTGCTGATCTAAGTGCAATACGGGCTAAAATGCGCTCGCTATCACCAATGAGTTTGAGAGTGCTTTGGACCGTTTCGAAGTGATAGTTATCAATCAACCACTGAATCGAGGCTTGACGTGCACATAGCGTTGCTCTGTCTTGAATCGGACGGTGAAGCCAGCGTCTTAGCAGGCGGCTTCCCATAGGTGTGCGACATTTATCAATGACTTTGGCGAGTGTATTATCAAATCCGCCAGATAAATTTTGATCAAGTTCAAGGTTTTTACGCGTAGCCGCATCCAAAGCTACACAGTCATTATGTTGTTCAATCTGAATGCGCCTGATATGAGGTAGTGAAGTGCGCTGGGTTTCTTTCGCATACTGTAATAAGCAACCCGCAGCAGTTGTTGCGACCGCTAGATGATCGCAACCAAAACCACTCAAATCTTTAACTTTAAATTGTTGGCATAACAGATCGTTGGCAGTATCTGCTTCAAAGTGCCAAGGGGATTGCGGGCGCAGGCCTTTGCGTTGGCTTAATACGTCATGTAGCTGGCTATCTTCATTGAAGAGCGTTTCAGAGGGGCGTAAGCGCTCAAGTTCACTCATAAGCGTGTCTTGATTATCAATTTCCATCAGGCTAAAACGACCCGAAGCGATATCTACAATAGCCAATCCATAAGTGTCGCTAGACTGATTAATAGCTACCAGTAAGTTATCTCTATTTTCATCAAGAAGTGCTTCATCACTTACGGTGCCTGGTGTGATGATTCGCGCAACTGCTCGCTCTACAGGTCCTTTGCTGGTGGCTGGGTCTCCTACTTGCTCGCATATAACTACGGATTCACCTGCGCGAACAATTTTACCAACATAGTTCTCCGCAGCATGGTAAGGGATGCCCGCCATAGGGATAGGCTCGCCGCCAGATTTGCCGCGGGCGGTAAGAGATATGTCTAACAGATCCGCCGCTTTTTTTGCATCGTCATAAAACAGCTCATAGAAGTCACCCATCCGATAAAACACCAATTGATCAGGGTGTTGTGCTTTGATGCGTAGGTATTGCTGCATCATTGGTGTATGCGTGGAAGACGTTTTGCTGCTCATATAAAAGGCTTACCAACTTTAGTTAACAGGCATTATTAAGGAGCAGTATTGTACGTGAATAAATCTTACCAACCCAGTCCATAGAGGGAAGCTCTAGGTGCAATGGGGCGTTGGCAAGTTGTTTGATGTGGGAAAAATGGAAATTTATTTGGGAAAATTACCTTGCGAATATTTCATGGTAGCTAGATGCTGAATTTATATTTAGGCTCTTCTAAATTAGCAAACATCTTGTTTGTTGGTTGGTTGTATGCCAAAAGGGTTTTAAATTGATACCAAGGTTGTTAGTTGTGTATGAATTGATCTCATGTATACCTTTGGGCCTAGGTCTAATCTAGTTCTGTTGGAGGGTTGAATTGTCTAGTAAGTCCCTTTAGGGTGTGCGCGGTGTCGAGAGCGAATTTTAAAGGGATGTTGATTTTGCTTGATGGATTAGACCGCGACAATAAGGCTGTGCCAGTAATTATTGTTGCAAAAAATAAAATACAAACCTCTATGCTGCGTAATTATTTAGCTTCAGAGCTAAATGTTACATGTACAGTATCTTCTTTGGCTGCCATTGATTGTTCTCACGATCGTTCTCTGCTTCTTTTGGACTGCAGTTCATACTCTTCTCATGAGTTGAATAAGCAGTTAGCCCTGTTGGATGTTAACTGTTCCGTTGCTCTTCTTGATGCTCCCCATGAATCTGAATTTGAGGCTTTATCTCATTGGCCGCAGGTAAAAGGGATTTTTTATGAAGGAGATAAAAGTGATCTTCTTACTTCGGGTATTCGGGAAATTATGGAAGAGGGGCTTTGGTTGCCGCGAAAGCTCACAAACTCTTTGCTGATGCATTACAGAAAAAGCCAAAAATTAAAACAGTGTGTCAGCTGTGATGTATTGACCGAGAAGGAGAAGCGAGTTTTAGAACGCCTTGCTGTGGGTATGAGTAATGATGAAATCGCAAAGTGTTTAAATATTAGTTGTCATACGGTTAAAAGCCATCTGTATAAAGTCTTTAAGAAAATTGATGTTTGTAATCGTTTGCAGGCATCAAATTGGGCAAAGGAGCATTTATAGTGCTGAAACTGAACGCTAAGTTATTGGCCTTTGTTGCTTACTTTGTTTTACCTGCGGGGGGTTTTGCTCAGTCACTTGAAGATGATATTGCTGGTTTTACTACTGATAATACGATTACCAGAGTTGGTCATGAATTTGCCCGTTATATAAGTCATTACAGGAATTCGCTTTACCCTGAGAGTAAATATAATTTAAGCGTTTATGAGCGTCCTTCTGCGCGGTGGGGGAACTTAATTTGGGTGGAAAAGGATCATAAAACAGTATTTAGGCGCTTTATGTCGCCCAATCGTTCAGGGATTGAGAGCGAAGCGAAGCAAGCTGTTATTCAAATACACAAGGAGGTTAAGCAGCTTGAATTGAAAGAGTTGTTTTCAGATACCTTCGATATCGATAAGGATGAGATATGAAGATGTTCAGATATACACGCAAATGGATGTTAGTTTTGTTGATGGCTTTCGGCAGCTCCCAAGTGTTGGCAGATCTAGTGTATACCCCAGTTAACCCAAGTTTTGGAGGGAATCCTCTAAATGGGCCTTATCTTTTGAGTAACGCTCAAGCTCAGAATGGTTATGAGGATCCTGATGCGCTTACTTCCTCTGGGTTGTCCCAGTCTTCAGCAATAGAGCAATTTTCTCGCGCTATCGAGTCACGCTTATTGAGCGACCTCCTTACTAACGTTGAAGAGGGAACTCCTGGAAGGTTGGAGACGAGTGATTTCATCGTAGAGGTGATTTCAGAAGATGGCGGTTTATCCATCTATATATACGACAAGGTAACACACGAATCGACGCAAATTGATGTGATTGGTTTTTGATAGATAGTTAAGGAAAGCTAAGGGTTAGATAATGGATTATAAGTGGTATTTTAAAACGGTTTTGTTATCAATGTTGATTGCCCTTCAGGGGTGTAGCGCTGTAAAGGGGACAACATCTGCACTGTTTGGTCCTTCTGAAGATGAAGTTAAATTAACACCGCGCACCAGTACTTATAATGATCTTAAGTCCCTTCCAAGTCCCAGAGGGAAAATTGTTGCTACGGTTTACAGTTTTAGGGATCAGTCTGGTCAATATAAAGCAGCTCCTGCAAGTTCTTTCTCTACAGCAGTGACACAAGGAGCTACTGCAATGCTCATTGGTGCAATGCAGGATTCAGGTTGGTTTGTACCCCTCGAAAGGGAAGGGTTGCAGAATATTCTGACGGAGAGAAAAATTATCCGTGCAGCCCAAAAAAAACCTAACACCCCAATCAATAATGATGTCGCTTTACCATCCTTGCTTGCTGCAAATATTATGCTGGAGGGTGGAATCATAGGTTATGACAGTAATATCCAAACCGGCGGATTAGGTGCTAGGTATTTTGGGATAGGTGTATCTGAGCAGTATAGAGTTGATCAGGTGACTGTTAATCTAAGGGCTGTTGATGTTCGAACGGGGCGTATTTTACATAGTGTGATGACAACGAAGTCCATCATGTCTAGAGAGATCAGTTCAGGTGTTTTTAGATTTATTGAATTCGAACGATTGCTAGAATTGGAAGCAGGGACTACCTCAAATGAACCAAAGCAGCTTTGTGTACTAGCGGCTATTGAATCTGCACTGCTACACCTGATCGCTCAAGGAGTAAAAGAGAAAAGTTGGGGGCTGCAGGACCCTTCTCAAATTAATTCACCTACTCTCCAGTTTTATATGAATGCTCCCCAAAAAATTATCTAGCTAATAGAGTAAAGGCAGCTATATCGAAAATATAGCTGCCTTTAGTCGTCCTTTATTAAATCAGATTAGTTCTGCAGGGCTTCTAAAAAACGCTTATTTCTTGAGCCTTGTCAGCGTTCAAATATCTCGTTTCGAGCTTCATGCTTTTGTATGGCGTATGGTTAATTTTTCAGTCAAAAGACTGAAAGAATCTTTAATAAATTTCAGTCGTTTGCTTGATGGCGAGTAAATGTTAGAGGGGTAAGCTAGCTCAATACTTCAATATTGGAAAGACCCTAAAAAAGAATTGGGATGCTGAGCAAATGAGAACGGAATCAATTTTGTATGCTGGAGTTTATTTGTTGAGTGACTTTTGCCAAAAATCATTTAAAGCATTGCTATCTCTAGCATTGATGCATGTTGCAATGATTATTTCTATAGCATTTATTTTTTGTTCTCCCGCTTGGTCTAATGATCTTGATGTTCTAGATGAGTTAGGCGCTGAGGAGTTGGTCTCTCAGGGTGGGAATCTTTTTTATCTTGATCAGATAGGCATAAAAAATGAATTGTATGGCGTACAAGAAGGGTCTAAACAACAAGTAATTATCGGACAAGTAGGCGATCGTAATGTTGCAGACTTGGGGCAATATGGCCATGGGAATCAGGTGATTGCGGCTCAATATGGAGAAGATAATGTCTTAGTTGCGATGCAGCTTGGTCATGGTAATTCGTTAAATGTTTCTCAGGTTGGTGAGCTTAACAATGCGAACGTTTCCCAGGAAGGGCAAGATAATTTAGCTGTCATAGATCAAAACGGTTATATGAATTCAGCTTCAATTGAACAGATTGGAAGTGGGCTTAATAGCTACGTTAGCCAGTACGGTGAAGGGTTGCAGGTAGCAGTTAAGCAGGTTAACTAGAACATCCTCTGGATGGTTAAAACCAAATAAAAGGAAAGGGCCATGAAGAAACTTACTCTTAGCGTAGCTATTGCGGCTATTACAGCATCTACAGCAGCGATGGCTGCAGGTAATCAGGGTTATCAGTATCAGTATGGTACTGGCAATATTGCAGAAATTGATCAAACGGTAGGTTCAACGAATAATTATGCTTACCAATATCAGAGTGGTACTGCAAATAATGCTCTGGCAACACAGGAGGAAGCTGATAGTAATTATTCGTATCAAGCACAGTTTGGTAATAATAATGAGGCAGAGATTACTCAGTTAGAATCTGATTTGAATTACGCTTCTCAGTCTCAGAGTGGTACCAGCAACGTTGCGACTGCTAGACAAGAGTACGAGCTAAGTAGTCAGACTTCTCAATATCAATCTGGTTTGAGTAACAGTAGTAATGTGTCTCAATATGGCGGCCAGGATAACTATGGCTATACGTATCAGTATGGTGAAGAAAATAATGCCTATGTGAATCAATATTATGGTGCTAATGGTCGAGTAGAAATATTTCAAGGCTATACGGCAGATGAGGGTGTAGAGTATAGCTACAACAACTATGCATCTGTACATCAGGGTTATGAACAGGCTAGTAGTATTCTTATTGAGCAGGCGGGTGCCTCAAACTATGCTTACACGTCACAGTATGCAGGCTCTGGCAATACATCAGCTACCACTCAGTTAGGTAATGGTAGTGATTCATCAACTTATCAGTATTATAGCGCTAGCTCAGATGTTGATGTTGATCAAATTGGTAATGATCACAGTTCATATGTTTATCAATATTCAACTGTGAGTTCTACTGTGGATGTAGATCAGTTTGGCGAAGCAAATATTTCAAATGTTTATCAATATGGTACCGATCTTCAGGCAACAGTTTTGCAGAGCGGAGATGGTAATAATGCCGATGTTGATCAGGTTGGTTTACAGCATCAAGCGACTGTAACTCAATATGGTACAACGAATATGGCTATTGTTGCGCAGACTGCGACAGGCAATGTTGCAACTGTTTATCAGAGCGGTACTAGCAATATGGCTACGATTGCTCAGAACTAAATAGTATATTCAAATACTATGAAAAAACCGGAAAGGTCGCCCTTCCGGTTTTTTTATGTCTGGCGTTTCTCGCTAAGAGTTCTTCCTATATCCTGCATGGGTGCTGTTGAAATGCAGTGGGTGAGATTTATTAACTTATTGAGCGGGAGAGTGCATGCTTGAAGTTGTAAGTTCATTAGCGGGACTGTTAGAAGGAAAAGGTATGATGATGACTTCAGCTGAATCATGTACAGGTGGTTGGATTGCCCAGGAGGTAACAGCAATCCCTGGTAGTTCCGCTTGGTTTGATTGTGGCTTTGTTACATACAGTAATATGTCTAAGCAAAAGATGCTTGGGGTATCAAAAGATACGTTGGAACAATGCGGAGCAGTGTCGGCCGAGGTAGTAGCTCAAATGGCGGAAGGTGCACTCGAGAATAGTGAGGCGCATATATCTGTTGCGACCAGTGGTATTGCAGGGCCAGGTGGTGGAAGTAAAGAGAAGCCGGTAGGTACAGTATGGTTTGCTTGGGCTGAGCAAGGTAAATCAGTTAAAACAAAAAAATACTGTTTTGAAGGTGATCGTGAATCAGTTCGAAAACAAGCAGTTAGCGTAGCGTTAGAAGGGATTTTGCAGAACTTATCTGATTGAGGGTTGCAATCCGGAAAACTTGTGAAATAATACTGTCCATACATACAGTGTTTTGCGCAGTGCAAGATGCGCACAATATGAATTTAGAGAAAGTAGGGTCGAAGATGGACGCAAATCGCAAAAAAGCATTAGACGCAGCGTTAGGTCAAATTGAAAGGCAGTTTGGTAAAGGCGCAGTGATGCGTATGGGGGATCAGCCTCGTGAAGCGATTCCATCTGTTTCTACTGGTTCCCTTGGTCTAGATATCGCGCTTGGTATAGGCGGATTGCCGTATGGTCGTATTGTTGAGATCTATGGTCCTGAGTCATCTGGTAAAACAACACTGACATTACAGGTTGTTGCTGAAGCTCAGAAGCAGGGTAAAACTTGTGCCTTTGTTGATGCTGAGCATGCACTAGATCCTATTTATGCAGAGAAGCTAGGTGTAGATGTAGATAGTCTTCTGGTTTCACAGCCGGATACAGGTGAGCAGGCGCTAGAAATTACAGATATGCTAGTTCGCTCTAACGCAGTTGATGTAATTATCGTCGACTCTGTAGCTGCTTTGACGCCGAAGGCAGAGATCGAAGGTGATATGGGGGATTCCCATGTTGGTCTTCAGGCTCGTTTGATGTCTCAGGCGCTACGTAAGTTGACGGGTAATGTAAAGAGCTCTAACTGCTTGTTGGTATTCATTAACCAAATTCGTATGAAGATTGGGGTTATGTTTGGTAACCCTGAGACTACAACGGGTGGTAATGCGCTTAAATTCTATTCATCTGTTCGTCTAGACATCCGCCGTACTGGTGCGGTTAAGAAAGGTGATGAGGTCGTTGGTAACGAGACGCGCGTGAAGGTTGTGAAGAACAAAGTTTCACCGCCGTTCCGTCAGGCTGAGTTCCAGATTATGTATGGTGAAGGTATCTACCATATGGGTGAAGTTATCGACCTAGGTGTTAAAGAAGGTTTGGTTGATAAGTCGGGTGCTTGGTATGCCTACAATGGCGATAAGATTGGTCAAGGTAAGGCCAATGCATCTAAATTCTTGGAAGAAAACCCTGAGATTGCGAATGAAATTGAAACAGAACTTCGTAATCGCTTGCTTTCGACGCCTGCACCGAAAGAAGATGACGCTGAAGATAAAACTGAAAGCCTAGATCTAATTTAAGGCGCTAAGTTAGCACAGTAAAACCTCCGTCTATAGATGGAGGTTTTTTCGTTTAAAGAGGATTGGTTATGGATGGAAGTCCTAATAAAGAGGCGTGGAACAAGGCAATTCAGTTACTGTCACGGCGCGAATATTCTTATAAAGAACTAAGCCAGAAGCTGGCCCGTAGTATTGAGGGGACGGATCTAGATAGCGTCTTGCAAAGTCTAGAAGAGGACGGGTACTTATCTGATCAACGCTTTTGTGAAAGCTTTGTGCGAATGAGAGTGGGGCAAGGGCATGGTCTTATTAGAATTCGATTTGATTTAAAACAGAAAGGCATAGCTTCGGAATTGCTTGTTAGTTGCTTAGAGAGTTTAGATATAGATTGGTTTGTCAAAGCTGAGGAGCTTTATCGGCGTAAATATAGAGAGCCTCTAGCGGATAAAGACTTTAAAGAGCGCAGTAAGCGCATGCGCTTTATGAGTCAGCGCGGATTTTCCATAGATGAGATTCAGTTTGCGATAGAGCAAGTTGCGAATGATGAATATTAAAATTTTATCGTTATATATTTCAAAGGGTTAGGTTTTTCTCTGCCTGCAGTTAAGTAGGTTTTTTCGTCGCAAGACAGATAATCGCTACCTATCTTAATCTGAATTCAAACAGATTATTCTTTGTCTATTTAGCATGAATAGGCCCATTTCTGAAAAAGATTCGAACAATTTTCGCTCACGATATATAATGTCGCGCCCATAATTTGTGGTGATTTTGCGCTGTTGGTAGGCAAGTGAGGCTTGCCGATGGCTTTACCAGAATGGATACGCATACGGTTCATCTAATGAAATATATGACAAGTGCCGAGATTCGTCAGGCTTTTCTAGATTACTTTAACCAGCAAGGACATGAGGTTGTAGCAAGTAGCTCCCTTATCCCTGCTAATGATCCTACCCTGATGTTTACAAATGCGGGGATGGTACAGTTCAAAGATGTGTTCTTGGGCACAGATAAGCGCAATTACACACGAGCGACAAGCTCGCAGCGATGCGTGCGTGCTGGTGGTAAGCACAATGACCTTGAAAACGTAGGTTATACAGCGCGTCACCATACTTTCTTTGAAATGCTTGGAAACTTTAGTTTCGGTGATTATTTCAAGAAAGATGCAATCAACTTTGCTTGGACGTTTCTGACTGAAACGCTAGGCCTTCCAAAAGAGCGCCTGTGGGTGACGGTTCACCATTCTGATGAAGAAGCTGAGCGTATTTGGAAAGAGGAAGTAGGCGTAGATCCAGAACGTTTTTCTAAACTAGATGAAGATAACTTCTGGTCAATGGGTGATACAGGCCCATGTGGTCCATGTACTGAAATCTTCTTTGATCATGGTGCTGACGTGTGGGGTGGTCCTCCAGGTAGCCCTGAAGAAGATGGTGATCGCTATATCGAAATTTGGAACGTTGTATTCATGCAATACAACCGTAGCGCTGATGGTGAAATGACACCACTTCCAAAGCCATCTGTTGATACAGGTATGGGCCTAGAGCGAATTGCGGCAGTTATGCAGAATGTTCACTCTAACTACGAAATTGATATGTTCCAGAATCTGTTGAAAGCCACTGCTGCGGCTGTTGGTACAACAGATATGGATAATAAATCGCTACGTGTAATTGCAGACCATATCCGTTCTTGTTCCTTCCTTATTGTTGATGGTGTGCTGCCATCAAACGAAGGTGCAGGTTATGTTTTACGTCGTATCATCCGTCGAGCAGTACGTCACGGTAACAAGCTAGGCGCAAAAGGTGCTTTCTTTAATCAGCTTGTAGCTGCGTTAGTGAAGGAGATGGGCGAAGCTTATCCTGAACTAGCTGAGAAGCAGGCTCAGGTTGAGCGTGTTCTTCTTAAAGAGGAAGAGCAGTTTGCGAAGACTCTTGATCACGGTATGCGTTTGTTGCAGGAAGCGATTGATAATCTGGATGGCACTGTTATTCCAGGTGAGACAGTATTTAAGCTATATGATACTTACGGTTTCCCGCATGACCTGACAGCGGATGTTGCGCGTGAGCATGAACTAACGATTGACGAAGAAGGCTTTGAGCGTGAGATGGAAGCTCAACGTGAGCGTGCTCGTGCAGCAGGCAAATTCTCTGTTGATTACAACGATGCTATCAAGCTGGATGGTGAAACTAGCTTCACCGGTTATGAAAACCTTGCAGGCGAAGCGTCTTCAGTGGTTGCCTTATTCAAAGAAGGCGAATCTGTAGATGAGCTTAAGGCAGGTGAAACTGGTTTAGTGGTTCTAGATGAAACGCCTTTCTATGCAGAATCCGGTGGTCAGGTTGGTGATACTGGTGTGCTAGCAGGGGCTAACGGTTCTTTTGCAGTTAATAACTGTACTAAAGAGGGTAAAAACAACCTGCATCACGGCGCTGTCGAAAATGGTTCGGTGAAAGTGGGCGATAAGGTAGCTCCTCGAGTTGACTCTGAGCGTCGTCAGGCGATTGCGCTGAACCACTCTGCTACTCACTTATTGCACGAAGCGCTTCGCGTAGTTCTAGGTGAGCATGTACAACAGAAAGGTTCATTGAATGATGATCAGCGTCTGCGCTTTGACTTCTCTCATTTTGAAGCGGTAAGCGCTGAGCAGATCGCTGAAGTTGAGAAGATGGTTAACGATCAGATTCGTCTGAACACAGAAGTCGTAACAGAAATCATGGAAATTGAAGCTGCCAAAGAGAAAGGTGCAGCAGCTCTCTTCGGTGAAAAATACGATGATGTAGTGCGAGTGCTTTCGATGGGTGATGATTTCTCTATCGAGCTTTGTGGTGGTACTCATGCGAAGCGTACAGGTGACATTGGTCTGCTGAAAATTACGTCTGAAGGTGGTGTGGCTGCCGGTATCCGTCGTGTTGAAGCTGTAACCGGCCCTGTAGCGCTGGATTATTTTGCGGATCAAAAAGCGCAATTTGAACAGAAGCTGCAAGATCAACAAGCGAAGAATCGTCAGCTTGAAAAAGAGCTTGAACAGATGAAGGCTAAGTTAGCTGCTGCTAAGGGTGCTGATCTAATCAGTAATGCAGTGGAAGTTTCTGGCGTTAAAGTGCTAGCAGCTCAGCTTGAGGGTGTAGAGCCTAAAGCCTTGCGTGACACAATCGATCAGTTGAAAAACAAATTGGGCAGCGGTGTTGTTGTATTGGCTACAGTGTCTGATAACAAGATTGCTTTGGCTGCAGGTGTGACTAAAGACCTGACTGCTCAGGTTCGTGCTGGTGATTTGATTAAAGAGCTAACGGCTAAATTGGGCGGTAAAGGTGGTGGTCGTCCTGACTTTGCTCAGGGTGGCGGCACAGATCAAGCTGCTCTGCCTGTTACACTAGAGTCTGTAACAGCTCTAGTTGAGGCTGCTCTATAACGATTTAGGTGCACGCATGGCGCTTTTTGTTCAAAAATATGGTGGTACCTCTGTTGGAACTGTTGAGCGTATAGAAGCAGTCGCAGATAAGGTGCAGGGTTTTAAGCAGCAAGGGCACGACGTCGTTGTTGCTGTATCTGCTATGAGTGGTGAGACGAATCGTCTCATCGCCTTAGCTAAAGATATACAGTCAAAACCTAATGCTCGTGAAATGGACGTGTTGGTCTCTACGGGAGAGCAAGTCACTATTGCTTTGCTTTGTATGGCATTAGAAAAGCGCGGTGTGCCTGCTCGTTCTTATACGGGCAGTCAGGTCAAAATTCTTACGGATAACTCGCATACCAAGGCTCGGATTCAGGATATAGAGGTTTCCTCTATAAAGTCTGATCTGGAGGCTGGGCGAGTCGTGGTTGTGGCGGGATTTCAGGGGGTAGACTCTGATGGCAATATCACCACGCTCGGTCGTGGCGGCTCTGACACAACGGGTGTTGCGCTAGCTGCGGCACTGAAAGCTGATGAGTGTCAAATCTATACTGACGTAGATGGTGTATATACTACCGATCCGCGTGTAGTATCGAGTGCTAAGCGTCTAGAGCAAATTACATTTGAAGAGATGCTCGAGATGGCGAGTCTTGGATCTAAAGTCTTGCAGATCCGTGCCGTTGAGTTTGCAGGAAAATATAAAGTGCCGTTGCGGGTTCTTTCTAGCTTTGAGGAAGGGCCAGGGACTCTAATTACCGTTGAGGGTGATTCAGCCGTGGAAAAGCCAGTTATTTCAGGTATCGCGTTTAATCGCGATGAAGCTAAGTTGACTGTAATGGGTGTGCCTGATGTTCCTGGGGTTGCATCAAAAATATTAGGGCCGATTAGTCAGGCAAATATTGAAGTTGATGTTATCGTGCAGAATGTTGCCGCTGATAATACAACGGATTTTACCTTTACGGTTCATCGTAACGATTATGATGCGGCTGAAGCGGTACTTGCAAAGGTGTCTGCTGAGCTGGGTGCTCGTGAAGTGGTTGGTGATAATCAGATTGCTAAAGTCTCTATTGTGGGCGTGGGTATGCGATCCCATGCTGGCGTAGCGAGTAAAATGTTTGATGCCTTAGCAGCTGAAAATATTAATATTCAAATGATTTCTACATCTGAGATTAAGGTCTCAGTTGTGATTGCTGAAAAGTATTTGGAGCTAGCGGTGCGCTCTCTGCACACTGCTTTTGATATGGATGTTGATGATTCGGTTAGTGAATAATCGATCATAATGGTTAATAGAAAAAGCTGGTCTATAGTTAGGTTAGCTGTTGTTGTATAGGCAGCGTTCTGGCAGGGATTTGGATGAATGCCAGTATGTGGTCTACCGTTTAGGTGGATTGGCCTGGGAAGTACTAAGGAGATTCTACACATGTTAATTCTTACTCGCCGTGTTGGCGAAACTCTTATGGTTGGTGACGATGTCACTGTTACTGTGCTTGGTGTTAAAGGTAATCAGGTACGAATTGGTGTTAATGCACCTAAAGATGTATCCGTGCATCGAGAAGAGATCTATCAGCGCATTCAGCGTGAAAAGGCCGAAGAAGGAAATAAAGCGTAATTTTTTTAAAACTTTGCTTTTCTTTTGATAATCACTTGGTTATAGTACGCGCCGTTGTTTAGGTGAGCTGGCCGAGTGGCTGAAGGCGCGCCCCTGCTAAGGGCGTATAGGAGAAATCCTATCGAGGGTTCGAATCCCTCGCTCACCGCCATTTTGATGTGCGCCCGTAGCTCAGCTGGATAGAGTACCTGGCTACGAACCAGGCGGTCAGAGGTTCGAATCCTCTCGGGCGCGCCACTCAAAAACAACGGTTTATTTTCTTGGATGCGCCCGTAGCTCAGCTGGATAGAGTACCTGGCTACGAACCAGGCGGTCAGAGGTTCGAATCCTCTCGGGCGCGCCACTCCAAAGAAAATTTCAGATATGCGCCCGTAGCTCAGCTGGATAGAGTACCTGGCTACGAACCAGGCGGTCAGAGGTTCGAATCCTCTCGGGCGCGCCATCTGTAACTCTACCTTCCTACACTTTATAATATTCGTCCTAATTATTTTTTGAGCTCGTTGCTATGAAGTTCTCTATTCGTTTGTTTCCAGAAATTACCATCAAAAGTCGCCCTGTACGTAAGCGTCTAATTCAGCGTTTGCAGAGCAATTTACAGAATATGACTCGTCGTATTGACGAGCAGATCAAAGTTAAAGGGCAGTGGGACAAGCTGGATGTAGAGTGCGCAGGTGCGAGTGCAGAGATTATCGCGCAGGTGGTAGATCTTTTAGGTCGTACGCCAGGAATTCATAGCTTTATCGAAGTGACTGAGTACCCGTTGGGTGATTTTCATGATGTTTACGAAAAAGCGCATGCTATCTACGCGGAGCAATTGAAAGGCAAAACTTTCAAAGTGCGTGTTAAACGCTCTGGTAAGCATGACTTTCGTTCTATTGATGTTGAGCGCTATGTTGGTGGTGGTTTGAATCAGCATGCGGAGACTGCGGGTGTAGATGTTCATAATCCAGAGGTTTATGTGGATCTTGAGATTCGTAACGATAGTCTTTATGTCGTAACGAATACCTACAAAGGTTTGGGTGGTTTTCCGCTAGGTACGCAAGATTCTACGCTTTCGCTTATTTCCGGTGGATTCGACTCCATTGTTGCTAGCTACATGTCTATGCGTCGGGGTTGTAAAACTCATTTTGTTTTCTTTAACTTGGGTGGTCATGCGCACGAAATTGGTGTGAAGCAGGTGTCTCTGTATTTATGGCAAAAATATGGCTCTTCTGCGCGAGTGAAGTTTATTACGATCCCTTTTGATGAAGTGATTGGTGAAATACTGCAATCTGTTCATCACTCCTATATGGGTGTCGTATTGAAACGCATGATGATGCGCGCCGGTGAGCAGATTGCAGATAAAATGAAGATTGACGCTTTGGTGACGGGTGAGAGTATTGCTCAGGTATCTAGTCAAACCTTACCTAATCTATCTATTATCGATGCAGCAACTGAAAAGCTGGTGGTGCGACCGCTGGTTACTATGGATAAGCAAGATATCATCGATATCACGCGTGAAATCGGTGCTTATGATTTTGCCAAAAATATGCCTGAATACTGTGGTGTAATATCTGATCGTCCAACGACCTGTGCTAAGAAAGATCGCGTAGAAGAGGAAGAGTCTGATTTTGACTTTGAAGTGCTTGAACGAGCGCTTGAGCGTCGTCAGGTGATCAGCATCGATGAAATTGAGGAAGATGTAAATATCCATGCTGAGGTTGAAGCATTAACTAAGGTTGCTGATAATCAGGTTGTTGTTGATATTCGAGCGCCGCATGAACAAGAGAAAAAGCCGCTGAATATTCCTGGCTGTGAAATCCAATTAATTCCGTTCTTTGCTTTAGGTGCGGCTGCTGATGAATTTGAAGAAGGTAAGGAATACCTTCTTTATTGTGAGAAGGGTGTTATGAGCCAAATGCATGCGCATCAAATGCAGGAGCGTGGCTTTAGTAATGTAAAAGTTTATCGCCCTGGAAAGAGTGAATAACACCATATTTCACTGAATATGGATCAAAGGTTGTAAGCAAATTTTGATCCATATCCTCCCTTTGACCGAAAAATCCCCTCTAATTATTGCCTGAAGTAGACTTTTCGGGTTTAATTATGGTCCATTTGCAACCAGTACATTCGTCAGTGAAAGCCTAATAATTAGGTGGCCAAAAGCCATATCTGACGTATGGGTTTCGATAAGTACAGGAGCATCCATTAAAATGGAAAATCTGCTATCAGAAGGCCTTGAATTAATGGTCTTTGGTATGGGCTTCGTTGTTGTCTTTCTTACTTTGTTGGTATTCGCTACTTCAGGAATGTCCAAAGTGGTAGGCAAGTTTTTTCCTGAAGCACCAGCGCAGCCAAAAGCAAAAAAGACTGCACCAGCGCCAGCTGGAAATAACAATGATGAGTTAATTGCTGTCATGACAGCTGCGGTTCACAAACACCGTTCGTAAATAAGAACGGCTCAATAACGAATAAATCTGCATTAATCGACAGAAGGCCATTACCCATGACCGACGCAAAGAAACCACTTGGCATTACCGACGTAGTTCTGCGTGACGCACACCAGTCGCTATTCGCTACGCGTATGCGAGTTGAAGACATGCTGCCGATCGCGGAAAAGCTAGATAAAGTAGGCTTTTGGTCCCTAGAAAGCTGGGGCGGCGCAACATTTGACTCATGTATTCGCTTTATCGGAGAAGATCCGTGGGAGCGTATCCGCTTGCTTAAAAAAGCAATGCCAAACACAAAACATCAGATGCTCCTGCGTGGACAAAACCTACTAGGTTACCGTCACTACGCTGATGATGTTGTAAACAAATTCTGTGAACGTGCTGCTGTTAACGGCGTAGACGTATTCCGTATCTTCGATGCGATGAACGATCCGCGTAACCTTGAAACTGCAATCAAAGCAGTTAAGGCAACAGGCAAGCACGCTCAAGGCACTATCTCTTACACTAAGAGTCCAGTTCACACGATCGATAACTGGGTTGCATATGCAAAAACTCTTGAAGATATGGGCGCTGATTCTATCAACATCAAGGATATGTCCGGTATCCTGACACCATACGATGCATTTGACCTAGTTTCTCGTCTGAAAGCTCAGACTGATCTAGAAGTTCAATTGCACGCTCACGCGACTTCTGGTTTGTCTGATATGACTATCCTTAAGTCTGTTGAAGCGGGTATCGACCGTGTTGATACTGCTATCTCTTCTATGTCTATGACATACGGTCATACGTCTACTGAATCTGTAGTAGCTGCGTTGGCTGGTACTGACCGTGATACTGGTTTAGATATCAATCTTCTAGAAGAGATTGCTGGCTACTTCCGTGAAGTACGTAAGAAGTACGCTAAATTTGAAGGTTCTCTACGTGGTACAGACTCTCGTATCCTAGTTGCTCAGGTACCTGGTGGCATGTTGACTAACATGGAAAACCAGCTGAAAGAGCAGGGTGCTGCAGATAAGTTCGATGAAGTACTAGCTGAGATCCCACGTGTGCGTGAAGACCTAGGTCTGATCCCACTAGTAACACCAACTTCTCAGATCGTTGGTACTCAGGCTGTAATCAACGTTCTAATGGGCGAGCGTTACAAAACTATCTCTAAAGAAGTTCAGGGTATTCTGAAAGGTGAGTACGGTGCAGCTCCTGCTCCTTACAATGCTGACCTTCAGGCTCGTGTATTGGATGGTGGTGAAGCAATCACTTGTCGTCCTGCTGATCTGCTTGAACCAGAAATGGACAAGTTGGTAGGCGAGCTGAAAGACCTTGCTGCTGAGAAAGGTATTGAGCTAACAGAAGGTGAGAACGAAATTGATGACGTTCTAACTTACGCTCTATTCCCTCAGGTTGGCTTGAAATTCCTTGAAAATCGTAACAATCCTGATGCATTTGAACCTGCACCTACATTAGAGGACGCACTAGCAATGGCTGCACCTAAAAACACTGGTCCACAGACTTACACTATCTCTGTTAACGGCCAAAACTACGTTGTACAAGTAACTGAAGGCGGTGATATTTCTGCTGTAGCTCCGGCTGCTGCTGCGGCTCCAGCTGCTGCTCCTGCAGGCGCTGGTGAAGACGTTCCAGCTCCATTGGCTGGTAACATTTGGAAAGTACAGGTTGCTCCAGGTCAGGCTGTTCAAGAAGGTGACGTTCTAGTAATTCTTGAAGCGATGAAGATGGAAACAGAAGTACGTGCTGCACGCGCTGGTACTGTTTCTACTGTAGAAGTTAATGAAGGTGACGCTGTACAGGTTGGCGACACTCTATTGACTCTAGCGTAAGGTATTGTTTGATGGATAAGCTAATCGAACTGTTTCTTGCCTCTGGTGCTTATAACATCAGTGGTGGTCAGATCGTAATGATTTTGGTTGGCCTTTTGCTTCTGTTCTTGGCCATCAAAAAGAATTTCGAACCGCTACTGCTTGTGCCAATCGGTTTCGGTGGCATCATGGCGAACATTCCGGAAGCGGGCTTAGCGTATACAGCTGTAGAAAATGCTGTGCACTTTGCTGTTCCGGAGGTGATGAATGGTTTGGCGTCTGCGCTAAATATCACTAGCACTGATCCAAAAGAAATTTTGAATGCCTACCACAACACGGCTTCAGCTGCTCAGATTCAAGATGCAATCAACGTAGCTAAAGACGGTGGTTATGCGAATGGCATGCTGTATAACTTCTATAGCGTAGCAATTGGCTCTACAGCCGCTCCGCTGTTGATCTTCATGGGTGTTGGTGCAATGACAGACTTTGGTCCGTTATTGGCTAACCCACGTACCCTCTTCTTGGGTGCGGCTGCTCAGTTCGGCATCTTCGCAACTGTACTAGGTGCGGTTGCAATGTCTTCTATGGGCATCATGGACTTCAACATCCAAGAAGCTGCAGCGATCGGTATCATCGGTGGTGCTGATGGCCCAACTGCAATCTATGTAACTAGTTTGCTAGCTCCACACCTATTGGGTGCAATTGCGGTAGCTGCATACTCTTACATGGCGCTAGTACCTCTGATTCAGCCACCAATTATGCGTGCGTTGACTACAGAAGCTGAGCGTAAGATCCAGATGAGCCAGTTACGTCACGTAACTAAGCTTGAGAAGATTCTGTTCCCAATCGTACTATTGATCCTAGTAGCGCTATTGCTTCCAGATGCAGCACCTCTGTTGGGTATGTTCTGTTTCGGTAACTTGATGCGTGAGTGTGGTGTAGTAGATCGTCTTAGCGATACTGCTCAGAATGCTCTGATCAACATTGTTACAATCTTCTTGGGTCTATCTGTAGGTTCTAAACTTTCTGCTGATAAGTTCCTAGATCTTGAAACGCTAGGCATCATGGCGCTAGGTATCGTTGCATTCTGTATCGGTACAGCTGCTGGTGTGATCATGGCTAAGATTATGAACAAGATGATGGGTGGCAATGCGATCAACCCACTAATCGGTTCAGCGGGTGTATCTGCGGTACCTATGGCTGCACGTGTATCTAACAAGATCGGTCTTGAGTATAACTCTCAAAACTTCTTGTTGATGCATGCTATGGGTCCAAACGTTGCTGGTGTAATCGGTTCTGCGATTGCAGCGGGCGTAATGATCAAGTTCGTAAGCTAATTATTAGCTTGTATTACTAAAAAAGGCTGCCATTGGCAGCCTTTTTTGTTTCTGTTAGGAGGGTGCTATTTTGTCTAGCCTAATGTCCGGCGAATACTTCTAAATGAGCTTGTACGCTGAATGCCAAAGATACAGGGTTGTAACCACCTTCTAGAACTGAAACAACACGGTTTTGGCTGTAAGTGCGAGCTGCGTCTAGGAGTAACTGAGTAACCCAGCGATAATCTTCCTCATTGAGTTTAATATCCGCCATAGGGTCTTCATGATGAGCGTCAAAACCTGCAGAGATAATGATCATATCTGGCTTATGAGCTTGGATGGCAGGTAGCCAGCGCGACTCAACAAGTTTGCGGAATACCATGCCGTCGCTATGAGCATCCATAGGGCAGTTAATGATGTGGTCGCGCACAAAGTCACAGTAACGCTCTGGATAGAAAGGATGCTGGAATGTTGAGCAAACTAGCACTTCTGGCCTGTCTTTAAAGATATCTACGGTGCCGTTGCCTTGGTGTACGTCGAAATCAAAGATAGCAACGCGTTCTATTCCTGGCTGCTGTAAAGCATGCATTGCTGCAATGGCTGCATTGTTATAAAAGCAAAATCCCATCGCATTGTTATGCTCGGCATGATGGCCAGGTGGGCGCGTAGCACAAAAAGCGTTTTTAGATTTGCCGCTAATTACCCTGTTTACTGCCATAACGGCAGAGCCTGCGGCTAAACTGGCTGCATGTAAGGAGTGAGGACAAAGGGCTGTATCTTCGTCGGTATACACAACGCCTTGTTCTGGTAGCTTCATCTCCAAACGTTTCTGGTGGAGGTGAGCGTGGGCAAGTTGTACTTGTTCAGGTAAAACGTGTACCGATTGGATTCGTTCAAGATCCTGCATCAGGCCTGTCTTTTCTAGTACCTTTTGGATGGCAACTAGGCGAATTGGGCTTTCAGGGTGTTCTGGGCCCATGTTGTGTAGGCCGCAATCTTCATGAGTGATAAATGCAGTAGTCATAAGTACGCTTTTTTATAAGTTTTGTTTAGTTTACCTGAAACCCAAAAAGCAGGATCTCATTACATCGTCTCAATACCTCAAGCCTACACCTTAGAGTTAGATTTTTCTTGATCTGGATCATTAGTGTTTGCATGCCCTCAGGATAGGATGGTTGTCACAGCATAGAACTGTCTTGGCATCGAGTGTTCACCCTACACCCGGTGCTTTTTTTTGTTTGCAGGAAATGCTTTTGTCATATCGAATAGGCTTTTATACTTCAAATATCCTTTTTGCGTATATGGACGGTTGAGTGGCGAAAGTAGATTATTCTGATAAGCAAGTTCTACTGATAGAAAGCAGTGGCAACATGCGGTCTACTATCTTCTATATGCTGAGGAGTATGGGGGTTGCCAATCTCAAGGCGGTTACTATCAATGACCGAGTTTTAAATGAAATTTCTGAGAATAACTACGATGTTATTCTTCTCGGTCATAATGTAAATGATAGTGTCACCGGTATCCAATTATTGGAAGAGTGTCGTTATCGAGGTTTTATAAAGCCTACTGCTTGCTGGATCTTTATGACCAGTGATGCCTCTCAAGAAGTCGTACTGCACGCAATTGATAGTCGTCCTGATGATATGATTATGAAGCCATTCTCGGTGGATGAATTAAAACATCGCTTGGATAACATTCTTTATCGGAAGTCCGTATTTAAGCCAGTAGATGATGCCTTAGAAATTGGTGATCTTCCGGCAGCTATTACATTTTGCCAGCATAACTTTGCTTCTTATGATCCAGAATACGATGAAGCTCAGCTGATTCTTGCTCGTTTGCTGCTTAAGTTTCATAGATCTAAAGAGAGTGCTCAAGTTGCTGAAAAACAATATTGGAAGAGTCATGATAAAGAGGCTGGTATTGTTTGGGCAGAAGCTATGCTGCAGCAGGAGCAGTTCAAAGAAGCAAAGGCTCTCCTACTAGAGCTTATAGCAGAGTATCCCTTGCTGATTGCTGCATATGATTTGCTTGCTCTGACCCATGAGAAAGAAGGGGATTTAGATCAAGCAAGGGAGGCCGTTGCTGAAGCGACACAAAAGTCTCCAATGGGTATTCCTCGTCAAATGGAATTGGGGCGTTTAGCTACACAAACGAAACAACTAGATATGGCGGGTGGGGCTTATAAGAAGTCTATCCTCCTAGGTCGGCGCAGCTGTTATAAATCTCCTGATCCTTATCTTCGTCTAGCAAATGTAAAGCGGCTAGAAGCTCAAAATGCAAATGGTGGTATGGCTGTTGAGCTCTTTAATGAGTTTGAGCATACCATTTCGCAAGCTTATCAAGCCTTTCCCCGTGATGAACAGTTGCAAGTCCGAGCATCTCTTTTGAAAAGTGAAATGTATCATCAGGTAGGGGATACCGATGCTGCTAATAAAGCCACGAGGGATGCTCAGCGGATTAACTCAGAGCTGGCTGTGCCCCTAGATCTTGATCGAGAGCTTCTCGGTGTAATGGGTGATGCGGTTCCAATACTGGAGCCTGCGGCTAAGCCGAAGAAAGTTCCTGGTAAGAAACATGATCCAGATATGAGTATCAAAGTTAATCGTTTGGGTGTGAAGCATTATTTATCAGGCAAGATGCCTCAGGCACTCAAATATTTTGGTTTAGCGACAGAATACGATTCAAGCAATGTTAATGCTTTGTTGAATCTAGCTCAGCTATTCTTGGAAACGGCTAGAGATAGTAAAGAGAAGCGTGAGGAGCGTATTAAAATGGTCCAGCGCTACCTGAAGCTATCTGAGCGTTGTAGTTTGGAAGGTATTGAGCTTGATAAGCAGCACCAGCTAAAGCGATATTTAAGCCATGATGTCGCCCTGTTGCCGAAAGGCTCTTTGGGTAATTTGTTACGATAAATTGTAACTAAAATGGCGTCCCAGAGAGGATTCGAACCCCTGGCCTGTCCCTTAGGAGGGGACCGCTCTATCCAGCTGAGCTACTGGGACATGCTTATATAATTCTCGAGATTCTAGCGAGATTTTATAATCGAGTCACTAGGTATAGAAGGGTCAAAGCAGTTTAAGCTTTGCCTAAGCTGCTTTGCGCTTTGTACAGTTTTGAGGCGCCAGCCTTACCGTAGAGTTGATCTTGTTTCTTATGGCCACGAACTATGGCGAGTAATTGATTTACATTCTGCTGATTACGATAGATTGCTTGTTCGTTGCGCTTATTTTTATGCTGGAGTTCTTTTAGGTGCTTTTTAATTTCAGCATAAATAGTATTGGTTTGCTCTGCTGCCGCGGTTTTATTTTCTGGCGTGGAGTAATCCTCTGAGTCGATCTCAATCCCAAAAGACTTTAATAGAGCGACACGCTCCAAAGTAAAATTATGGAAATTGTTAATTACGCCCATTTTTTCTTGGGTGATATCACTTAATTGCTCAAGGTCTTTACTGCTGAGTGCTTCAAGCTCTCTGTCGTAAATAGTATTAAGTGATTCTAAAAGCAAAATACCCTGCTTGAGCAGGGTATCCAGTTCTATATGTTGTTGTTCGGTCATAGCGAAATTTACAATAGGCTATCGAAGTTCAGCATCTTCTCTGCTACACGTTCAGCATTGATTTGATAGCTGCCACTTTCAATTTCTTGTTTTAGTCGCTCGACACGCTCGCTGTCCACATCAGGTGCATTGGCCAGTTGTTTTTCAACATTCTGCAGTGTCTGAGCTGCATTGCTGAGTTTAACTGTATCACCTTTACTGGACGGAGACTGCGCAGGGGTGTCATTGCTACCAGCTTTGGTGGCATTGCCTTCGCCTGCTCGTGCACGAGTGCTATTCGTCTGCGACGATGACAGGCCCGTGATGTCGTTAATCATTTTTCCGTCCTCAAACTTGTATCTGAACCAGCTTATCGGCGGCTTATTTGGAAACTTTAGAAAAAAATATTTTTTTTCTTTAATAAATTCGAGTATAGCAGTTGCAACCAAATGACACCATGTTGGATTGCTTGCTGCTTATGGGGTGCGAACTAGGCCAGGCTCAATAACTACAGCCTTTACAATATTTCCAGAGCGATCATTTTTAACCTTAATCTGCTGACCAATAGCGCCATCTTGAAGTGCCGTTCCTGCTGCCCTGATTGAAATTCCGCTGCGCTTTGCTTCGATGATCACTGCATTCCCTCGAGACACAGCTAAAGGCGGCTTTAGCATGGAAGCTGTAAAAATTGTGCCTGCAGCAATACTTCTTTTCGTAGTCCAGCCTATAATTTCTTCAGTGCGAAGAAAATAGGCTGATCGTAAATTGGTTATGTCAACTTCGGCTCTATGGATGTGTTGAGTGCCAAGATTCGTGTTTCTTGGAAGGCTTGTGCTACTAATAACAGCTGTTCCATAGAGTTTAACTTGTGCTGTAACAAACAGCTGCCACATAGGAGAGGGGCATCGGGCTCGAAAGGTAATTCTGCTTCCATTTCCCTTAGGTGATTGAAATTCTAAGGGTTGTTGGCAGTTTTTTAGTTTGATTTTTCGGCTAATCGGGTTAAGTTTGATCTCAGTACGCGCATCGGGCTTGGTTTTTTTGTAGTGTTCTTGCAGAAAAAGTAGCGCCTCCTGCTCTAACTTTTCGGCTTGATCGGCTGCTAAAGCACCGAAAGAGGCCAAAAGAACAGTGGTTAGGAGGAAAAGTCGTGTTAAATTATGCTTATTCACGTTGTTGTAACTAACATTATGTTTATGTAACAGCGTACAAACAGAATAGATTTAATCTCTACGGGATTATTAGATCATGTCAGGTATCCTAGATAGTGTAAACCTGCGTACCCAAATGGTAGGGCAGAACCGGTTGGAATTATTATTGTTTGCTTTGGAGTCAGAGCAACAATATGGCATCAACGTTTTTAAAGTGCGTGAAGTTTTACAGTGCCCGGAACTTACCGAGGTGCCTCGTCAGACTTCCGCTATTAAAGGTATGGCGCATATCCGCGGCGAGACAATTCCAGTGTTGGATCTGTCTGAGGCTGTTGGTCGTCAAACTGTTCCTTATGAGCAAAGGCAAGAGTGCTTCTTGATCGTTGCTGAGTATAACCGCCGAACGCTTGCATTCTTAGTTCGCAAAGTTGACCGCATCTTGAATACTCAGTGGGACCAAATTATGGCTCCACCTACTGAGATTGGCGTAGAAAACTATCTGACAGCTATCTTTGAGTACGAAGGTAAGCTGATTGAAATATTAGATGTAGAGCAGATACTTGCGGATCTGTATCCAATGCCAACAGAAGTTAGTAAGGATGTTGCAGATGACAAGGTTCGTGAAAAAGCTCGTGAACATCAAATACTGATAGTTGATGATTCGTCTGTAGCCCGCAATCAGATGCAAAGAAGTTTGGAAAATTTAGGCATCAAGGTGACCTCATGCAATAACGGTCGTATGGCGTGGGACTTGTTGCGTGATATGGCTGATCGTGGAACTGATGTAACGACTCACTTCCTGATGGTTATTTCGGATATAGAGATGCCAGAGATGGATGGATATACCTTGACGTCAATGATTCGTGAAGATGAGCGTATGAGTAATATGCATGTGGTTTTACATACATCCTTGTCGGGCGGCTTCAACGTGTCTATGGTTAAAAAAGTAGGAGCGGATGGTTTCCTAGCTAAGTTTAACCCTGATGATCTTGCAACAGCTGTCGTACAGCGTATCCAGCAAGTAGAAAAATAATAAGGCACAGGTAGGGGTATTACTCTTTCCATGAGTATTTCCGGTAGATCAAACTTTACGATCACGGATGCTGACTTTGAGTTGTTCAGTCGCTTCCTTGAAGATAGTAGTGGGATATTGCTTGCGAAACATAAACAATATCTAGTACAAAGTCGTTTAGGAAAAATTGTTCAGGAAAATAACTGTCCTGGACTTAAAGAGCTGATAAGCAAACTGCAAAGCCCAACATCTAAACGTTTGCGTGAGCAAGTTATTGATGCGATGACCACTAATGAAACTTTATGGTTTCGGGATGTTCACCCTTTCGATATCTTACGTGATCGTATTGTGCCTGAAATGCTAGGCCAAGGCGTTGGGTCGAACAAAATTCGAATATGGTCTGCTGCTTGTTCTACAGGACAAGAGCCTTATTCAATCAGTATGACGCTGGATGAATTTAAGAAAAAAACACCGGGTAAATTGGCTTCCGAAGAGATTGTTGCCACAGATATCTCTACTCAAGTACTAGAACAAGCCCGTCGTGGTGAGTACGAAATGTTGGCAATAGGTAGAGGCTTGTCACAAGAGCGCCTTACCCAACACTTCCGTGAAACGTCTAACGGCAGTTGGGCCGTAAAACCTGAAATCAAATCAAAAGTAAGATTTCAGAGCATTAATTTGCTTGGGCAATACTCGTCGATGGGTAAATTTGATGTGATTTTCTGCCGAAATGTGTTGATCTATTTCTCCAGTGAAAAGAAAACTGAGATCTTGTCCAAGATGCATGGCGTTTTGAAACCTGGAGGTTACCTGATACTAGGTGCTTCTGAGTTCCTTTCTGGTCTGTCCGATAAATACAAAATGATTCATTGCCGACCAGGTATTATTTATCAAGCTATTTAGTCAGATAGATCAATCCGTTTACGAGAAAGCCGCTTGCCTAAGGTAAGCGGCTTTTTTATTGCCCCTTAATTGTTCTTTTAGTTCATAGCCTTTGCCGCCAGCGGCAATTAGGCGGTTTTAGTTTGCCGTTTTTAGGTGCTAAGTGGTGATTAATATACGTCTAAGATTTTTATATTATTGAAAACAAAGGATTTTATTTGTTTGGCATACGGTTTGCTTTCTTAGGGATAATATTAAATGAGGCAATGAAATGGCAATTAGTTTTGACGCAGCTTTGGGAATTCACGATGACGCACTAATGCACCGTGCTCGCCGTGCAGAGGTTTTAGCTAACAATATCGCTAATGCTGATACTCCTAATTTTAAAGCAAGAGATATTGAGTTTGCTGAAGCGTTAGAGCATGTGTCGACTAAAATGAATGTAAAACAGGTTGCTACTGCTGCAGGGCACAACACGGAGTTGCTAGAGCCTGATCTAGCGGCTGATATGATGTTTCGAATCCCTAACCAAGCATCTGTAGATGGTAACACGGTAGAAGTTCAGCAAGAGATGGCTCGATACACTGAAAATGCCTTGGATTACCAAACGTCATTTCATTTCCTAAATAAGAAATTTACAGGTCTTAAATCAGCGATTAAGGGTGAATAATCATGTCATTGAGTAATGTTTTTGGTATCGCTGGTTCGGCTATGAATGCACAAACCATCCGCTTAAATACCACGGCAAGTAATATGGCCAATGCGGAAAGTGTTAGTTCTAGCCTTGATGAGACCTATAGAGCACGAAAACCTGTTTTTGCTGTACAGCAAGTAGACCCTTTAGCTGAACCTGATAATGAGTTCGGCATAGCCGCAGGTCAAGGCGTACAGGTTTTGGGTATTGTGGAAAGCGAAGCTGAACTTCGTCAAGAATATAACCCGGCACATCCGATGGCTGATGAAGAGGGGTTTGTATATTACCCAAATGTGAATGTTGTAGAAGAGATGGCGGATATGATTTCGGCTTCTCGTTCTTTCCAGATTAATACCGAGATTATGAATACTGCCAAGCAGATGCTTCAGCAGACTATCAGACTTGGACAGCAGTAATTTAAATAACGAGGTTTTAAGCCATGAGTAATGTTAATGGCGTAAATCAAAACGTTTTTGATCAGATAAACAGGGCTAACCAGTCTAACAGTACGCAGAAGAGCCAGACGCAAGAAGATAGTGATATGTTCATGCGTTTGATGATTGCTCAGCTGCAGAATCAAGACCCGTCTAGTCCCGCTGATACAACTGACTTTATGCAGCAGATTGCGACTATGTCGCAGGTTGAGAGTATCAATAACCTTAACCAGACAGTCGCTGAAACGTCGCAAGCAATGTTGTCTAGTCAGGCGGCATTGCAGGCATCGTCGATGGTTGGTCAGTCAGTGTTTATTCCTGGTGACACATCTGAAGTGGGGACTGTGATGAACCCATTTGCTAAAGGTGCATTTAATCTGGAAACCAGCGCCTCAGAAGTACGAATTAAGGTTTATAACTCAAGCGGAACCTTGGTGGACAACATGCAGCTTGGTGCTGTTGAGCAAGGTGAGCATGAATTTGCTTGGCAGATGCAGTTCGACGAAGACGGTAATCCGGAGCACCCTCCAGGAGATTATACATTCGTGATCGAGCGTCTTGAAGATAATGAATATCAAGCGGTTGATACCAGTATGGCTTATAGAGTTAACAGTGTGACTCTTGGTGAAAATGGTATTGGTATGAAAGTGAACACAACAGCTGGCACATTTGATATCAGCGATGTGAAACAGATCGGCGTGTGAGGATAAGAAGATGGCAGGTTTTAATACAGCGGTAACCGGTCTGAAAGCGGCCACTACGGACCTTGATGTAACAGGTAACAATATTGCAAACGCTAGTACAGTAGGTTTTAAATCTTCACGTACTGAATTTGGTGATATCTATGCAACAGCAGTTGTTGGTGCCGGCTCATCAAACGTGGCAGGTGCTGGTGTAACAGTAACTGATATCGCGCAAGACTTTCAGGCAGGTACTATTGAGTTTACTAACAATAACTTGGATCTGGCGATTAATGGTTCAGGTTTCTTCCAGCTGGATGATGGCCAAGGTGGTACGACTTATACCCGTGCAGGTTCGTTTGAGCTAGATAAAAACGGTTTTATTGTTTCTAAAACAGGTAGCTTCCTACAGGGATATGGTTTGGATTCCGAGGGCAACCGTTTGCCAATCGGGAACCTATCTGTAACACAGAAAGAGAGTCCGCCAAAGGCTACTGAAGAAATTGATCTGTCTTTTAACATAGATTCCCGTGAAGATGCGGCAGAGTTGCTGCCTGACTATGATAAGGATGAGCCGGGTTCATTTACCTACAGTACAACGGTGAGAACTTTTGATAGTCTAGGTAATGAGCATACAATTAAATTTAATATGGCTGAGGCACGACCTGTTCAGGCGCAACAACAACTGACAGGATTGGTTGCCACTGACACTATTTCTGGTGTGACTGTTACTGCTGCTCATATAGCAGAGTTAGATGCAGCTGCTGGAACAAGCCTTACTTCAGGTACCTTCTTTGATGCTTTAACTGACCCGGTGACAGGTGATCCACGTATTCAAAGCATTGAAGTTACTACGGATTCCAGTGATTTCATTATTCGCTTTAAATCTGAATTTCCAGAACCGGATTTAGTGCAGGTTAGTGGTACGGTAGCTGTTACAGAAGCAGCAGAAATCGCTGCAAATGAAACTTATGATTTCGATATAACAACATCTCCTATTGGGGCAGACTTGGTACTCGAAATTGGTGGAATCACAATACCTACATTAACAGCAGGTTCTACGGATGATCAGATTGGTGCTGCAATTACGGCTTCTGAAGCGAAAATTTTGGATGCTAATCCAAATGTTGAATCGGTAATCTACGATAATGTTAATAAAAGTATTCGCATTACTTATAAAGCCGAAGCCGGTGATATAGTACCTAGCCAAGCGTTAACCATTACCGCTACAACCGGTACATCGCCATTTGCTGCGCCTGTAGTTAAGGAAGGCGATAACTCTTTCCAAGGTGTTTACCGTATGTATGCGTACCTAAATGGTACGGAACAATTGGATATTGGCAAGGCGTTAGATCCAGGTGAAGCGGGTTCTGGTACAGAGCCAGGTCCTATATTGGTTAAGTTCAACCCATCTAATGGTTTGTTAACCGGTATCAATGGTGATCAATTCTCTGCAGGTGCAATCGTACCTTCAATCACTATTCAAGGTGCTGACCCAGCTGATTCAACAACGGTAATTGAGTTAGATATCACCAACACTACTCAGTTCGCATCTGCGTCTATTGTGAAAGCGTCTGCGCAAGATGGTTATACCAAAGGGGACCTAATAGGGGTTACTTTCAGTGGTACGGGTGAGATGGTTGCAAGTTTCTCTAATGGCCAGAACCAAGATTTGGGTGTGGTGGCTATAGCAACCTTTGAAAACCAGTCTGGCCTACAGCCAGCTGGAGATACAGAGTGGACTGCAACGCTAACTTCTGGCGATGCGATCGTTAACCCGCCAGGTACTGGTTTGAACGGTACGCTTCAGTCAGCCGCTTTGGAGCAATCCAACGTAGACCTGTCTGCTGAGCTTGTTTCCTTGATCGAAGCACAACGTAACTTCCAGGCAAACTCTAAGACATTGGAAACGCTGAATACAGTGACCCAGAATATTCTTCAGATCTAATTGATCTAGTACACCTAAAAAAATAAAAAGGCCGCTAATGCGGCCTTTTTTGTTTTTGGCACGTTGATTGCATTGTGTCTGTTATTAGTATTTTACTTGTAAGAAGCGCAGCTAAGCTGCCCAGAGTGGAAATAACAGATGGATAAGGTTCTTTATTTAGCAATGAGCGGGGCGAGAGAGAATATGCTCGCACAGCAAGCTCATGCCAATAACCTTGCGAATGCCAATACTACCGGCTTTAAGGCAGATCTGGCGCAGGCTAGGGCGATGCAGGTGTTTGGTGAAGGTCATGCCTCTCGTGTCTATGCACAAACTGAACGTCCAGCCACTGATGTGACTAGTGGGACTTTGATTGAAACGGGTCGTAAGTTAGATGTCGCTGTTGCAGGTGATGGATGGATAGCTGTTATCAGACCTGATGGTACAGAAGGGTATACCCGTGCCGGTTCACTGCAGATCAATGCCGCTAACCAGTTAGTAACAGGCAGTGGATTGCCGGTTATGGGAAATGGCGGTATTCCAATTGTTTTACCACCTTTTGAAAACCTTGAAGTGGCAACTAACGGCACAATCACTATTCAGCCTTTGGGTGAAAATACGGCTGAATTGTTGGTTGCTGATCAGATCAAGCTTGTGAATCCAGATCCACAAACAATGTTTAAAGGTCCGGATGGTTTGATGACTACAGGTAACGCAGCAGAGGTTTTACCCGATGCAAACGTACGAATTCGTTCAGGCTTTCTTGAGGCAAGTAATGTTAACGCTGTTAGTGAATTGACTGGAATTATCAGTTCTTCCCGCCAATTTGAGATGCAAATTAAAATGATGAAGACCGCTGAAGAGAACTCCGAAACAGCGGCATCAATTTTGAAGATATCGTAAGAATCACCTGAGGATTAAGTAGATGCACGGTGCATTAAATGTAGCAAAAACGGGTATGACCGCTCAGGACACTAACCTGAAGGTGATCTCGAATAACTTGGCCAACGTTTCAACGGTCGGATTTAAAAAAGACAACGTTGTCTTTGAGGATCTGATGTATCAGATTCGTCGTCAGCCAGGTGCTCAAACCGCAGAAGAAGCGCAGCTACCTTCTGGTCTGCAAGTTGGTTTGGGTGTACGAACAGTCGGAACACAGAAAATTTTTGCGACCGGTGATATTCAAATCACCGATGAAGCTTTTGATGTGGCTATTAATGGCCGCGGTTTCCTGCAGGTTAATTTACCTAACGGTGATATTGCATATACACGAAACGGCCAGTTGCACCTGAATGCAGATAATGAATTAGTTTCTGCTGAGGGCTATACCATTGAGCCAGCGATCACTTTACCTGGTGAAGTTGTTAACTTCTCTATTAGTACGGACGGTATTGTTGAGGTGGTGACTGCAGGTAATACACAGCCAACTCAGATCGGCCAGCTACAGTTAGCGGATTTTGTTAATCCACAAGGTCTGCAATCGTTAGGTCAGAACCTTTATTCCGAAACTGGGGCTTCAGGCGCACCGGTTATTAGTAACCCAGGTGAGAATGGTACAGCCGTACTGATTCAAGGGGCGCTTGAGGGATCGAATGTGAACTCGGTCGAAGAGCTGGTGGATATGATCACGACTCAACGTGCTTATGAAATGAATTCCAAAGTGATATCTACAGCCGATGAAATGCTCTCCTTCGTGAGTCAGCAGCTTTAACTGAGATAGCTAGGTGATAGCAATGAAGAAACTACTCTTAGGCATTATTGCAACCAGCTTTGTATTAACGGGTTGTGTACAGAAACAAGTTAAGCCAAATAACCCAGAATATGCACCTGTGATGCCTCAGTCACTGACGCAGCCTAAGCCTGTAAATGGCTCTATCTATAATTCTGCGACAAGTATCAACCTTTATGGTGACGGTCGTGCCCATCGCGTCGGTGACATTCTGACCATCATGTTGGAAGAGAGTACAAGCTCGCAGAAGAGTGCTAAGACCGAGCTTGATAAGTCAGGATCAGCTTCATTGCAACAAGCAACTGCATTGGGTGAGCCTATCACTGCATTTGGCAAGCCAGTGAGTTTTACTTTGCCTTCAAGTACGACTGAGTTTGATGGTGAAGGTAAGTCGGATATGAGTAATAACCTGAGCGGTAACATTACTGTAACAGTACACGATGTTATGCCGAATGGTGTATTGATCGTGAAAGGTGAAAAGTGGCTAACCCTGAATCAAGGCGATGAATATATCCGTATCAGCGGCATGGTTAGACCACAGGATATCGGGTCTGACAATACGGTGGTATCGACTAAGCTTGCAGATGCACGTATTGCTTACAGTGGCACAGGTGCCGTCCATGATACGAATGTCATGGGTTGGATGTCTCGTTTCTTTATCGGCGCGTTGATGCCTTTCTAAGGAGGACATAATGAAATTAATTTTAGTCCTAATCAGTAGCCTGCTATTTAGTATCTATGCCCAAGCAGCGCCAAGCCGTCTTAAAGACATGGTGTCTATTTCAGGTGTGCGTTCCAACCAACTTGTTGGTTATGGTTTAGTTGTTGGTTTAGATGGTACTGGCGATAAAACGTCATTTACCTCGCAAACGTTCCGTAACATGTTGAACAATTTTGGTGTTGCGATCCCATCTACGGTTAATCCTCAATCGAAGAATGTCGCAGCGGTTGCAATTCATGCTGACCTACCTGCGTTTGCTAAACCTGGACAGGCGATTGATATCACCGTTTCAGCTATTGGTGATGCTAAAAGTTTACGTGGCGGTAGTTTGTTGATGTCACCTTTGAAGGGTGCTGATGGTCAGGTTTACGCGATTGCTCAGGGTAATTTGGTTGTGTCCGGCTTTGGTGTTCAAGGTGCTGATGGTTCTCGACTATCTTTGAATGTGCCAAGTGTAGGTCGTATTCCAAATGGTGCAACAGTAGAGCGCTCTGTACCGAGTGGTTTTAACCAGGGAGATAGCTTGGTTCTAAACCTACATCGTCCAGATTTCACGACCTCTCGCCGTGTTGCTGAACAGATCAACCATCTTTTGGGACCAAATATGGCGGCTTCAATGGATGCAACCTCTATTCGTGTTCGCGCGCCAAGAGATCCATCGCAGCGGGTATCTTTCCTATCGGTTTTGGAAAACCTTAATGTAGAGCCTGCAAAAGATGCTGCGAAGGTGGTTATCAATTCTCGTACAGGCACGATCATTATTGGCCAAAACGTACAGGTAGCGCCTGTAGCGATTACTCACGGTGGTTTAACAGTAGCTATTGCTGAAGCGGTTGATGTAAACCAGCCAAACCCTCTCGGCGGCGGTCAGACTGTGGTAACCCCTCGTACTGGCATAGAGGTGGATGAAGGTTCGGGCCATATGTTTGAGTTTGCGCCAGGTGCAAACTTGCAGGATATCGTCGAAGCAGTCAATCAGGTGGGGGCAGCTCCAGGTGATTTGATGGCTATTTTAGAAGCGCTGAAGCAGGCTGGTGCGCTTAAAGCAGAATTAGTGGTGATCTAAATGATTAAAACAGGTGCAGGCAGTAATGCCCAACTCTATTCAGACTTGGCTGAGCTTCAAAAACTGAAGGCTCACGCGAAAACCAATAGTGATGAAGGTCTGCGCCAAGCCGCTCAGCAGTTCGAGCAATTGTTCGTAAATATGTTGTTGAAATCGATGCGAGATGCCAACGCTGCATTTGGCGAAGATAACTTTATGAACAGCAGTCAGACCAAGCTGTATCAAAGCATGTTTGATAATCAGATTGCGATGGAACTATCTGGTTCATCAAAAGGTATTGGTTTAACTGATGTATTAGTGCGACAGCTCGGCGGTAAAGTGGATAGTCAGAGCCGACCAGATATCAAACCGCTAGATCTCGAAAGCCGTCAATTGGATCAGGCTTTTGATCAGGCTGCTTCAATCGCAGCATCGGCATTGTTGGCTAAAGCAGAAGGCCAGGAAAACCCCCCAGGTATCACGCTAACCGAAGAGCAGAAAAACACGGTTAAAGAGGTGTTTGAGCAACAACTAAATGCTGCTGCAAAAGTCGTTAATGAAGCGCTACCCGATCGTTTTGAATCACCTGAACAATTTGTAGAAAAGCTGATGCCTCTGGCTGAAAAGGTTGCAGGTGAGTTAGGTGTAGACCCTCGTGTATTGCTTGCTCAAGCCGCTCTGGAAACCGGGTGGGGCAAGTTTATGGTTCGTTCTCCTGATGGTAGTAACAGCAATAACCTCTTCAATATCAAAGCGGATAGACGCTGGGATGGCGATAGCGCGCAGGTTTCTACACTTGAGTATCGTGATGGTGTTGCGCAACGGGAAAAGGCGTTTTTCCGTAGTTATGACAGCTATGAAGATAGCTTTAGAGATTACGTTTCATTTTTGCAAAATAGCCCACGTTACAAGATGGCACTGGAGAGTGCGGGCGATCCTTATGATTATGTTCGGCAGTTACAGGATGCGGGTTATGCAACCGATCCTGAATATGCCAACAAGATTAGAAATATTTTTGATGGTGAGTTGCTAGCTAGTCGAAGCTCCTCAACTAAAGAGGGCTAAGTAATAGCCGATAACCTATTACTCAGCTCTCCTTAAATGACGCTTCAGTGATGTAGCACTAAATCTTCAAAAGGAGTCAATTATGTCTTTTGGTTTATTAACACTCGGTACACAGAGTTTACAGGCGAATCAGACTGCACTCTCTGTGACAGGTCAGAATATCAGTAATGTTAATACTGAGGGCTACACTCGTCAGCGACCTGTTTTTCATTCACGTGCTGATCTTGGTGGTGTAGAAATTGATGACATCGATCGAGTGGCTGATGCTTTCCTGAATAGACAGATTTGGACGGATAGCGCTACATATAGTAGCTATAACGCATTTGAAGATTTTGCCAATGAGTTAGATAACTTAATGGCATCTGATGTGACGAGTATATCCAAAGCGATGGATGACTATTTTGGCGCTTTACAAACCGCAGTTGATGATCCGGTAAGTTTGCCAAACCGAGAGCTATTTATCGCTCAGTCTGAAGCTTTGGTTCAACGCTTCAATGATTTGGATGCCAACATCCGCCGTCAAAATGACACGATTAATGGCCGTCTAGAGAGCAATGTTGCAACTATCAATACTATTGCAGGGAATATAGCTCAGCTGAATGATGATATTCGTATCGCAAAAGCGGCCGGTAATGTTTCCAGCGAGCTTTTGGATCAACGCGATGCGAAACTAGAAGAGCTATCAGAGTATATAGGCTTTACCACGCTCGAAGATGGTAATACGGGCGAGGTAAGCGTTTTCATAGGTAATGGCGAGCCTCTTGTTGTAGGGCAGAGCGCTAACACGCTATACACCATTACTAGCCCCGCGGATACAAGCCAACTAAATCTAGGAATTCAGATTGGTAATAGTGTTGGCGATATTACGCATCAAGTTACCGGTGGTAAAATTGGCGGAATGCTCGATTACCGCGAAAATACCTTGAATGAAACACTCGATGAATTAGGTCGTATCGCATTAGTGTTTGCTGACTCGATGAACGAGCAGCATCAGAAAGGTATGGATCTGGATGGCAATCCAGGAGGATTAATGTTTACTGACATTAATTCCGGCTCGGCTGCATCTAATCGTATTTTAGCCGAAAGAGATAATCTTTCTACTACATCTGGAAGCGCAATTATTAGCGATGTTTCCAAAGTCCAAGCTACTGAATATGAGCTGATCTTTAGTGGCCCTCAGGAATTTACGTTAATTCGTGGTAACGATGAGATGAGGTGGACACAGGGGGATCTTAATGCAAACGGTCCTGCACCAACAAATGCATCTGAAGTAGATGAAGACGGAGAGTTTTATCTAGATGCAACCAATGGCGATTTAACCCTACGAATTGATGGAGTTACCGTTACTTTAGATGCGACAGGTAGCTTCGCCACAGGAGATAAATTCCTAATTAGACCAACCCGAAATGCGGCATCAGAAATTGATACTGTATTGAATCAAGCACGACAGTTAGCTTTGGCTGCGCCATTAGCAACCTCTGAAGATGCTGGTAATACTGGTACTGCTGTGGCAACGGTTAGTATCACCGATCAAGATTATGCGGCACAGTCTGTAGTTGTAGGTGAAATGACACCGCCAATTGATGTGTCCTTTAGATCTGCGCTGGAGGTAATTGATACGCCAGCAGCTACGAATACAGGTGTTGCGTCTAATCTTACGGTAACAGACCTAAGCGTTATGGCTGGCATTACTTTTCCTCTAACTATTACAGAGGATGGTGCGGGTAACTTTGATATCACTGACTCAGCGGTTCCACCAACGACCCAAACAGGTGTAGCGCTTACAGGTACTCAACTAGACCTTACTGCAACTTATGGTGTCACATTAGATATTACAGGTGCAGCTGCTGGTGACTCGTTTACGGTTCAGCACGATAGTTCAGAAGATGTCGCGTATTACGTTCTTACTGATGGGGATGGAGACCGTCAAATAGGTCAATATGTATCTGGACAGTCAATTCAGCTAGCGGGTTTTGAACTGACAATCAGTAATCAGCCGGATATTAACGATACGTTCGTGGTTAGAGAGAATACCGATGGTGTCTCTGATAACCGCAATGCATTACTGATGTCTGATCTGCAGTTTGCGAAAACTGTAGAAGGTGCCTCTTATCAAGATAAATATGGCCAAACTGTAGAGCGAGTGGGTACTGAAGCTGCTGTCGCACAGGTTAATGCTCAAGCAGGTAAAGCTGTGTTGGATTCTAACAAGGAGCAGCGTTCTAGTATTGCAGGTGTGAATTTGGACGAAGAAGCCGCCAAATTGGTTCAATATCAGCAAGCGTACCAAGCATCAGCTCAGTTAATCAGGGCCTCGCAAACAATTTTTGATTCGTTACTGCAAAGTATTTAAGGAGATAGCAAATGAGAATCTCTACCCAACAAGTATTTTTAAGCAATATTGATAACTTAAATAAAAGCAGTGCGGATCTCTTTAAGTCTCAGCAACAGCTCGCAACTGGTAAGCGAGTGCTGCAGCCTTCCGATGACCCTTTAGCATCAGCTCAGATTCAAAAATTTAAAAAAGAGATTGCGCGCACAGAGCAATTTTCAGGAAACATTGAGGTTGCTGAACGTCGACTGGAATTGGAAGAGATTACAATCGAACAGATTAACAATCAGTCCATACGTCTGCGTGAATTAACTATTCAAGGTAAAAACGGAACACTGAGTGATACCGATCGTCAGGTTATTGCTTCAGAGGTTGATGAAATTATTAAATCTCTTGATAGCTTGATGAATACTAAGGATGTCCAAGGTGAATTCCTGTTTGCCGGCAATAAAGGTTTTACTCAACCCTATACCCTCGGGCCATCTGGGCGTTATGAATTCAATGGTGATGATGGACAGCGTTTTTTGCAGGTAGGTCCCGAAAATAAGGTGGCCTCGACTGATTCTGGGTTTGAGATTTTTGAGAAAGTTCCTCCCGTTCCTGGGTATCTGATAGAAAATGTCACCCAAACAACAAATACTATTGGTGAAGTGGATATCCAAGGTGGAAACGCTGAAACCTTTGGCGAGTATATGGTCGCAAATGGGCCATTAAGCATTACGGTTAATGCGGGTAACCTAGAAATAACGGATAAAAATGGTGATTTTGTAACCCCAGATGATCCAGCTGTGGTGATGGATGGAACGTATGCTCTTCCGGCGGGGACATCTACAGTAAGGATTGCAGGTGTTGATATTGAGATCAATGCCGCAAATGCAGGAACAGCAGAATTAGATGTTTTTGATCAGCACAATATCTTGAATACGGCTCTAGATTTAAAAGAGGCGTTAGATACGGCAGATTTTTCTACTACTCAAGGCAAGAATGAGTTTCTGGAACGAATGGATCATATTCTAGAGAATCTAGCTGGGGTTGAAGAAAAGAATATTGCATCGCGAGCAAGTATTGGTGGCCGATTAAATGCTCTAGAGCAACAGGACCTTGTAAATGAAGACTATAAACTTTTCACTGAAGAGGCTCTGTCTTCATTCGAAGATCTAGATTATAACGAAGCGATTAGCCGCTTTGCTCTGCAAGAAACGGCACTTCAAGCATCTTATGCAAGTTTTGCCAAGGTCCAAGATCTGAGCTTATTTAATTACATTAACTAAAAGTTTTATCACTTAAAGAGCCGGCACTTAGCCGGCTTTTTTGTCTTTATATTGCGGTGCAATATGGCTGTGACGAAATATGTCATTGCTAGTGATCTTAAATGCCATGTAATAGCCCCTTTTTACAGTAAATAAAGCGCTGTCTAATATTGGCTGCCATTTTTTGTCACTAAAACTGGTAAGTTTTGTTATTGGCGGATTACGACCTTTGAACCATTCTTAAATACATACTGTATTGGTGCTCGGCACCACTTATCCGCATCAGCGGAGCGATAATAAGAATGAGGAAAACGTCATGCCAGAATACAAAGCTCCCCTCCGTGATATGGACTTCGTGTTAAACGAAGTGCTTAACGCTGAGCAGCATTACCAGAGTCTTTCAGGTTGCGAGGATGCTACGCCTGATATGGTAGCCGCGATCATGGAAGAAGGTGCTAAGTTTGCTGAGCGTGTTCTTTCTCCGTTAAACCAGATTGGTGATCAGCAGGGTTGTCAGTGGGATGACGGTGCCGTAAAAACACCTGAAGGTTTTAAAGAAGCTTACGACCAGTTTGTTGAAGGTGGTTGGCCATCACTAGCACATGAAGCTGAATACGGCGGCCAAGGCCTGCCAGAATCTATCGGCATCATTGTGAATGAAATGGTCGGTACGGCTAACTGGTCTTGGAGTATGTATCCAGGTCTAAGCCATGGTGCAATGAATACTCTACATGCCCATGGTACAGAAGATCAGAAACAAATTTACCTGACTAAATTGGTATCCGGCGAATGGACGGGCACTATGTGTCTAACTGAGCCTCACTGTGGTACTGACTTAGGTATGCTGCGCACTAAAGCAGAACCTCAAGGCGATGGCAGCTACAAGATCTCTGGTACCAAAATCTTTATCTCTGCCGGTGAACACGATATGGCAGACAACATTGTGCATATCGTATTGGCACGTCTGCCGGATGCGCCTGAAGGTACCAAAGGTATCTCTCTATTTATCGTTCCTAAGCACCTGCCAGAAACTATAGGTACAGATAACGGTGTTAGTTGTGGCTCTCTAGAGCACAAGATGGGTATTCACGGTAATGCGACTTGTGTCATGAACTTTGATGAGGCGACGGGTTACCTAATTGGGCCAGAGAATAAAGGCCTTAACTGCATGTTTACCTTTATGAACACTGCGCGTCTAGGTACAGCATTACAGGGCTTGGCGCATGCAGAATGGGGCTTTCAAAACTCATTAGTGTATGCCAAAGATCGTTTGCAGATGCGCGCTCTAAATGGCCCTGCTAACCCAGAAAAAGCGGCCGATCCAATTATTGTACACCCTGAAGTTCGTAAAATGTTGCTGACTCAGAAGGCTTTTGCTGAAGGTGGTCGTGCAATGATCTACTACTGTGCTCAGCTGGTAGATAAGGTTGAACGAGCTGAAGGCGATGAGAAAAAACAAGCCGATGCATTGCTTGCCTTCCTAACTCCGATCGCAAAAGCATTCCTAACTGAAGTTGGTTTCGAATCCGCTAACCACGGTCTTCAAGTCTTTGGTGGTCATGGCTTTATCGCAGAGTGGGGTATGGAGCAAAACGTACGTGATAGCCGTATCTCAATGCTGTATGAGGGTACCACTCAGATCCAAGCTTTAGATTTGCTAGGCCGTAAGGTATTGATGACTCAAGGAGAATCTCTAAAAGGCTTTACTAAAATCCTGCATAAGTTCTGTCAGGCTGAATCTGACAACAGCGATCTACAGCAGTTCATCAAACCGCTAACTGAGCTGAATAAAGAGTGGGGTGATCTCACTATGAAGATCGGTATGAAAGCGATGCAAAACCGCGATGAGGTGGGTGCTGCTTCTGTCGATTACCTCATGTACTCAGGTTATGTTGTATTGGGTTACTTCTGGGCGCGTATGGCTAAAGTGGCTCAAGAAAAGTTAGCTGCAGGTGAAGGTGATGCTGCTTTCTACCAAGCTAAACTGACTACAGCACGTTTCTATTTCCAACGAATCCTGCCGCGTACTCGTGGTTTGGTTGAAACAATGCAATCAGGGGCAGATAACCTGATGGATATGGATCAAGAACACTTTGCTTTCTAGTCGAGGTATAGACGTGAAGAAAGCACTTAATAATCCAGTAGGCCGCACGCTTTTACGCGGCCTCTTAAAACTCAACGCAAAACGTTATGCGTTAAAGAATAAAAATGACAAAGAGGTATCTGAAATGTCCGACTTGAATGCAGTTTTTACTGAAATGAAAAATCGTTTTAATGCCGATGCTGCAGCTGACACAGATGCAATTTTTCAGTATGACATTAGCGATGGTGACTCTTGGTTTGTGACAGTGAAAGAGGGTAGCTGTGATGTGGCGGAAGGTGTTAGTGATGACGCTACCGTGACATTGACAATGGACTCTATTACTCTCGAAGAGATCATGTCGGGTGAAACGGATGGTATGCAGGCGTTCATGGCGGGTCGAGTACAAGCTGATGGTGACATTATGCTAGCGACAAAATTGGCTGTACTTTTTCCCGTAGCCTAAAATTACCGACATAGATCCCTTATAAAAATAATTACATGAGGAACCTTAGATGCAGCAACTTCCTGCCGCCGATACAATTCCGGCTGATATAAATCATTACGGTTTTAAAACTGTTCCAGATGTTCTTGCGCATGTGCAAAAGAACTTTGGCCCAAAACCGGCATTTACCAGCTTTGGACGCACGATTGATTACAACGAATTGGATCGTTTATCCGCGGCGTTTGCTGTTTATCTTCAGCAAGAAACCAACTTGCAGCCAGGTGATAGGGTAGCGATCCAGCTACCTAACCTGATTCAGTACCCTATTGTGTTATTTGGTATTTTGCGTGCAGGGCTGGTGGTTGTGAACACCAACCCGCTTTATACCCCGCAAGAGATGCAGCACCAGTTTAACGACTCTGGTGCGAAGGCGTTGATTATCCACAAGAGCATGGCCCACAATGCTGAAAAGATTTTGGATAAGACGCAGATTGAAACCCTGTTTGTGACCCAAGTAGGGGATCTACACGATTTTATTAAGCGTAATCTTCTCAATGCTGCGGTTAAGTACTTGAAGAAGATGGAGCCTGATTACAATCTGCCTCAAGCGATTCCGCTTCGTTCCGCATTCTACAAATATGATGGTCAGCAACCGAATCCAGTCAAAGTTGAATCCTCTGATGTTGCTGTCTTGCAGTATACCGGTGGTACAACGGGCGTTTCTAAAGGCGCGATCCTAACTCACGCCAATCTTATCTCTAACATGCTACAAGCACAGGAGCGTTTAACCGTTCCCGGTGTTGATTGGACTGAAACGGTGATCTCACCGCTACCGCTTTATCATATCTACGCTTTCACCGTTGCTCAGGTGGTTTCGTTGATGGGTGGTCATAGTGTCTTGATTCCAAACCCAAGGGATATTCCAGGGTTTATTAAAGAGATGCAGAAGTGGCGCATGAGTACTTTTGTTGGTCTAAATACGCTGTTTGTTGCGCTGTGTAACGATGAAAACTTTGCCCAAGTCGATTTCAGTAACCTGAAATTTACAGCGTCAGGTGGTATGGCGCTGAATCCTTCTACGGCGGTGCTTTGGAAAGATAAAACCGGTTGTGACGTTATAGAGGGCTACGGCCTAACCGAAACCTCTCCAGCGGTGTGTTTCAACCCACCCGATGATAACCGCACTGGCACAATCGGGCTGCCGATGGTTCACACCGATGTTCGTATTATTGGTACGGATGGTCAGGACGTGGTCCAAGGTGAAGCCGGCGAACTTTGTGTTAAAGGCCCGCAGGTTATGCGAGGTTACTGGCAAAGAGAAGAGGCGACCGCTTCCTCATTTACCGATGATGGTTACTTTATCACCGGGGATATCGCCACGATTGATGAGGAAGGCTATTTCCGCATCGTCGATCGTGCTAAAGATATGATCATCGTATCTGGTTTTAATGTCTATCCAAATGAAGTAGAAGATGTCATTACCCAGCACCCTGATGTTGTGGAATGTGCAGCTATTGGCATTCCAGATGATAAGACTGGCGAGATCGTTAAAGTCTTCGTGGTTAGCAATAATCCTGATCTATCCCGTGAGGATGTTAGGGATTGGTGTAAAGATAAACTGACTCGCTACAAGGTTCCAAAGCAAGTCGAGTTTGCTGAAGATCTGCCAAAATCCAATGTCGGTAAGGTGCTTCGTCGTCTGCTAAAACCTTCTGCAGATGATAATGCCAACGCAGCTTAAAGCAGAATAAAGGGAACTGATAAGTATGCCTTTATCTCGACCAACTCGGCGTGAAACTCATCATAATCGAACTGTGATGTGTAATGGTTATCTTCGTGATGATGGTTTATGGGATATTGAAGCCCGTATGACCGATGTTAAAACGCGAGATGTGGATAACCCTGAGCGCGGTGGTTATGTTCCAGCAGGCGAAGCGTTTCATGATATGAGCATTCGCCTGACCCTCGATAAAGGTCTACTGATCAAACAGGTCGAAGCTTGTATAGATTATTCTCCGTTTCGAATCTGTAAAAAAGTTGGTGCAGCTTATGCGCAACTTCAAGGTACACGTATTGGGCCTGGCTGGCTGCGTATAGCTAAAGATCGTGTAGGTGGTGTTGCGGGTTGTACGCATATGAATGAACTTTTACCTGTTCTGGCGACGACTGCGATCCAATCTATCTGGCCGAGTAGCGATAAAGATGTTCTCGCTCAAGGTGCTGAGTTTATGCTTGATAGTTGTCATTCATGGGGGCGAAGCAGTGAGATGGTTCGCGAATACCTGCCAGAACATTATCAGCCTGCGACAACCGTTAATGTAGTAGAGGAGCCTAAATAGTGGCTACCGTTTTAACCGAAAAGCAGGGTTCTGTTTTCGAGATAAATCTAAACCGACCAGATAAGAAAAATGCGCTGACATTGGCAATGTATGTCGAAATGACGACGTTACTAAAGCAAGCAGCGGAAGACCCTAATGTTCACGTCGTGTTATTTCGAGCGCAAGGTCAGTCTTTCTGTGCTGGAAATGATATTAGCGATTTTGTATCTGCAGCGCATAACCCTAATATTCTGCAAGATGTATTGGTGTTTTTGCATACATTGGCAAGCTTTCCCAAGCCAATCATCGCAGCGGTGCATGGCGATGCTGTTGGTATAGGCACGACCATGCTCTTGCATTGTGACCTCGTTGTGTCTGCAGATAATCTGCGGTGTAAAATGCCGTTTGTGCAGTTAGGCTTAATACCTGAAGGAGCGTCTACTTTGTTGTTTCCGCAACTAGTAGGTCACCGACTCGCTTTTGAACTGCTGGTTGAAGGTCGAAGTTTTGATGCTATAAAAGCTGAACAACTTGGTATTGTTAATCAAATCACAGAACCGGATCTGCTCCTAGAAACAGCTCGAAATCGTGCTAAAAAGTTAGCTGATAGCCCTGTTGATTCGGTGATTGCAGCTAAACAGTTGATGAAAGCCGAAACCTTAAAGTCTGTTCACCAAGTGATTGATAGTGAAGGGGCGTTGTTTTATCAGCGCTTGTTATCTGAAGAAGCGCAAAAGGCATTTATGGCCTTCCTACAAAAATAATATGCATTTTTAATATATGGATCTTAAATATTAGTATTTACTAATCTATATGAAATTGTATAATGGCCTCATCTTATGAACACCCTAACCAGTGAGGTCCAAGGTGAAAGCACTCTTCTTTACTGCTGCTCTAGCGGCTGCCCTTCCGGTTCAAGCGGAACAATTCTCGGTAAATATTCCTGAACTGCAGAACGAAGCTAAAGGTGTCATTAAAGAGCTAGCGACAACGCTTGGTTCAGAACTCAAAGCGGCTAAAAAAGAGGGCGGTGCTATTGCTGCCATCAACGTGTGTAATACCAAGGCTGAAGGCCTTACAAAAAGCGTGAATGATAATTCTGAATGGCATGTTGAGCGTACTAGTTTAAAACTACGTAACCCGCAAAATGCACCTGATCAGTGGGAAAAGGCAATTCTTGAACAGTTTGAATCCAAAGCGAAGCAAGGGGCTAATCTAAAAACCTTAGGTTTCTCGCAAGTTGTCGTAGACGAAGAAGGCAGAAAAGTATTCCGCATGATGAAGGCGATCCCCGTCGCTGATCAATGCTTAGCTTGTCATGGTTCCAAAATTAAACCAGAGATAGCTGAGCAACTTCAGACCCTTTACCCAGAAGACAAAGCGACAGGTTTTTCCACAGGCGATCTTCGTGGTGCTTTCAGTTTAAAAAAATATTTATAAGATAAATTGGATTATAAAAAGGGCTTGTTAGCCCTTTTTTAATGCCTGTCTTTTTCGTCATTGCCAAAAAAGGTAACTTTTTTGATACCTTTTGATTGTATTTGTTTGCGCTTGATCCTGCCTTAAGCCCTTTGTTTACGGGGCTTTGATTAATATTGCTATTTTTTGTTAGCAATGTAGCTGCTTTTTGTCATTGTTGAATTTCAGTCTGAGACTAAGATTTATACATAGCTTGGGGAATGAGCTTCCCTCTATGAAAGTAACCCTATTTTCTTATGTGTACGGGTTACCAAAATAACAATACAAAGAGGCGGTTATGAAAGTACTGGTTGCCGTAAAACGTGTGATTGACTACAACGTCAAAGCTCGTGTCAAAGCAGATAACAGTGATGTCGATTTAGCTAACGTGAAAATGGCTCTTAATCCATTTTGCGAGATAGCAATTGAAGAGGCTGTACGTTTAAAAGAAGCGGGTACAGCGAATGAAGTTGTCGTTGTTTCTATTGGTAATAAGAGCTGCGAAGAGCAGATCCGTACAGCGCTAGCATTGGGTGCCGACCGCGGTATCCGTGTCGATGTCGAAACCAAACCTGATTCCCTTTCTGTCGCTAAGCTATTAGCCAAAATTGTAGAAAAAGAAGCGCCGGGCATGGTGATTCTTGGCAAGCAAGCGATCGATTCTGATAACAACCAAACCGGTCAAATGTTGGCTGCTCTGTTAGATCGCCCACAAGGTACCTTCGCATCAGAAGTTGAGGTAACTGGCGATAGCATCAACGTCACCCGTGAAATCGACGGTGGTTTGCAAACGGTCAACCTGGCTATACCAGCAGTTGTAACAACCGATCTACGTCTTAATGAACCACGTTACGCATCCCTGCCAAACATTATGAAAGCGAAGCGTAAACCGCTTGATGTCCTAACGACTGATGAACTGGGCGTGTCGGTAGCGAGTAATCTGCAGCTACTACGCGTTGATCCGCCATCAGAGCGTCAAGCAGGCATCAAAGTTAGCTCTGTAGATGAGCTAGTCGAAAAACTACGTAATGACGCTAAAGTAATTTAAGGGGGTGATCAGATGACTATTCTTGTAATTGCCGAACATGATAATAACGAGCTTAAACCTGTAACCCTCAATACCTTAGCTGCTGCAAATGCGATTGGTGGTGATGTTCACCTGCTAGTTGCAGGTGCTAACTGTCAGGCAGTTGCGGATGCGGCGGCACAAGTATCAAGTGTGAGTAAAGTTCTATTGGCTGATAACGCGGCTTATGAACATCAGCTGGCAGAAAATATCAGTAAGTTGGTGCTAACGGTTGCTGCTGACTATAGCCACATCCTGGCTTCTGCAACGACAACAGGTAAGAACTTCCTACCGCGCGTTGCAGCACTGCTAGATGTAAATCAGATCTCAGACATTATTGCCGTAGAAGCAGCGGATACCTTCAAACGTCCGATCTATGCCGGTAATGCTATTGCGACAGTACAGTCCAGTGATAGCACTAAAGTTATAACCGTTCGTGGTACAGCCTTTGATCCTGTCGCTAGCAGTGGTGGTTCTGCAGAGATCGTAAGCCTTGCAGAATCATGCGATAGCGGCCTATCTAGCTTTGTTTCTGAAGAGCTGGCGAAAAGTGATCGTCCAGAACTAACCGCTGCTTCAGTAGTAATCTCCGGTGGTCGTGGTATGGGCAACGGTGACAACTTCGAACTACTTAACAAAGTGGCGGACAAGCTTGGTGCTGCGGTTGGTGCGTCTCGTGCAGCGGTTGATGCCGGCTTTGTACCAAACGACATGCAGGTTGGTCAGACCGGCAAAATGGTCGCGCCAGAGTTGTATATCGCAGTGGGTATCTCTGGTGCGATCCAGCACTTAGCCGGTATGAAAGATTCCAAAATCATTGTTGCGATCAACAAAGATGAAGAAGCCCCAATTTTTCAGGTGGCTGATTACGGGCTGGTGGCCGACTTGTTCGATGCCGTGCCTGAGCTAGAGAGTAAGCTGTAAACAGCATAACTAAAAAGCGCTTAGGCACTTCGCCAAGCCAAAAATAAAAATAGACGGAGCAACTTAGATGCTTTTCGAAGGACAATCGATTTACGTACAGTCGATCGAAGACGGGATCTACGATGTGGTGTTTGACCGCAAAGGCGATGCTGTTAATAAACTCGATCAGGCGACTTTGGCTGAACTGCGCGAAGCGGTAAATGCCCTGTGTAACCTAGATGATATTCGTGGTGTGATTTTCTCCAGTGCCAAAGACTGCTTTATTGTTGGCGCGGATATCACCGAATTTATGGGCTTTTTCTCCGCTGAAGATGAAGACTTGATTGCAGGCTTGATGGATATCCACAGCCTACTGAATCAGATCGAAGATATGGGCTGCCCAACGGTCACTGCGATTAATGGCCTATGCCTAGGTGGCGGTTTTGAATTGGCGTTATCCACAGATTACCGTGTAATGAGCGATCAAGCCAAAGTAGGTCTGCCTGAGGTTAAGCTAGGTATCTACCCAGGTTGGGGCGGCACAGTTCGTCTACCACGCTTAATTGGTGTGGATAACGCCAATGAGTGGATCTGCGCGGGTGCTGAGAAGCGCCCTGATGCAGCACTTAAAGATGGCGGTGTAGATGCGGTTGTAACCGGCGATCAGGTTAAAGCTGCGGCTCTAGATCTACTGAAAGGTTGTATCGAGGGCAAGTTTGATTACCAAGCGCGCCGTGAAGAGAAGAAAACGCCGATCAAACTAAATCAGGTTGAACAGATGATGGCGTTTGAATCTGCAAAAGGTGTAATCGGTGGTAAGGCGGGGCCTCACTACCCTGCACCAATGGCTGCGCTGAAAACGATTCAAAAGCACGCGAATCTTCCTCGTGAGAAAGCGAACGAGATCGAAGCTAAAGGCTTTGTGAAAGTTGCGAAAACTGATGTGTGCGCATCCCTTGTTGGTCTATTTATGAAAGACCAATACATCAAGAAAGTCAGCAAAGGTTTTGAGAGTAAAGCCGAGCCTGTTAAAAAGGCCGCTGTGCTGGGTGCCGGTATTATGGGTGGTGGTGTTGCTTACCAATCTGCCTCTAAAGGTACGCCTATCTTGATGAAAGATATCAATGATGCGGCGCTTCAGTTAGGTCTGGATGAAGCGACTAAACTGCTGAACAAACGCGTATCTCGTGGCCGTATGGATGCGATGAAAATGGCATCGGTGCTAAACAACATTACGCCAACGCTTAACTACGGTGATTTCGGTAGCGTTGACCTTGTGGTCGAAGCGGTTGTTGAAAATCCTAATGTGAAGAAAGCCGTGCTTGCTGAAGTTGAAGGCACGCTGCCAGAAGGCGCGGTACTGACCTCTAACACTTCTACTATCTCTATTACTGAGTTGGCAACAGCGCTTAAAAATCCAGAGAACTTCTGTGGTATGCACTTCTTCAACCCTGTGCATCAAATGCCGCTAGTGGAAGTTATTCGCGGTGAGAAAACCTCTGAAGATGCAGTAGCTCGTACAGTTGCTTACGCAAAAGCGATGGGTAAAACCCCAATCGTTGTAAATGATTGCCCAGGCTTCTTAGTTAACCGTATTTTGTTCCCTTACTTTGGTGGCTTTACTGCACTACTTGAAGATGGTGCGGACTTTAAGCAAGTCGATAAAGTGATGGAAGGCTTCGGTTGGCCGATGGGTCCTGCCTACCTTCTAGACGTAGTCGGTATCGATACTGCGCACCATGCAGATAGCGTGATGGCAGCTGGTTTCCCTGATCGCATGAGTCATGAAGGTGAAAACGTTATCGACCGTATGTTCTCCCTAGAGCGCTTCGGTCAGAAAAACAGTAAAGGCTTCTACCGTTACGAGCTGGATCGTAAAGGCAAGCCGAAGAAAATTGTGGATGAAGAAGTACCAGCAATGCTTGATGGCATTGCCAAAGAAACGCGTGAGTTCAGCGATGAAGAGATCATCGAGCGCATGATGATTCCTCTATGTATCGAAACCGTTCGCTGCTTGGAAGATGGCATTGTTGCCAGCCCTGCAGAAGCGGATATGGGCTTGATCTACGGTATTGGTTTCCCTCCATTCCGTGGCGGTGCACTGCACTATCTGGATCAGATTGGTTTAGCTGAGTTCTGTGCTATGGCACAGAAATACGAGGGTCTAGGGCCGTTGTATCAGCCAACCGACAAGATGAAACAGATGGCCGCTGCTGGCGAAACATACTTTCCACAAAATGCTCAGGGTTAAGGGGTAAAGATCATGAACTTGAAACCAAATGATGTAGTCATCGTTGACGGTGTTCGTACCCCGATGGGTAAATCAAAAAATGGCTCGTTCCGCAATGTTCGTGCCGAAGCGCTATCAGCTGCGGTCATCAAAGCACTGTTAGAGCGTAACTCAGCGCTAAACTCTGCAGACATCGAAGATGTGATGTGGGGCTGTGTTAACCAGACGAAAGAGCAGGGCTTCAATATCGGTCGAAATGCTGCACTGCTAGCAGGTCTTCCTCATACGGTGGCGGCACAAACGATCAACCGCCTATGTGGTTCGTCTATGGCAGCACTGCATGCAGCAGCCCAAGGCATTATGACAGGCAATGGCGATATCTTTATTGCGGGTGGTGTGGAGCATATGGGCCATGTATCCATCATGCACGGTGTTGATATCAATGCTGAGATGTCCAAAAAAGTGGCTAAAGCAGCGATGATGATGGGCGTAACAGCAGAGATGCTAGGCAAGATGAACGGTATCAACCGTCAAATGCAGGATGAGTTCGCAGCCCGATCTCACCGTCTAGCACATCAAGCACATCTGGATGGCCTATGGGATAGCGAAATTATCGCGGTCGAAGGTCACGATGAAAACGGCTTTAAGTCGCTAGTCGAAGCGGATGAGGTTATCCGTCCAGAAACTACAGTTGAAACACTAGGTGCACTTAAGCCGGTGTTTGTACCTAAAGTGGGTACAGTAACTGCAGGTTCTTCTTCAGCATTCTCTGATGGTGCTTCTGCATTATTGGTGATGTCAGCGGCTAAAGCAGAAGAGCTAGGCCTAACACCACGTGCACGTATCGTGAGTATGGCAGTAGCGGGTTGTGATCCATCAATTATGGGTTATGGACCAGTACCAGCCACTCAGAAAGCACTTAAACGCGCAGGTCTTAGCATCGAAGATATCGACTATGTCGAGCTTAACGAAGCTTTCGCAGCGCAAGGTCTATCTGTACTTAAAGGGCTAAAATTGCTCGATAAGATGGAAGATAAAGTAAACCTAAAAGGTGGTGCGATCGCTCTAGGTCATCCACTTGGATGCTCAGGCTCACGAATCACTAACACTCTAATGAACGTGCTAGAACAACAGGACGGAACCTTAGGTCTAGCGACCATGTGTATAGGCATGGGACAGGGGATCTCTACCGTGATTGAAAGGGTGTGATCCACCCGCATTTCTTCTTCGCGACTTCACTCTAAGCTATATCTTGCCCCGCTTTTTTAGCGGGGCTTTTTTGGTTTTGAAGGCGGTGGAAAGCTGCTTAAAACGGGGTTGTGCGGCTAAATGCGGAATAGATCTGTAGAGAGGTGGAAGTGTTTGTTAGTTAGACATAATAAGTCCAAGAAGGATTAGGTCTGTTAGCGACACATTGAAGTCATTGCTTATCAGCATGCTTCACTGAACTATAACTATTGAGCAAATGATAAAAGACATCATGAAAACCAAGAAACGTAACAATGGGTTTGATCCTTGTTTTAAGTGCTCCCCTCCATACGGAGTAAACATTGTTTGCCCTAACAGATATGATGCGACCCAATGAAAAAAGCACAGATAAAAAAATAAAGATACAAACCACTCACCCATGCTCTGCAATGGAGGATCTTTAAGAATCTGAGATACTACAAATGCTCCTAATCCAATAGACCAAACAGCAATAACCTTGCTATTCACCACCATTATTTTCTTCCTTGAGTGAATTACAGACCAGAGTAGTACTCTACATCAGGTTTAGCATAATTTATGTAAGAAAACTCATGATACCAATGAAGGAGTAATGTCTGCTAATGGCACAAAGCTGCCTTTATAGATCACATTAGTTTAGGGCAATAAAAAGCTATTTAATTAGAAGGAGTCTGCTCACCCAACCTGAAGTAGCTTTTTAGCTTCGTCATCTGTTAACCCTTCACCTACATGCAGCTTAACTTTAAACGCACCTGCACCTAAACCAAGTTCAGTGAAAATGCGTTCTTCTACTTCGCAAAGTCCGCCTTCAACCATATCCATAGGGTGGATAATTATTTGGGCGCTCTTTTTCATAAAGCCGCTGGGCATTACATCTTTTACGAGCTCTTTCAGCACAGGCTCTGCGGCGGAGAACTGGCCGACTAAAAGCCTCTCCGTGGTGAAAGGCTGCTCTGGAGTAGCGATCGTCCAAACGCTGTTTTCGGTTAGGTTTTTGATTTCAAATTTGTTCTTTCTAACTTTGAGATATAGATCAGCGACAAACAGTTTTTTGAGCATGGTATTAGTCTTTGTTTAAAGCGTCTTTGATTAGGCAATTCTGTAATTTTTCTTGAGAACTAGAGAGCATTTGCATTAGAGCTTGTTCGCTAAACTCGCCCGAAGCTATATCTTTGTAAATCATTGTTTCTAGCTTATTCGCGGTTGCTTTTAAATCGTCGCCATTAGTGATTGGATATATGCTTTGTTCCCAGTATTTTTTCGGATAGTGGGATACTGATTGAAACTGACATTTAGCTAGTTTTGGGGCCATACGTTTGGCTGCATCAATCTGTGTTTGTTCAGGTTGGTCTGCCATATTCTTTCGATAATTTTCCAGCAAAAGAGGCTCGGCTTGGTGGGCATAGTTACTGATGTAGCTAGATTCCAGGGTTTGTATTTCGGCGACTGCAGCGTTGCAAAAAAACAGCAGCAAAAGACATCCAAGTTTGTTCATACAAACGCCCTTATTAGAAGATTTATCCTGCATATACGGTTAACATCTTATCCACGTTAGAGTGTTTTTACACACTAATTTACCTTTTTGTTCGGTTTCTTATTCACAGGGAAAATGTGATTTATGCTTCCAGAGCTCTTTCTCGCTATACAGTTTCATTTTGCTTTTGATCTCAACATCGTCAGTGATGCGCCTTTACACCCAATGGTAAAAGAAGCGTTAGCTGATTAAGACCCTCTACCTGCATACGAAGATAATGCCTATGTTCATTTGCTGGGGCTGGTGGCAGGTGAAGGTGATGATAGTTTTGAGATAGGGAAAAAGCGGTTTATTCATCTAGAAAAGGCTGATATCGGTCACTACAACCAAGCGGATAAGGTTTATCCGGAAGAGAGTTGGACGAAATTATCAAAGGAAGACGGTTTATGTACATTTGAATACGGTGGACATGATTATAAAGACCAGCAGATATCCTGTATTCAGCAGATGAAAGCTTCATGTAATGAACAGGCTAGCTTAGTTAATAAGTATCAACATTTACTAGATCGGTACAGCAAGATCCTAAGTGCTTCTGAAGTTAAGTCACCTTCTAATACTAGCTTAATAGATATGAGTACTTTGACCGAATTTAGAATAGTTGGTGGTCTAGGAAACTATGAACGTTGGCATCGACATCAGTGTGCAGTGGATGTGGATAAAAACAAACTTGTGAATGAGGTGAATGTTCTAGGTAAGGATTTAAGGGCGTTCAAAGCAAGAGCTGATGATTTTACGACCAATATTTTCTTATTGGTTAAGCTGAAGGAATTCTATCGTTGGCAGGTTTTTGCTTATCGCAGTGGTTTTGAAGAGCTGCATCAACTGCCTACCGACTTCTTTGAATTACAAACAAAAGAAGAGTCGGGTCTAAGAAACGTTTTAATGCGCGAGATCGCTTGGCATGCTAAGTCCTTGGATAGCGCTTACCAAAAAGGCCTGTCAGACGCTGAGGATGATTGGAAAACCTCGCTGTTTTTCAAAAAGAACCTAACCATCAATGATTCAACCTTATCGTATAGGCAAGCTATTCTAGATTCAGAATTACCGATAAATAGATATGTGCAGGAACGCCTATCATATCGCTTAAAATCATTTATTAAATGGTGGCGCATTACGAATATCTTGGGTGAAATATTGAGTTCAGTGGCGCTCCCTAGGTTTGTGAACGTTGATGTTGATATGAATAATTTAGATTTAATTATCCGCCTATCAGATATAGCTATTAATCACTCTGAGTTAGTAGACAATAACCAGTTAAGTTCTTTGCCATTATCGAAACGTAACCCCTACGATAATTCCTTGCCTTACTTTGATGAGTCGGGAAAGTGGCTCTGTTTTAAAGTGCCTGAAGAATTGGATTCGAAGGATGAATGTATTTACCTTAACTAAGGCTCGGTAATGCAGAAAGGCCCCTAGCGGGGCTTGAATCTGGTTTTAGCCGGTTTTCTCTGCCTTATCCCGCTCTAGTCCGGTTTTTAATCAAACCTCTTCATCTTCATCCAATAGCTTAATCCCAGCTAGCGGATTATCTTCATCGAAGGATTGTTTTTCGGGTTCAGGTGCTGCATCGGTTTTTTCAGTTTTTTCATCCACCACCGAAAGGTTCATGCGAAGGCGCATATCGTTTGCTGAGTCGGCATTAACAATAGCTTGGTCTTGCGTGATCTTACCTTCGTCAAAGAGTTTGAACAGGGAGTCATCAAAGGTTTGCATGCCAGTGGTATCAGAACCCTTAGACATTACCTCTTTGATCCCTTTTACATCGCCTTTCATGATCAGTTCTTGGATACTGGAAGTACCTAGAAGTATCTCAATGGCTGCACAGCGTTTACCTTCAATGGTTGGAATCAGACGCTGAGAAACCACGGCTTTGAGGTTAAGCGCAAGGTCGTGGAAGATCTGTTTATGTCGTGCTTGTGGGAAGAAGTTAATAATACGATCAATCGCTTGGTTAGCGTTGTTCGCGTGTAGCGTGGAGATCGCTAAGTGACCCGTTTCAGCATAGGTCAGGCACTGTTCCATGGTTTCCTGATCTCGGATCTCGCCGATCAAAATTACATCGGGTGCTTGGCGCAGAGCGTTTTTCAGAGCGCTATGGAAGTTACGGGTATCAACCCCGACTTCACGCTGATTGATCAGCGACTTTCGGTGGTTGTGAACAAACTCGATCGGGTCTTCGATGGTGATGATATGCCCACCGCTATTACGGTTACGGTGATCAATCAGTGCAGCAAGAGATGTTGATTTACCCGAACCTGTCGCGCCAACAAACAGTACTAAGCCGCGTTTTTCCATAATCACATCTTTAAGGACGGGCGGTAGGCCTAAGTCTTCCATCTTAGGAATATCGGCTTTGATATTACGCGCGACCAGAGAGTATTGGTTTCGTTGCTTAAAGATGTTGATACGGTAACGCGCTACTTTGGGAATAGAGTAAGCGAGGTTCATCTCTAACTCTTCTTCGAAGGTGGCGCGTTGCTGCTCATCCATTAAGGAGTTTGCGATTGCTTCGATCTCACCAGGTTTATAAGGCTCTTTACTTAATGGCGTTAATTTACCTTCAAACTTTGCACAAGGTGGAGCGCCGGTAGTTAGGTAAAGGTCGGAGCCGTCACGTTTCGCCAAAATCGTAAGGTAATCCTTAAATTCCATAGGTGTCTGATCCTTATAATGTACAGAGGATTTATGTGGATATAGGACAAAGTCTAGTGGAAGAAAAACGGGGCGTCATCTTGAAATATTTTTTCTGAGTTATGTTATATGGTAACATTTCGCACTTTGCTGTTGATTGAAGGTATGGGCTGTGGCGCAGGAAGCTCTAGAAATTGAATCTGAGATGAGATTTGTCCAAGGGGTTACTCCCGAGGTTCTAACTCAGATTTATGATCAAGATGTACACCTCTGTAATTTTCAACGGGACTTGGCGCTCGATGTGGCGGGCTATTGCGAAGCGTTGTTGCAAACCGAGCATCTAAATATCAGAGCTGTTATTCAAGCCGATGATCCTTCAGCAGTTTTAAATAATCTATTACCAGAGCACTCAGGTAAGTCTGAATTTGTCGAAGATCTAGCTTTGATCATCGACATGTATGCTTGTTTGTTTGAGTTGGATGAAGTGGGTCTGCGCTTACAGGTTTTGGACCGTGCGATGTGCCCTCGCTTCCATACCGATAAGTTAGGTTGTCGTTTGGTAAGTGCTTACGCTGGTCAAGGGACTGAGTGGTTGGAAGATCCTTTGTTAGATCG